>JBOGNE010000041.1:0-126200 GCA_050747005.1 Candidatus Acidiferrales bacterium
CGCTTGGAAATCCCGCAACACCGGCGGGATTCCCACTTTCCCACAGCCACAGCGGCGGCGAATGATTAACCTAAACCGGACAGATCACTTGCTACAAAAACCGGACATTTTAATTTGCTAACGACATGCGTCCCGGAGCGCGAACTGGGAACGCGGTCGCGGATGGGTTTTCGCCTGCTCGGATTTCAGCGGGTTCGGATCGCTACATTTGCCGTAACATGATCGGATGCCAAAAGCGATCGTGGCGGTCGGCGGCGGGAATATAAGGACCAGGGGAACTGCTCCGATCGATCGAGAGATCATCCGGCTCTCGAACAAGAAAAATCCAAAGCTTCTTTTTATCCCAACCGCGAGCTCGGATTCCGAAAGGTATTGGAAGCACGTTCAGGAATATTTTGGTAAATTTCTGAAATGTAAGACTTAAGGCTGAGGTCCTCTTCCTCATTAAAGAACAGCCTTCAGGGAAGGAGATCCGGAGGAAGATTCCCAATTTCAAGCGCAGGGCTTGCCTTGACACTGTTTGCGAGCAACCGTTAGACTGAAATGTTCTTGACAGCTTGCGGAGCCTAACGGAATGCTACTGTCTCGCGATTACGTCGGCTACATGGCGAAAGAAATCGTCAAGCGGCTGGTGGCCGGCAAGATGGTCGAAACGAAGGACATCGAAGCGTTGACGCAACAGGTCCGGCAGGTAATGGCCGATGAAGTGACTATTGAGGATCGCATCAACGAGGAAGTGCGCGAGATTCTGGCGCGTTACTCGGACGAAATGAAGCGCACCGGCGTGTCGTATCAGGACATGTTCAAGAAAGTGAAAGGACAGCTCGCCCGCGAAAGGAAACTCATTCTCCGCTAATATGCGTCTGAGCCGCGAAAAAACCGTCCGACTCTCTCACCGAATCATCGATTTTCTCGTGTCTAATCCCGCCGTGGATTTCGTCGAAGATCGCGACACCATCCGACAGGAAGTCGTCACCATAATTACGTCGCTGCTGAAAATCGAAGAGCAGGTGGACACCGAAGTTCGCGCCAAGATCGCTTCGCAGAAGAAGGAAATTCTCGAAGGCAGCGAAGAATGGGACATTCTCTACCGCAAGTATTACGCGGAAGGATTAAAGCGAATGGGCGTCGCCGAAGTTCACGCGCGCTGATCGCCGGCAGACCCCGCGGGGATTCCCAGGCAAAGCAAGGAAACAAAACGGCAGGTTCCTCATTTCGTCCGGAACGACAACCTGAACTAAAGAGAGATTCCCGTCCACAACCATGGTGCGAAAAGGCGCGCTTCGATCCTGAAGTCGGCCCAAAATGACGAGGCGAAAGGAAACAACCTTCGCGACAAAAAAAGGGGCATCCGATGTGCAACCGAATGCCCCCGGAGACCCAGTCTTTTAGCTCTCAACCATTAACTGTCGACTGTAGACCGGACGTTCAGGGCTGCTGATCGTCCGGGCGCTTCTTCAGAGTTGGCCGATCGCTGTCGTCGTCACTCGTATCGGTTCCAGTCGTCGTTGTCTTGTGATTCGTCTTGTGACGCAGCGTCGGCTTGTTGGGCCCGCCGTCCTTCACTTTTTGATTCGACTCGATCATTTGCAGGCGCTTTTTGACGAGGTCGAATTCGGACGTTGATTCGATGTATTCATCGCGAGCCGGAAGAATCGTGGCGATTTCCTTTTGCACGGCTTCGATGCGATCGGGCGTTGGGGGATGCGTCGAGAATACTTTCGGAATCGTCCCCGGCTGCTTCTTCTCGATGGCTTCCACTTTTTCGAAGAACGCCACGAAAGAGTTCGGATCGTAACCGGCCTTCCACATGTACTGCGTGCCGAGATAATCCGCTTCGCGCTCCTGGTCGCGCGTGAACTTCAAGAATGTCAGCGGGATCGCGAGATTCAAGCCCTGATACATCGCGTAGCCGGCCCAGCTATACGGAATGAAGATCATGGCTGGGATCATGGCGAGCTGCGTGATGTCGCCCTTGGTGGCGGTCTTGGTGCCGTGGCGCGCGCAGACGTGCGCGATTTCGTGGGCCATAACGCCCGCCATTTCCGATTCGGAGTCTGCGTGCAGGATCACGCCGCTGTTCACGTAGAAAAATCCGCCGGGCAGCGCAAACGCATTCACCTGATCGGAATCGATCACTTTGATCGTGAAGGGAACTTTGGCGTCGGAATTCCGAACCAGGTTTTGTCCTACGCGGTTGACGTACTCGACGACCACGGGGTCATTGATGAAGTGAGCGCTCTTGTCGACTTCCTGCGCCATCTGCTTGCCCATCGCGATCTCTTTCTGCAATGAATAAAAATCGAGACCCTTGCCAACGTTGCGGTTGCCGATCGCATTGACGTCCGCTTCGCTGCCGGGCTTCACGTTGGCCGCGGTCTGGTCCGGGAGCGGCCCATCGTTCGGCTGCGATTGAGCCGCGGGCTTTGTATCCTGGCTTTGCTGCGGAACGGCGCCGAAAAGAGCCGGATTTATTAAAAGCGCGGCCGTGATTCCAGCCACGAACTGCATCCCCAAAGCTTTTTTCATGGGTCCCTCCGCACGCCTCTGCCCGGATTATACACCTGCGGGCGTTTTCCCAGGTGTCGCACGCCCAACCGCTGAACTTAATAGTCCGAACTTATAGTCCTATGATGAGCGATCTCGCAAAATAGTTTCTTTTGGCAGCCCGCGGAAAGGTATCTCCGTCGCCGTCTCTCAGGCCACTCGTCGCGTAAAGGTTTGGCGAGACGTCGCAGTCGGGGCGTCCCCGACTGACAGTTACATCGGGCAAAAGAACGGACTGCCACGCTGTATGGCGTGGCCGCCACGCGGCCGGTCTGGCCGGGGGCGCCGCATTCCGGGGTTTTCTTCTGCGAAGCAGAGGCGGGCAAGCGTATTGACGCTCCAACTGAACCTGTCTAAAGTCGTGCTATGCCCTCGCGCACGATTCAGGTCGGCCAGGTCTGGAAAAAAGACGACTCCGGCGAATCCTATCTCGTTACGAAGCTTTACAACGAGGCTCTGGCTACTTACGCCCTCCTGCGGAAAGCTGGCGCCGAGACCGAACGCGCCATCAGAATCAAAGTCGACCGGCACGCTACCCAGAGCACTCTGCCAGGATTTACCTACACGCAGGAATCGGACGACTTCTAGCAACGGCCCTGTAAAATCGCGCAAAAGAACGGTCTTTTGGGTCGCGCCGCGCTTTCTCCTCTACTTAGTCCCGCTCGATTGGTTTTTCAGCACGAGAACGAGAATGCGGCCATCGGAGTGGAAACTGCCGCCGGTAGCCGTGTTCGCGGTAGTCAGAGGATTTGGCGGGGTGACGTGCGTGCGTTGCACGACCAGGCCGGTCGCCGAGAGCGTGTCGTTGACGTACTCGCGCTCGCCGTCGATTGCCGGATCGATCTTGTGCGTGATCCCATTTTTCGTGCGTTGGTCGCGCTCGAAACCGATGTCGTGCGTGGCGGCTACGCACCATAGCGGGCGTCCTTCGATGCTGTAGGGGGACTTCCACACGCGCAGGTGATTTCGCGTCATCACCACACGGACGGGCTCGGCGTGCGCGAAGCCGTAGTCCTGCGAGCGATTGAAGAGGAAGAGAGTGCTCATCGGCATGGTCAAGTAGTCTTTCATCGAGAAGGTGGCGAGCGCGCCGGCGAGCATCGTGCTCTCCACCGATTTATCTACTTGCACCCAGCCTGCGGCGGCGAATGCGCCAAGTACCTGTTCCTGCGTGCCGACGAGAAGCCCGTTGACCATGTCGCCGGGCTTGCCCTGGGGATCGGAAACGCGCCGCGGGATTTCCTGGAGCAGCGCCGGCGTGATCGCAGGAATCGGCGATTCCGGCGGACCGCCGATAGCGACCGCCGCGGCAGTGCTCGATCCCGCGGCAAGCACTTCGATCCTGACGTGAAAGCCTCCTTGCGCGCTTGATGCGTCGTTGTAGCTCTGGTTGATTCCTAGAAAGAGCCGGCCGGCCACGGGCGCTTCGAATTCCTTGCTTGCACCAATCAAGAATGGCTGCGCCGCGTCCGTCGAACCCAGACGCGCGATCAACGCGCCGTGACCCGCATCGGGAACCGCGTACTCGTGAATTAAATCCTTCCATCCACGGGCCAGCCCATCGGGGCCGAAGGATTGCGCCTGGGGTTTGGAGGGATCGGCAGCCGGGTACGTGATGGTTCCCGTCGCGGCGAACGTGAGTTTTTCGTCCGCGCGCAAATCGACCTTCGTGTCTACCCACTGCTTGGTCGCCGCGACATCGAATTGATAGGAATGCGCGTCGGCTGAATTCGATTGGCGCGTTTGCGATAGCGTCGCCTTCGTCGATGGGGAACTCGTTTGCTGCGCTTGCGCGTGCGCGCGCGGTGCAAATACGAATGCGGCTGTGGCGATTATTGCGATCGTGATGATTGTCTCGAGTTTCATCGCATCGAACCTTGGGACAGAAAATAGAAAACTGAAATAGCCGCTAGTGTCCCGTCGGAAATAAGCTCAATAAGTCCGGCCGCGCAACTCATTGTACGGCCGCTTTGCTGCGCCCTGCTTGTACGGCGTAGTTCCGGGACGCCACGCTAGATCGACCTCACCGGAAACTTGACGATGTCGTCGACTTGCATCACTTCCTTCACGACGTAGCCCTCGGCGTATTTTACTCCTATCAAGCTGCCGTAGTGTCTCGCCTGAAGACTCATGCGCTCTTCGAGTTCGTCGAGCGGCAGAGCCACCGCGGATGGCGGCTCTTTTTTCGGCGGCTTGAATTGCGACTCGTAGGCAAGAATGGCTTCCCGGCGCCGGTCGTAATATTTCGTGATGTCCACCGCGATTGTCGGCACGACGTCGGCGTAGGCGGCGGCGTAAAGAATCTTGAATGGCCGGAATGCGTCGCCCGACATGGGGTAGGCTTTTAGTCCAGCGATGAAGCAGGCCTCGTAGCCGAGCGTTGCTGCGGTGTAATGGTCCGGATGCCGGCCCTCCCAATAGGGAAGGATTACCGTGTGGGGCTCGAGCTCGCGGATTGCTTCGGCGATCGCGACTTTGTATTCGTCGCACACCCGCAGCCGTGCGTCCGGCAGTTTCATGTTGCGGCGGACGCTGACGCCGAGGATTTCGCCAGCGTGCGCGGCTTCTTTCAGTCGAGTTTCCGGCGTGCCGCGCGTACCGGTTTCGCCTCGTGTGAGGTCCATGATTCCTGTGCGATAGCCGGCGTCTGCCATTTTCAGCAGCGTGCCGCCGGAGGTGAGCTCGACGTCGTCCGGATGCGCCGCAATCGCCAGCAAATCAATCTTCATTCATCCTCCGAGATGTTTCGATGCCAAGCCAACCGTGCCAAGCTAGCACAGGAGCGAAAAGAATACAGCCCGGAGCACGGAAACGAATCCAAGGTTCAGGTTGGCTGCATGCGGCGAAGCTTCGATTTTGTATTCCGGGGATTTTGCGGGCGGCCGGACCTACAGTGGGGTTCGCGTGGCGAATCCGTTGAAAGAAGCGTCCGCTGTTTAGTATTACTTTCCCAAAATACATAACGGGATGCATTATTCAGAAGCTGGTTCGCCTGGAGTGCGGGCGTCCGAGCCGGTTTCATTTGGGTTGCGGCGCTGCGGTGGGAGGTAGTTGATGCCCGAAAAGCAACTCGAGGGGCAGGCGGCGGTGGTGACGGGAGCCGCGAAGCGCATTGGGCGGAGCATCGCGCTGCGGCTGGCGGCGGACGGTGCAGACGTGGTGGTGAATTACGCCACGTCGAAGTCCGAGGCTGAGACATTGGCCGGCGAAATTCAGGTGCGTGGCGGGCGCGCGCTCGCGGTTCAAGGCGATGTGTCGCACCGCGAAGACGTGCAGAAGCTGTTTCGCGCGGCGGAATCGGAGTTCGGACGCGTGGACATACTGGTGAATAATGCGGGCGCGTTTTCCCCAGCAAAATTTGACGAGCTGACCGAAGGGCAGTGGGACCGGATGATGGACGTCAATTTGAAATCGCAATTTCTTTGCGCGCAGGCGGCTGCGCCGATAATGAAGCGGCAAGGCCGCGGGCGAATCATTAATCTCTCGTCGCTGGGCGGAATTCTGGCGTGGCCGAAGTATATGCATTATTGCGTGTCGAAGGCGGGAGTGATCATGCTGACGCGCTGCCTGGCCCGCGCGCTGGCGCCGGAAATTCTGGTCAACAGCGTAGCGCCCGGCACGATTCAATTTGCGGATGAACTGCCCGATGAAGATTATATTCGTCGCGTGCCGCTGCATCGCACCGGGACTGGCGATGACATCGCGGAAGCCGTGGCGTACCTGACGACGGCGGATTTTATCACCGGGCAGACGCTGGTGGTGGATGGCGGGCGGGCGCTGGTCTGACGGCGGTTCTCGGGCCATCGAAGAAGGGCGGAGTGTACGATTCAGCCCGCCTAACGAGGGCGCGCCATGCATATGCTACTCAAGGTTTAGGCTCTGCCATCGGGCTCGGAGCCCGCTTCGCCCGCATCTTGCATGGCTTCGCGTCCCGCTGTTAAAATCGCATACGAATCTCGTGAAACTTGCCCCTATCTGCTGTATCTTTTTGTTGATGGCCACACTTCAGGCTCGTGCCACGGAAGACTCCATTGAAAAAATCGCGCGCGATCCCCATTGCGCCCGCGCGCTTGACTGGATCGCCAAGAATTCCGATTGGATCACGCAGCAGCAGATTCGGCTCACCGAGATTCCCGCGCCGGAGTCAAATGAGGCCCGTCGCGGTGCGCTCCTGGCCCATCTTTTTGAATTGAGCGGCCTCAAAGTTCGCGCGGACAAAGTTGGCGACGTGATTGGCGAGCGTCCTGGATCGGATACAAAGGATGTCGTGCTTCTGGTCGCTCACCTCGACACTGTGTTTCCTGCCGGCACGGACGTGCAGGTGAAGCGCGATGGCGACCATCTGCAGGCGCCCGGAATTTCCGATAACGGCACCGGCCTCGCCGCGCTGGTCGGTCTCGCTCGCGCGCTCGCCGAATCGCGCATCCGCACCAAGCTCACCATCGTTCTCGCCGGCGACGTTGGCGAAGAGGGCGAAGGCAATCTTCGCGGCATGCGCGAGCTGATGGATGCGTACGGCTCGCGTCTCACCGCCGTAATCGCCGTGGACGGAGCTTCCACCGACCACATCACCACGCAAGGAATTGCTTCGCGTCGTTTTGAGGTTACCGTCACGGGTCCGGGCGGACATAGCTGGTCCGATTTCGGCGAGCCCAACCCGATTACGGCCATCGCCCGAGGCATCGTAAAATTTTCTGCTATTCGAGTTCCCGATTCTCCGCGTACTTCGTTCAATTTCGGTCTCATCGACGGCGGCACGTCCATCAACTCCATTCCCTCGCGCGCCGATGTGAAAGTCGATCTTCGCTCGGAAAACGACGCAGAACTCAGCCGCCTGGAATCCGCGTTGCGCGACGCGATGCAATCCGGCGTGCGCGATGAAATGTCCGCGATGAACCCGTCTGGCGATGTGCTCGGTATCACGTTCAGCTCTCTCGGCGCGAGGCCCGCGGGAAAACTTCCCGATGACTCCACTCTTCTCGATGTGATCCGCAACGTCGATCGTTTCCTTGGTAACCGCTCCCGCATCGAGAGCTCGTCCACGGACGCAAATATTCCGCTTTCGATGGGCATTCCGGCGATTGCTCTCGGCGGCGGAGGCACGGGTGGGGGCTCGCACACCCTTTCCGAATGGTACGATCCCACGGGTCGCGCCCTCGGACTCAAACGTCTTTTTCTCGCGACGGTCACGCTCGCTGGTATTCAGCCCTAGCCACGCGTCGGGCGCTTTGGCCGGCGCGCGCGTCGTGGCGTTAACTGTTGCCATCCTGATGTAGACTATGCAGCCAATATGAAATGCTTTTCGTGCGGCGGCGAATTGCCGAAGAATGCGACGTTTTGCCCATCCTGCGGCACGCCCGTCGATATCTCCTCCACGCCTACCGTAACTCATATTGGCTCCTCGCCGGGCATGCCCCTAACATCGCCCGAACAGCGCACCAAAAAGACTCTCGTATCGAGCGGCCATCCGTCCTCTTCGCGCCGTGACCAGCAGGGTCAATTCATCGCCGGAGCGACGGTCGCCGGCCGCTATCGCATCGTAGCGCTGCTCGGAAAGGGCGGAATGGGCGAGGTCTATCGCGCCGAGGATCTAACGCTCGCTCAGACTGTCGCTCTGAAATTCCTGCCGGTTGGCCTGACGCAAGACGAGGCTGCCCGCGCGCGGTTCCATCAGGAGGTGCGGCTGGCTCGCGAGATTTCGCACCCCAACATCTGCCGGGTGTTCGACATCGGCGAATTCGATGGCCGCGTGTTTCTCAGCATGGAATATGTGGACGGCGAAGACCTTGCCTCCCTCCTCCGTCGCATCGGCCAGTTGCCGCAGAGCAAGGGGCTCGAAATCGCGCGGCAAACGTGCGCCGGGCTTGCCGCCGCGCACGAGCACGGCGTGCTCCATCGCGATTTGAAGCCGGGCAACATCATGCTCGACGGCCGCGGCCGCGTGCGGATCACGGATTTCGGCCTTGCCGCGTTTGCCGAAGATTTGGAAGCGGAAGAACTTCGCGCGGGCACGCCCGCCTACATGGCCCCCGAACAGCTTGCCGGAACGGAAGTCACCGCACGCAGTGACATTTACTCCCTCGGTCTCGTCTTCTACGAGATTTTCACGGGCAAGAAAGCGTTCGAAGCGGCCACCATGCCCGAACTACTCCGCCTCCGAGAGAAGAACACGCTTTCGAGCATTTCGACCATCGTCCGCGACATCGACCCGCTGATCGAGCGAGTGATTCTCCGCTGCCTCGAAAAAGACCCTGCAAAGCGGCCTGCTACGGCGCTGCAAGTTGCGGCCGCACTTCCCGGAGGCGATCCGCTTGCAGCGGCGCTAGCAGCAGGCGAGACCCCGTCGCCCGAAATGGTCGCTGCGGCCGGCGAAAAGGAGGGCATGCGCCCCGCGATCGCATGGATTTGTCTCTTGCTCACGATCGCCGGCCTTGCCGTGATTGCTTTGCTGTCAAACAAAATCAATTTGCCGAACCTTGTTCCGCTTCCTTACTCGCCCGATGTCCTCGCCGCGCGTGCGCGCGATACGCTGCGGCACTTGGGGTATTCCGCTCCGCCCACCGACACGTCCTATGGCTTCGGCAACCTCAAAGGTTATCTGGAGTATGTGAAGATGCACGACCATTCAAAGTCGCGTTGGCAAAATCTGGCGACTGGCGTGCCTCCTGTGATTACGTTCTGGTATCGCGAAAGCCCTCAGTTCATGGTCAACTCTCACTTCGATTTGCCTGCCGTCGTTCAGCCCGACAATCCGCCGAATTCCATCTCCGGGATGTGCCAGATATTTCTCGACACGAAAGGAAACCTTGTCGGGTTCGAGGCCGTCCCGCCTCAGTTCGATTCATCCGCCGGTGCGGCGCCCGCGCCGGACTGGTCGCAACTCTTCGCAGCCGCCGGGTTCGACATGAAATCGTTCCGATCCGTCTCGCCCCACTGGACCTCTCTCGTCACCAGCGATACGCGGGCGGCATGGGAAGGTGCGTGGCCCGGGCATCCGGAGCTTCGGTTGCGCGTCGAAGCAGCGTCTTACCGCGGGCTTCCGGTCTACTTCGAGCTCATTTCTCCCTGGACCACGCCAGACCGGATGAAAGCCCAAACGTCCACGTTGAGCGATACGCTTCAAAACGCCACGTTGCTTACTATCCTCTTCGCCATTCTGATCTTCGGCATCCTGCTTGCGTGGCGCAACCTGAACTCATCGCGCGGCGACCGTCGCGGAGCTTTTCGTCTGGCGCTTACCGTATTCCTGCTGGCCTGGACGGCCGCGCTCTTGTTCGCACACCACATTCCCACACTTGAGGAGATGACGATCCTCGAGACCTCAACCGGATGGGCTTTGCTTGCGGCCGGCATCGTCTGGATTCTCTACATCGCTCTCGAACCGCAAGTTCGCCGCCGCTGGCCGAACTCGCTGATTTCCTGGAGCCGGTTGCTGTCAGGTCAGATGAAGGATCCGGTCGTCGGGCGGGATTTGCTCGTTGGAACTCTCACGGGAACCGTCTGGGTGATTGTGATCGGCGCGCTGCGTTCCGCCGCGGAATGGATGGGCAAGACGCCTTTGACGCCGGCCTCCTCGCTGGATCTTGTGGAATTCAACGGTTTGCGGATCACCGTCGGCGATATTCTTCTCAACGTGATGCTTTTCATTTTTGCTTCGCTGGCATTTTTCTTCATATTCTTTCTTCTCAGGTTGTTGCTGCGCAAGGAATGGCTGGCAGCGGTGGCCCTGGTCACATTGATGACCTTGCCGGTCTTGTTTGCCGAAAACCCCGTATCGAACGCGATCGCTTCGATCCTAATTTTTGGACTGGCGCTGCTGATTTTGATTCGTTTCGGTCTTCTGGCTCTGGTAATGGCTCTTGTCTTGAATAACGTGCTCCTCGCGTATCCGATCACGGGACATCTGTCAGCTTGGTACGCCGAGCCGACCATCCTCGTCTTCGTTCTCATCTTCGCGCTCGCGCTTTTCAGCTTCTACACCTCCACGGCAGGCAAGCCGCGTTTCGGCGCCGTTTCGCTCGACGATTGAACTCCGTATTTCGAAAGGGCGGGGTTTCAACCCCCCATAAATGCTCGGGATTTAGTGCGGCTTTACAGGCTGCGGAAAAATGATCGAATAACAAATTCTCTCGCAAGTCACGAATTTGCTGTTGTAGCGCCGGGCTTTAGAGCCTGTGTGATTACGCCAGTTATTTGTCAGGGCACGGCTTCAGCCGTGCCGCAAGTGTCGCAAATACAACGCGGCTTCAGCCGCTGAGGGTCGGTCGAACGACTTCTCACACAGACTCTTTAGCCCGGCATGCCGCCCTGAAGGACGGCGCTACATCTTGGCCTTCAGGGTTAACGCCTTCCCCGCACATTCGTGGCTTCAGCGGCTAAAAGTTCAGAGGAAAATACCGCAGGATATGCGAAAGCTTTACGGCTCAGGCAGTAAACTCAATTGATTCTTTTGTTGCGGCTCGTGGTGATATTTCACGTCAACTGGCTCATACATTCGCGGGTATCGCAGCTTGGCCTTTTCGTAAGCGGAGATGTCTGGCTCGTGACGCAGCGTGAGGCCGATATCGTCGAGGCCGCGCAGAAGGCAAACCCTGCGGAACGGGTCCACGGTGAATGAATAGCGCAGACCTTTGTCATCCGTTACCACTTGCTGCTCGAGATCCACGGTCAGCTTGTAGCCTTCATTCTGTTCGGTGCGCTTGAAAAGCTCGTCCATCTGTTCGTTCGGCAACGTCACGGGGAGAATGCCGTTCTTGAAGCAATTGTTGTAGAAGATGTCCGCATAGCTCGGCGCGAGAATCGCGCGGAAGCCGTAGTCAAGCAGAGCCCACGGCGCGTGCTCGCGGCTCGATCCGCACCCGAAATTCGCGCGCGCGAGGAGGATGCTCGCTCCTTTGTAACGAGCGGCATTCAGTACGAAATCCGGATTTGGTTTTTCGCCGCGCAGGTATCGCCAGTCGTAAAACAGCACGCGCCCATAACCTTCACGCGTCAGAAATTTCAGGAATTGCTTCGGCACCATCTGGTCCGTGTCGACGTTCACGCGATCCATCGGCGCAACCAAACCCGTCTGCTTCACGAATGCTTCCATTATTCCGCTCCTGGAACGGTCCCAGTCTGGGCCGCCGCCGCGGCAATTTGTTGAAAACTAATTTCGATTCGTCATTCTGAGCGAAGCGAAGAATCTCTCTTCCTTACGGCACGACGTCTCGGCGGTGAAACGCTATTCCGCTCCGTCCACGCCGTTCCACTCGCGAATATCCACGAAATGCCCTTCGATTGCCGCGGCAGCCGCCATGATCGGGCTAACCAGATGTGTCCGCCCGCCCTTGCCCTGGCGTCCTTCGAAATTGCGATTCGACGTGCTCGCCGAACGCTCCCCGTTGAGCAGCACGTCGTCGTTCATCCCGATGCACATGCTGCAACCCGCGTCGCGCCATTCAAAGCCTGCGTCGCGGAACACTTTGTCGAGACCTTCCGCTTCCGCCTCGGCCTTCACGCGCCGCGATCCTGGCACCACCAGCGCCTGCTTCAACGACTTGGCGACGTGCTTCCCGGAAACCACCTTTGCCGCCGCCCGCAAATCCTCGAGCCGAGAATTGGTGCACGAGCCGATGAACACGCGGTCGAGCGAAATATCCTCGATCTGCGTTCCGGGCTTCAAGGCCATGTACTCGAGGGCTCGCGTCGCCGCTTCTTTATCGACGGCGTCCTTAAACGAATTTGGATCGGGAACGCTGCCTGTCACTTTCGTGACCATCCCGGGATTCGTACCCCACGTGACCATCGGCGCGAGGTCCGGTGCGTCGAGTGTAATTACAGTGTCGTATTTTGCGCCCTCATCGGTTGCCAGCGATTTCCAGTAATCCACAGCGTCTTGAAACTCCTTCCCGCGCGGCACGAAAGGCCGTCCTTCCATATACGCAAACGTCGTTTCATCCGGCGCAACCATTCCCGCACGCGCGCCGCCCTCGATGGACATGTTGCACATGGTCATCCGGCCCTCCATCGAAAGGCCGCGCACCGCCTCACCCGTGTATTCGAAGACCAGCCCCGTGCCGCCCGCGATCCCGATCTTCCCGATGATCGCCAGGATGATGTCCTTCGCCGTTACGCCATGCGGCCGCTTGCCGCGCACATCGATTTTGGCGGTCTTCGACTTGAATTGCGAAAGGCATTGCGTCGCCAGCACGTGCTCGATTTCGCTGGTCCCAATGCCGAACGCCAGCGCCCCAAATGCGCCGTGCGTGGAAGTATGGCTGTCGCCGCAAACGATCGTTTGTCCCGGCTGCGTGATCCCCAGCTCGGGGCCGATGATATGCACGATGCCTTGATTCTTGCTGTGCATGTCGAAGAGGTTCACGCCCGTTTCCTTGCAATTTCGCGCCAGCGCCTCGAACTGCCCCAGGGCGTCCGCATCGAGCACCGGCAGCTCGCGATTCTTTGTCGAAACGGAATGATCCATCACGGCAAACGTCAGCTCCGGGCGCCGGACCTTACGTCCCGCGGCTTTCAGTCCCGCAAACGCCTGCGGCGAAGTCCCTTCGTGGATCAAATGCCGGTCGATGTAAATCAGCGAGGGTTGTCCGGGTTCTTCATGAACCACGTGGGCGTCCCAGATCTTTTCAAAGAGCGTGCGAGGAGCCATACGGTTGGTTGTCTCACTTGGGGTAGGTTGCCCCGGTTCGCATCAGCAGAAAAATCGCTGCCGCCGCCACGCGCCATTGTAACAATTCCATCACGTCTGCGCCAATCAAGCTTCCTGCACGTCCTAGGGGGTACTGTTAACGTTCCAAGCCCACGCGGCGTGCTATATCTTGGAAGCCAGGCTCGGCTCGGAGCCGATCCCATTTCGCCTCGACCCCAAGGAACACCATGTGGACATCGCGATCTTGATAGGCCTTTTCAAGCCAGTCCAATGCCTGACGATATTCCCCAAGACCAAGATAAACGACCGCAACATTGTAGGGGGGAACGTAGCGCTGCGCAGCTAACTGCTGCAACTCGCCGAGGATGCGTCCCGCTTCATCTCGGGCGCCATTAGCGCCGTAGCTATAGCCCATCAGTGATAGCGCCTCCGTGTTGCCGCTGGAGAATTGGCGCGCCTTTTCGGCTGCGGCAACGGCCAGATCTTGCCGTCCTTGCTGTTGATAGGCCTTCGCAAGAACGATATGCGCAACCCAGAAGTTCGGATCCAACTCGAAGGTCTTGGCGAGAATTGGAATCACTTCGTTGTAACGCCCAGCGTGGTAACGAAACTGCGCGCAATGGGTGTTGATAATCAGGGAAAACGGATCGAGCTGGCGCGCAAGCTCGATTTCCACGATTGCTTCGTCGTGCCTACCAGTATTCGAGAGCAAGTGGCCATAGTTCAGGTGCGCTCGGGCATAGCTCGGGTTGCGGGCGAGCGCCTGGCGGCAGTGTTCTTCCGACGCGATCCAATCCCAGTTGTACCAGAAGTGCAAGCTGGCCAGCACGCAGTGTGCTTCTGCAAGCCCGCCATGGAGTTTCAGCGCCTCCATTGCGGCTTGCTCGGCGATCGGAAAGGCATCGTGCGGCGCAGCATCGCTCGTGATTGGCAGAATATCGTATGCGTCGCCGATGCCCGCAAATGCGACCGCCATTTTCGGATCGATCTTGGTCGCCTCGCGAAAACAGCCGATGGCCAGTTCGAGGTTGGGGCGTGTCACCTTCGAAAGGTGAAAACGTCCGCGCAAGTAGAGATCGTACGCCTCCTGGTTAACCGTGGCCGTTTGGCTGTTCGGCATGGTGTTGCCCAGTGACAATTTCACTTCCACCTGTTCAGCAATCGCCCGGCCAAGCTCGCCTTGCAGCCCGAGAAAATCCTTCAAGTCGCGGTCGTATTGTTGCGTCCAGAAGTGCGTCTGGTCGCACGTGCGGACCAGCTGCGCTGTGATGCGAACGCGGCTGCCATCGCGACGGACGCTGCCCTCAAGAGCGAAATCCACGTTCAATTCGCGCCCGATCTCGGCGATGCTTTTTCGTGTTCCTTTATAAGTCATGGCGGAGGTCCTCGCGATCACACCCAGCCGGTCCGAAGCGATCTGACCCAGGTTTGCAATCGTCTCCTCCGTCAATCCGTCGCTAAAATACTCTTGCGCGGGGTTGTTGCCGAGGTTTTCGAATGGCAGCACAACCAGCATGGGGCGCCTCCCTTCGGACGCGCTTCGAGGATCGCTCGAATCGTTCGCAACCACTTTAAAAGTGGACGCAATGAACCGGTACCCCTTCGTCGGCACGGTCTCGATAAATCGCGGCGCGTCCGGATCGTCCTTAAGCGCATGCCGAATCTTGCGAATTGCGGTATTGATGCTGTTCGAGGTATCGACAAAGATGTCCGGACCCCAGATTCGTTTGATGATCTCTTCGCGTGCCACCAGGTGGCGACTTCGTTCGACCAGCAAGAACAGTACTTCCAGTGGAATGCGCTCGAGCGGGACTACCCTGCCGGCGCGTCGCAGCTGATAAGCACGGCGATCGAGTTCGAAATCGTCAAATCCGAAAATCTCAGCCGACATGGCGGTCCCCTGGGGTGTTTTCTCGCCATTGTACTTGCATTAGCGTGGCCCTCATAGTCGCCGGCTTCTGACGGAGCATGGGGCTACAGGAAAGCTTCAGGAATTCTTCAGCCGCTCTCCATTGCTCAATTCGTCCATTCCATCGAATATCCCGACGCAGAGACAATCAATTTCGGCTGCAACTAAGGAGACCAACATGAAATCCCGGATATGGAAAGGGGTGCTCGTTGTTATGGCGGCATCCTTCGTGCTCGGAAGTGGGGCGCGGGCCCAAAGTAGCGACAACGACGGTTGCTCCAACCGCACGTTGGAGGGTGATTATGCTTTCAGGGTATCAGGCGAATTCTTCGGGCAAAACGGCGCGGTAACCCTGCGTGACGGCGTGGCCATGACTCACTTCGATGGAGGAGGGGGACTCACGCAGGTTGATTTCGTAATGTCCAATGGCACGCCTCTTCCGGGGCCGGCCGATCCGGGAACGCGATTTCACGTCGACGAAAAGGGTACTTACCGCGTCAATTCTGATTGCACTGGAGACGCGGAGATACACTTTCCCGCCCCTCCTGGCGACCACTCGGGCGCAGTGATCAAGTTGATGTTCGTATTGAGCCATGGGGGCAACGCGATCCACACAATCGTTTCCGAGCTAATTCCTCCCGGAATGAGTAATCCAATTCCTGTGTTAATTCACAGCGACGGCGAACGGGTCTCCCGTTCGCACAGGGACGATTGGTAGAGCCAGGCTGAATCGCGAGCGCGGCGGAACCGAGAGTTCCGTCGTGCCTCTATTTCATGGTTTCGAGAAGCCGCCTGTCGCTGTTTCTCCTTCATGCTAGGTGGAGTCAACGATTTCCGCTTCCTCGCTCTCACCACAGCTCAACTCCCTTGCTTCGTGCTCGCAGGCGAGTTACCTTGCCAATTTTGACATTCGAAGGTAATTGGGAAGCGTCGACCACTGCGGCGCGAAACGCCCACTGCGGCGCGAAACGCCCACTGAAGCCCACCGTGCGGGTCTCAGGAGTTCTTGAATGTCCTGCAACGCCAATCGCAGCGCCAAACCCATCAATTTCTAATCGGCACAACAGGGATTAGAAACGTCGGTAACTTACAGAAAACAAAGGACAGCAATGCAGTCTAATCGACAATTTTTGAGGAACTTGGGCCGCCGCGGATCATCAATATTCTTTTCAGCGTTCGGCGAACCGAGGACAGAAATACTCCTCGGGCCGCACAAAGTAGTCGAAAACGAGTTCGATTCAAATTCGCTGGAACTTGATGAAAAGAAACAGAAATGGTTGAGCCCAACCGAAAATGATCTCAGAGGGGCCCGCAAATCTGCGTAGGCCAGTTTTTCTCTGGCGGACGACGCCAGGATTGCCATGGCCGCGAGGTCAGATTCCAGGGAACCTTTTCGGCCCCACCGCTGAATATGTAACGGGAAGCAGAACAGGCCGTCCAAACAATCGAGATGAGCAAGGTCACTGGGGTGACAGCGGATCTGGCGGACGACGTTCTGCTGCGGCGGATGATGGCCGGCGGCGAAGAGGCTTTCACGGCTCTCTATCGACGCAGGCAATCCGCTGTGTACCGATTTGCGTTGCACATGAGCGGGAACGCAGCGGTGGCCGAAGATGTGGTGCAAGAGGTGTTTATGACGCTGATTCGCGATGCGCAGAGATTCGATCCCAGTCGTGGTTCGCTGGGCGGCTTCCTGATTGGGATCGCGAGAAATCATTTGCGGCGGCGCTGGGAGCGGGATCGACGCACCGTTCCATTGCTGGAGGAATCCGATTCCGCCAGTTTCACATTCTCCGGAAATGGCAATGGCCATCACAGTGGAAATGTGGCTCGCGCCGATGATCGATTCGCGACCCTCGATGCGATCGCACGCGTGAGAGGAGCAATTTCAACGCTGCCGGAAAATTATCGCGAGGTTGTGATTCTCTGCGAGCTCCAGGAAATGAGCTATGAGGAAGCAGCGGCGGCGCTCGATTGCCCGATAGGAACGGTTCGCTCGCGCCTCCATCGCGCACGTGCGCTGCTTGTAGGAAAGCTTCGCAGCGAGCAAAAGCAGCCGGCGCGGCACGCGGTGGCCAGTGAGTGATTACGACAGCAAACGCGTGAACGAAGGAACGATGCCAATGGATTGCGCACGGTTCGAGGAAATACTGGTGGATATCGATCGCAGAGGGACGCGTGGGGCGGAACTTCGCGACTTGGCGCTGGCTCATGCCGAAATGTGCGGCCCATGCGGCCTGCGAATGATTGAATCGGAATCGCTGGATTTCGCGCTGAAATCGCTCGCGGCGAATGACTCGGGGCGGCGCGCTCCGGTGCGCGTCGAGGCGGCGGTATTGCAGCGGTTTCGTCGCGAGAAGGGACTTGCAGTCCGGCGAAGACTTCAATGGCAGGTCGCGGCGCTGGCGATAGCAGCGGCTGTACTGCTCGCGCTTGGCGTTTTGTTGAGCCGTCGTGACGTGTCCGTACCGCATCAGACGCCGGCGACGAATGTCGCTGCAAATCGCGACGTACTTGCGCGCCCATCACCCGTGACGACAGCGCGCGGCAATTCAACGAAGAGATTTGGTACGCCCTCCGCGAATGCGAGTCAGGTGACGCCCGTCGCGGGTGAAGCATCAGGGAGCGAAGCGGCCTTCGTCATGCTGCCCGGTTCCGATGATCCAGCAACGCTCGATGGAAGCGCCGTGGTGCGAGTGACACTGCCGCGCTCGGCGCTCGCGTCGTTCGGGTTGGCGATGACCAGCATTACTTCGACAGAAAATGTGTCGGCGGATCTGGTGGTCGGTGAGGACGGCACGCCGGAAGCAATCCGGCTGGTCGCTCAGCAAGATTAATCCCGTGTTTGTAAGCACTGTAATTCATGGAGGAATCAGATGAAGATCGGAAGAAAAATGTTCACTTTGGCGGCGATTGCAATCGCATCGCTGGCAATTGGAGCCGGCGCGCGCGCGCAATCAACCGAGGCGACTGTCCCGCCTCTACCGCCGGATCAAAATGTGTTCTATCAGCGGACTGGGCCAGGACCAATAATGGTTTTCGATTCGATCGGCCTAGATGGCTTCGAGGGCGAGATGGGCGGGAAGACTGTTACAGGAGCGCCGTTCACCGCGACGTACTCGACGCAAATGACGCAGACTCTTGCGGACGAAAATCACATCGTTCGCAATTCGACTGGCGCTATCGCACGTGATAGCGAAGGCCGAACTCGCCGCGATATTACGCTGCCCGCCATCGGCCCGTGGGCCGCGTCGGGAAGCGCTGCGCCACACGTCATCGCGATCGAGGATCCTGTAGCCGGCGTGCACTACATTCTGGAGCCCGAGAAAAAGATCGCCCGCAAGATGCCCGCACCGATCCGTGTGAACGCGACGGGCAAGTCAGGACCGTGGGCTAAGTTCGCCGCCAACGAAAGCAAAGAGACCACGACGGAGTCGCTTGGCACGCAAACAATCGACGGCGTCTCCGCGGAAGGCACTCGAGATACGCGCACGATCCCGGCGGGCGCAATCGGAAACGAGAAACCCATCGAAGTCGTGACCGAGCGCTGGTATTCGCCGGATTTGCAGACAGTTGTGATGACCAAACGCAGCGATCCGCGAACGGGCGAGCGTATTTTTCAGCTCACGAACATCGAGCGGCAGGAGCCGGAAGCATCGCTTTTCCAGGTACCTCCGGATTACACGGTGAAGGCAGGACTAATGTTTGTCCGCCATCACGGCATTGCGACGCAGTCGCTTGGCACAGCGCCCGCGCCGGAACCGCCGCCACCTCCGCCTCCGCAGCGATAGCGGCGGAGAGGATGTGAACGGCTTTAGCCCCGAGTGGCCGTACTTACGGGCGGAATTCCACCACGTTCCGCCCGCAAGGCCCTCCTCCAAATCTCTTCGCAGCGTTTGTTATAATTCCGGCGAAGGACCCCCAGTGAAAAGCGAAACGCAGTTTCGGAAGCAACTCGAAGCCGAGGGTTTTTCGCGCGCGTTCGTCTGGCAGGACGGCCCGAACGCCCACTATCCCGACCACCAACACGCAGGCGTCACTGCGCACGTCATTCTCGACGGCGAAATGACACTCACCATCAACGGCAAGTCGCAAACCTATCGCGCCAACGAGCGCTACGATGTGCCGGCTGGCGCCGTGCATTCGGCGCCGCATGGGGCCTCGAGGCTGCCGTTATCTCATCGGCGAATTCTGACGACGTTGTGGTTCTTAGCAGCTTGTTGAAGAATTTAGACCGTGGTTTGTGATACTGACCTAGTCGAAACCACTCCAAGATAAGTTCCAAGAGGATATGCTTCGATACGTATCTTCAGAGCACAGTACAGAGTCATTCGCCTCCAGTAAAATAGGTTTTCCGCCATCGTCAACCGTCTGGCTCATCTTGGAAACGGCGATCTCTATTTCCTCAACTTTAAAATTCTGAGTGTCAAAGAACAAGAGCGTAAAACTCGCACCCGAGAAAACGTGTGATCGCGCTCGAATGATGTCCGAGGTCTCAGGCAGCACAGTAAATTGATAACGGAGTGAACCATCCTGCCACGATGTCTTTAAACTGCCCGTAGCTCCTCCAAGTTGAGGGAGCGTTATCAATGGCCAGGTCTTCGCGTTTGAAAGTGCAAGCTGTGCCTTCTTCTTTGTCTGCTCATCCTGCGCTGACTCCGGTTGGATGACCTTGTCTCCTTCTATGATGGAAATATCACCCGTCCATTTATCAATGCGGATCGTTCTGCCGTCCTTATCTTGTTTTAGCTCGTAGCGTCCGCCGCAGGAACAAACCGAGAGCACCAGAAGGAATATGAGGCCGCTATAGGTCCTGTTGATCGTCATTCCGCTCTCTGATTCTTAATGAAAGAGTAAGATTAACGAGGACGTATATAAGTCAAATCTCTAGAAAGTGCAATAAATATGGACATAGGTTTTCACTCAGAGGAGCGCGGCAACGCGCGGTCGAGGAGTTCGACTACGTGGAGGACTTCGTGGCCGGTATGATGAATGACGGAACCCGCGCGAAGCTGCAGAATGCAGCCGGGATTCGCGGTGACGATGACCTGTGTTTTCGTTTGCTGCACGCAATCCATTTTCTGTGCGAGCAGTTCGAGCGCCGTGTTCGTTTCCGTGACGTTATACACGCCGGCCGAGCCGCAGCACTGATCGGCGAGCGGCATCTCCACGAATTCGATGCCAGGAATTGCGCGGATTAACTTGCGCGGGGCTTCGCGGATTTTTTGCCCGTGGACGAGATGGCAGGAATCCTGGTAAGTGACGCGCAGCGCGAGCGGCCGCAATGGCGCCGTCAGACCAATTTCCGCGAGAAACTCGGTGACGTCACGCATTTTCTCCGCGAACTTGTGCGCCCGCTCGTGCTGCGGATTCCCTGCCTCGAAGAGATGCGCGTACTCCTTCAGCGTGGACCCGCATCCGGCTGCGTTCGTGATGATAGCGTCGAAATCGCCGGGGAGGAACGCGTCCATATTCTCGCGCGCGAGATTGCGCGCGACATCGCGAATGCCCGCGTGAGCGGCAAGAGCGCCACAGCAATTTTGCGCGGCGGGAACCACGACTTCGCATCCATTCGCTTGCAGAACGCGAATCGTGGCGCGGTTCAATTCGCTGAATGCCACCTGCGCGAGACACCCGGCGAAGAATGCAACGCGTGCGCGCCGCTGACCCTTTGCTGGAAACGTCTTGCCAATCTCGGAAAAGAAAAAGTCCGAATCGATCTTCGGCATCAGACTTGCGCGGTCTTGCATTCCGAAAAGACGCAGAAGACCGCTGCCGCGCGCAAACGCATCGAGCCCCGATCGTTCGTAAAATCTCGCGAGCCGCGCGGCCGTTGCGATGCGGCGCGGATACGGAAGCAACCGGCGATAGACAAAGTTGCGGACGATACGCGAGAACAACGGACGCTTGTATTTCTGCTGAATCTGCGCTCGCGCCAGTTCGATGAGCTTGCCGTACTCGACGCCGGACGGGCACGCTGTCTCGCACGCGCGACAATCGAGGCAGCGATCCATGTGCGTCACGAAGGAATCGCCGATTTCGAGCCGCCCCTGATCGACGAGAAGCATCTGGCGGATGCGCCCGCGCGGCGAATCAGCTTCTTGACCCCAGAGCCGGTACGTCGGGCAATGGTTGAGGCAAAGGCCGCAATGGACGCAGCGCGAATAATCTTCGTACTTGGGATTGTCAGCTCCCGAGAATCCGCTTAAGGTCAGCGCGAATTCCCGCTGCGCTTCGTTTTCAGAACGCTGAACGCGAGATTGCGGCACTTCACTTTTTGGCAATTGGGAGTCCATCTCTTTCAGCAACCAAAACAGCCTGAGGGCTCGTGCGAGCGACCCTCAGCGGCTGAAGCCGCACCGATTTTGAGCTGCTTACGGCACGGCTGAAGCCGTGCCCTGACGCAAAACTGGCGGAATCAGACGGGGTACAAAGCTCGGCGCTACAGCAGCGAGGGCTTGAAGACACGGCTCATAGCCTTCCCACAAATCGTCCGGGGCTGAAAACATTGTGCGGGTCGAAAACCGCTTTCAGCTTTTGCATTTGCGGGAGATCGCTGCGCCCAAGACCCCAAACTCTCAGTGACGTTTTCCATCCGCTCGGACACCACGGGATCGTTGCATGACCGCCGGCTTCCGCCGCCGCCGGCAGAACCTTTTCAGTAAATTGCGCGACTCGCCTATGCGAATCATCGTTGCGGTCGGATGGCAGCAGAGCCAGGTAAATAACGCCCACACCGCGCGCCATCGCAACCCATCGCAAACCTGCAGCATCCGCGGCATTTGCTGCCGCAGCGAAAATATCCTTCATATGACGCGGCAGGACGCCGATTTTCACGATTGTCGTTGCGGGCGATGAATCAAGCGCAATGGGAACGAACTCCCGCTTGCGCCCGAAGGCGCCGGAAAGCTCATTTTCGGCGAGCACTTTGACGCTGACTGCTCCCGACTCCCGCGCCATCCGGCCGAGATCGCTGCCATATCGTTCGAGCACCCGGTCATTTCCCGCGAAGCCGGCAGTGAGGGTCCAATGCATGGAGGACAGAACGTTCGCATCATAGGGCGCCGGCTCGATTCGTGCGGCCGCGTCACTTGAAAACAAACCCGCTGCCGAGGGACTAAGAATTTCGAGCGTCAGCGGCGAGAGCGAAGACTGTCCGATGCGATGCCGCATGGCGAGCGCGTCCGCCGCGCCGTCAAACGCCGCCACGAACGCCCGGCTGGAACCTAGACGCGGAAACGTGCGGAAGTTAATTTTGGTGATCGCGCCGAGCGTCCCCATCGCACCGGCCATTAACTTGTGGAGATCGTAGCCAGTGACGTTTTTCACGACGCGGCCGCCGCTCTTCACCAGACTCCCCTCGCCCGTGACGAACTCCATGCCGAGAATGAAATCGCGCGCGGTGCCATAGGCTTGCCGCAGGGGAGCGTCCACGCCCGATGCGACCGTGCCCCCCACGGTCGCGGAGCGTAGGTAGGGAACCATCAACGGCAAGAATTGGCCGTGTTTCGCGAGCACTTCGGCAAGCTTCGCCAGAGGAACTCCCGCTTCAACGCTGAGAGTAAGATCGCCCGGATCGTACGCGACGACGCGGTCTAGCCGCGAAAGATCGAGCGCGAGATCATACCGCTGTGGCGGCATGCCCATTGAGAGCTTCGTACGAGCGCCGCAAGTCACGAGCGCCAGCTTCGCCGCAGCCGCGAATTTCACGACCTCGGCAACCTCCTCGCTTGTTCCAGGACGGACTGCGGCCGCCGGCTTCATTCCTTCGATCTCGTAAGCGGCCAGTTGAGCCGGATCTTCGATTAGGTGCGGCGATGCGATGACGGCTGCGATCCCTGAAGCAATTGTTGTGGAGGTTGTGGTCATGCGGGCAACGTACCTGTGGTGGGCAGAGGCCGCACGTGAATTTCGCCGCAGCCCTTCTTCGATGGGAAAATCTTTTCGGGATTCAGCAGCCCGACGGGATTGAACGCGTCGCGCACCCGGCGCATGAGATCGAGATCTGCTTCGCTGAAAAGCAGGGGCATGAGCCGGTCCTTCTCCATGCCGACGCCGTGCTCGCCGGTAATCGAGCCGCCCATTTCAATGCAGAAGCCGATGATTTCGTCGGCGGTTGCAACGGCGCGGCGGAATTGCGCTTCGTCGCGCGCGTCGAAAAGAATGATCGGATGGAGATTGCCATCGCCCGCGTGGAAAATATTGCCGATCTCAAATCCATTTCTCTTGCCGATTTCTTCAATGCGCCGGAGGGTCTGCGGCAGCTTGGTGCGGGGAATCACGCCATCCTGCACGTAGTAAGTGGGAGAGAGCCGGCCCACGGCGCCGAAGGCGTTCTTCCGGCCCTTCCAGAGCAAGTCGCGCTCATGGGCGTCGCGTGCAACGCGAACTTCCCGCGCGTGATGCAGTCGGCAGACGTCGGCGACGTCCTCGGCCTGCGCTTCCACGGCTTCGCGAATTCCATCCACGTCGATCAATAGCACCGCCGAGCTATCAAGCGGAAACCCCGCGTGAATGTAGGCTTCGACCGCGCGGATCGTCCAACCGTCGAGCATCTCGCAAGCGGCGGGAGTGATGCCGCGCGCCGTGATGTCAACCACCGTTTCGGTGGCATCATCAACCGAATCGAACACCGCAAGCAAAGTTTTCACGGTTTCGGGAAGGCGCGTGAGCTTGACCGTGATGTCGGTAACGAGCGCGAGAGTGCCCTCCGAGCCGACGAAGAGGCCAGTCAGGTCGTAACCGGGCGCGTCGAGAGCCGGGCTGCCGATGCGAATTATTTCTCCGGTCGGAAGCACGGCTTCGAGCGCGAGAACGTGATTCGTCGTAACTCCGTAAGCCAGCGTGTGCGGCCCACCGGAATTTTCGGAGACGTTGCCGCCAATCGTGCAAGCCTTCTGGCTCGATGGGTCGGGCGCGAAATGCAATCCCGCGTGGGCGACGGCGGCGCTCAAGTCGGCGTTCACCACGCCCGGCTGCACCGTGGCGCACTGATTTTCGATGTCGATCTCAAGGATTCGATTCATTCGCGAAAACACGATTAGTATGCCGCCGCACCGCGAAAGAGCTCCGCCGGAAAGTCCTGTCCCCGCACCTCGGCCGACGACGGGTGTCTGGTATTTCTTCGCAAGCCCGACGATCCCTGCAACAGCCGCCGTTGTGCGCGGGAAAACGATGCAATTTGGACGTGCGATTTCAACCGACCCATCGTATTCGTAAAGCAGAAGGTCTTCCGGGGAAGACAGAACGCCATCGGCACCGAGAATCTTCTTCAGATCGGAAAGTAATCGCGGATTCATGCTTCGTGGCCGGAGTCGTTTCGCATTCGCGCCTAGGGGCACTATAGTCGTCCGTCGCAGTTGGCGTCAACGAGCCAGGCGGAAACTGCAAAGGCTCAACTGCGCGAAGGCAACGGGCGGTGTATATTACTGGCGCGGATTATTTCGAAATACAGCGGGAGGCAGGGTGGCCAAGCCAAAAATTCTCGCGACGCGGCCTCTTTTTCCGGAGGCACGCGCGATTTTGGATGCGCATTTTGGCGTCGAATACTGGACGGCACCCGAGCGGATATCGCGAGCGGAATTGCTGCAGCGCGTGGCGGACAAAGAGGCTCTGGTCTGCCTTCTTACGGAAAAGGTAGATCAGGAGCTGCTCGACGCTGGTCAAATGCTTCGCATTGCCGCCACCGTTTCCGTGGGTTACGACAATATTGACGTACCAGCGTGCACGCGTCGCGGCGTGGTGGCGACTCACACGCCGGGCGTCCTGGATGAGACGACAGCCGATTTCGCATGGACGCTGATGATGGCGATTGGACGACGGCTGCTGGAAGGCGACGCGTGGATGCGCTCCGGCACGTGGCCCGGTTGGGATCTCGATCAGCTTGTGGGCGGCGATGTGTGGGGCAAGACGCTGGGAATTCTTGGATTCGGCCGAATTGGCCGCGGCGTCGCTCGCCGCGCACTTGGCTTTAATATGCGCGTGCTTTACAGCGACGCGGTGCGAGCGCCGATTGAGGCCGAACGCGAACTGCATGCGGAATTTGTTGAGCGCGACCGGCTGTTCCGCGAATCGGATTTCATTAGCCTTCACGTGCCGTTGCTGCCCGACACGCGGCATTTGATTTCGAAAGACAATCTCGGAAAGATGAAGACGACCGCATATCTGATTAATACATCGCGGGGGCCCGTGGTTGACGAAGCGGCGCTTGTGGACGCGCTCGAGAACCGGACGATTGCGGGTGCGGCTCTCGACGTGTACGAGAACGAGCCGAAAGTGCATCCGAGGCTCGTTCCGCGCAAGGACGTGATTCTCGCTCCGCACATCGCCAGCGCATCGGTTGATACGCGCACCAAGATGGCGGTTATGGCTGCAAATAATGTTGTCGCGTTGTTCGACAGCCGGCGTCCGCCGAACGCACTTAACGCCGATGCGCTTGGACTGAAGTAACGGCAGCGGCTGATGGCGCTCGAAGCTTGGCCGCGCGCGGGGCGCATGAGAACCTCGGAGATGCAAATCAACCTCGGCTTTGAATTCGCGTGAAAGAAATCGCGGAACAAATATTCCGGGAAACGCTCGCTGCAATTGATATCCGCGCGACGCTGGCGAGGAAGGTCGCGCGCGAAGATTCGATTGTTCTCGCCGGGGATGCCCGGATCGATCTGGAAGCGTTTCGAGACATCGTGGCAATCGCGTTCGGAAAGGCTGCGTTTGCGATGGCCGAAGGCCTCACGGATGTGCTCTCGCCCGATTTTCGCGCCGACGGCATCCTTGTAGTCCCTGCGGCGCCAGCGCGCAAATTGCCCGGATGGGAAAGCTTCATCGGCGGACATCCGACGCCGACCTCCGAAAGTTTCCGGGCGGGGCGCGCGATTCTCGATCGGCTCGCGCGATGCGACGATCGTTCCCTGATTTTCTTTCTGCTATCCGGCGGCGGGTCTTCGATGGTTGAACAGCCTCTCGATTCCAATATCACACTGGCCGATTTTCAGCGGCTGCACTCCGGGCTCGTCACTTGCGGCGCGCCGATCGAAGAAATCAACGTGATTCGGAAGCATCTGTCCGCTACCAAAGGCGGACGTCTGGCCGCTACCGCGCCTCGCTCGATGAAAGTGACGTTCGCGATCAGCGACGTGCCGGAGGGCCAGGAATCCGCGCTCGCCTCCGGCCCCACGCTACCGGATCCCAGCACAATTCGTGACGCCGAGCAAATCGCGGAGGAATACCGGCTTGCTGAAACATTTGATCGTCCCGTGCGCGCAATATTCGAGGAACACCGCCTTCTCGAAACTCCAAAAGAAGGCGACGCTGCTTTTGCGAACGCCCACTTTTTACTGCTGCTGGGGTTGCATGACCTATTTCACGCGGCCCATCATGCGTGCGAGGCTCGGGGCTATGTCTGTCTCTGCGATGACTCGACCGATGGTTGGCCGATTGAAGAGGCCGCGGATCACTTGCTCGCAAATTTGGAAACATTGAAGCTCGCGAATCCTGGACTCGGAGTGGCCGTGCTCGCGGATGGAGAGGTAAGCAGTCCTGTGACGGGCGATGGCGCCGGCGGCCGCAATTCGGCGTTTGTTCTCGCGTGCGTGCCGAAGATAGCGGAGAAGGGAATCACCGTCCTCAGCGCGGGGACCGACGGGATTGACGGCAATAGTCCCGCGGCTGGCGCGGTGGCGGATGGAGAAACGTTCTCGCGGGCGGAAGCTGCAGGTTTGGATCCCTGCGAATTCATGCAACGAAGCGATGCTTATAATTTGTTTGCCCGGCTCGGCGATGCAGTTATCACTGGTCCGACTGGAAATAATCTTCGCGATTTGCGGATTCTGCTGGCGGTCCCAGAGCCCAAATGATTCGGATCCACGAACAGTGATAATGGCTTACTCTTCTGCAAGGCCGCTGAAAATACACCCTGCGCCCATTCGCAGGCCGGCATGCCGATCTGAATTTGTGAGCCGGACATTCGTGAATTCAGTGGCTAAAGCCACATTCAATCGCGCATTTATGGCGGGGTTGAAACCCCGCCCTTCCGCGAAACGCCGGCCTTCCAAAATGGTGAGCTGCCGCGCACATTGAAGCCCGACGCTACAACACCACGGTTCGTGATTTGCGGGTAACCCTTTTATCCGATCGTTGTTCGCAGCCGATCAGAGAAGGCCCTTCACGAAGCCGCCATCGACGGCGATGGTCGAACCATTGATCGAGCTGGCCCGCTCGGACGCGAGAAATACGACAAGCGCCGCGAATTCATCGGGTCTGGCAACGCGGCCAATCGGAACTTGCGAGCTCATGTCTTCGAGGATTTTCTCGCGGCTGACTCCTCCATCGTGCGCGCGCTTCTCGACCAACTCCTCGAGACGGGCGGTGAGCGTGAACCCGGGACAGACGTTGTTCACCGTGATTCCATCCGCGCCGAATTCGTTGGCAAGCGTTTTTGCGAGGCCGGTGACGCCCGCGCGTACGGAGTTCGAAAGCAGCAGGCCGTCGATGGGCTGTTTGACGGAGACCGATGTAATCGTTATAAGCCGCCCCCAGCGATTCCGCTGCATGCGGGGCAGCACTTCGCGTGCAAAATGCACGGTGCTGAGCAGCATTTGATCCACCGCTGCCTGCCAGTCCTCAAGCGAGATATCGAGGAATTTCTTCGACGGCGGGCCGCCTGAATTCGTCACGCAAATATCCACGCGTCCGAATTTCTTCGCGACGCCCTCAACGAATTCGTGAACGGCTCCGGCGCGAGTAACGTCGAATGCTTGCCGGAAGACGGGCCGGCCACTGGCTTTTTCGATTTCTCCCGCCGTACGCTCGAGATCGGCGGCCGTCCGGGCGCAGATGGCGATCTCGCACCCTTCCTTCGCAAATTCTTCCGCAACCGCGCGGCCCAATCCCTTGCTCGCCGCCGCTACAATCGCTACGCGTCCTTTTAGTCCGAGGTCCATCGAGGCTATGTCCTCACCGCGCTCTGGCGCAGGTACGGGTCGTTCTTGGTGATCCAATCCTGGCGAGGCGGTGCGAAAAAGTCGATGTCGATCGTGTCTTCAAGGGCTTCGGCCGCGTGAGGCACATGCGCGGGGATCAGAAGCACCTCGCCCGGATGCACCACCATCTCGCCATCGTCAAAGACGAACTTCAGCGCCCCTGCAATGATCATCGTATATTGCTCGCTGCGATGCGAATGCCGCGGCACGATAGCCCCACGGGAGAGTATAACGCGCGCGACGGTTGCATCTTGACCGCTGATCATCTCGCGAGTGATCTTCTCGTTCATTTGCTCGGTCCCCATCTTTTCCCACGTCACGGCTGCCAGCATTGTTCACCTCGTTCAGGAAATTACGTGCGGATGAATCCTCCATCGAAATGCGCGAATCGTCAATGGCGCGGATCGGCGTTCCGGAAGCGCCAGTGGAACCGGCCGACCGATCGACTCGGGCGGGCTTAAATCGCCTGCGAATCGGCCGTGTTAAGATGCCCGGGTGACTCTTGTTGGCTGGCTCGCCGCTCTCGTTTTATTCTTGCAATTGCCGATTCCGCTGTACTGGTTCGTGCTGCATCCGCTGACGAACTTCTGGCGGCATCGTCAGAAGGCCGCCTTCATCACGGCGCTCGCTTGCTCCTGGCTCCCCGTGACGATCTGCCTGTTCATTTTTCATCGGCAGCTTTTCAGCGCTGTTTGGCCGGCCGCTTGGAGAATTGTTGTGGCAGTTGCACTCATCGTGTTCGAAGCGTGGCTTTTCTGGCGGCTAAAGCGCGATCTCGGCGCACTGCGTCTCGTGGGGCAGACCGAACTAACGGGGGGCGGGGAAGTAGTGCATCGAGGGGTTTACGCGTGCATCCGCCATCCTCGCTACGCCGGATCCTTCCTCGCGATTATCGGGGCTTGCCTCCTGGCAGGAACGCGCGTGACGTGGATGGTCGCGGCCATCTGGTGCGTGCTGACGGGCGTCGCGATTTTTCTCGAGGAGGGCGAGCTTCGCCAGCGCTTTGGCGCTTCGTACGAGCAATACCGCCGGCGAGTGCCGCGCTTTTTCCCGCGGCTAACCAAACCCACTAGCGCTGTCGGCGATGGCCACGCGGAGTAGCGTAGTGTCGGGTATTACTCCCGGGCCGAGCGGACGGCTTCGCAAGACAATTCCGCAACTTCCCCGCATCAGCGGATTTCGGGATCGATACGCTCGAGTCCTCCAGAACAAACTTTGTGATACGCTTCCGGCTGCTGTCAGGAATAAATTCGATTTTCACCTGTTGAGAACGGAGAGTCGGTCATGTCCCGAGCCAGCCTCGCGCGAAGCGCAGGCCGCAAATGCCTCTCGATATCAGTCCACTCGTTCTTCCGGGCGCAGGCAAGCGCGCTAATGATGCTGGCATTCGCCGTGGCTGTTTCCGCGCAGACAATTCGCGTCGACGTCACTCCCGGCCATTCGACGAATTCATTCGTTCCAGATAAGGCGCTCGGCGCGGGGATCGATCGACTGCCCTACGGAGCCGCAGACAAGCTTTTCGTCGATTCTACGATCAAGCAGGTGCTTTCGGCAGGCTGGCAACCGGTGACCTATCGCCAGAACACGGAACTGCACATGGGAGCGTGGCACTGGAATCCACGAGGAACGTGGAGCGATCCATCCGGGAAAGGGTATTTTACGGGAAGCTCCGCACTGGGCGAACCGATTCGTCATTCGTATGGATATCCGCTGCCAGATCGCGGCGTCACTCGCGACGATGGCACCGACGACGTCGGCTATTCGCGCCTTACCGATGGAGACTTGGATTCTTATTGGAAGAGCAATCCGTATCTCACGAAGACTTTCACCGGCGAAGACGATTCGATGCATCCGCAATGGGTCATTCTGAATCTTGCGAGCCCGCGGCAGGTAAACGCGGTTCGCATCGCCTGGGCCGATCCTTACGCACGGCATTACCTCGTCCAGTATTGGACCGGCGAAGATCCGATCAAGAAGCCGACTCTCGGCGTTTGGCAAACATTTCCCGGCGGGACAATCAATGATGGCAAGGGCGGCACGCCAACGATTCAGCTTTCATCCGAGATTTACACGGCGCAGTACGTTCGGATTCTGATGACGGAGTCGTCGAGTACGTGCGATACGCACGGCTCGACCGACCGCCGGAATTGCGCCGGTTATGCGATACGCGAACTTTTCCTCGGCACTGCAACAGCAGACGGCGAATTCCACGATCTGATCCGCCACACGCCCGATCAGGACCAGACGATGACGTACTGCTCCTCCGTCGATCCGTGGCACGAACCTTCCGATCTCAACGAACGAGGCGGAGATCAGGTTGGCTTCGATCTCTTCTTCACGGGTGGGTTCACGCGCGGGCTGCCGGCGATGATTCCGATCGCGATGCTGTATAACATCCCGGAAGATGCCGCCGCGGAAATTTCCTACATCGAAAAGCGCGGTTATCCGATTTCGTACGTCGAGATGGGAGAGGAGCCGACGGGCATTACACGCCGCCGGAGGACTATGCCGCTCTCTACATCCAGTTCGCGGGAGCGTTGCACAAGGTTGATCCGAAATTGAAACTCGGCGGTCCGATTTTTACGGGCGTGATAAAGGATATTGAAACCTGGCCGGACGCGCAGGGACGGACTTCGTGGACGCGCCGCTTCATCGATTACCTTCAAACGCACGGCCATCTCGGCGATCTGGCGTTCTTCTCGTTCGAGCACTATCCGATGGAGCCGTGCAAAATTCAGTGGAGCAACCTGTACGACGAGCCTGCCTTGGTCACGAACATTTTGCACATCTGGCGCGAGGATGGCGTACCGGCGAACGTGCCGATGTTCATTACAGAATCGAACATCGCGTACCTTTCCGAAGAAGCCTACGTGGATATCTGGGGCGGCTTATGGCTTGCCGATTACATCGGCTCGTATATGACCGCGGGCGGGAATGCCGTCTATTACTTCCATTATTTGCCGCTGGGAATCCATCGGGGCTGCAGCGGTTCGCTGGGGACCTTCGGCATGTTCTCGACGGACGCGAATCTTCACATCGTGCAGCCTCTCTCGCAATATTTTGCGAGCCAGTTGATCAATCTCGAGTGGGTTCAGCCCGGTGATGGCGTGCATCGCTTGTTTCCGGCGGAGAGCGATATTCGCGACGCGGCCGGGCACGTGCTGGTCACGTCGTACGCCGTGCTTCGGCCCGACGGGCAATGGTCGCTGATGATCGTCAACAAAGATCAAGAGAACGACCACGCGGTGAGAATTGCGTTCGACGACGCAAAAGCGGCCAGCGTGAGTCACTTTTCAGGTTCGGTGAATGCCATCACCTTTGGAAGCGCGCAATATCAGTGGCATCCCGATGTGCGAAGTCCTATTGGCGGTAAGGCCGATCCTGATGGTCCGGCCGTTCGGACAACCATCGTAGCCACCGAGGACACGTCCTATATCTTGCCGAAAGCTTCGATCACCGTGTTGCGCGGCTCGATCGCTTCCGCTTCGCCCGTGAAGCAAATCGGCAAACAATCGAAGCGAAAGAAATAATCGCCGCGATACGCAATATGCGCCTCGGCAAACGAAGGGAATTTGGTTTGCAGCGGGTTCGATGGACTGGAGTTTCTCGCCGGTGCATAGCTCCGAGTGGACGGCCTATAGTTCAAATTGATTATTGAGGCTGGCTAGTGGCGGGAGCGGAAGCTGATGTTTTCGGCTGCGGCGCGGCAGATGGGTCGTACGTCTGTAGAGCCGCCACTTCCTGCACCACCTTGGCCCATTGTTTCTTCTTTTTCCACCTCATGGCAATCGGGGCGTTCGGATCGCTGTAATAATCCAAAATGTTCTTACGAAGTTCGGGTGAAACCTGCGCGAAATGATTCTTGGCCAGCTTTTCCAGCAAGGTCGCGTAAGCCTGGTCGGCCAGTGCGTATTTGCCAGGGGGCGTCACGGTTCCGGTATCCAAATTGTCGTTGACCAGCGTGACTTCGCCCGTTTCCTTTTCCTCGTGAAGGAAGCCCTCGTAGTGAGTCAGAGAATCGTTGAAGCTCGCCATGAATAACTTTTCGGTCGCTGGAGTGGGCATCCGGAAGGCAAGCGCGCGGAAGGGCCCGACCTTCGGGAGAAGGCGAATCAGAAATGCCAGAATGCGAGAGCCGATGCCTGGTTTCTCGTATTTCTCATGCCAATACTTTCTGTAACTCGAATGGGAAAGGTGGAACAAGAATCTCTGCTTGGTTATTCCCGGTTCTTCCTTCTGGATGTCATCTTTCTTGAGCTGCCAGGCCGCTTTCGTCATGCTCGGAATTACGCTGCTGACGCTGTGCCGGTAGGTGCCAACGGCCAGGTCATAATTCGTGAAGATCGATTTCAGCGGGATGCCGTACGTTTCTTGAAATGCGCGGGCCAGCAGGTCCTTCGATACCTGGAAGCCGATGCGATCTCGATAGTCGTCCGAGGCGTAACGGCCGGTGGCCACCTGAAGGACGTCAAAACCGAATTCCGTTTTCAGATGTGCGGCGGGATTTTCCTCGTAAGTGACCTCGTGGCCGTATTTGCGTTCGAGCTTGGGATACGTCAGTGGCACGGCGCGATTGACGGCGACTGGATGGCCATTGTTGTCAGAGGCGTAATGAGCCAAGGCACCGAGCGCGAACGCGTACTCGTCGAGATTCTGCGAGTCGCGAATCAGCGCTTCCACGAAATCACCCGTGCGGACGTAATGAAGGAGGTCGCTGAAGAGTTTGCTGCCAAATGGGTAGTAGCCCATGTCCTGAATCACGCAGCCACCGTAGGCGTATGAGTGGGCCTCCTTCAATTGCTCCGGCGTCGAGTTCGGAAAGCGCTTCAGGAGCAGTGGTTTGATGGCCACATCCCAGGCCGAGTCCACGATCGCTTCATGCGAGAGAACGGAATATGCGTGGGCACCAGCCGCTGTGCAAAGCGCAAAGACCCCAACAAGCACACAGACGGTGAGGCGGCGCCTGCCGGGAGTTTTACCGCAATCGGTCGAGCCCATAACAGGCACCAGTTTATACGAGAAACCGTCGGCAACGCCCCGCATTTAGCGGCTTGCAGGCTAAGTGTAACCGGGATGGGACTCTGGCCCGCACACCCTACGGGGAAATTCCATGTAGGGCTACGTTCTTGCCTTGAGCATCTGTGAACGGTTAGGACAGCACGCTAAAGGCCGCATCACAACGCCAAGCAATTCGCTATCGCTCCCGACTCACGGGTTTAGTGCGCTTTCTCGACACGAGCCGGAGAGCGCCGGTTGTGAGGACTCGGGCCGTTTGCTAAGCTAAGCACGCTGCAACGGCGCGGAGAGGTGTCTGAGCGGTTGAAAGAGCTCGCCTCGAAAGCGAGTGTAGGGGAAACCCTACCGTGGGTTCAAATCCCACCCTCTCCGCCATATCATTTAGATTCTTGATTTGCAGTCGCGTGGGATTTTGGTGTCTGTCTCGGGTAAGGCCGCGAATCTTCTTTGATCGGAAACCAGCAGGGTCGACAGCCCGCGAACGCCCAATTTCGGAGCGACCTCGCAGATCGCATTCCAGCGAGCCTCGGAATCAGCGCGCCGTCGAACCTTTCATGAACGCAATCTTGTCGTGCCCCGAAATCGACCAGGCGCTGGAGGGTCAGTGAAGCGGCGCGGTGTGATCCAGAACGATATTGGTCACGCGTTTAATCCTGCGATGACAGGCAACCGGTACCCTCGCCAGATGAGGTTCTTCCGTCCTGAGCATATTCGAATATGTTGCGAGCAGGTTCTTGTCGTGACGGTGAGCTACAATGAGGGCGGAGGACGAAACATCAAGTCCGGGCTGTCCGGTCACCACAAACTTTCACGAAAGGTAATACTCATACGCCGGTTTGGGATACTAGTCCTTCTACTCCTACTGCCAGTCGCCGAAATCGCCGCGCAGTACACGGGGAAGCAATCTTCGGTCCACGTCGAAAAGCGCGTGGACAAAATCCTCAGCCAGATGACCCTCGGCCAAAAGATCGATCTGATCGGTGGCGTTCCCAACTTTTTCACGCGCGCTTTTCCCAAGCTCGGCATTCCTTCGCTGAAAATGTCCGATGGGCCGCTAGGCGTACATGACTACGGGCCAACGACTGCGTATCCCGCCGGCATCGCCTTGGCCGCCTCGTGGGACAGCGACCTCGCACGGCGAGTCGGCACGATGATGGGCAAAGACGCCCGCGCGCGGGGCGTGAACATTATTCTTGCGCCCGGCATGAATATCTGCCGCGCTCCCATGTGCGGCCGGAACTTCGAATACTTCGGGGAAGACCCTTACCTCACTTCAAGAATGGCGGTCTCCGAAATCGAAGGAATACAGTCGCAGGGTGTAATCGCGACGGCGAAGCATTTTGTTGCCAATAACGAGGAATACGGGCGCATGGACACGAGTTACGATGTGGATAAGCGAACGCTGCGCGAAATCTATCTGCCGGCGTTCGAAGCGTCCGTGAAAGAGGCGAAAGCCGGCGGGGTCATGGACGCGTATAACCTCGTTAACGGCACTTACATGACGCAGAACGATTACTTGAACGATGAAGTCCTGAAGAAGGAATGGGGTTTTGACGGCATTCTCATGTCCGATTGGGGCGCGACCCACGACGGCATCGCCGCCGCGAATGCCGGTCTCGATCTGGAAATGCCTTCCGGCGATTACATGAACCGGGCAACACTCCTTCCTGCGATTCGCGACGGCAAAGTTTCTGTCGCAACGATCAATGATAAAGTTCGACGAATCCTCCGCACGGCGATTGAGTTCGGCTTCTTCGACCGCCCGCAGACCGACACCAGCATTCCTCTTTACAATCAGGATGACCGCAAGCTCGCGCTCGAAGAAGCGCGCGATGGAATGGTGCTGCTAAAGAATGACAACCGCATCCTTCCTCTCGATAAGAACAAGCTGAAAATGATCGCGGTGATTGGGCCCGACGCTTATCCAGCCGTGATCGGAGGCGGGGGAAGTTCGCTGGTCGTGCCTTTCAATTCCGTCAGCTATCTGGAAGGCATCAATCGTCAACGGAAGCTGCATCCGGCACGTTCGGGCTAGTCACGGGTTGGATGGGGATAATGACCTCGACGGTTGTCCCAGGGGCGGCGTTTCCCAGCCGCAATTCTCCGCCAAACTCTTTCACGCGCTGCCTCATCCCCGAGATCCCGATGCCAATGCTATCCGGCCGAAAATCCGCGATATCGCCTGAGATGCCCTTGCCATCATCGCGCACAATACAGCTTACTGTATTTTCCTCCTTTACCAGATCCACCCAAGTTTCGCGCGCTCCTGCGTGCCGAAAGACATTGGTTAACGCTTCTTGAACGATACGGAATAGCGCTCTTTCCAACTGGGGATCGAGACGGGGAAAGTCATGGGGCCGCACGTCAATGTGAGCCGCCATGCCACTGCGTTTTGCGAGCCCGTCGACGTACCACTGAAGCGCAGACTGCAGGCCGACTTCATCCAGCAATGGAGGATGCAACAAATAGGACATGCTGCGAATTTGTTTAATGGCCTCGTCGATCAACGCGCCCGCTTCGACGACGGCTTGCCCGTTTGGGTGCGCCGAGTGACCTTCCAGAATCATTTTGGCCGCGGTTAGATTCTGGCCTAAGCCATCGTGGAGCTCACGGGCAATCCGGCGTCTTTCCTCATCCTGCGCGGTAAGCAAGCTCGTCGAGAGACGCCGCAACTCCCAATTCAGCATTTCCAATTGACGGCTCTTGCGATGCGAGTCGGCAAAAACGCTCACCTTTGCTCGCAGCAATTCTGGAATGACAGGGACGGAAACGTAATCCACGGCCCCGCGCTGATACCCTTTAAGCTTATCCAAGTCCGTCAGATGCACCCCGGAAATAAAAATAATGGCCGTCTTCTGAAAGCGCGGGTGCTGGCGAATCATCTCCGCCAGTTCGAAGCCATTGAGGTCCGGCATGCTCACGTCCATCAGGACAACCGCAATGTCATTTTTTAGCAGGAATTCCAGCGCTTCTCTTCCGGAGTTGGCCTTGATCAAATTCTCGCCGAGCTCATTGAGTATGACTTCGTAGCTGAGCAGCTTGGCAGGCTGATCGTCTACCATCAGGATGTTGACCTTCTCTTGCGTCATGGAGTATTCCTCGTTCCGGACCGGCTTAGCCGCATCCGGATGGTCAAAATCGGCCGCCACAATGAGTCAACACACTTTACCGATGGAGCCACATCCTCAACGCCGATAGCAACTGCTCGGTATTGACCGGCTTTGCCAGGTATTCGGATGCGCCTGCTTCCAGGCACTTCTCGCGGTCGCCTTTCATGGCTTTGGCGGTGAGCGCTATGATCGGTAGCCGCCGCAACGAAGCGTTCTGACGGATGACCTGCATGGTCGTGTACCCGTCCATTTCGGGCATCATGATGTCTATCAAGACGATCGCGACATCCGGAGTCTTCTCAAGGGTGGCAATCGCTTCGCGGCCGGTGCCTGCCGTGAGCACGGCCATTCCACGCCGTTCGAGCACGCTGCTGAGGGCGAAGATATTGCGCACGTCGTCGTCCACAACCAGCACTTTCTTTCCCACCAGGGCTTCATCGGAGCTGTGAAGCTTGTCGAGCATTTTCTGCTTCTCGGGAGGAAGATCAGCGACCACCCGGTGCAGAAACAATGCCGTCTCGTCCAGCAATCTTTCCGGTGATTCGACGCCCTTCACCACGATGCTGCGTGCCAAGGAATGCAGCCGCAGATCCTCTTCGGATGAGAGTTCTTTTCCGGTGAACACAACCACCGGCAAATCCGCGGCTTCCGGAGTCTCGCGGAGGCGCTCCAACACATCGAAGCCCGACATATCGGGGAGGCGCAGATCGAGCACCACGCAATCGTAAGATTGCTCGCGAATGCAATCGAGCGCTCCTTCGCCTGTGTCAGCAACCGACACGTCAATATCATCATGCCCGAGGAGTTCCCGGATACTCAATTGTTCCGCCGGATTGTCTTCCACCACCAGGAGGCGCTTGCGGCGCGGCGCCGCGTATTCCTTGATGCGGGTGAGAGCGGAATCCAACTCCTCTGGAGTCGTTGGCTTAGTCACGAATGTGAATGCGCCGCGCGACAAACCATGCCGCCGGTCCTCATCGAGCGTCAGCATCTGGACGGGGATGTGGCGCGTGGATGGATCCTGTTTCAAGTGGTTCAGCACCGCCCAGCCCAGCATGTCCGGAAGGAAGACATCGAGCGAGACAGCCATCGGATGGAATTCCCGGGCCAGCGCCAAACCTTCCGCGCCACGGGCAGCGATGAGTACCTTGAATCCCTTATCATGCGCTAGCTCCCGCAGCGTGGCAGCGTAGTGAGGGTCATCCTCGACAATCAACAAGACCGCGTCGTCAGGATCGAGATTTTCACGGTCATCGGCAATGCGCTCGATGGACCGCTCCGATGTGAAGCCGCCGGACAACTGAGAAGACGCGCCGAAGAACGAGGCGTTTCGGTCCACAAGTTTGATACCCGAGGAGGGCCCGACATACGTTTGCGGCACGTAGAGTGTAAACGTGCTTCCCGCCCCCGGCTCGCTGCGCAATTGGATTTCGCCTCCAAGCAGGCCGGCCAGTTCACGGCTAATCGCCAGTCCAAGACCCGTCCCGCCGTATTTCCGGCTCGTGCCGGCATCGGCCTGCTGGAAGGCCTCGAAGATGATTCGCTGTTTTTCGGCCGGAATGCCGATACCGGTATCAGTCACCTCAAAGGCGATAACGGAGGCCGACCCCGAAAGAATTGGATGGTCTTCGCTCCAACCACTCCTTGCGGCCGACACAGACAGACGTACGCCGCCCTGCGCGGTGAATTTGAATGCGTTGGACAGCAAATTCTTAAGTATTTGTTGCAGGCGCTTCGAGTCGGTGACCATGCCGCGCGAAAGATGTGGATCCGTCAGTACTTCGAAAGCGACCCGCCGGTTCTCCGCTTCGTGACGGAATGGCCGGCTCACCATGTCGATGAGGCTTGCGAAGAACACTTCTTCGGCCTCGACCGAAACGGTACCCGATTCGATTTTGGAAAGGTCCAGAATGTCGCTGATGAGATTCAGCAGGTCGGTGCCGGCGCCATGAATCGTCCGCGCAAATTCGATTTGCTTGGGCGTCAAGTTGCCGTCGGGATTGTCAGAAAGCTGCTGCCCCAGGACCAGAATGCTGTTGAGAGGCGTGCGCAACTCGTGCGACATGTTGGCCAGGAATTCGGATTTGTACTTGGACGTTAGGGCTAGCTCTTTTGCCTTGCCCTCCAACGCTCCGCGGGCCTGCTCGATCTCCTGGTTCTTGCGTTCCACTTCGACGTTTTGTTCGGCGAGCTGCTGAGCCTTTTGCGCGAGCTGCTCGTTGGTCTGTTGCAACTCTTTCTGCTGCGTCTGGAGTTCGGTGGCCAATTGTTGAGATTGTTTCAGCAGGCCTTCCGTTTGCATGGTGGCCTCAATGCTGTTCAGAACGATGCCAATGCCGGCGGTCAACTGCTCGAGAAATGCCAGTTGCGACGCGCTGAAATTACTTAAAGAAGCCAGTTCGATAACCGCCTTAACGTGGTCCTCGAAAAGCACCGGCAGCACGATGACGTTTCGCGGCACGGCCTGAAACAGGCCCGAGCGGATCGGAATAGTGTGCTCCGGCAATTCCGTGATCAACATGCGCCGTTTCTCCGCCGCGCATTGTCCAACGAGGCCCTCGCCAACCTCCAAATGGAGGCGGTGTCCATCCTCTCCGCCATCCGCGAATGCAGACAACAACCCCATGCCAGCCGATTCGTCGCTCTCCATTTGATAAATCACGCCATGCTGCGCGTTGACCAGTGGCGCCAGCTCGGACAGTAGGAGCCGTCCGACCGTGGTCAGATCCCGCTGCCCTTGCAGCATGTTGGTAAAGCGCGCGAGGTTCGTCTTAAGCCAATCCTGCTCCTTGTTGCGGTCAGTCGTGAGCCGCAGATTGTCGATCATGGTGTTGATGTTGTCTTTCAATTCCGCGACCTCGCCGCTGGCCTCGACCTGAATCGAGCGAGTCAAGTCGCCCTTGGTCACGGCCGTGGCGACTTCAGCGATGGCGCGCACCTGGTTGGTCAGGTTATCGGCAAGCAGGTTCACGTTGCCGGTCAGATCTTTCCACGTACCAGCAGCGCCCGGGACGTTCGCCTGGCCGCCCAAGCGGCCTTCGACGCCTACCTCGCGGGCCACGGTGGTCACCTGATCCGCGAAAGTGGCGAGAGTGTCCGTCATGTTGTTGATCGTTTCGGCCAAGGCTGCGACTTCTCCCTTGGCGTTAACCGTAAGCTTTTGCGTAAGCTCGCCGTTCGCAACGGCCGTTACCACCTTCACGATGCCACGCACCTGCTCGGTCAGGTTGGCGGCCATCACGTTCACGTTATCGGTAAGGTCGCGCCACGTCCCAGCCACTCCAGGCACTTGCGCCTGGCCTCCCAGCTTGCCCCCGGTTCCTACTTCGCGTGCCACACGCGTTACTTCAGCGGCAAAGGCGTTGAGCTGGTCCACCATCGTGTTGATGGTGTTCTTGAGCTCGAGAATTTCGCCCTTCACATCGACCGTGATTTTGCGCGACAAGTCGCCGCGCGCCACGGCGGTGGTTACTTCGGCGATGTTGCGCACCTGAGCGGTCAGGTTTCGCGCCATGGCGTTCACGGAGTCCGTGAGATCCTTCCAGGTGCCGGCCACGCCGGTAACGTTGGCCTGGCCGCCCAGCCGTCCTTCGCTGCCTACCTCGCGCGCCACACGCGTGACTTCCGCGGCGAAAGATCGCAACTGTTCGACCATCGTGTTGAGCGTTTCTTTCAACTGCAAAATCTCGCCGCGCACATCCACAGTGATTTTCTTCGAGAGATCGCCCGTAGCAATGGCAGTAGCCACCTCAGCGATGTTGCGCACTTGTCCCGTCAGGTTGCTGGCCATGAAGTTCACGTTATCCGTGAGGTCCTTCCACGTGCCGGCCACGCCGGGCACCTGCGCCTGACCTCCCAGCTTGCCGTCCGTACCCACTTCGCGAGCCACGCGCGTCACTTCTCCGGCGAAAGCGTTCAACTGGTCCACCATCGTGTTGATGGTGTTCTTCAACTCCAGAATTTCTCCCTTTACGTCCACCGTGATCTTGCGCGACAAATCGCCGCGCGCCACGGCCGTCGTTACTTCCGCGATGTTGCGCACCTGGCCCGTCAGGTTTCCGGCCATCGAGTTGACCGAGTCGGTCAGATCTTTCCACGTACCTGCTACTCCAGGCACGTTGGCCTGCCCGCCCAACCGTCCTTCGGTTCCCACCTCGCGCGCCACGCGCGTCACTTCGCCCGCAAACGCGTTCAGCTGGTCCACCATTGTGTTGATGGTATCCTTCAGCAGAAGAATTTCGCCGCTGACGTTCACGGTAATTTTCTTCGACAGGTTCCCGCTGGCAATTGCCGTAGCGACTTCCGCGATGTTGCGCACCTGCCCGGTTAGGTTGCTGGCCATCGAGTTCACGGAGTCGGTTAGGTCCTTCCACGTTCCGGCCACGTCAGACACCTGTGCCTGACCGCCGAGTTTGCCGTCGGTTCCAACTTCGCGGGCCACGCGCGTGACTTCCGACGCAAAAGAACGCAACTGGTCCACCATGGTGTTGAGGGTCTCTTTGAGCTGGAGAATTTCGCCGTTCACGTCCACCGTGATTTTGCGCGACAAGTCGCCGCGCGCCACCGCCGTAGCAACTTCGGCAATGTTGCGCACTTGTCCCGTCAGGTTGCTGGCCATGAAGTTCACGTTATCCGTGAGGTCCTTCCACGTGCCGGCCACGCCGGGAACCTGCGCCTGACCTCCCAGCTTGCCGTCCGTACCCACTTCGCGAGCCACGCGCGTCACTTCTCCGGCGAAAGCGTTCAACTGGTCCACCATCGTGTTGATGGTGTTCTTGAGCTCGAGAATTTCACCCTTCACGTCCACCGTGATTTTGCGCGACAAGTCGCCGCGCGCGACGGCCGTGGTTACTTCAGCGATGTTGCGCACTTGCCCTGTCAGGTTCCCGGCCATTGAGTTCACCGAGTCGGTCAAATCCTTCCACGTACCCGCCACGCCAGGCACGTTGGCCTGCCCGCCCAACCGTCCTTCGGTTCCCACCTCGCGCGCCACGCGCGTCACTTCGCCCGCGAACCGATTCAACTGATCCACCATCGTGTTGAGGGTTTCTTTGAGCTGCAAAATCTCGCCGCGAACGTCGACGGTGATCTTGCGAGAAAGATCGCCGGTCGCAATTGCCGTAGCCACTTCAGCGATGTTACGCACCTGACCCGTCAGGTTGCTGGCCATGAAGTTCACGTTGTCCGTGAGGTCCTTCCACGTGCCGGCCACGCCGGGGACCTGCGCTTGGCCGCCAAGTTTGCCTTCCGTGCCCACTTCGCGAGCTACGCGCGTTACTTCTCCGGCGAAAGCGTTTAGTTGATCCACCATCGTGTTGATGGTGTCTTTAAGCTCGAGAATCTCGCCCTTCACGTCGACCGTGATCACGCGTGACAAGTCGCCACGCGCGACGGCCGTCGTCACCTCGGCGATGTTGCGCACCTGCGCCGTGAGATTGCCGGCCATGGCGTTGACCGAGTCGGTCAAATCCTTCCACGTGCCGGCCACGCCAGGCACCACAGCCTGCCCCCCCAAGCGGCCCTCGGTGCCGACCTCGCGGGCCACGCGCGTCACTTCTGACGCAAAGGAGCGCAGTTGATCAACCATCGTGTTGATGGCTTCTTTGAGTTGAAGGATCTCGCCGCGCACGTCCACCGTGATCTTGCGGGAAAGATCGCCGCTGGCCACGGCGGTGGCAACTTCGGCGATGTTACGAACCTGGCCGGTGAGGTTGCTGGCCATCGAATTGACCGAGTCGGTTAAATCTTTCCACGTTCCGGCCACGCCATGCACCTGCGCCTGGCCTCCCAGTTTGCCGTCGGTGCCGACTTCGCGCGCCACGCGCGTGACCTCAGCCGTAAAGACGCCTAACTGCTGAATCATCGTGTTGACGATATTCGCGGATCGCAGGAATTCGCCTTCGAGTGGCCGGCCGTCCACGTCCAACCGCACCGTTTGCGTCAGGTTCCCCTGCGCCACGGCCGCAATGGCGCGTGTGACTTCCGCGGTTGGCCGAAGCAGGTCTTCGACGAGAGCGTTGATCGAGACTTCCATTTCGCCCCACGCGCCTCTCAACCCCCGGAATCGCGTACGCTCTCTTGTTCGCCCCTCCTTACCCACAACCTGTCCGACTCGCTTCAGTTCCTGCGCCATTTGCTGGTTGGCCGCTACGATCTCGTTAAACATATCCGCGATTTTTCCAGTTATCCCGGTCCACGATACCGGCAAGCGCACCGAGAAATCGCCGTCACGCACGGTGTGGAGGCTCGTGAGAATCAGCTTCAGATCGGAGGGCGCAATTTCCGCGTGAGGAGCGGAGCGACCGTTGCTTTTCACGTTCGTCTTGGGCTCTTCGGCTATTGTCGCGTTTTCTCTATTGGAATCGGATTTCTTCATGCTCATCTCCAAGCTATAGATCTCTTCTGTTTACTCGAATAATCTCAGACAAAAGCAGATAGTCTACTCTGATTCGGAATCGCTGCGATGTCAATCGCACCAGAGAAGAATTAGGAATAACCCATTCCAGCCATGCCCGCAAGGATCTCGCAGTCGGAAGTGGCGCTATTCAAGGGAAAGAATTGAAAAAACTTGACTGAGCGCGATTCCGTTCACGAAAGGGAGTGCTAAATGATTCGAAACTTGGTTTTGTGCTTGCTGTTAGGAGCGACGGGGTCCATGTGCTCGCCCATTCATGCGAAACGCGTCAAGCAAATTCGAATGCTAACGCGATTGCCGAAGTGAAGGCTCGGGACGCCCAGTACACGGACGGAACGCTGCACATTTATCGATACCAGCCCCAACGGGGCCGTACGCAACAAAGCCAAGCTTCTGCAAACGCTCTCCAAATCCCCGGCGTTCGAGCCGCTCGCGATTGAAGGCAACAAAATTCAGGTCTATGGGAACGCCGCGGTGGTCACGGGCCAATTCACGGTAACCAGCAAGGATGCCGGGAAAGAGCAAACCTGCATAGGACGATTCACGGGTGTTTGGGTGAAATCAATGGCAAATGGATGTGCGTGGCCGCTCATTCGAGCCACGTTTCAAAGTGAGCGCCTCACTGAAATTGGCGCGGATTCTTCCTCGAAGATTGCGCACCGCGCATCCTCTCAACGGCCTGGTGCGCGCACTGCCGGGCAACCTACGAGACGCTTGCGGCGAGAATGCGCGGGATTGGCTCTCGGAGCCGATCCATTAATGCGGCGAAGCCGTCAAGATCGAGCGATTGCGGCCCGTCGGAAAGCGCGCGCTCGGGGCATGGATGCACCTCAACGATCAAGCCATCCGCGCCAATCGCAATCGCCGCCAGAGACGCCGCCGGGACGAGACTGCGCCTGCCTGTGGCATGCGATGGATCGACGATTACAGGCAAGTGTGACAATTCCTTTGCCAGCGCTACGCCCGCGAGATCGAGTGTATTGCGCAATTCGGTTTCGAATGTCTTGATGCCGCGCTCACACAGAATGACGTCCGGGTTTCCGCCGGCCAGCAAATACTCGGCCGCGAGCAGCCATTCCTTGACGGTTGCCGACGGGCTGCGTTTCAGCAGAATCGGTTTGCGATTGCTTGCGAGCCTCCTCAGAAGCGGAAAGTTCTGCATGTTGCGCGCGCCTACCTGGAGAACGTCGGCGTATTCGCTGACCAGGTCGATTTCCTCCGTGGCCATTACTTCGGTGACGATTGGCAATCCGGTTTCTTCGTGGGCTTCCTTGAGCAACTCGAGGGCCTCGACGCCGAGGCCCTGAAAATCATACGGAGACGTGCGCGGTTTGTAAGCGCCGCCGCGCAGCATGTGTCCTCCGGCGGCTTTCACGGCGCGGGCGGTCTGCATAATCTGATCGCGCGATTCCACCGAGCATGGCCCGGCAATGACCACGCTTTCTCCTCCGCCGATTCGCACGCCGCACACGTTGACCACGGTCGGTTCGCTTTGAAACTGAATGCTAACCAGCTTGAATGGGTGCGCCACCGGAATGACTTCTTCCACGCCTGGGGCCACAGCCAGCGCTTCGAGCTGGTTTCGGTGCTCGTTGCTGTTGCCGAGAACGTGAATCACCTTGTTGCCGACGCCCTGAATGACTTTCGGCTGGCAGCCGATCTCCCCAACGCGCGCAACAATATGGGCAACCTGCTGATCTGTCGCAGATGACACCATTTTGATAATCATTTCGCTTCTCCTTGGTCCGAATTCAAACTCGCAGCCGCGTTCGCGAAGGCCGGATAGCATCCCAGCACGCGTGCGGAATCCGTGCATTCCTTCAACTCGTTCAGAGCCGCGCGAGTATCGGCATCCGCAAGAGAGGCCTGAAGGTCGAGATAAAAGCGGTATTGCCAGGGACTCCCGGGAATCGGTCGACTTTCGATTTTCACCATGTTGATTCCGCGTCGCGCGAAAACTCCCAAGGCCCGGTGGAGCGAGCCCGGCTGGTGCGCCAATTGCATCGAAATCGAGAGTTTGTTGGCATCCGAATCGGGCTTTGGTTCACGCGCGAGCAATAAGAAGCGCGTGTAGTTTTCGCTATGGTCCTCGACGCTTTCGCGCAGAACGCTGGCTCCATAGATTTCCGAAGCGCGTCCGCTGGCAATCGCGGCGCGCGTTCGATCTCCTTGCTCCATCATCTTGCGAACGCTGCCCGCCGTGTCTTCCGCTGCGATGCGTTTGATTTTCGGATACTCCGCGAAAAATCGCTCGCACTGCGCCAGTGCAACGGGATGCGACTCGACACTGGCGATTTCTTCGGCCTTAGCTCCCGGCATTCCTATCAAGTTGTGGACGATCCGGTGGATTACTTCGGCGGTGATCTGCAGGTCGGCGTCGAGCAACAGGTCGTAAGTGCGGTGAACCGAGCCGGCCAGTGAATTCTCGATGGGAGCGAGCACTAGATCGGATTTGCTTTCGCCGATCGACGCAAAGAGCGCGTCAAACGTGGGGCACGGAACGAGCTCGATTTCCGCGCCAAGCAGGAGCAGAGCGGCTTCTTCGCTGAAGGCGCCGCGCTCGCCTTGAAATGCGATCCTCGGGCGCGACTTTCCATCATTCATGGTCGTACCTCACGCGGATTGCCGCGCGCCGCGATTCTTGCACGATCAGGTGAAAGATTCGCTTGATCGCGGCTGCATCAAGCGGACCTTCGTTCGTGCGCCCCAGGCGATGAAGGATTTGCCGCTCGCGGTCGGAAGAACGCGCGGCGAGACCGTGATGTTGCTTGACCAGGCCCACGCGGATTGCCAGCCGTGCGCGACGCGCCAACAGAAGCAGCAGTTTGTCGTCGATGGCGTCAATTTGGCTCCGCAAATCTAAAATCTTCTTCATCCCGTCTCTCCGCTTGTGCATTGGATTGCTTTTCTCCCCGGCAGATAAAGAAAAAGGCCGCGTCCCTGGTTAAGGTCCGCGGCCCGTTGGATGCCTTGCTTCGCTTTTTTTCTTAGCTTAAGTCTCCGTCGCGAGCAGGCTTCAACAGGCCGCTGTCCCGATAATAGGAGCGGTATCGAAAATTGAAGCCGCTAAATCGCGTTGAGAGCAAGCTATTCATGATGACGTAAGGACTTTACGAAACTAACCTGCGGGTGTCAAGGTCTCCCTTCATAAAACATGCTTATGATAATACGAATAACTATAAATTGGACTGAATGCGGCAAATAGCCTTCAATGACATGACCCCGCACGAGAACGAGTGTGCGGGGCAGCGAGGCCAATGCGAAGCGACGCCATAAAGAAAGGACTATCCCGTGCGCCGGCGCGGGCCATGCTCAAGGCCACCGGCCTCACGGACGCGGACCTCGCTCGCCCGTTCGTGGCCGTGGCGAATACATGGACCGAAGTAACGCCCTGCAATCATCACTTGCGCCGGCTTGCGGAAAAAGTGAAGGAAGGCATCCGCGCGGCCGGCGGAACGCCCGTGGAATTCAACACCATCGCCGTATCCGACGGCATCTCGATGGGCACGCAGGGCATGAAATCGTCGCTGATTTCCCGCGAGATGATTGCCGATTCAATTGAGGTCTTCGTTAGCGGACACCTGTTCGATGGCGTGGTGGCGATCTCCGGATGCGACAAAACGATTCCCGGAACAATCATGGCCCTGGCCCGGTTGAACCTTCCTTCGTTGATGCTTTACGGCGGGTCGATCGCTCCTGGCCGCTTTCAGAATCACGACGTGACGATACAGGATGTGTTCGAAGCCGTCGGCGCGTGCGCCGCCGGGAAAATGACGGAGGAAGAACTGACCGACCTGGAAGATCACGCGTGTCCGGGTGCGGGAGCGTGCGGAGGACAATTCACGGCCAACACGATGTCTATCGCCGCGGCAATGCTCGGCATATCGCCCGTGGGTGCAAACGAGATTCCGGCGACCGATGCCCGAAAAGAGCAAGCCGCTTTCGATTGCGGGCGATGCGCGATGAGACTCATTCGTGACGACATTCTGCCCGAGCGCATCTTTACTCGATCGGCGATTGAAAACGCTTTCGCCGCCGTCGCCGCCACCGGCGGCTCGACGAACGCCGTGCTGCATCTGCTGGCGATCGCGCATGAGGCGGGCATTCCATTTGATCTGGGCGCATTCGACCGCATTTCCGCGCGGACTCCTTTGCTCGCGGATCTGAAACCATTCGGCAATTTCGTTGCTACGGATCTCGAGCGTGCGGGCGGCGAACGCCTGATCACCAAGCGCCTCCTCGACGCTGGCCTGCTTCACGATACGCTGACGGTCACGGGCCGCACGCTTTTCGAGGAAGCGCGCGAGGTGAACGAGACTCCGGCGCAAAAAGTTGTCCGGCCCCTGTCAAGCCCGATCAAGCCCCACGGGGGAATCGCCATTTTGCACGGGTCGCTGGCTCCGGAAGGATGCGTCATCAAGCTCGTCGGGCACGAGCGGCAGAGCCAATCCGGCCCGGCGCGAGTTTTCGATTCCGAGGAAGTTGCGTTTGAGGCGGTGCAAGCGCGCGAAATCAAGCCGGGAGATTTCGTGGTCATTCGTTACGAAGGACCGAAGGGCGGCCCAGGGATGCGCGAGATGCTGGGCGTCACAGCGGCGCTGGTTGGCCAAGGCCTGGGCGACACCGTTGCGCTGATTACCGACGGTCGTTTTAGCGGCGCGACACACGGGTTGATGATTGGACACGTTTCTCCGGAGGCCGCGTGCGGCGGTCCGATCGCACTGCTACAGGATGGCGACCGCATCACGATTGACGTGCAGGCGCGCCGTCTGGATGCCGAAGTTGATTGGAATGCGCGCCAGCGGGGATGGCAGCTTCCTGTGCGCCCCCGAGTCACCGGCGCGTTTGCGAAATATGCGCAGTTGGTTTCGTCAGCATCGGCGGGGGCAGTGACAAACCATTTCAGATCGGTTGGTAACAGCTAAAGGAGATTACGTGGCGAAAATGTACTGGCAGGCAGATGCGGATCCGGAAGCCCTGGAGGGAAAGCGCATTGTGGTGCTTGGCTACGGCAGCCAGGGCCGTGCGCACGCGTTGAATCTGCGTGATAGCGGGTGCGATGTGCGCGTGGGGCTGCGTCCCGGAGGAAAAACCTGGGCGCAGGCAACCGACGACGGCTGGAAGCCGGAGCGTCCCGCCGATGCGGTGGAAGACGCCGACATTGTTGCAGTGCTCGTACCGGATATGGCGCAGCCGCAAATTTATCAGGAAGCGATCGCGCCGAAGCTCAAAAAACGCGCGATGCTCCTCTTCGGCCACGGATTCAATATCCATTACGGCCAGATCAAGCCGCCTGCTCATGCGGACGTGACGATGGTTGCGCCGAAAGGCCCCGGCAATCTAGTGCGGCGGCAATTTGAAGCAGGCGCGGGCGTCCCGTGTCTGCTGGCGATTCATCAAGACGCGTCGGGTTCGGCGTTCGCGCGGACGCTTGCCTACGCCCACGCCATCGGCGGCACGCGCCCGGGTGTCATCGAAACGACCTTCAAGGAGGAAACCGAAACCGACCTCTTTGGCGAACAAGCTGTTCTTTGCGGAGGCGTCACGGAACTGATGGCGGCCGGCTGGGAAACGCTGGTCGCAGCCGGATATCAGCCGGAGGCGGCGTACTTCGAGTGCCTGCACGAGTTGAAGCTGATCGTGGATTTGATTTACGAAGGCGGCTTCGCGCAGATGCTGCGATTCGTCAGTGAGACGGCGAAATATGGCGATTTGACGCGTGGTCCGCGCGTGGTGGACGCGCGCGTTCGCGAAACCATGAAGACGATTCTCGCGGAAATCCAATCGGGAGAATTCGCGCGCGAATGGATCGCGGAAAATGCCGGCGGGCGGCCGAAGTACAACGCTCTGCTCAAACAGGACCTCGAGCACCCAGTCGAAAAAGTCGGCAGGGAATTGCGGGAGCGAATGTCATGGCTTCAGTCGAAGACAGAAGTTGCGCGAGTCGCTCGATGAATGGAGCGCAATACTTGATTCGAGCGCTCGAGCAAGAGGGCGTGGATATCATTTTCGGATATCCGGGCGGCGCGATCATGCCGGTGTATGACGCGCTTCTCGACTCGAAGATCCGGCACATTCTGGTTCGCCACGAACAAGCCGCGGCGCTGGCTGCCGACGGATACGCGCGCGCGACCGGGAAAGTCGGCGTCTGTATGGCGACTTCCGGTCCGGGCGCGACGAATCTCGTGACCGGAATCGCCAACGCATTCATGGACTCGGTACCGATCGTCGCTATTACCGGACAGGTCCCAACCTCGCTGCTCGGTACTGATGCGTTTCAAGAAGTCGACATTTTCGGTATCACGCTTCCAGTGGTGAAGCACAGTTTTCTGGTGGAGTCTGCCGACGATCTGGGGGAAGTCGTGCATGAAGCGTTTCGCATCGCGGCGATGGGTCGCCCTGGCCCAGTTCTGATCGACTTGCCGAAAGACATAGCGAACGCCGTTGCTGAGTTTCGTCCCGTGGCGCGCCATGGCGCGGCCATCTCGCTGAAACCTGCGCGCAAAGACATAGCGCGCGCGGCGGAGCTGTTGCGGCAGAGTTCGCGTCCGGTGATATATGCGGGCGGCGGCGTCGGAATGGCTCGTGCGGTGAATGAGTTCCGGGATTTTGCCGAATTGACGGGCGTCCCAGTGGTGGCGACGCTGAAGGGTCTCGGTGTTTTGCCACCTTCGCACGAACTGTTTCTCGGCATGATGGGCATGCACGGAAACCAGGCCGCGAACTTCGCCGTGCAGGAAAGCGATCTGCTTATTTGCATCGGCGTGCGATTTGACGATCGTGCTACCGGCAACCTGGCGAAGTTTGCGCCGCACGCGAGAGTGTTGCATATGGACGCGGACGCGTCCGAAATTGGCAAGCTCCGCGCCGCGGATGCGGCGGTTGTCGGCGATATTCGCTTCGCTCTGCCGCAACTTGCTTTTCTGCTGCCAATTTCTGAGTGGCGAGAGAAGTGTGCGGCGGCGAAGGCGGAATATGCATGGAAATATCAGCGCTCATCCTCCGGCGAGATTGACGCGGGTTATTTTCTGAAGCGTTTATCGGAGCTGGCTGGCGAAGATGCGGTGGTAACGAGCGACGTCGGGCAGCATCAGATGTGGGTCGCGCAGCATTGGCAGGTCGCGCGGCCGGAAAACCATCTTTCGAGCGGCGGTCTGGGCACGATGGGATTCGGACTCCCGGCTGCAATCGGCGCACAACTCGGCCGGCCGGGGGCATGCGTCATTAATATCACCGGCGACGGCTCCATCATGATGAACCTGCAGGAACTGGTGACGCTGCGCCGCTACGATCTGCCGGTGAAGATCGTGCTGTTCGACAATCAGGCGCTCGGGATGGTGCGTCAATGGCAGGAGCTGTTCCACAACGAGCGCTACAGCGAAGTGGATCTATCGGACAATCCCGATTTCGCGGCTGTCGCGAAATCCATGGGGATTGCTTCTTTTCGCGCGGAGCGGGAGAGCGAAGTGGAATCCGCAATCGATCGCTTGCTAAATGAGAGCGGGCCGGTCCTGGCACACGTTGCGATCCATCCGAAGGCGAATGTCTGGCCGATCGTCGGCCCGGGGAAATCGAATTCCGAGATGATGGAGGAGAAAGCGCGATGAACACGTTCACGTATCAGATGCACGTGAGGCACAGCGAAGGAGCACTGGTTCGAATACTGGGGCTTACGCGACGGCGCCGCTTCGACGTGATTCAACTTTTCGCGCAGCCTTCACCGGACGGCGATTTCATGGACGTCGAAATGACCGTGCGCTCGGCGCGGCAGGGACCGACGCTGGCGAGGCAGCTCGCAAATCTGCTGGACGTTTCGCGCGTTGAGTTTCTCGTGGCGGAGCCCGCGATTGCATCGCAGCGGGCCAGCACGGCATGTTGAGCGCCGACGCGCTGCAATGAGATGCAAGAATGACCAAGCCGCGATTCAGGCGCTCTGGGATTTTTCCTGCTTTACCGTACTCTGATACGTCCCCGGTACAAAGCGAAACGCAACTCCGAAGCGATTCCAGCCGTTGATCGCGACGATTGCGAGCGTGAGATTTGCTAGCTCGTCATCGGAAAAATGCCGTCGGGCTTCGTTGTAAAAATCGTCCGTCACGTGGTTCTGCGCGATCAGCGTCACTACTTCGGTCCACGCAAGGGCCGCTCGCTCGCGATCGGAATAAAATGGCGCTTCCCGCCATGCGCTCAGCACATCGAGCCGTTCCTGTTTCTCGCCTCTGGCGCGAAGGTCTTTCGCGTGCATGTCCATGCAATAAGCGCAGCCGTTGATTTGAGACGCTCGAAGCTTCACCAAATCGACGAGCGCAGGTTCCAGACCGGACGCATATACGGCCGCCTCCAGTCCTCTCATCGCCTTCAGGATGGCCGGGGGAGCTTTACTAAGATCAATCCGCGGTTCCATGATTTCCTCCTGATTCAGTTTGACTCCGCGCAACGCCTGCCGGATTCAGGAAAAGATCGTTGCGTGCCAAGGCGCATCTGATGTAAGTTGATAGCGATGAACTGCTATTGCCAGATCGCGTGCTGCTTCTGTTGTCGGTGTTGCGCGCACGTGTGTTCTGGCTCCGGGAGGCTGGCAATCTAGCGACTGATTCTCAGCAAAGCTTTTAGAAGCCCACCGCCAGAAACCAGATGGCCGGTGGGTTTTTGTTTTAGGACGCGAGAAATCAGAAAGTCAAAGGAGATAGCGATGTCTGAATATAAGAATCCGGAAGTGCTGGTCTCGACGCAGTGGGCAGCGGATCATTTGAACGACCCGAAGGTGCGACTGGTCGAAGTCGACGTGGATACCACGGCCTACGCTCAGGGGCACATTCCCGGTGCCGTGGGATGGAACTGGCAAACACAGCTCCAGGATAACGTTCGCCGCGATCTGATCGAGAAAGATGCGGTGGAAGATTTGCTTGGGAAATCGGGAATCTCAAACGACACGACAGTTCTCGTATACGGCGATAACAACAATTGGTTCGCTGCCTACGCCTTGTGGCAGCTCAAGTATTACGGCCACAACGATGTTCGCCTCATCAACGGCGGACGAAAGAAGTGGGTCGAGGAAAAGCGCCCTCTGACGAGCGATCCCACAACCGTGGCCTCCGCGACCTATCGCGCAACGGGGCCCGACGAGTCGATTCGCGCGCGCAAGGAAGACGTCCAGGGTCTCCTCAAGAAGAATACGCGGGCGCAGCTTGTGGATGTGCGCTCGGTGGACGAGTATACCGGGAAAATCATCGCGCCTCCGGGTATGTCGGAAACGGCGCAGCGCGGCGGGCATATCCCGAGCGCAGCAAATATCCCCTGGTCGCAGGCGGTCAATGAGGACGGCACGTTTAAGTCCGCGGATGCTCTGAAGCAGCTCTACGAGTCGAAGGGCGTGAAAGGCGGGGACGAAGTGATCGCATATTGCCGTATCGGCGAACGCAGCTCGCACAGCTGGTTTGTTCTGAAGTACTTGCTGGGGTACGACAACGTGAAGAATTATGACGGCTCGTGGACCGAATGGGGCAATCTCGTGGGCGCTCCAATCGAAAAGGAGGTTGCAGCCGCTTCATCGACTGCTCGTTGAGAGCGAATAACCGCTGCCATCCACGCTAATCGAGCCTGCTTCTGCAGACGGTGCCAGTTTCGTCTTGCTCAGCGGACCTGGCGCTGCCTTTGCGTGTATCCGCTCGATCGACTTTGCTGTTTTCGCGCAATTTTTTCGGGCTCATCCATCCCTACAGCGTGTGGTTAGGCGCACTACACGATTCAGTGGATTCACTCGCGTGCACGCCTCGCTAACATCAGTCTGCGATAACAATCGAAGTTTCGCCCCAACCACCTTCGCTTTGTAATTTCATCGCGTGGAGAATCTCTATGGAACACGTTTTCCCACGAACCAATCGTCGCGAATCGCAGAAAACACGTTTGCTCTACGGTATCGCCGGAGGGAGCATGCTGCTCTACGGGATGAAGCACCGCTCATTTTTCGGAGGGCTGATTTCGCTCGCGGGCGCCGACCTGGTGACTCGCGGATTGACCGGGCGCCACCTTCACGAAACGCTTGGGATCACTTCGCGGAAGCCGTCCGAGCCGAGCGCGAGCATTCCTCATCAGGTTGGCGTGAACCTCAGGCGTTCCGTGACGGTTGCCTTGCCGCCCGAGGAAGCTTACGAATTCGTTCGCGATATCGAGAATTTGCCGCAGTTTATGAAGCATCTGAAATCCGTCGAAGCCCAGGACGATACGCACTCTCATTGGTGCGTGAGCGCTCCCGGCGGCGCGGAAGTCGAATGGGACGCCGAAATAAGCAGCGACATCCTCAACGAACTGATCGCGTGGCGTTCCATCGGCAATCCGAACGTTGACGCCTCGGTGTCGATTGGATTCAAGAACGCTCCGCAGGGACGCGGCACCGTCATCCATGTTTCTTTGCAGTACGTTCCTCGGGCGGGCGTCATGGGGGTGGTGACCGCAGAAATGTTTGGGAAAGATCCCGAAATAGAACTAAAAGACAACCTCCGACGGTTGAAGCAAATTCTCGAGACAGGCGAAATTACGACCACGCGCGGCCAGCCCGTGGGAGGTCTTCGTGGCCGACAGGAAGTGGAAAGGCGGCGTGAACAAGCTGCAAGCCAGGAACCTTCGAGGGCGCCCTCGGATTCGGAACCGGGGCCTGAGCCGGATAAGTCACGCGCGGCGACGGCGTCTGGTTCGTCGCAATAATGTCAGTAACGATTGGATTGCAAAAAGGGAGAAAGCCATGAAGGCAGTTTGCTGGCGCGGGAAACAGGATGTCCGTGTCGAGAACGTGCCCGATCCGAAAATCATCAATCCTCGAGATGTCATCGTGCGAACAACGCTCACCGCGATTTGCGGCTCGGACTTGCATCTGTACAACGGGTTTATTCCTTCGATGGAAACGGGCGATATTTTGGGGCATGAGTTCATGGGCGAAGTCGTCGAGGTTGGCACCGACGACGGCCTGAAGGTCGGCGACCGCGTGGTAGTGCCGTTCGCGATCGCGTGCGGGGAGTGCTTCTTCTGCCGGAACGGACTGACTGCAGCGTGCGATAACTCGAATCCCAGCGCGGGCGTGCTCGAAAAGAAGGACGGCTACAGCTCTTCGGGGTTGTTTGGCTATAGCCACATGTACGGGGGTTACGCCGGCGGGCAGGCCGAATACGTTCGCGTTCCTTACGGCGACGTGGGTCCAATGAAGGTTCCCGATGAAATTACCGACGAGCAGGCGCTATTCCTGTCGGATATACTTCCCACGGGTTACATGGCCGCGGAGAATTGCAACATCGAGCAAGGCGACACGGTCGCCGTCTGGGGATGCGGGCCCGTCGGCCAATTTGCCATTCGCAGCGCGTTTCTGCTGGGAGCTGGGCGGGTGATCGCGATCGATCGCTTCCGGGAGCGAATTGCACTCGCACGAAAGGCCAATGCTGAAACCATCAATTACGAAGAGGTGGACGATGTTGTGGAAGAACTGAAGGAAATGACGGGCGGGATTGGACCTGATGCGTGCATCGATGCGGTTGGCATGGAAGCGCATGGGCATTCGGCTGGCGCGATCTACGACAAGGCGAAGCAAATGGCTCGCTTGCAGACAGATCGTCCGACGGCGCTGCGCGAAGCCATTCACGCTTGCAGAAAGGCGGGGACGGTTTCAGTTGCGGGAGTCTACGGAGGCTTTATCGACAAAATGCCGATGGGCGCTGCCTTCGGCAAAGGGGTTACGTTCAAGATGGGGCAAACGAACGTACATCGCTACATGCGCCCGCTTCTCAAGAGGATCCAAGACGGAGAAATTGACCCGTCTTCAATTATCACGCATCGCGTGAGTCTGGAAGATGCGCCCGAAGCTTACGAGACGTTCTGCAACAAAGAAGATCGCTGCATTAAAGTCGTCATGCGGCCGTGACACACAAAGCGGCGCTCGCCGGTGTTTGAGGGTTCCCGATCTATCAGGGTTTCTGCAATTTGCTCTCCGGCATATTTCCTGCAAGTTGCGATGGCGCAGCGTTCGATGCCAAAACTGGCTCGTTGCTCTGCGACGGAGATCCTACTGCCTTTACAGCGGATTCCTTTCCCATTACTTCGAGCAACGCGTGCGTGATGCGGTCGTCTACGTCCGCGGCATTTTCGCGCGTCACAGGATAGCGAATCACCACTTCGATCCCGCTTTGCGTGAACCGCATCCGAGTCATGGGCCGGGGTGCGTCGATCGAAAGATTGACCGACCGCTCCATCCGGCGGTGCTGTTCTTCGAGCTTGTCACGGTAGGTTGCGAAAACTTTGTTGACCGAATCCAGCATTCGTCTTTCGACTGCGTGGTAATCGCTTTCGGTGCTGAGAGTCAGCGTGACCTCGTGCCACTGAAAGTTGGCTCCTGGAATTTGCTTGAACAATCCGGCCGTCGGCTGAAAGACGATCGCATTCGGGAATTCGACCGTACGTCCCGTCGGCACGTCGTTCCCCATCGAGGTTTCGCCCAGCTCCATCAGCGAAAGCCGCATTAAGTCGATGTCCACTACATTTCCGACGACGCCCGATATTTGAATCCGGTCGCCCACGCGTACACCGTATTTTCCCAGCAGAACGAAATAGCCTACCGCGGATAAAAGGACGCTTTGGAAGCTCACCGCCAGGCCGGCCACCAGCAACCCCGCAAACGTCGTCAGCGATCCCAGGTCCGTGGAGAACCCGAACGCAATAATGATCGCCAGCACGAAAAACATGATAATGCGCCGTAACAACAGGAACTGATTTCGTCGCCGCACTTCGTGAACGTAGTGATAGGTGAGCCAGCGCCACACTTCAAATATGCCGATTGCGATCAACAGCACGATACCCAATCCGACGAGACGCACGGCCAGCCGCCCGAAATCGGACGTGCGCTGGCTTTGCAGCGTGGTTCGCCAACGCGTCAGATTCTCGTTGTAGCGATCGAGAAGAATTCCTTGCTTGGCGAGCGGCAGGGCGGCGGCGGCCACCTGCTTGAATTGGATTTGCAGCGCGTCAATCTGCTGCTTGCGCTGCGCCATCACTTTCGGGTCATTCGAATCGGGCTGGTTCGCGAGGTCGTCTCCCTGCTTGGCGGCGCTCGTCAGCGTCGTTCCCAGAGGAGCGATCAACGCACGCGAGGAATGAGCCAGGGAATTGGTCAAGTCCATGATTGAATCGAGCGTATGAATCTTTGACCGGATCGAAAACAGATCCTCCGACAAGCCCACGACTCCCGACGGTGGCGCCTTGCGAGCCGCGGGCAGCGTCAATGGCGCAGTCCCATTATTTTGTGCATTTTGCTGCGAGCCTGATGATCGGGCCACCGATCTCACCCGGACTTCGGGGACGGATCGCTCGAGTTCGTCGATCTGAGACATCAGCCCGCCGCCCTTTTCGTTTCCGCCGGTTCCGGCGACAAATTGGAGCAGGCTGTGCAGCGTCGCGCTGCGCGTCTGTGCAAGATCGAGGTCACTCTGCGCGTCGGCGACTTGAGCCTCCACGGCCGTGCGTGCCCGGCCGCGGGCCGAATCCAGTTTTCGCTTCAGAGAGTTCAGCGATTGTTGCTTTTGTTGGACGTCGGCATCAATTGTCGAGGCGAGCTGCGATAGATTTTGATAGTGCGCCTCGGCCCCGGGCGCGGCCGGCTTGCCTGTTGCTGCCTTTCCCAAGATCTGCGCTTCAGCCCTGGCAAACTCGAATGATAGGCTGAGAACGTCATCCGCGGTCTGGTGGCTGTTGTACACGAACAACACATCGCTCGGCTGGTCCGCGAGCTGTTCTTCAACGGTGAGATGGCGATACCAATCGATCGCCTGGTTCAGAAACGCGATCACTTGCTGCGAATCGGACGGCGATGTTGGAGAGTCTGCGGCGCCGAGTCCGAAGCACAAGCAGATCGAAAGGACGGCGACTGCCGGAATGTGTTTAGCAAAACGTCCCATCATTTTCCTTTCCGCAAGGACCGGAATCCAAGGGCGCATCAATTTAGATGCGCGTGTTTCCGTTGAAGCTCACAGCCGGGATATTTGAAGTTTAGCCTACGAGCGAATTGCCTCATGAAGCGACGAACAAAAACAAAAGCCGCTTGTGAGGGTTAGCGCGGTGCGGTGGGCGCGCTTGCGCTGTCTTGGATCAGGGCCTCCACCGAAGATGCAACGGCAAGCAGGACATCCGCCTGGGGCGCTTTCGCTTGGTTGATGATGGCGAGTTGGGCGGCCTTCCACCCGTCGGGCGCTGGCTCTTTATTATCGATGTAATTCAGAGCCTGGAGGCCTGCCGCTCCGAGTAACGCGAGGTTCCGCGAAACGGGCGCAAGTTCTCGCAACAACGAATTGCCTTCAATTGTCGGGAGCAATTGTGCGTCATTCTCTTGCCACGATGCGAACGTGTTATGGAGTTCTGCCTCCGCCGTGACGTCGGTGAATTTGCTCGCGACAAACGCATTTACGGTTTCCGAAAAATCGCGCGCGGCTTCGCTTTCCGGCGGTACTGCATCCACCATTCGATTCAGCGGTGTCTCGCTGGTCTCGATTCCGCCCGCTTTGATCGCTGCCTCCTGGCGGATATGCAGGCTCGCGGGTTCGAGCAAATCTCCCAAGAGCCGGAGCGGCGCCATGTTATCGGTGCCGGCGAGTCGGCCAAGCATGGCCGTATAGCTCGATCGGTGCGTCAATCCCAGAAATTCGAGCCGCCAGCTAAGCGCGTCGATTCGGCGGTACATTGAATCCACATCCCGCACGCGCTGCGGGGACCATAGCCGCTCCGCGATAGCGGCCGTGCGCGGCCAGATTCGCGAATCGATGTTCTCCTCGCTTACGAATTCAGCCCACATGCAAGCCTCGCCGCCGAGAATTAATTTCTGTTGGTCGGAAGTCAGCTTCGCGTCTGCATTCGACATCGGATCCACGGCGTAGTGCTGCGATGCGTGCCACATGCCATCCAGATAATAGCCGGACGACAAAAGTCCGCGATAGCCCTGCTGGGCGGCTGCCGCGAGCGAATCTTGCCCGCGCCACGATTGGATCACGATGTCTTTCGGCATGCCGGGACCGAGAATTTCATCCCAACCGATCATGAGCTTGTGATGCTTGCTTACGATCTTCTGGACGCGCACCGTGAAATATTGCTGCAGCGCCGCGTCATCTTTTAAATCGTGGGCACGCATGAATTCCTGAATCCTGGCGTTCGCGTCCCATTGCTTTCCGTTGACCTCATCGCCCCCAATATGGAAGTAACGATCGGGGAAAAGCGCAGCCATCTCGCCGATAAATTTATCGAGAAACTTATACGTTTCCTCGCGCGTCGGATCCATTGCCGGATCGAAAATGCCCCACTTCCTCTCGATGGAGTAAGGACCGGGCGCGCTGGCCAACTCCGGATAGCCCACGAACCAGGACGTGCTGTGTCCCGGCATATCGAATTCGGGCACGATGCGAATCCCGCGATCGCGCGCATAGTCGATTAGCCCACGAATCTGTGCTTGCGTGTAGTAAAGGCCATCGGAGCCCATCTCCTGCAATTTCGGAAATACTTTGCTTTCGACGCGAAATCCCTGATCGTCGGAGAGATGCAAGTGGAGAGCGTTCATTTTGACCGCGGCGACGCCGTCGATGTTGCGTTTGAGCGTATCGAGCGGAATGAAGTGCCGGCTGACATCGATGCTCAAGCCGCGCCACGGGAATCGCGGCTTGTCCTCGATATGGACTGCGGGCACCGTGAATCCTTTTGGCGTGATTTGCACTAATTGCAGAAATGTCTCGAATCCGTGCAGAATTCCCAACGGGTTCGGCGCGTTCAGCTTTGCTCCGGTGCTCGTTACGTCCAGCGTGTAACTTTCATCCTCGGCGATGTCCTGTACGGGCAGGCTCGCACGATCGGTATGCACGACCAGGGCAACGGAGGAAGAGTTTGGCGAATATGCCTTCAGCGGGATGCCCGTTTGCCTGGAGAGATTTCGAATGAAGCGTTGCGCAGCGCGTTCGAGGCGCGCGTCCGAGTAGCCTGTGAGCGAAATCGAGAACGATTGCGTGACTGGAAGTTGCCCCGAGCCCGCTTGGATATCCGTCGGCCAAGGCACTATGCTGATTCGGGCCAGTTCCTGCTGGCCGCTCGCCAGCTCTGCGGTTTGCGATTGATGTGCCATGGCCATGCCCGAGAATAGCGTCAAAAGTGCAGCCGAGAGAAACGCGGTCGCGTGAAGCCGGTACAGACGCGGATAAGTGCTATAGCTCATTCGGTCGGCGCGTAGCATAGCAGCCGTCCTATCTTGACACAAATTCTTTCGCTGCTTCTATAGCTGGCTCTGAGAGACGCATCCCGGCCAATGTTTTCAGTTGCCTCTGCTATAGAGCTGTGCCATAACAGCGTGCGCATGACTCCCACTTCCTTTGCGAGAGAGCCTCGACCATGAAATTCACGCTGCTCGATTGGGCCGCGATCCTCGGCTATCTCGCCATCACGCTTCTTCTCGGCCTTTACTTCCGTCGCAAGTCGACGGGAACCACGGAAGATTATTTCGTCTCCGGGCGCAGCGTGTCGTGGTGGCTTGCGGGAACATCGATGGTGGCCACCACGTTCGCGGCCGATATTCCGCTTGTCGTTGCGGGCCTCGTCTACACGCAGGGAATTGCCGGAAATTGGATTTGGTGGGCCTTTTTATTCTCGGGAATGATGACGGTTTTTCTCTTTGCTCGCTTGTGGCGGCGATCCGGCCTGATGACCGACGTGCAATTCGCGGAGATGCGTTACGCTGGAAAGCCAGCGGCGTTCCTTCGCGGATTCCGCGCGATTTATCTGGGACTGATGATGAATTGCCTGATCCTGGGCTGGGTCACCAAAGCGATGATCAGCATTGTTGGCACCACGATGGGCCCAATGATGAATCAGTGGCCGGTGATGACCTGGGCATCGAGAGCGCTCACCGGCCTCATGGGACCGGTATTTTCGGGAACCAACGGCCACGCACTGATCGTTTGCATCTTTTTTCTGATCCCGTTCACCGGGATTTACGTTTCGCTTGGCGGCCTCTGGGGCGTGCTTTGGACGGACCTTTTTCAGTTTGTGCTGAAAATGGGAATCGTCATCGTGGTTGCTTATTATGCGGTTCACGCCGCCGGCGGAATGAGCCCGATGATTTCGAAGATCGAGGCTATGCGGCCATCGAACGGCGGCTCGGACCCGTTCGCATTTCTTCCCGATTTTTCGCGCGGCTTTTCAAGCGAGGCTCTCTGGACGCTGCCGGTGATTACTTTCGTCGTCTACCTCGGCATTCAGTGGTGGGCATCGTGGTATCCCGGCGCCGAGCCCGGCGGGGGCGGATATATTGCACAGCGCATATTTAGCGCGCGTGATGAGCGCCAGGGACTTCTCTCGGTTTTGTGGTTCAACATCGCCCACTACGCGCTTCGTCCGTGGCCGTGGATTTTCACAGGGCTCGCCGCAATCGTTCTCTATCCCGGCCTGAAGCATCCGGAAACCAGCTACATGCTGATCGTGAACGATCATGTCCCGCATGCGCTGCGGGGAATAATTCTTGCCGGCTTTCTTGCGGCTTTCATGTCCACCATCGCCACACAATTGAATTGGGGAACGTCCTACCTGGTAGAGGACTTCTACCGTCGCTTCCTGGTCCGCCGCTCCACCGAGCGACATTACGTTCGCATCTCGCAGGTCGTTACCTTGCTGCTGGTGGTTGCCACCGGATACGTTTCGGCGCATCTCGCGTCGATCGTTTCGGGCTGGAAAGCGGTTCTCGAGATTGGCGCGGGAACCGGAAGCGTTTACATTTTGCGGTGGTACTGGTGGCGAATCAACGCGTGGAGCGAAATTTCCGCGATGGCGGTGGCGCTGATGACAACGGTCGCGCTTCGATCGAGCAGCCTGTCGGTTTGGCTGCTGCACCGTCCGGAAGTGTTTACGGGTTCCGGCGCCGTGGTGTTCGCCAAGACCGCGCTGGCAACGACCGTGATTACGTCGGTCGCATGGGTAATCGTGACCTTCGCGACGAAACCGGAATCCGATGCTGTTCTCATGTCCTTTTACCGCAAGATTCGGCCGCAAGTGACCGGCTGGAGGCGCGTGGCTGCGCGCGCGCCGGAGATTGCCGAAACGCACGATCTTGGGCGAAATCTGTGGTGCTGGATTCTTGGAACGGTGATGACCTACTGCGCTTTGTTTGGCGTCGGCAAGTTACTGCTGCTTCATTGGTGGCTCGGATCGAGCATATGCCTGCTCGGAATTTTCTGTGCGTGGCTGATGTGGCGCGAACTCGAGCGAACCGCGGAGCCTGCAAACGCCGTCGATGCCCGCGCCGCCGGATAGCAACGATCCCGGGAATTTCGCCGCAACGTCTCCGCGTTTTAAGTCACAATCCTGGTCGACGACAATTCTCGTGCGACAACCTGTAAACAATCTCGTGCTTGGCGTGGACATCGGTGGCACCAAGGTCGCTGCCGGTATCGTTGATTCCTCTGGCCAGATATTGCGGAAGGTTCGCACGGGGATGGTCGCGCTGGGCACCGCCGAAGAGGGATTGCAAGCTGTGTTCGACGCGATCGACGGCGTTTTCCGTGGTCGCGGCGCCAGGAATGTTCGCGCGATCGGCGTAAGCGCTCCAGGCTGGGTTGATTCGAAGCGCGGCGTGATCACCGGTGCAACCAATGTTCCGTGCTGGCGCAATTTTCCGCTGGTCCGCGAGATCAAGTGCCGCTACAAACTTCCCGCGAAAATCGCCAATGACGCGAATGCCGGCGCGCTTGCGGAAACGGCCTGGGGTGCCGCGGTGGGATATTCGAATGTTTTCTACGCAAGTCTCGGAACCGGCGTCGGCGCGGGACTCGTGCTCGATGGGAAAATCTATGAGGGCCGAACCGGCGCAGCAGTGGAAGGCGGCCACGTCACGATTGATTTCAACGGGCCGCGCTGTGGCTGCGGCAAGCGGGGCTGCATTGAGGTCTACGCATCGGGAAGCGCGATCGCTCGCCGCGCCCGTGAATTGCTGAGCGGGCGCGGAGGATATCGCTCGCGAATGGCGGCAATGGCCGGAGGCCGGAAGGCGCAACGCATGGGCCGCGTCACCGCGGAAATCGTAAGCGAAGCCGCGCGGGCCGGCGACAAACTGGCGGGGCGAATCCTCGAAGAAGCGGCGGACCGTCTGGCGATCTGGCTGGGGAACACGATCGACTTGCTCGAGCCGGATGTCATCGTTATCGGTGGCGGCGTTGGAAAACTGATGACGTCGTATCTTCCCCGCATTCGAAAACAGTTGGCGATTTGGGCGATCAATCCAGAGTGGCGGAAAATCCCAATTGTAGGCGCCCGTTACGGGTCGGAATCCGCACTGGTTGGCGCGGCCGCCCTTTGCTTTCCCGCGACGCGTTATCGGAATCTGCGAATCAGCAACGTATGTCGTCCGGAGCGATAAAGCCCCAGCACGTAGACGGTGGCTTTGCCGGCCGTGGAAAAAATGACTTGCCGGATTCGCATGAGCGGCGAGCCGCGCGGAACGTCCAGCAGTTCCGCGGTTCTCATGTCGGCGGCGGTTGCATCAATTTCTTCGTCGGCGTATGCGATCTCCACGCCATATTCGCGCTCGAGGGTTGCAAACAACGAGCCGCGTTCGAGTGGCGCTTGCGCCAGCTTCGCGAATTCATCGGCCGAAAGGTAGCAGGTTTCGAGAGCGAAGGGCTCGCTGGCAGCCTGCCGCACGCGTTCCATCTTGATCAGGTTGCTCGTGGGCGGCAGCGCCAGGCGTGCCGCAATTTCCGGTTCTTTGCAGCTCTCGATGGCGCCGACAATTTTTGAGCGCGTCGCGAGTCCCCGGCTGGCCATCTGCTCCGTGTAACTCATCAGCTTGTTGAAATGGATTTTCGGAGGCGCTACAAATGTGCCGGCGCCGTGCCGCCTCTCGACCAAACCTTCTCGCGCCAAATCCGCCAGCGCGTGCCGCGCCGTCATCAGGCTGACCTTGTGCCTTTTCGCCATCTCTCGCTCGGAATCAACTACGTCGCCGGGACGCAAGTGTCCCTCTTCGATTCGCTCGCGGATTTGATTCTGAATCCGCTTGTAGGCGGGTCCGCCGTTTCGATTGTTGGCTCTCATCGCAATCCTCGATGGCCGTAGAGTATCCCGCAATTGTCTTCCAGGGCTCAAGCTGACGCGGCTGGGCGGGCTGCCGTACCATCCGCTATAGAGCTGCCACGGCCTATGCTCTAGAGCGGAAGTCCCATTCTTCGCGCGGGAGCATAATTGAACGGCGGCATTTATACAATTACATTTTTCACTTGACAAGCGGAAATGTGTGCTATATAGCTCTGCGTGAACTGGCAAGCGGGTGGTGGCGCCTTGCGTTTCGGGCGCGAACAGGGGGATGTGATGACGAATGGAAAGAACAGCGCGTTGGCGTTTGGCTTTTTGGCTTTGTTGGCCGTGGCGATGATGCTTTCGCCCGCGCTCAAGGCTCAGCAAGTGGCAGGTTCGATTACCGGCACGGTGACCGATGCTTCGGGCGCGGCGGTTACGAACGCGACCATCACCGTCCGGGACGTCAATCGCGGTACGACATGGACGACGCAGACAAACGACGCGGGAGTTTATGAATTCCCACAAATCGCGGTGGGCGATGTCGAAATAAGAGTTCAAGCGACCGGATTTTCCTCCCAGCTTCATCCTGCTTTTACTCTTATTCTCAACCAGGTTGCGCGAGTCGATTTCCAGATGAAGGTAGGCCAGGTGACGCAAACAGTCGAGGTCTCGGCCGCTCCGCCGCTGCTGCAGACGGACTCTACAGACCTGGGCACGCTTATCGATTCGCACGCCGCCACGGCTTTGCCTCTGGCGACCCGCAACATCAACCAGTTGACCTTGCTCGCTCCTGGGGTAGTCAGCCCGAATATCTTTTCGTTCCAGGCGCCTCAGGCCACCTTCGGCACGGGCCGTCCTTACGTGAATGGCGCGCGCGAACAGGATAATAACTTCTCACTCGACGGCATGGACACCAACCAGGCTGACAACAATGAAGTCGCCTACGTGCCAAGCCCGGATGCGATTCAGGAATTCAATTTAATCGCGGGCAATGCGCCAGCGGACTTTGGTAACTACATTGGCGGCGTTATCGTCGAGACGCTTAAATCCGGAACCAACCAATTCCACGGCGACCTTTACGAGTTCGTGCGTAACACCGCCTTCAACGCAAATAGCTGGCAGAATAAGGCTATCGGCCAATTGACAGGCGTCACGCCCCCGCGCTCCCCGCTGCATTACAATAATTTCGGGGCGACCCTGGGAGGTCCGGTCGTCAAGAACAAGCTGTTCTTCTTTGCGGATTGGCAGGAATCCCTTTTCGACACGCCCGCTAGCTCAACGCCATTCGCTCCGATCCCGGCGGCGTTTCGCACCGGCGATTTTTCTTCTCTCTGTACGGCAGGATTCACCGGAGGAATCTGCAATAACTCGAGCCAGCAGCTTTTCAACCCGTTTTCGAACGCGAACCCCGCGGCTCGCACGCCTTACGCCAATAACCAAGTTCCGGTCCTGAGCGCTGCGGCGAAGAATATTCTGGCATCGTCACTGTACCCAAGCGCTAGCCAGTTGACATTCCTTACGAGCAATAACGTCAACTCCTACCAGGGTGACTTGAAGATCGACTGGCAAGCCTCCGAAAAAGATCACATCATGGGCCGCTGGTCCCAGCAGTATGTGATTAACAACACCTCGAACAGCATCGTGCTGCTTCCCAACTTAAAGAGGGAGTACCCCCTGAAGAACTTTGTGGTGAATTACGACCGGACTATCTCGCCTTCACTGGTCAACGAGTTTCGCGTGGGCTTCCAGGACTTTCCCGCGAACGACCAAATATTTTCAAACCCGACCAACACAGACTTGCCAAAAACCTTTGGAATCCCCGGCGTTCAGGCAACGATTCTTCCGCAGTTGACAATTGGAAGCTTCAGCATCATCGGCAGCACCGACAGTGTCGAGATATTCCACGATACGACGTACGAGGCTGAAGATTCGCTCACGTGGACCCACGGCAAACACGTGATTCACACGGGATTCGAGTACTACCACTACATCATGAACGACGTGTACCCGGGAAATGAAGGTGTTGCCGGCTCATTTACTTTCAATGGCCAGTTCACAGGGAACGGTACGACCGGCACTTCAGGTGGCAACGGCGTTGCTGATTTTCTGCTCGGTCTTCCGCAGGACGTGACGGAAGGAACGCCTCTAAATTTCCATCTGCGGAACAGCTTGTTTGGGGCTTTCGTCCAGGATAACTGGCGCGTGAGCAACACTCTGACTCTGAACCTTGGCCTCCGTTATGAACTGACTACTCCTCGCGGCGATAAAGACTCAGGCAGAAATATCAATTTCGATGTTTTTTCTGGGGAGCCTCTAATAGGAACGAATTACAACACCTATACGGGAATCGACAATTTCCAGCCACGCCTGGGACTAGCATGGCAGCCGGGATGGGCGCGGAACACGGTGATTCGCGCCGCGTACGGGGTCTCGACCTACATGGAAGGCAATGGCATTAACAACATGGCGGTGATAAATCCACCGAACGTTGTGAATCGCGAAGCGAATAACACCGGGCTCTCGTTGCCGCCGTTCACTCTCGATCAGGGCTATACAGCCTTCCCGAGCGCTCCATGCACTGCGACGGCGTTGCTGGCTTTTTCTCCGGCCTGCCTATCCAGCGCCACGCTTCACGCAACGAATCGGCGTCTTCAGCCGGCGGTCGATCAGCAATGGAACGTCACCGCCCAGCGGCAGTTCGGTAACAGCACCACGGTTTCAGTGGCCTACGTTGGCAATAAGATTGACCATATGAGTGACATTTACATCCTAAATCAGCAGCAGCTTGTAAATGGCACTTTACTGCCGAGTCCGTTCGCGCCCCGTTTGGTGAGTGCTGGTTCGACCGTACGGTTTAACGATTCCAGCGCCATCCAGCGCTACAACGCTCTTGAGCTCTCCGTGGCACAACGTTCGTTTCACGGCCTTCAGTTGCTGGGGAACTATACCTGGTCGAAGTGCCTGTCGAACTCCCTCGGATTCTTCGGCCAGTTTGGAGACGAGGAAGGCCTCGGTGTTAGCCAGACCAATGGCGGGTACTTCTTCTTCCAGAATATTTACGATCAAAAGGCGGATTACGGCCGTTGCATCAGCGACATTGCCGGCGCCCTCAACGGCTACGCAATCTACGATCTGCCCTTTGGACGCGGCCGTCAGTTTGCCAGCGGCGTCAATGGTGTTCTAAATCAGATCATCGGCGGGTGGCAAATTGGAGGCGACTTTAACGTCCACTCCGGCTTTGCCATCAATCCAGCCGCTCCCGACCAATCTGGAACAGGCGGAGGCGTGGGCGCTGCATACCGGCCAAACTGCGTGGCGGGAGCCGCCCAGTACGGTAATAAGGCCTTGGAAAACCTCGGGGGAAATATCGGGATTCAGTTCTTGAACCCCGCCGCAGTCACGCTGCCCGCGGCGAATACCTTTGGCAATTGCGGCGTTGGTGCGTTCAGGGGGCCTGGTCTGACGACTGCGGACCTCAATATCACAAAGAATTTTAACTTCACGGAACGCGTGAATTTGCAATTCATGGCGCAGTTTATCAACTTCACCAACACGCCGATCTTCAGTGCGCCGGCAGCCTCATGCGGGCCCTCGTGCAACGGCGTGATCGATACCAACCCTCTAACTGGCGGCAGCTCGGGAGCGGGCACGTTCGGCCTCGTGCAATCTCAGGACCCAGGCCGCCAGATACAATTCGGCTTAAAACTTCGGTTCTGACGAGTACATGGCTATAGCCCGGTTATAACTCGGAATCGGCCAAGCGGAGCCACTGCAGTGGCCCCGCTTCTTTTTTGGGGAGATTCGCCGCGTCGGCGTGGTTCGTGAAAGCGAGATAACGGATCGAGGCGCGGCGCTATCCGTAACTTTCCCGCACGGATGTAGGGTTTCTACCGGATTTTGCGCGACCACGAAGTTAGTTATGTTGCTGGCAGACATTGCGCGGCCTTCGAAGTGGCAGCCGTGTTTAGGAGCGCATTGGCCGTCTTACAACGGAGAATGCGCTCCGACGAAACTCCCGGGTCCGCGCTGACTCGGAAGTTGGTTTCGTTTCCACACGAGAACGACCCTGGGCAGTGTTTTACCAAGAGAGATTCTTCGCTCCGCTCGGAATGACGATGTCGCGCACGGACTCTTTTAGCTGCCTGCGAGCTAAAAGACATCGTTCAGCGCGGCGCGCGCCGCTCTGTGGCCGCAGAGGCCATGCACGCCTCCTCCAGGTGGCGTGGACGATGAGCACAGATACAATCCTTTCACCGGCGTGCCGTACATCCGCCAAGTCGGGCGCAAAAAAAGCTGCCCGAGATTCGATGCGCCGCCGCTAATGTCCCCGCCAACCAGATTCGCGTTGTGCTGTTCAAGACTTGCGGCAACCATCACGCTGCGTTTGAGAATCGCGCGGCGGAAGCCGGGGGCAAAGCGCTCGATCTGATTCTCGATTCTCTCCGTCATATCAAAGCGGGAGCCGTTTGGAACGTGGCAATACGCCCAGGCAACGTGCTTCCCGGCGGGCGCGCGCGATGGGTCGAACAGGCTCGGCTGCGCCAGCAACACAAACGGCTTTTCGATGTGCTCGCCTCGCCAAGGCGCTGCTTCCGATCGGACGATTTCCTCGAGCGTGCCGCCGATATGCACGGTTCCGGCGCGTCGGCACTCTTCCGCTTTCCACGGGATCGGGCCGTCGAGAGCCCAATCCATTTTGCAAACCCCCGGGCCATAGCGATAGCGTTCCAGTTTGCGTCGAAAGCCGAAACCGAACCGCGAGCCTGCAATTTGCAGGAGTTGGCGCGGGGTGACGTCACACAGAACGATGTGCGATTTCGGGAGTTGCTCGAGCGAAGACACCGGTGAATTTGTGATGATCTCGCCGCCCAGAGAGCGTAGGTAGGATGCCAGCGCGTTGGCGATGCTTTGCGAGCCGCCGCGAGCAAACGGCCATCCGACGGCGTGCGCCGCGATCGTGAGCACACAGCCAAATGCCGCGCTTGGGATTTTCGTGAGCGGCAGGATCGAATGCGCGGCCATTCCCGCAAACATCGCCCGCGTCCGCTCGTCGCGAAAACATGAATTCGCGAATCCTTCGGCGGAGCGCATCGCATCGAAGCCAAATCGTGCGAGCGCCTGGGGATGACTTGGAAGCCGCAACCGGCCGAGCAGCGCCGGCTCCAATTTTGACCAGTCGCGGACGAGAGGCGAGAAAAGCCGCGAGTAGCGCTCCACGTCGCGGCCCATATTTGCAGCGGTTGCATTCACGGAGCGTTCGACGAGCACCGCGGTACCGTCGTCGAGCGGATGTGCGAGAGGCGCATCGGGCTCGATCCATTCGAGTCCGTGCTCTCGCAGCGGGAGGGATCGGAAGAACGGCGACGTCAGCGCCATCGGATGAACCGCGGAGCATACATCGTGGATGAATCCCGGCAGAGTCAGTTCCGCCGACCGCGTTCCGCCGCCGATGGTGCCCTGCGCTTCGAGCACCAGGACGGAGCGTCCCGCCTGCGCCACGGTGATCGCCGCCGCAAGACCGTTAGGTCCCGACCCGATCACTACGGAATAGTATTCGCGCTTGGCAAAAGTCATTCGGTGCTTCCACGTATGCTTTCTCTAGCCACGGCTCCATCTTAGCGGGATGTAAGAGCTATGCAAGAGAACAGAGATGTGGAGAGCTTAGGGACCGGAGTGGGGACCGGCAACTCTGTCGCGGTGCGAGCGGAATAGCCCAGCGGATTGCCTTCCCTGTTGGGGCACTCGGATATACAATCCATAAATCGCGGTGAAATCCTTGGAGGCGCCAATGGCTACAGTTCATCCACTACCGAAAGAAGAGGCGGCACCGGAAATTCACGGAATTTACGATGCCCTAGCCAAGAAAACGGGCAAGATGCCGAATTTTTTCGGGACGATGGCCCATCGGCCCAACGTGCTCAAGAATTTCCTGCCTCTCTACGGCGCGATCATCGACGAAGGCACGGTCGAGCCGCGCTACAAGGAACTGGCATATTTGAAAACGTCGGCCGTGAATGGGTGCGAGTATTGAACGCGCGCTCACACCGCTTCGGCGAAGCGGATTGGCATCACCGACCAACAGATTGCCGCACTCGCGTTTTATCAGAACAGCCCGCTCTTTGACGAAAAGGACAAAGCCACAATTCTTTACGCCGACCGGGTAACTCGCGGCGCAGCGGCGATCCGTGCCGGCTCGATCGACGAGCTGAGGAAGTTCTACGACGAGGGTCAAATCGTGGAGCTTACGCTGGTGATTTGCGCAGCCAACTTCACGAATCGGTTCAACGATGCGCTCGCAAACGTCCCAGACCTCGGCGTGTAAGCATTCCTTGCCGGATGCATGCTAAGACGCCCTATGGGGTCGGCTTAGGGAATTTCCGCTCAGACAAACTGAAACAGAGTGCAGGCCGCCTTCGGACGCTCGGTGATGGAAATCATTCAGTGGCTCGCGCGGGCTGGTGTTCTGGCTACGGTCTTACAGTCCAACGACATCGCGCCGTCCGCGTCAGTATGGTATCGGTCTTCGATCTCGCCCGTTGGATTCGGGAAAAATTGATCGTTTGCCGCCGCACATCTTCACCGCATGCGTGAACGATTTCGTGAAGTCGGCACCATACGGACTGTAGAACTCCGTGACGAACAGCGCGCTCCTGCCTTCTATTGCGGGAAGCGACGTGACGCCGTAGGTATTCTTCGTGGCAATCTTCTTGATTGCGTTCTGTGTTGCCGCTGTGAACAAGCCGGGGTCGTTGGACGTGATCCCGTGGTCGTCGAATCGGACTTTTGCCGTGTCTATGGCACCGAGGTCGAAAGAGTCTTCCTCGTGAAACGTTTCCTTCCCCGCAACGGCCTCAGTAGAAATGAAATGAACATGGCAGCCGGAAAAATCCGCGAGCCGAAGCGCGTGTATCTCACTTCCTTTAGCGGTTTGTTTCTCGACGTTGCCGTAATCGCTGCTGAGGCCGTCTTGAATCCAGCCCAACGTTTCCTTCAACGTCGGCTTCGATTTCTGTCCGTATGTTGATACCGCTGTCAAGAACAGCGCGGCGGCCATGATAGTAGTTTTCATCGCGTTCCAATCCTGCCGTTTCCATCAGTTCCTTTCTATCTTCAACTGTGTCTTCGTTGCGGTCAATGGTACGGATAACCAAACAATTACTTCTTGAGGATGGCGCGACTGGGTGGCGGCCATGTGGAAACCATTGGAAGAAGTCGCAGATCTCACTACGCTTCTGCTGAAGCTCGAATGACCGACGACCGCCGCAACCGGTCGAGTCGAGGGTCAGCGGGGGAGCTGGATGTCGGAGAACTGGTCGGCGCGGCGGAGGTCGGGGAAGCGCCAGGCCCAGAGAGCGGTGATGATCAGCGTGCCGATCCCACCCAAGACCACAGCGGGCACGGTGCCGAACCAATGGGCCGTGAGGCCGGACTCGAATTCGCCGAACTCGTTCGACGCGCCGATGAACACCATGTCTACTGCGTTCACGCGCCCGCGCATTTGGTCCGGCGTAGCGATCTGAATCAGCACGCCGCGAACGATCACGCTGACCATGTCCGTCGCGCCGACAAGCACTAGCGCCACGAGCGACAGCGCCATGTTGTGCGAGATTCCGAAAAGAATGGTGAAGACGCCGAAGCCACCGACGCACCAGAGCATGGATGCCCCGACGCGGCCTCGCAGCGGCCGATGAGCTAGAAAGACAGCCATCGCGGCCGCACCCACGCCGGGAGCGCATCGCAAGAGTCCCAGCCCCCAAGGACCCGTGTGCAGGATTTCGCGCGCGTAAACAGGAAGCAGCGCGACCGCTCCGCCCAGCAGGACGGCGAACAGGTCGAGCGAAATCGAGCCAAGGATGATTTTCTGCCGCCAGATGTAGGCGATTCCGGCGAGTACGGTTCGCGCGCTGTATTGTTCGCGAAGGCGCACCTTCATTTTGAGCCTGATGCGCAACACGGAAAGCGATGCCACGACACCTGCCACGCTGGCGATGGCGTAGACTGCGGCGGGGCCACGAAACAGAGCGTAGACCAGACCGCCCAAGGCCGGGCCGAGAATCGTGGCGGTTTGAAAAGTGGTCGAACTCCAGGCCACCGCATTCGGAAAATCCTCATCGGAAACTAACTGCGGAAGAAGCGCGCGGCTTGCAGGTCCATTGAAGGAACGAACTACTCCCGTGAGAAACAAGACGGCGTAAATCAGCTCGACAGAATGGGGACGCCTCAACGTGATGACGAGCAACAGTGCGGAGCATACGGCGTAGGCGCCGTAGCAGAGGGCGAGCAGCCTGCGACGATCGAAACGGTCCGCGGCGTGGCCGGATACCAGAAACAGGACGATACCGGGGAGAAATTGAGCCAGGCCGACGTAGCCGAGGTCGAGCGCGCTGCGCGTGATTTCGTAAACCTGCCAGCCAACCGCAACCGATTGCATCTCCAGCGCGAACACCATGAAAAATCGCGCGATCAGCAGCAGTACGAAATTGGGATGATTGAATGCCGCGCGCCCGCTATGGCTGGAAGTCTCAGGTTCAGGCATCGATTCCCATGCGCGCGCCTCTCAACTGATCCAATCAAGGACTTTATAATACGCGCCCGCGAATGGAAGGAACCAGGGCCGGCCATTATAGAGACCCAAGGGAGCGCCTGGAAAAGGAATGCTTTCGTAGGGGTTGTCGGCACGCTTGCCAAGAATCTGCTGTGCGATTTGCGTTCCGAGATACGTGGCCATGGCGACGCCATGTCCGGCGTAGCCGACCGCGTAATGGATACCGTTAATGCGGCCGGCGTGGGGCATGGTATCGAAACAGAAATCGAGAGTGCCGCCCCAGACGTAGTCGATCTTCGCGTCTTTTAACTGCGGGTATACCTGAATCATGCCGCGACGAAGGATTTGCGCGCTGCGCTGAATCGTTTCGCGAGTCTCGGGAAAAAACGCGGCGCGGCCGCCGAAGAGCATGCGGCGGTCCGGCGTGAGCCGATAGTAATAGAGGAAATGCTTGGAATCATAAATCATGCGGTTGCGCGGGCTGAGCTCGACGACAAGAGCTTCCGGCAGCGGTTCGGTGGCGATGATGAACGAGCCGATGGGAATGATTTTTCTTTGCAGCGCGGAGGTGGCGCGCGATGTGTACCCGCTGGTTCCGACGAAGACTTCGCGAGCGAAGATATTGCCGCGTGAAGTTGTGATCTGAAAACCAGGCTGCGCGTTGCCTGCCTGGCGTTCGATTCGCTCGACGCGCGCGCGTTCGTAAACGGATGCGCCGGACGCAAGAGCCGATCGCGCGAGCCCCGCCGCGTAGCGCGCGGGATGCAGGCCGGCGCTCGATTCGTCCACGATCCCACCGAAATATATGTCCGAGCCAATCTCCGAGCGCAGCTCGCTTTTCGGTACGACGCGCACGGGATGATTGAATTCGCGGACGATGGTCGCGACCGAGCGGGCGTAAGCATCGAAATGAGCCTGCTTGCAGGCGACTTCGAGGTGGCCGCAGCGCGAGAAATTGCACTCGATACTTTCCTCGCGGACGATCTGTTCGACGAGATCGATGGAGGCGAGCGATGCGGCGTACATTCGGCGGGTGGCATCCATTCCGTAGCGCGCGGCGAGCGTTTCGACGGAAAGCTTCATTCCGGTGAGAACCATGCCACCGTTGCGGCAACTCGCGCCCCAGGCGATGGTGTTCGATTCGAGGACGACGGCGGTCGTTCCGGCTTTCGCCAGGGTGCGCGCGGCAGAAAGCCCCGTGAAACCTGCGCCCACAACTGCAACATCCACGCGTTCGGGCAAATCGCCGGGAGTGCCCGCCGGCATCGCCGCGCCATCCAGCCAGTAATTTCTGTCGTTAAATTTCATCAGTAGCGCGTCAGAATACGCGAGAGCAGGCCAGAAGAAAAGCTGCCGATATGAATTCCATGTGAGCCAGTGACGGAGAGCAGTCGTTGATTAGCGGTCCTGGAAGTGGAGTGTGACGTCGGCTGGAATTTCAAATGGAGCGCCGTCACAGATGGCTGGAGTGAATCTCCATGTGACGAAAAGTTTGAGAGCCTCATCGTTCAAATCGGTGCGTCCAGAGGCGTCGACCATGGGGTCGTGAATCTTGCCGTCTTTGCCAATCGTTCCGTGAAGGATGACGTCAACCGTCTGGGTTCCATCGCCCGCTGCTGGCTGCGGCACGAATTGGGCAAACGGCCTCCGATAGGCCTGGCAGACGTGCATGAATGACGCACCGGGAGGGGGTGAAAGAACGTTCGGGTCGAGTGGCCCCTCGGTTGCGGTCATGGTCTGTTCGAGTTCCATACGAACATCGTTCTGAGAATTCGCGGGGGGATTCACCAACTCGTAGACGATGTGTCGCGGAATCCAAGCATTGCGGTAGGCAAAGAAGTCGGAATTAGTGACCGTCTCACTTCCTACTTTTAGCAGCGCCATCGTGCCGAGCTGCTGGTCGACGCAAATCTCGTTGGCCTCGGACTTTGCGCCAACAACGGTATCGAAATGAATGCACTCGGATGGGCGGCCATTGACTTCGGCTTCTTGAATCGAATGGATGATATCGGCGTTGTCAAAGCGAACGTGATAAATGGGCTGGAGCTTCAGTAGCTTTCGAACCTCGACGGGGGCGAGGTCGCGATTTCCAACGTCCGCGATCATAGCGCCATTCACGATGACGAGCAGGTGAAAGTCACCGAATTGATATTCGTCGCGATAGGCTCGGGGGGCATCGGTCACGCTGGTGAATTGGCCGTCCTGCGTTCCTTTGGCAGGAGAATACACGCGAAAGGTAACAGTCTGTTCGTAGCTTCCGAAGACTTGGGGCGTGCTCACAGAATTGGCATTCTCTAGCAGAGCAATAGCCCGCTGCCGCACTTGGAGGTCTTGCGCTCCCACGGTGGTTGCCAAAAGCATGAGAATGATAACGGCGGCGAAAAGTGAACGGGCGCTCCGCATCGCGGGACACCTCAAAGTTTAAAGGTGCCAGAAATTATAGCATTAATGTTGAGTAATCTGGGGACTCCGTTTGTTTGCGGGATTGACCGCGCTCCGATCGCGTGCGGCCTTGCGATAAAGTTCAAACGCATGTTTTTATGCTTCCTCAAGTGCCTATGCCGTAATCATATTGAGTCCCAATGGCCTAGGTCGCGTCGATGTCTCCTAGCTAAGGCAGCGGCTTCCCTCATAAGATGGAATGCCTTGCGCCGGTTCTTTCGAACGCCGTCTCCGTTATGGTATCGGGTTGCTTCTCGATATAGGGGGCACGGTTTATGCTCTCAGTAGGTAGCTTCCCATTCTCCACGATCACCGAATCGATGTCCCAGCCGTGAAAAGAACTGTAGGGATTGACGCCCCGATTAACGTTGGCCGCACGAGCCTGGGCACGCATAGGGAAAGCGATGAAGCCAACTCTGTCATAGCCGGGCAAGCCTCGAAAAACAGGCGGGGTTCATCCGCTACAATGGCGATCTTGAAGTCTGCGATTCACTCTGCTCGGTGTTACAGGATTGAACGCCCCGACCTCCCGCAATTGATGGCTTACCGGCGTGACTGGCGTTGACATTTGCGAATCCGCTTGACGCTTGCCGAACGGGAAGGTAGCTTTTGCGAGTTCGCTCGCTTGCGGACCACAGGAGATTCCCAACCCATGACGCGCCGTGCTTTTTGGATCATCGCGTTTTTGACCGTCGTTTTGGTTCCTTCCGTCTGGACGCACGCGGATTCCGACGCGCCGGAATTCAACGTCAAGGAGCATTACACGAAGTACGAATTTCGGATTCCGATGCGCGATGGAAAGCGGCTGTTCACGTCGGTTTACGTTCCCAAGGATACTTCGCGCACGTACCCGTTTCTGATGGACCGCACGCCGTATAGCGTTGCGCCGTATGGGGTGGACCGGTACAAGCGATCGATTGGGCCGTCGGAGGAATTCGAAAAAGCCGGGTACATTATCGTTTACCAGGATGTGCGCGGCCGATACATGTCCGAAGGCGATTTCGTCGAGATGCACCCGCACATCGACGTGAAGAAATCAAAGTCCGACGTGGACGACAGCACCGACACATACGACACGATCGAATGGCTGCTGAAACATGTGCCGAACAACAACGGCAAAGTGGGAATCTGGGGAATTTCGTATCCCGGCTTTTATACTTCGGCGAGCATCATCGATTCGCATCCCGCGATCAAGGCCGCCTCGCCCGAAGCGCCCATGACCGATCTCTTCATGGGCGACGATGCCTACCACGGTGGAGCGTTCATGCTGGACGCAAATTTTGGCTTCTACACTTTTTTCCGGCCGCAGAATGTCCCAACGACGCTACCATCTGGGTTCACACGCTTCGATTACGGAACCCATGATGGTTACGAATTCTTTCTTCATGCCGCCACGCTGGCGAACTTGACGGCACAATATTTCAAGAACCCCAATTGGCTGTGGAACGATCAGGTCGCTCACGACACTTACGACGATTATTGGAAAGCCCGCAATCTCGCGCCGCATCTCAAAAATATTCATTGCGCGGTTTTAACAGTTGGGGGATGGTTCGACGCGGAAGACCTTGCCGGGCCGTTCAAGGTCTACGATTCGATCAAGCACAACGATCCGGGAATCTACAATGGTCTCGTCGTTGGCCCCTGGGTCCATGGCGGCTGGTCGCATTTCGACGGAAACCACCTCGGAAGCGTGGAATTCGCTTCCAACACCGGGCAATTCTTCCGCAGCCATATTCTTTTTCCGTTTTTCGAGCAGTATTTGAAAGATGGCGCCGACGCGAAGCTGCCGGAGGCGTACGTCTTCGAGACAGGGACGAACCAGTGGCGCGAGTATCCCGCCTGGCCCCCGAAGAATGTTGAGAAGAAGACTTTGTATTTCCAGGAAAGCGGCGGGCTATCGTTCGACGCGCCGGCCAAGAGTTCGCAAGGCTCCGACGAATACGTGAGCGATCCAAACCGGCCCGTGCCGTTTATTGGCTATACGGCGACGGATGTGCCGCAAGAATATATGGTGGCCGACCAGCGTTTTGCAGCCACGCGCCCGGATGTTCTCGTATATCAAACGGGGCCGTTGAAAGAAGACGTTACGCTCGCGGGGCCTGTCTCGCCCCGGCTGTTTGTTTCCACCACTGGTACCGATTCCGACTTCGTGGTGAAACTGATCGATGTCTATCCGCCGGATTATCCTGACAATACGGCGAACGAAGCCCATTCGAATGACGTTCCGCCGCCACAAGTCGCGATGGGAGGATACCAGCAGCTTATTCGAGGCGAGCCGCTGCGCGGGAAATTCCGCAAGAGTTTCGAGCGCCCGGAACCGTTCATTCCAGGCAAAGTCGCGGAGATTGATTTCACCATGCCGGACATCAATCACACGTTCCGGCGTGGGCACCGGATTATGGTGCAGGTGCAGAGCTCGTGGTTCCCGCTAATCGACCGCAATCCGCAGGTCTTTGAGAATATTCCGGACGCCAAGCCCGGAGATTTCAAGAAGGCGACGGAGCGGATCTATCGCGATGGAAGCCAGGCGTCGGGAATTACGGTCGAGGTATTGCCTCGCTGAAGCTCGCTCAAGACCGGTAATCGCGCTGAAATCGGGCAAGCTTCCCTGCGCTGCGAGACCTGTGTATTACCGCCATGTGAATCCTGGATGCTCCGTTAGAATCATAAAGAGATCATCGTGAAGCTTGCCGCGAATTACAAAAGGTTTCTGGTGGTTTGGTGCGTCCTGGTCGGCGTTGTGGCCATCTACGTCGGTTCTGTGTTCTATTCGCGCTCGGAAGATGTCCGCAGGGTTCAGGAGCAAGCTGCCGAGAGAAAGCGCGCGCAGGATGCCGAAGCGGTGGAGTCGATGGGTGGCAATAACTTCGACATTCTGAATTTCTATGCCGACCCCGGATACATTCATCGCGGCGATTCGGCCAAGCTTTGTTACGCGGTATCGAATGCGAAGTCGGTCACTCTTGAGCCGCAGTCCAACCCCGTGTGGCCGTCGTACTCGCGGTGCGTGTCTGTCTCTCCCGTGAACACGACGACGTACACGCTCACGGCGACCGACGCAGCGGGTCACACGAAGAGATCGACTCTCGAAGTTCAGGTTCGTTGATCGAAACAACAACCGACGCGGTACAACTCCGAACGATCGATTGAAATCTCATGTTGATGGGGTTCTAATAGTTGCTCCCCGGCAAATCGATGTGTCCGGCTCCGCACGGAACATCTTCCTACTTGTTTCTTGACGTTATTTTCGCGGGAAGTCTTGAAGGTGAATTTCGTATGCGGGCAATCATTCTGCTTTTTCTCTTGAACGCGGCCGCCGCTGCACCGGCATTTTCGGCGACGGCGAATTCATGTCCTGGTGGCGTGCCCGTGACTGGCTTCCGGCTCATCGTGATGCCGCCGGCAGGCGAACAGGCGCTGCCGCTTCTCGCCGTTAACGTCATCCATCCCGGACAGGTGTTGCGCTACGAACCCTATCGCTTACCGAAGGAAATATCGGGACGCGCGGAAGTAGCCGTACTGTTTGTGCCAGCCGCGCAGGGCGATAATCCGCATATCGAAGTCCTGCCGTCGCAACCGGCGGATCAGCCTGCTGAATGGAAAGTTCCTATCCACGCTTCAGTGGTCGGCTTCGTGTTTGGGCCGCATGGCCTTGACGTGAAAAAAATCAATTCGCTGATGGAGAAAAATCCAGAATTAATCTCGAAGCTGACCGACTACATCGAGGAAAGCTCGAAAGTCGAGGCGCTGGTGCAAACGCTTTCGCAATTTGAGTCATCGGCTCCCGGCAGCACAAACTTTTCAGCAGTGCTGGGTCATTTTTCGGCACAGTATGGCGTTGCGCTGCCAAACGTCGACGCCAGCGCGCCCTCGGGCCAGCAGGCGGAACAGCTTCTGCATTCGGTGCTGCCCGCGTTCTCGTCGAGCGATCCGCTAACTTCAGGCCCGAGCCTGCGAGCCCAATCGACGGGTCTCGCGGCATCCGTGGCGACGCTTTTCTTTGGCGCAGGCTCAGTGGGGCTGGCTGCCGGCGGCGCGCAACTGATCGAAGAAATGCACGCGACGATGTTTCCCCATGCCGAATTTCGAACCGCCTTCGCGCAGGAGGTTCCCGATGGAATGTCTCTTTGCTCGCCCAAATCGCAACATGCCGCCAAAGAGCACACGCGCCTTGTGTATTTGTGGATGCTGAACGTCCCCGATTCCGCTCCGCCAGCCATCGCGTTGGCTGCGCCAGCCAACATTCCAGCTGGGTGGGTATCAACTTTGAAAGTGTCGTGCGCCAGCGTTGCGCAGTTGAAAAACGTGACGCGCATTCGGGGTTGGGAGCTCCTTTCAGCGGACGCGAAGACCTCCGTGGCGGTTCCCGTCAAGGTCACGCTGGGATCGGTGGGCGATCTCTTGACTCTGGATTTGTCGAAGACCAGGATTCCGCCCGGCGAATATCATCTTGCGGCGAAATGGGATTGGACTCCGATAGAAATCGCGGGTGAGGTTGATGTCCACAAGTTCGCGGACTACTCGACGGCGGTGATTTCCCCTACATCGCGAGACGAGCTTATCAGTGGCCGCAACGCTGCGCCACTGAGAGTCGACGGCGCCGACTTCGAATTCCTGGACAAGGTCACCCTGGTGGATAAACAAAACCCGAAAGCTCCCGCGATGCAAGTTTCATTCCGTCTTCCGAAAGGCACGGGACAAGGCGAACAGCATGATTTCGAGGCGAACGTTGATACCAGGCCGCTGCCGTCAGGAAATTATCTGCTTGAGCTTAGGCAATTGAATGGCGCGAGCCACGACGTTCCGGTCGCGGTCCATCCGGCCAACCCACAGATTCGAAATCTTCCACTTCGCGTGAATGTCGGCGAATCGCAGCAGATAATTCATCTGCAGGGGACGGATCTCGAGCGGATCGATCGTATCGCCAGCCCGGACGTCCGATGGACGCTGTCGCCGATCCCGGTCGATAGCCACGGCCTCTCGGATCGCGAGGCCACGATTCAGCTCGGGCCGAAAGCGCGAAAGGGCGACCAAATTGCCGCCAGCCTGTTCATCAACGGCCTCGAGGAGCCCCTCAAGGTGTTAGATGTGCTTGCAGTCGCAGGACCACGACCGAAGATAGCGGACGCCAAAGCCTCCTTTGCCACGTCTCCCGGGGTTGAGCTGAAACCGGGAGAGATCCCCGCGGGGTCGCCAGTGAGCTTTTCCATTTCGCCGGAGAATATTACTTCGCAGCCATCGCTTCAGCTTGCCTGCGCGGCCGAGACTGACACAAAACGCAGTCTCGCGCTTTCGCCCGGCGAACGCGTTGGGAGCGATGAGCTAGACCTGGCCGGAGAAGGATTGCTGTACTTATCGATTGATCCTGGCGACGTTGGACAATCGGGATGCTTACTGATCGCAACCCTGACGGAGCCCGCGGCCGGTGTATCCGATCCGTATCTCCTGGGACGCGTCGTGCGCCTGCCGCGCATCGACACTTTTACGTTAAGCGGTGAGACGTTGGGCCAGGGCCTCTACGCAGGAGCATTGACGGGCCAGGACCTTCAAACGATTGAGAAGACTGGATGGACCTCGCAGAACGGCGAGAACGTGCCGGGCATCGCGACGCCTGTTCCCAGTGCGCCGGGCGAGCAGACTTTGAAAATCGCAATGCACTGGCCTCCGCCATCTCCCCACGCACCGATTTATGTTTGGCTGCGAGGCGAAACACAAGCCCGACTAACGAATGCGCATTATTAGCAGGTCTGAGCTGGCTTGACTTGCTGTATGTGGGTTGTTCGCGCCCCGAGAACGAACGCCGGAAATCAGGGCTTTTGCAATTTAGGCGGCGTCTGGCTCGAGGGGGCCGCGGCCTTCGGCTTATGCTGGCGCGCTGGAATGCGGGCGAGCTTCCAATCTTCGGGCGGGGAAGGAAGACCCCAGAAGGATGGCGCGGGTTTTATGAATTCGATTCCGATTTCGGTTTTGCCCATGATCGTTGGTCCCACTGCGGTCACGCGCGATAACAGTTCCTCGCCGGTCTGCGGATTCGCGACTGTGATGAACTGATCTGGCGACGGCGCCGAGGAGACTAGAATCAAGCCCCCATGCGCGCTGACCACAAGAGCGTCGGTTTTTTCCGTCACAGTACGTCGTTCCGCGTTTTGCATGCGCACCTCTACGGGGATTTTCGCTCTGACGCGCTTGCTGCGCCGCTGATAAGCGGACTTCCCATCTTCCACGTGTGGTTTAGCCATTGGCAGAACCATATCAATTTCTGGTTGCATCCTCAACGCGCGAAACGGGAAATTGTGTTAGAAAAGGTATTGGCAGGGTGTTTCGCCGGCCAGCCCTAATCGCGCCCTCGCCCGGGAGAGTCCATGAACTCAAGCTGGCTTGAGGAAGTTCAAAAAGAGTTGCGACGCGTGGCCAACAAACAAGTCGAAATCGTGGATCGCGTCGCGAATGTGGAATCCCGCGTTACGCAGTTTACAGAGCGAATGGCCAAGCTCGAAGAGCTTATTCTGCGTCTCGAAAAGAATCCCGAGGGGAAGCGTCCTTACGGCTCGTAGCATCGCTGCCGGGCTTGGAACCGCGTTTGTAGTCTCTGCCCGCACACCCGAGCTGAAATGGCGCGCTGGAAGGATGGTGGTGCCGAAGGAGGGAGTCGAACCCACACGGCCTTGCGGCCAACGGATTTTGAGTCCGCCGCGTCTGCCATTCCGCCACTCCGGCTCTGTTGCGTATGCAGCGTAGCATGCACTCCCACGAACGCTCAAGCGAGAGGCGCCAAGACGCGCCAAACTTCGGTGCGGCACCCAGTAATCTTCGGGTGGGAATTACATAGCCGAGCCGGGATTAAGACCGGGACGACTTGGCATTCAACGCGGTTTTAACCTCAGAGATACCCGAACGCGCCGCTGGTCGCGGGGAAATCGCAAGAGCGGCACAAGTCCTTGCAACCAGGCGCTGTTGCCGGTGTAATTACTTCAGGAGCGAGCATTGATGCTGAAAGGCCCGCGGTTGGGGTTTATTGTTGCGGTTACGCTGATCGCGGTCCTATTCGTTCCGCAAAGAGGCGACGCTTACTCGGTTTTAACCCACGAAGAGTTGATCGATCTGGCTTGGGCCAGCTCGATCCGCCCGCTATTGCTGGCGCGGTTTCCCGGCTCGACGGACGCGCAATTGCGCGAAGCGCATGCGTATGCATACGGCGGCTGCGCCATCCAGGACATGGGCTATTATCCGTTCGGCCACGAATTTTTCAGCGATCTGACTCATTACGCCCGGACCGGCGATTTCATCAACAATCTTTTTCGCGAGGCCCGCACCCTCGACGAGTACGCGTTCGCGATTGGAGCGCTTTCGCATTATCTGGGAGATTCGATTGGCCACTCGGAAGCCACGAATCCGGCAACGGCGATCGCATTTCCGAAGCTCGAGCGCCGGTACGGGCCGATCGTCACCTATGACGAAAGTCCGCACGGCCACGTTCGCACCGAGTTTGCTTTCGACATCGGGCAGTTGACCAAACGCGGCTTCGCGCCTCCAGCGTATTTGCGTTTTGTCGGGTTCAAGGTGCCTCGTAAGCTTCTTGAACGCGCGTTTCTGGAGACCTACGGATTCGACATCCACGAAGTGCTTGGGAGAGCGCACCCGGCTCTCAAGAGCTATCGTTCCTCCGTGCGATCGTTCATTCCGCGATTCGCCGAGGCCGAGGTGGTGCTGCACCGGTGCCAGTTTGTCCCGAATACGCCCGGCACCGCCTACGACACCTTTTCGGAGCGGATTTCGCGCACAGCATACGAGCGCCACTGGGCGCAAACCTACCGCGATCCTGGATTCGGAGCGCACGTGCTAGCCATTGTGATCCGGGTGCTTCCCAAGGTCGGGCCGATTTCGCTTCTGGCGATCAAAATTCCCAATACGCAAACGGAAGGCTGGTACGTAGCGAGCGTCAATCGCACGGTTGACACCTATCGCGGGATGCTGGATACGCTACGAACGAGCGGTGCCGCGGGGATCCCTCTTCCAAATCGCGATCTCGATACGGGGAACCTCGTTAAGCCTGGCGGCTATCCGCTGACGGATAAAACTTACGCGAAACTGCTCGATCGCCTCACGTCCAAGCCTGGCCGAGTTCTCCCCGCTGGCTTGCGGCAGAATATTCTGGCATATTACTCCGACCCGAATGCCCCAATCACCACGAAGAAAAATGCCAAGGCCTGGAAGCGCGCCACATCTGAACTTGAAATCCTGAAGCAGATGAAATCCGCGGACTGAGCTTTTGGGGCGTGACGCTTCACGTATTGACCGTGCCGTAAGATCAAAGTAGACTCGCGGCAGAGTTATCAGAGACGCGCACCTACCGGGGACCTGCAAGCGGGGCCGATACGATGCCGCGTTGGAGTCGCGGATGAACGCTCCGACCGGAACTCAGCGCCATATTCGGCACACGCTTCGCATTGTGTTTTTTTTCGCGTGTTTCGCGGTCTTGGTTGCCGCGCGAGCGCGCGCTCAATCGTCCCCGTCCGGCGACCAGCAAAAGCCGTCATCGAAAGCGCCTCCAGCACAAGTTTCGCGACAGTCCGCGGAAGTCAGCACGCAGGATTCCTCCGCGGCGTTCCAGGTTCACGTAAACTCGATTCCAATTCGCGTGGTTGTCCGCGACGCGCAGGGGCGCCCGGTCCCGAATCTCCGGAAAGAAGATTTTCAGGTGTTTCAGGATCGCAAGCTCCAGGTGATCTCGCATTTCTCGATCGAAACGTCCGCTCCCACGTTGCAAAAGGTAAACGAGGTTGAATCCGGAGCGGGCGCGGCGGAGCCCGCGACGCCTGCCGCTGCTTTTGTGCCGCCCTCGCGATTTGTGGCTCTCTTATTCGACGATGCGCATCTGAGCATCGGAGACTTGATGCAAGCTCGCAACGCTGCAATTCATTTTCTTGACGAGTCGCTCAAGCCGTCGGATCGCGTCGCCGTGCTCACGACATCGGGCCAAACTCAAATCGATTTCACCGACGATCGCGGCAAGGTGCGAGATACATTGCTTCGATTGCAGCCGCGCGCCGTCAGCGCGGGGGATGCCACCGGCGCTGGAGAATGCCCGAGCATCAATTACTACCAGGCCGATCAGATGGAGAACAAGCACGACACGATTGCGATTAGCGTGGCCGTCGAAGACGCTCTGGACTGCGCGTTTCAGGGAGACACTCGTCAAACGAACGCAGCCCAAGCTATGGCAGAGGCGACAGCGAGCCGAATACTTTCGATGGGCGACACGCAAACGGAATATTCGCTGCGCCGGCTGAAGGAGATTATCCGGCGAATTTCGGCATTGCCCGGGCAGCGAAGCCTGGTATTGATTTCTCCCGGATTTCTGACACCGACCCGCGAAACGGAAGTTTCGGACCTCATCGATGGCGCCACTCGTGCGAACGTTTACATCAGCACGCTCGATGCAAGGGGGCTGTACACGGTCGATCCGATCGGAGACGTCAGCCGGCCGATTCCGACGACCAGCGCTCGAGTGGCCGGGGTTCACGACTTGTACCGCATCGGCAGCGAGGAACGGCAGAGCGATGTGCTTTCGGATCTCGCGGACGGCACCGGCGGCCTCGCTTTCCGCAATAGCAACGATCTCGACAAAGGGCTGCGGGTAATTGCCGGCGCGCCCGATGTGTCCTACTTACTGGCAATCACGCCCGAAAACTTCAAATACGATGGCCGGTTTCACTCTTTGAAGGTCACCCTGGCGACAAAAGGAAAATTCACGGTGCAAGCGCGACGCGGCTATTACGCTCCCAAGCACAGCGAGTCGCCGGCCGACGCCGCAAAGCAGGAGATAGCCGACGCCGTGTTTTCCCAGGAAGAGCAGCGCAGCATTCCGATGGAACTTCACACCCAGTATTACAAAATTGATGCCGCGGATGCGAAGCTGTCGGTGATGACGCATGTGGACATCGATCACATTCATTTCGAGAGAGCGGACGGCCGCAATCGCAACAAGCTAACCGTCGTCGCGGCGCTCTTCGATCGCAACGGCAACTATATTACGGGGAATCAAAAAGTGATCGAGTTCCAGTTGCTCGACTCGACTCTCGAGAGACTCGATCGTACCGGCGTGACGGTAAAGTCGAGTTTCGACGTGAAGCCGGGCGCGTACGTCGTTCGCCTGGTCGTGCGAGATTCGAACGCGGCATTGTTGTCAACACAGAATGGCGCGGTGGAAATTCCGTACTAGGACGGTGAACCATGAGACGTCTTCGATTTGCAGGATTTGTAGCCGCGATTTTGTCTGTTGTCGCGCTCGGATGGTTTGGGCGCCAATTGATTTTTCCTGGCGCTCGCGTCGATGCGCAGAATGCTGCCGCAGCAAACGTGGCGGGTCAGAATACCCAAGCTCAAAATGCGGGCACTCCGCCTGCCTCGCAGCAGGCGGCGCAGAAGGGGACGGTACCCGCGAGCGGCGTCATTCGCAGCGAATCGAACGTGGTGCGAGTCGACGTGGTGGTCACCGACAAGAAAGGGAACTACATTCACGATCTCACCGCCAAGGATTTCCGGTTGTTCGAGGATAAGAAGCAGCAAGAGGTAACCAATTTTTCGTTCGGCGGCGGTCCAGCAGCGGGGACGAGCACGGAAAAGCATTACATCGTTCTCTTTTTTGACGATTCCACAATGGACGTTAGCGATCAACCGCGCGCTCGCGCCGCTGCCGCGAAATTCATTGATGCGAATGCGGGACCGAACCGCGTGATGGCCGTCGTGGAGTTTGGCGGGGCTTTGCGCATCGCGCAGAATTTCACGGCGGATGCGGCGCGGCTCAAACAGGCAGCGGCGGGAGTGAAAACGTCGGCAATTTCGCCCAACGCGTCTGCAACGGCGTTGGATGATGCGACGATTGGCGGCCCAATGCTTGGCGGACCAGGCCTGGGCACCGCAGAGTCCGATTTCGGCGCCTATAGTGTTTTGCTGGCCATTCGCGGCCTGGCCAAGAATCTTGCGGCCGTTCCCGGAAGAAAAAGCCTCATCTTGTTTACATCGGGCTTTGCGTTAACGCCCGAACGTGAGTCCGAATTGACCGCAACGATTGACGCTTGCAATAAAGCCAACGTAGCTGTGTATCCGCTCGACGTGCGAGGCCTGATGGCGCCCATGGGCGGAGCGGAATCGCCGACAGGCGCTCTGATCGATCCGCCGAGCGCGACTGCAACGCGTTTTGCGGCGTTTAGATCTCAGCCGGGAGCGGATTCCGCATCCCAACCGCGACTCGTTTTGGCGGCCTATCGGACGCCTTCTCCTGCGGAAGCGTTCGGGCAGCAACGCGGCGGCGGCGCCCCACGGGGCGGTCCCGGACCCGGCCCAGGGCCTGGCCCAGGTCACGGCGCTCCTGGCCCCGGTCCGGGTCACGGCGGCGCTCCATCCCCCGGCCCAGGCCGCGGCGGAAACCCGGCTCCGGGGCCGGGCCGACCAGGACCTGGACGAGGGGGCAATCCCGGACCTTCGCGGCCAGTCAACACGCCGTTTACGAATCCAAACTTGACTCAGCCACGGGAGATCGTTCCGAAGTTCCCGGAATCGGCGTCCACGAATCAACAAGTTCTCTACGCGCTCGCCGAGGGGACCGGCGGTTTCCCGATTTTTAATTCGAACGATCTGCTTGCGGGGCTCGAGAAGATCGCGCGCGAACAGGACGAATATTACCTTCTCGGCTTTTCGCCGGCGAATACCGCCGAAGGCAGTTGCCATACCCTGAAAGTGAAAGTTGAACGCGGCGGAACGGAGGTTCGCGCTCGCAGCGGCTTCTGCAACGTGAAACCGGCCGATCTGCTCGCCGGGCAGCCGATTGAGAAGGATCTCGAAGCGCGTGCCGCCGGTGCTTCGGCAGGAAACATGGCGGGAACTCTCGAGGCTCCTTTCTTCTACACATCGCCGAACGAAGCGCGCGTGAACCTGGCGATGGACGTCCCGTCCGCCTCTGTGGAATTTTCGAAGGAAAAAGGAAAATATCACTCCGACATAAACGTTCTGGGTATCGCGTACCGGCCGGACGGTACGGTCGCCGCCAAGTTCAGCGATGAAGTGAAACTCGACATGGAAAAAGATGAACTGAAAGAATTCAAGAAGTTGCCGATGCACTACGAAAACCAGTTTGCCATTGCTCCGGGAACTTACCGGTTGACCGTCGTTCTATCGTCCGGGGGACAGAATTTCGGGAAATACGAAACTCCCCTGACGATCGGGGCTTACGACGGCAAAGCGTTCAATCTGAGCGGCATTGCTCTGAGCGATCAGTTGGAGCGCGTTTCAGATTTGGGCAGCGATCTGGATGCGGATATGCTCGCGGATCGTACGCCGCTCATCGTGCATCAAGTAGAGCTCGTCCCATCGGGCAGCAATCGTTTCAAGAAGAGCGACAAGGTGGCGCTTTACGCGCAGGTGTACGATCCGCAACTACTCGATCGGAACCCTCCGCCGGTCGTTGAGGTGGCCTATCAAGTCGTGGATCAAAAGACCGGCAAGGTGGTGTTTTCGACCGGAGGGGTCGACGCAACCGAATTCGTCGAGAAAGGCAGCGCGATGGTGCCCGTGGCGCTGAAGATTCCGGTGGACGATCTACAGCCGGGAACTTATCGCGTCGAGTTGCTTGCCGGTGAGAATGGGAGAATCTTTCAAAGGCGCGTCGTGAGCTTCGAAAGGCAGTAGTGCACCTGCCTCGAGCGTTTGCCGGCGGTTCGTGCGTCGGCGTGCGTCCCCGGATTACCTTCGCGAAATGCACGCCCAGAACGCCGCGCTTTTCTGCGTTTGTGCTTTCACGCATGCTGCATTGCGGTTTCAGCCTCTTATGTGATAACTATCTGCGTCGACTTCATACGGTTGTTGCAAAGCGGGATCGAGGACCTAATGGAAAATCCATCGGCAATGCGGAAGACGATCACGCGCTCGTGTTTCTTGACAATCGCGTGCGTGTTGCTGATAGCGGCATCCGGCAGGACTCCGGCTCGTCACTCGCCGCCGGCACGGAGGCGAAGTGCGGCGAACATGCGAGGCGCCGCCGCGAAGCCCGCTGCGGATCTCATTATCACGAACGCCAAAATTTGGACCGTCGATAAGTCACGCCCCACGGCCCAAGCCGTTGCCGTGCTGGATGGCCGCATCGTCGCCGTGGGATTGAATGCCGACGCGGAGGCGTGGCGCGGGCCGAAGACGCAGGCGATCGATGCCGGCGGCAAGCTGCTGCTGCCCGGCTTCAACGACGCGCACGTCCATTTCGTCAGTGGAGGCGCGCAGCTTGACGAAGTGCAATTGAACAACGCCACCAGCGCGGCCGAATTTGCGCGGCGCATTGGCGAGCGTGCAAAAATCACGCCGAAAGGGCAGTGGATCACCGGCGGCGATTGGGACGAAACGAAGTGGAATCCGCCCGCGCTGCCGACGAGACAACTTATAGACTCGGTTGCGCCAGACACCCCGGTGTTCGTCGGTCGTTATGATGGACACATGGCCGTGGCAAATTCGCTTGCGCTCAAGCTGGCCGGCATCACCGCCAAGACTCCCGATCCTCCCGGCGGAAAAATCGTTCGCGACGCGCAAGGCAATCCGACGGGTGCACTGAAGGACGCCGCAACTGGCCCTGTGTATGACGTAATTCCGCCGCTTTCCCCCGAGCAAAGGACGCATGCCGTCAAGCGAGCGATGGCTCTCGCCGCAAGCGTCGGCGTCACCAGCGTGCAGAACATGATTCCCGACTACGCGGACATCGCTGTCTATTCTAAACTGCTCGACCGTGGCGAACTCACGGTGCGCATTTACGCCGCGCCTTCCATTGCAGACGTGAACGATCAAGCCAAGATGGGCATCCGCCGCGCATTTGGCGGACCCATGCTGCGGATTGGAGCCGTGAAGGCGTTTGCCGATGGCTCGCTCGGCTCCGGCACGGCCTATTTCTTCCAGCCGTACAGCGATCAGCCGGGAAATTACGGCCTGTTGAACGCGGAGATGCAGCCGCTCTCCTTAATGCGCGGGCGCATGATGGCGGCAGACGCGGCAGGATTGCAGATTTGCACTCACGCCATCGGAGATCGCGCAATCTCAATGATTCTCGATCTCTACTCCGAAATTGTAGCGGCGCATGGACCGGCGGACCGCCGCTTGCGCATCGAACACGCGCAGCACATGGCCGCGAAGGACTTCGATCGCTTCGCGCAACTTCACGTAATCGCTTCCGTCCAGCCATATCAGGCTATCGACGACGGACGCTGGGCCGAAAAGCGCATTGGCCACGATCGCGCCAGCCGCACCTATGCCTTTCGCACATTCTTGAACCGCGGAGTGCGGTTGGCCTTTGGGACGGATTGGGACGTCGCGCCACTCAATCCTCTCCTAGGCGTGTACGCTGCCGTTACGCGGGCGACGCTCGATGGCAAGAATCCCAACGGATGGTTTCCCGAGCAGAAACTTACGGCGCCCGAAGCCGTCGAGGCTTACACGATGGGTTCCGCGTACGCCGAATTTCAGGAGAACGAAAAGGGATCTATCACTCCCGGCAAGCTGGCCGATATGGTGATCCTGAGCGACGACATCTTCACGATCGATCCGGCAAAAATCCGCGATGTGAAGGTTTTGAAGACGTTCCTCGGCGGAAAATTGATTTGGGATGCCAGCACCGCGCACGGTGACGAGCCCTCCGACCGGTGACGCGCGCCGCGCATTCTTGTCAACCGCTGGCGTCGTGGGATACAGTAGCCGCCTTCCGCGGAGGAGAATCAACCGATGCCGGCTGGCGGCCAGGAAAAACTGAAGATATTGATTCGGCGTGCAGCGATTCAGAAGCGCGTTCACGAAGTGGCCCAGCAAATCACCAAAGACTTCCGGGGACAGCGCGTCCACCTGATCGGCGTGCTGAAGGGCGCTTGTATTTTCCTTTCGGATCTTGTCCGCGAGATCAATCTGGAAACTTCGATCGATTTCATCGCGGTATCGAGCTACGGCAAAGGAAAACAATCTTCCGGCCAGGTTCGCGTGCTCAAGGACCTCGACAGCAGCATCGAAGGCTTGAACGTCGTGCTGGTCGAGGACATTCTGGATACCGGTCTCACGTTATCGTATCTTCTGCGCATCATTCAGCAGCGTAAGCCAAAAAACCTGCGGGTTGCGGCGCTGCTCGATAAGCCATCGCGACGATTGAAGGATGTGAAGGGCGATTACATCGGCTTCACGATTCCGAATGAATTCGTGGTGGGCTACGGCCTCGATTACGCCGAACGTTTCCGCAATTTGAAAGACGTGTGCATCCTCAGCCTTCCGCCGGAATGAATGTGACACGCCGCGTTCTCACCGTACGGGATCTCGAAATGGCGGCCACAGGGGGAGAGATCGCGATCGAGCCTGGAACGATCGTCACTCCGCTGGCGCGCGACGAAGCCGATCGACGCAAAATCAGGATTCGCTTCGAGGAACTAAAATCGGGCAACGTGCCGGGCGAAAAAACGAAGTCGCGCATCGTTGCAATCGGCGCCGATCATGGCGGCTTCGATTTGAAGGAACAGCTCAAAGAATACCTCCGCGACTGGCGTTACGTTGTGCTCGACCTAGGAACTTCGAGCAGCGATCCGGTGGATTATCCCGACTTCGCCGAAGCCGTGGCCAACGCCGTGGCGCGGGGCGAAGCGTGGCGGGGAGTGGTGATCGACAGCGCCGGAATCGGCTCTTCGATAGCGGCGAACAAGGTTCCGGGAGCGCGCGCGGCGCTGTGCTACGATCGGCCCACCGCGCGCAACAGCCGCGAGCACAACGATGCGAACATCCTTTCGCTTGGGGCGCGGCTGATTCCGGCGGAAGCAGCGCGGGAGATTCTGGCGGTGTGGCTCGAGACGCCCTTCGCGGGCGGACGCCACGAGAAGCGCATCGACAAGATTCGCGCTATCGAAACACGGCACTCGAAGCCCTGAATCGGGCGGCGAACCGGCAGCATCGAACACGCAGCACACCCCGCACGGCTGGGAACTCGCATCGGGAGCAACTGCTGTGGATCAGCGGCAACTCGAACAAGCCATTCAAGCGATCACCGAAGAAATTCTCGGATATCTCGGCGCCGAACGATGCTCGGATCTTTGCGGTTTGGAAATCGATGAACTCGTATGCCCCGGCTGCGATCAACGGTGCGCGGAACGCTGTTCGCGCAAGACTCGCAAGGTAGTCGAAGCCGGCGCGGCGCGAATTTCCGCGGGCGCGGCCGTCGGCCCCATCGAATCGGACATCGCACGCCTGATCGACCACACCCTGCTCAAGCCCGAGGCCTCGCGCAAAGAAATTCACAAATTGTGCGAAGAGGCTCTGCGGTACGGCTTTGCGTCGGTTTGCATCAACCCATGGAACGTCGCGCAGGCGGCGGAGATTTTGCGCGGCAGCCAGGTTCGGGTGTGTACGGTCGTGGGCTTTCCGCTGGGCGCGACCTTGCCGCGAGTGAAAGTCTTTGAAACAGAAGAAGCGGTTAAGCTCGGCGCACAGGAAATCGATATGGTGGTAAACATTGGCGCACTCAAATCCGGCCAGGACGATGCGGTCGAGGCGGATATTCGCGGGGTGGTCGAAGCAAGCCATCGCGGCGGCGCGATCTGCAAAGTGATTCTCGAGACCGCGCTGCTTACCACCGAAGAAAAGGTTCGCGGCTCGCTTGCGGCCAAGAACGCCGGCGCGGACTTCGTGAAGACGTCCACAGGATTCAGCACCGGTGGCGCCACGGCGGAGGATGTCCGCCTGATGCGAGCCGTGGTGGGAGGCGAAATCGGGGTCAAAGCCGCCGGCGGCGTTCGGAGTCTCGAAGATTTGAAAAAAATGGTCGAAGCCGGCGCCACGCGCATCGGCGCGAGCGCCAGCATCAAGATTCTGGAGCAAGCTCGCGGCCTAGCGGCTGCCCCTTCCAGCGCGCCAGGAGCTCCAGCCGCTGCCGGGAACTATTGATCGCGGCAGAGTTGGTTCATCTCTCTCCCGTAATATCCCGTATCTAGCTGATATAATGAATCGATTGTTCGTGCGACGCCTAGTGTTTTGCGGGGCGCACGCGCCCGAAATCGGTCTCCTCTCGCCGGGGCGGGAACGGCCGGTCTCTCAGAGTGACATGGACTACACGCTCAATTCCAAGCTGGAGATGCCTGCCGAGACGCTGACGATCCTGGCTGATATCAGCCACGAGATCAACGCCTCGCTGAACCTTGATGAGGTGTTGGCAAACGTAGCGGCACAGATCAAGCGTCTGATCGATTACGAAATCTTCGCGGTTGTGCTGCCGGAGCCGGGCACCAATCAGCTCTATTTTCGATTCGCGATCGGACACCGGCCGGAAGTCGTGGAACATTGGCGAATTCCGATGGATGAAGGGATCATCGGCGCCGCAGCGACCACCGGACAACCCGTGCGCGTCGGCGACGTCCGGAACGATCCGCGTTATCTGAACGCGCTAGATGGCGTGCGTTCGGAGCTAGCGGTGCCGCTAATCGTGCGGGGTCGGGTGATCGGCGTGCTCGATATCGAGAGCAGCCGGCCGGATTATTTCACACCCGACCAGCAGAACGTTTTGGGCCTCGTTGCGTCGCGCATCGGCACGGCTATCGAGAACGCGCGGCTCTTCGAGAGCGCCAGAAATCAGGCCGAGACGCTGCTCCTGCTGAACGAGGTAGGCCGCGAAGCGAACTCCACGCTTCAGGTGGAAGAGGTGTTGCGCCGCGCGGCGGAGCTCACCAAGCGCCTGATCGATTATCAGATATTCAGCATTCTGCTGTACGACGAGGCGGACAACGTTTTCCGGCATCGCGTGACCGTGAAATTCGGGCAGCGCGTGCAGGAAAAGTTTGCGGTCCCCGCGCATGAAGGAATCGTCGGAGCGGCTGCAGCCTTGCGCCGCGCGGTGGTGGTTCCGGATGTAACGGCCGATCCCCGATACCTGCTGATCAATCCGGAGACGCGGTCCGAGCTGGCTGTGCCGATGATTTACAAGGACCGCGTCGTCGGCGTCCTGGACCTCGAAAGCCCGCAGTTGAATTACTTTACGGCGGAGCACGTGCAGGTGCTGTCGATTCTCGCGGCGCAACTGGCTGTGTCTATCGAAAACGCCCGGCTCTTCGAAAGAGTGGCTCGCGATGAAGGGCGCATGGAGCGCGACCTCAACGCCGCTCGCCGCATTCAGGGCGCATTGCTGCCGCGCCTGCCGGGACCCGAATTTGGATTGGACATCGCCGCTCGCGTGGTCTCGTCGAGAGAACTGAGCGGAGATCTTTACGATTTTCTTCGATACGGCTCGCAGGAACTGGGCGTTGCGATGGGCGACGTCAGCGGGAAGGGAAGCGCCGCCGCGCTTTATGGCGCGGTGGCCATCGGAACTTTACGCAGCCTTGGGTCGCAGAAGCTGCCTCCTGCCGAGATGCTGCGCGCAATGAATGGTTTCCTTGGGGAGCGCCTGATCGAAGGGCGCTTTATGACGCTGTGCTTTGCCACGTGGAACCGCAAGCGCCACAAGCTAAAGATTGCCAACGCGGGCCAGGAAGAGCCGTTTATTTTGCACGAGAACCGCTGCGAAAAAATCACTCTTCCTGGTTTTCCGCTGGGGATGTTCGAAGAGGCGTCGTACGACGAGCTCTCGTTCGCGCTGAATCCGGGCGATATCGTGGTCTTCCACTCCGACGGTATCGGAGACACGCAAAACGCCACCGGCGAATTCTTTGGCGACGACCGCGTGGCGAAGCTAATTCAGGAGAACCAATCGCTTGCGGCCGATGGAATCGCCGACCGCATTCTCGAGGAAGTCGGCGCGTTTTCCGGCGGCCGCCATCCGTTCGACGACCGCACGCTTGTGGTTCTAAAGGTTAAACCCGATTAGTTCTTGGGTTGGCCAGCCTTCGCGTGATACGGGTGCAAAAATGAAGTCACGGCGTCGTTGAACTTTTCCGGTTGATCCACGAACGTCATATGGCCGCTGTTGGGCATAATCGCTATCCGCGAGCCGGCGATTTTTTCGTGCATCTCCTGCGAGAGGGACGGGTCAACTTCATCGTGATCTCCCACGATGAGTAGCGTGGGCACGTGAATCGTGTGCAGCCGGTCCACGTATTCCACCGATTTCAGGTTGCCGTCGATCACGAATTCGCCGTCCGAGCCCCACATCTCGCGGTACAGATCCCAGGACATCACGCCATTCTGGATCGGATCGTAATTCGGGTCCGGGCGGTTATGGTAAACGTAGGGAAAGTAAGCTTCGCCCCATGCGGCGACCATGTAATCGTCCGGGTAGCGGTTCTTTTGGTAATCCTTGCCTTTGCCAAAAAGGCCGGCTTTTTCGAGCGTGTCGATTCTCGATCGCAGCTCGGGATCCATTTTCTCCTTCATGCGCACGAAGACCTGATTCATCTGGCTCGTGCTTGGGAACGTGCTCGCGAGAATCAAGTGCGTGAGATTATTTTGATATTTCAGCGCGTACGCCTGCGCCAGAACTCCGCCGTAGGAATGTCCAAGCAGGCTGATCTTCCCAAGCGCCAGCCCTTGCCGCACCGCTTCCACGTCCTCGACCATGTTTTCAACTGTGTAACCGGAGGGATCGTCGAGTTTTTGGGATTTGCCGGAGCCGCGCTCGTCGATAAAAACGAGCTTATTGTGCCGTGCCAGCGGAAGGAGATACGGCAAAAAATAATCGTGCGAAGCACCCGGGCCTCCGTGAACGATCAGCAGCGGCGCGCCTCGTCCGACGGTCATGTAATAAATCATCACGCCGCGCGCGTCCACGAATCCTTCGTGCATCGGGTAATCAGCGGGCGCGGCAGTCACGGCCGGTTTGCGAGATTCCGCCTGGGTCCCCGAGGCGGCCGAATCGGACGATTGTGCGGGCATGGGAACGGCTGCCGATGCGCATAGCAGCGACAAACAAGCGACAGCGATCGCGATTTTCATGGCGTTCTCCTGGCTGGAAAGCGCGGGCTAGCGCTCACCCCAGCGCAATTTACTGCGAAGGATTTCAAAATAGTTCTTCCGTGGCGGGCGGATCAGGTAGACCTTGCTGGAAGATTTCATAATCACCACGCGATCTTTCGCCTGAAGCTGGACTCCAATCTGCCCGTCAAGAGTCAGATAAACAGGCTCCTGCGTCGCCTCGAAATTGATTTCCACGCGCGCTGAGTCCGGCACAACCAGCGGGCGATTGCTCAGCGTATGTGGGCAGATCGGCGTAATCAGAAAAGCATCGATGTCCGGATGCACGATCGGGCCGCCGGCTGCCAGCGAATACGCGGTCGAACCCGTGGGCGTCGCGACGATCAAGCCATCGGCGCGATACCGTCCGATGTGATTGCCATTCACATGAACGTCGAATTCCAGCATGCGCGCGAGCGCGGCCTTCGTTATCACGGCGTCATTCAGCGCCGATTGCCGCTCGCCCCGCACGCCATCGTGAACGATCTCCGCTTCGAGCATCATGCGTTCGCTGATTTGGTGTTTCCCGGCGAGAACTTGATCGAGCAGCGGGTACAGTTCGTCGAGAGTAACACTGGTGAGAAATCCCAGGCTGCCGAGGTTGACGGCAAGAATGGGGACTTTGTGGCCGTGGAGCACGCGCGCGGCGGATAGAAGCGTACCGTCGCCGCCGAGCACGATTAGCACGTCAACTTTCCGGGCGAGTTCTTCGCGCGGAACGGAAGAACCTTTTGGGTCAATGCAGTCCTGGGTTTCTTTGTCGACGTAGGCGTCGATCTCGTGGGCGCGCAGCCATTCGAGCAACGGCGGCACAACGGATGAAACCATTTCACAGACGGGCTTCGAGATGATGCCAGCGGCGCGAATCATTGGATTGGTCGCAAAATTCTATCCTACCCGTGCTGCCGCGCGTGCAGAAAAAACTCCTGATTGCCCCCGGCACCGGGAATGCGGCTGGGGCGAACTCCGAGAACGTCGAGGCCAAACCGCGGAACGGCCGACGCAACACTCTCGATGGCCTTCCGATGCAGCGTCGCGTCGCGCACGATGCCGCCTTTGCCCACGTCGCGTCGTTCGAGTTCGAATTGCGGCTTCACGAGAATCAAAAAATCCGCGTTCATTTCCGCCAGTGGCGCCACGGCAGGGATCACCTTGGTCACGGAAATAAACGAAAGGTCCATCACAACGAAACCGACCGACTCGCCAACATCTTCGGCGCGAAGGTGACGGGCGTTTTTCTCGACGGCGATCACGCGTTCGTTCTGACGCAACTTCCAATCGAGCTGGCTCACCGTCACGTCGACGGCGTAAACTTTTCGCGCTCCGTGTTGCAGCAGGCAATCGGTGAATCCGCCCGTTGAGCTTCCGGCATCGAGGCAAATCCGCCCTTCGGGCGAAAGCGCAAAATCCACGAGCGCTCCTTCGAGCTTCAACCCGCCGCGGCTCGAGTAACGCAGCGGCTCGCCGACCAGTTCCACCCGCGCATCCTGTGCAACCTGGCCGCCTGGCTTGTCCATCTGTTCCCCGTTGACGCGTATCTGCCCTGAGAGCAGCAACGCTTGCGCGCGTTCGCGGGAAGGCGCCACGCCGCGCTCGACGAGCAGCAAGTCGAGACGAATCTTCCCTGGCTTGATGTTTGTCGGCGCGCGTTCAAGCGAAGTGCCATCGCGTCGGGATTTGAGCGTCATGTTTGCTTGAGTGGCAGCCGCCTTCATGATCGGCGCGCCACTAGAAATGATGCCAATTGCCTGAGCGGCTCGGCCTGGTCGCCGTAACAATCGAGTTCCTTCAGGGCGTTGATCTCAAGCTCGGTGGCGATTTCCCGCGACTTCTCGACTCCATACATCGAGGGATAGGTGACCTTCTGCTGCGCCTGATCCTTTCCGGCGGTCTTGCCAAGCGCCGCCGATGATTCCGACACGTCCAGGATGTCATCTACCACCTGGAAGGCCCAGCCGATATTTTCGCCGAATCGTCGCAGCCGGTCGATGTCTTGGTTGGTTGCTCCGCCAGCGATCGCCCCGCTCACGATCGAGCCGCGAATTAAGGCCGCCGTCTTCGAGCGGTGAATGTATTCCAGCGTGGCAGCATCCGCGGGCTTCTTCTCAGCTTCGATATCGGCTACTTGCCCGCCAACCATGCCGTTGACGGTTCCTGCCGCCGCGCCGATTTCCGCAATCACGCGAACTCTCCGCTCCGGCTCGATGGGTGCTTCCGCCAGTGTCCGGAATGCCAGCGTGAGCAACGCGTCGCCGGCCAGAATTGCGATTGCATCGCCAAAAACCTTGTGGTTGGTGGGCTTGCCGCGCCGAAGATCGTCGTTATCGAGCGCCGGGAGATCGTCGTGGATCAGCGAATAGGTGTGAATGAACTCGATCGCGCAGCCCACGGCTACCGACGCGCTGACGTCGGCAGCAAACATCCAGGCGGATTCGATGCACAGAATTGGCCGGATGCGTTTGCCACCCGCAAAAACGCTGTAGCGCATCGCGCGATGGATCGAAGCCGGTATAACGCTTTCCGCGGGAAGCAGCGTTTCGAGAGACGCTTCGACGAGCGCACGGTCCGCTTCGAAAAAATCAGGAAGCTTCATGCGGCGTAGCGTCCACGACTGGATGCGGAGAAAGCCTTGGCAGGCAAGGGGTTCAGCGCCGGCATTGTTCGGGATGAACGCGGAACGCTACGATTCATTGGCAGGCTCGAACGGCTCCGCCACGACCTTGCCGTCCGCTTTTTTCAGCAGAATTTCCACGCGGCCCTCGGCCTCTTCGAGTTGCCTCTGGCATTCGCGCGAAAGCTTCACGCCTTCCTCGAAAAGTTTCATGGCTTCGTCGAGCGAAAGGTCCACGCTCTCGAGCCGCTTCACGACTTCCTCGAGCCGCGTCAGGCATTTCTCGAAATCGCCTTTGCGGGGCGGCTCGGGTGTCTTGTTGGCTGCTGGATTCGGGCTTTGGGCCATTTATATTTTCTCGCCGCCAATGGTTTCGGGTATCTTCCAGCTCCCTGGCATCCAACAGAGGGATGAAGGCAGCATTCTAGCGCACGATAGATAAGGTCAACAACGGCATTGTGCGAGTGTCGCGCTTCCACCGGTTGCGCACTTGTGAAGCTAAGTATAGAGTCTCTGAAAATTGAATATTGCAGCACCGCGTGCATCAGCCTTCGTGAGACGAACGACACCTCGCAACTTGACCTCTTGCGCCCCCGCGCTACCGGATGCACAATCCGCTGATGGCACACGAGTTCACGGCGTCGTACACCAAGGATGCAACCGATCTTTTCCGGCATTACAAACGCCTTGCCGAGCGCGCCATCGAACAGGTTCCGGATACGGGGCTCACCGCGACTCTCGATCCGGAATCGAATTCGATCGCGATTATCATGAAGCACATGGCCGGAAACATGCGCTCGCGGTGGAGCGGCTTTCTGACCACGGACGGCGAAAAGCCGGATCGCAACCGCGACACCGAATTCGAGGGTGCGCCTAAAGATCGAGCCGCATTGCTGGCAATGTGGGAACAGGGTTGGAAATACGTCTTTGATGCGCTCGAACCTCTCACCGACGCGGACTTGTCGCGCACGGTGATGATACGCAGTGAACCGCACTCGGTGATGCAGGCGATGAATCGCCAGATCGCTCACTATTCCTATCACGTTGGACAAATCGTCTACCTCGCAAAACATTTTACGGGCAATCGCTGGACGAGCCTGACCATCCCGCGCGGAAAGTCCGCCGAATTCAACAGCAACGTCTCTGCAGGGAAAGCGTCGCAGCGGTAGCCTTGGCTCGCTACTCCAGCCCCGGCGGGATCCACGCTCAGATCCCGGTGATGCGATGATAGCCCTCAGACTCTTCGCCGTGCTTTGCCTGGTGGCGATGAACGCCTTTTTCTCCGCGGCGGAATTTTCGCTTGTCGCGGTGAGACTTTCTCGCGTGCGACAGTTGGTCGACAAAGGCGACCCCCGCGCAAAAATTGTCGAATCGCTGCTCTCCGACCTGAACCGCGTTGTTTCGGGCGTGCAGGTTGGCATCACCATCGCAAGTTTGCTGCTTGGCTACCTTGGCGAGATCACGCTTTCGGGGATTCTCGATCCACTCGTCTCGGCGATTCCAAGCCCATGGGCGGCGGTCGTGGCCCATAGTACCGCGCTCGTAATTGCGTTCGGCTTGCTCACGGTGCTGCAAGTCGTGCTGGGCGAACTCGTGCCGAAAAGTTTGAGCCTCGCCAGCGCCGAGCGCGTCGCGCTCCTGATCGCCCGCCCATTTTCCTGGTTTCTCGAAACCTTTCGGTGGGGAATCGATTTTCTCGACATTTTTGCGGAGAAGATCGTTCGAGCCCTCGGCGTCGTCGCTCCCCAAAGCCATTCGCTCGTGCGCTCGATCGAGGAGCTTCAGGTGATGGTCGAGCAGGCTGGCGATCGCGGGCTCCTTCCGCCGGCGGAAGTTAAGTTTATCCAGGCCGCCATGGAACTAGGCCACGTGGAAGTGCGCGAAGTGATGGTTCCGCGTCCTGACGTTCACGCGCTGCCATCGAATGCCACCCTCGAACAGACCATGAAGGTGATTGCCACCACGCAGCGCTCGCGCATTCCAGTTTACGAAGGTTCGCTCGACCACATTCTCGGCTTCGTGCACATCAAGGACATCCTGTGGGTCTTGCTCGATCGTGCGCGCCGCGCGGAGGAAGGATTGCCTCCCGCCGACTTCCAACTTCACAATCTATTGCGCGACGCTCTGATCGTTCCCGAGACGAAACCGGCGAGCGAGTTGCTCATCGAATTTCGCGCGCGTCGCAGCGGACTGGCCATGGTTGTGGATGAATTCGGCAATATTCTCGGTCTCGTCACCCTCGAGGACATCCTCGAGCAAATGGTTGGCGAGATTCACGATGAATTTGACGTGGTCGAGCGGCCCCTCACGCTTCCCGATGGCTCGACGGTGTTCGACGCATCGCTGAAGGTTCGCGATATTGACGCACAACACGACATCAAACTGCCGGACGATCCCGCTTACGAAACGATTGGCGGATTCGTTCTCAATCGACTGGGATTCATTCCGCGGGGCGGCGAAAGTTTCGAAGCCGAGGGCTACCGCTTCACGGTTATGGATATGGACCGGCGGCGCGTGTCGCGCGTGAAAATCAAGCCGCTCGGGGCCCCTGCGTCATCGCATGTTCGTTCGCCGGTTGTGCCCGCGGCCGCGCCATTTCCAGCCAGTCGGCCGGCCTCGGAATCTGAATCGAAGGCGCGGCGCGAGAAATGACGCGCCACATCGGATTGCGCCTCCTGTACTCTCTTCCCGCGCTCTGGCTCATCGTGACCATGGTTTTTCTGCTCGCGCACATCGTTCCCGGCGATCCCGTGCAGCAGATGCTGGGCGAAGGCGCGCGCGCGGAGGATGTGCAGCAGCTTCGTCACGCGCTCGGCCTCGATCTTCCGGTCGGGGTCCAATACGAACGTTACCTGACTGGGGTCGTCGAAGGGAATCTGGGTGAATCGTTTCGCTTTCAGCAGCCGGTGACGACCGTTGTGCTTTCCCACTATCCGGCAACGCTCGAACTCGCCATCGTCGCGCTATTTATTTGCGCCGGAATCGGGATTCCCGCTGGATTGCTCGCCGCGCGGCGGCGTGGCACGCACACCGATCACGCCGTCGGATTGTTCACGCTCTTCGGGCTTTCGGTGCCGAACTTTGCGCTTGGTCCAGTATTGATACTCATTTTTTCCGTGATGCTTGGATGGCTTCCGGTTTCCGGCCGCGGCGGTGTATCGCATATCATTTTGCCCGCAATCACGCTGGGGGCTGCGCTGGCCGCGATTCTCACGCGCATGGTTCGCACGTCGGTGATCGAAGAGCTTTCCAGCGACTACGTTCGCACGGCTCGCGCAAAGGGCTTGTCCGAATCTGGCGTGCTGTTTCGCCATGCGTTTCGCAACGCGCTCATTCCCATCCTCACCATTCTGGGTTTGCAATTCGGCACCCTGCTCGCCGGCACCATCGTCACCGAAACGATTTTCTCCTGGCCGGGAATCGGTCGCCTTGCCGTACAGGCCATCGAGGCGCGCGACTATCCGTTACTGCAGGGGTGCATCTTGCTGATTGCCGCGTCGTACGTGCTTGTGAACCTGCTCACGGACGTAGTCTACGCGCTGGTGGATCCGCGGGTGCGATTCGAATGAAGGCCCTCCGCCAATTCCTCCGCCAAAGCGGGCCGGGCCGCTGGGGCTTCGCGCTTTCCGTGCTGCTCATCGTGCTCGCCCTTGGCGCGCCGTGGATAGCGCCCTTCGATCCAACCGCGCAGAATCTCGCCGCACGGCTCGCCGCTCCGAGCGCCGTGCATTGGATGGGCACGGACGAACTGGGCCGCGACATCCTCTCTCGAATCATTTTCGGCGCGCGCGTTTCGATGCTCGTCAGCGTGAGCGTCGTGTTTGGCGCGGGAATCGCGGGCCTTTCGGTTGGCGCGCTCGCGGGGTATATCGGCGGGTGGTTTGACCGCTTTGTGAACATCGTTCTAATCAACGCATTTCTTTCCTTTCCGGGAATTTTGCTGGCGATTGCGTTTGCTGGATTCCTTGGACCCGGTCTCGGAAAGGTGATTCTCGCGCTCGTCGTGACAGGGTGGGCGGGCTACGCGCGCCTCGCGCGTGCGCAGGTCCTGCAGGCGAAGGAAATGGAATACGTTCTCGCGGCTCGTTCCCTTGGGGCTTCAAATGTGCGCATTCTGCTGCGTCATCTGCTTCCAAATATCTTGCAGCCGATCCTGGTGCAGGCAACGATTGCCATGGCCGGAGCCATTCTCGCTGAATCCACGCTGAGTTTTCTCGGCGTTGGCGTTCTCGCTCCCATGCCAAGCTGGGGCGCAATGCTCAACGACGCACGCAGCCATCTTTTCGACGCGCCGCATCTCGTGATTTTCCCGGCCATCGCCGTTATGGCCGCCGTTCTTGCTTTCAATCTCCTTGGCGACGCCCTTCGCGATTGGATGGACCCGCGCATGCGCGCCTACTTGATCGTGACGTCTCTCGCTCGCTAGGCCCGGGAGTGAGACATTGCCGACGCTCTGTTTCGCCACTTTCGTTGCTTCGTTGCGATCGCATGCCTTTCGGATTATCCTTGCGCGATAAAATGAATCGCTGGTGTTTCCTGCGTCGATGGAAAGTGAAATTCACATCCGCGAAGCTGTTCCCACCGACATTCCTGTTCTGAGCGCGCTGATTGACGCGTCGGTTCGCGCTCTTCAGGCGGAGGATTACACACCCGCGCAAATGGAAGGCGCGCTGAAGACAGTCTTCGGAGTGGATAGCCGCCTAATCGCTGATGGAACGTATTTCGTTGCGGAAACCGATTATAAAGACACCGTACTTGCACGGCTAAGAGCCGCCAGTTCAGCGCCGTTCATCGTCGGCTGCGGCGGCTGGAGCAAACGCAAGACGCTTTATGGCAGCGACCAATGGACTGGGCGGCAGGACGAGCTCCTCGACCCTCGTCACGATGCCGCGAAGATTCGCGCTTTTTTCATTCATCCGGAGTGGGCGCGGCGCGGCATTGGCAGCATGATCCTTGACGTGTGCGAATCCGCTGCAAGGTCCGCCGGTTTCGGCCGCTTCGAAATGGGCGCGACGTTGACGGGAGTCAAACTCTTTCGCGCCAGAGGCTACGCTGCCATCGAAAATATCGAAATTCCCCTGGCAAACGGCGAATTGCTTCCGGTCGTTCGCATGGGAAAGCAGGGGTCGCGCAGAACCTTGTAGCGCATCGAAAGTCCTGCCGGCGGCCACTTGCCAAGGAATCGGAACGCGATCATTTTGAGTATCGGCGCACCGCGAGCGAGATTGGCAGCCCTACAAGAAACAAGTGTTCCACGAACTCGCACGCCATTGACGCATAGTGATGCGGAAATTTTGGCTCAGCGGAAAGCGGCAGTACCACTACGTGCATAAAAATGTAAACGCATGCGCCGTAAAGCAAGCCGCAAGCAACCGCCCGCCTCACCATGAAAGTCAGCTTCCGGCTCGCCACGTAATAGACGGCCGCTGCCGAGAACGCGATGAAGAAGTGCAGAACCACGCCGAGCGCGGCCGTGCTTGCGCCGCCGCTGAAAGATTTCATCCCCAACAGTCCGCTCGCGATTGCTTGGGGAATCTCGATCGGCTTCACGCCTTGCAAACCGCACGCCACGATCGCATACGCCAGGTCCCAGCACTCCGACGATCAGCCCGCCCCACAGAATCGCCAGAACCGCTCCGTGTGCCTTCCTGGGAGCTTCTATGGAAGTTGGATGCAGGGCCGTTCCTCCAAAATCATCAGTTGCGGCACGGCGGGATCAGAACGTAAAACCTACGCCACCTCAACTGTAACTTCCGCGCCACGCGCGGCGCCGAGCGTTCGCGCCGCGTTGCCTTTATTCACCGAAATCTCGAGATACCCGCTCGAGCCGATGATTCCGAACGGCTCGCCCACCGCCCCCTGCGAATACGCCTGCGCCATCTTTTTCACTTCGCCACTGCCGGCGCGAATCGTGAATTTCCCGCCCTGCGCGATCAGCGCTGGAACATCTGCCGGGGTAATGTTCGTCACTAGATTTCCAAAATTATCCACGCGCAAGACCACGCCTTTCACCCCTGTTCCCGCGGCCTTTGGCTTAGGAAGGCTGAATCGAACGTAATCGGTGATTTCCTCGCCGAAGCTGCCGGTCTGCCACGATTTTGAAAGCCATCCAGCGACCGGCGCAAAAATGTCGCGCCCGTGAAACGTGTTGCTCATCGGCTGCAAGAAATAATGCTCGGACGTGATGTGCCACACGTGAATCGTTTCCGACTGGTCGTAAATCACGGAAAGCACGCCGTTGTCGGGCGCCACAAAATAATGCGTATCTCCAGCCACCAAAATCGGCCTCCGCGATGTCCCCACGCCGGGATCGACGACCACAACATGAATTGTCCTCGGCGGGAAATATTTGTACGCTTGCCCGATGGCCAGCGCCCCGTCGAGGATGTCGTGCGGAAGAACGCTGTGCGTGATGTCCACAATCGCGGCTTCCGGATTGACGTTCAGCGCCACGCCTTTCATTACACCTACCAGGTGATCGTTCGTGCCGTAATCCGTCGTCAAAGTGATGATTGGCCGCGTCAAGTTTTGCTCCCTTCGCCTATGACCCGCATTCCGCGCAAAGCATTTGTCGCGGGTCACTTCGACGCTAACGAACGCTCGCGCCTCTGTCAAGAAAACGCCCCGCACCATGTGCTCGTTCTTTACCGCTTTCCATCTGCCTACCGTTTGCAGGCACTTCGCTCGGCGGTGAGTGGTTCGGTGAACGGCTATGTTCGAAAATTTATGCAGACCTCCCGACGCGAAGAAAATGAGGTAAAGTGTTTTGCATGATTGGACGCCCGCAGGAAGGCGAAGCAGCGCCTTACTATTTCACGTACATCAACCAGGTAGCTGGCGAGGATCCACTCCAGGTTATCGAGAAGCAAGCGGAAGAATCGTTGGCGTTCTTCCCGGGGATCTCCGAAGAAGCGTCGCTGCGCCGCTACGCGCCGGAAAAGTGGAGCATCCGTCAGGTGCTGAACCACGTCACCGATACCGAGCGGTCCTTTGCCTTTCGGTCTCTATGGTTCGCCCGCGGATTCGAGACTCCGCTGCCCAGTTACGATCAGAATATCGCGGCGTCGGGTGCCGAGGCTGACAAGGTCTCCTGGGCCGCCCATGTTGAGGAGTTTCGCCGCGTGCGCCTCGCCACGATTTCGCTTTTCGTCAATATGCCGGCCGAGGCGTGGATGCGCCGCGGTGTCGCGAGCGGCAATCCGTTCACCGTGCGCGCACTCGCCTATATCACCGCGGGACACCTCACGCACCACGTCACGATCCTGCGCGAGCGATACTTGCAGAATCGGGCCACGCCAGGAGCGCAACCTTCGGCGTAACCCGAGGTTCGCTTGACCCTCCTGGATACGCCCGGTATTCTGAATCGGCCAAGCTCTTTACGCACATGCACGTCTACCTCGATTACAACGCGACCACTCCCGTGGACCCTGCCGTCCTGGCAGAAATGCTCCCGTATTTCGCCGACGGTTTCGGCAATGCCAGCTCGATTCATTCAGCCGGCCAGCATGCGCGCGCGGCAGTGGACCGTGCCCGAGATTCGGTCGCAAATTTTATCGGTGCAAAGCCGTCCGAGATTGTGTTCACAAGCGGCGGCACCGAAGCGGATAATCTGGCCGTCTTCGGCGTCGTTGCCGCAGCAACGCAGTCTCGCAAACACGTAATTACGACCGCCTTCGAGCACCCCGCTGTCTTGAATGCCTGTCAGGCGCTCCAACATCTGGGTGTTGACGTCACTTTTGTCCGAATTGGAAGTGAAGGTGTCGTCGATCCAGAGGACGTTCGCCGCGCGTTGCGGTCTGACACCGTTCTCATCAGCGTGATGCACGCGAACAACGAGCTCGGCACGATTCAGCCGATTGAAGAAATCGGACGAATCGCCGCTGAGGCTGATGTTTTCTTCCACTGCGACGCGGTGCAGTCCGGTGGAAAGCTGCCGATCGATGTGAAGCAACTCGGCGTGGATTTGCTCTCGATTTCAGCGCACAAAATTTATGGGCCAAAGGGCGTGGGCGCGCTTTACGTCCGTTCTGGCACTCCGATCGAACCACGGCTTTTTGGCGGACATCACGAACGCGACCGCCGGCCCGGGACCGAAAACGTTGCCGGCATCGTGGGACTGGGAAAAGCGGCCGAGCTAGCACACGCGCACCGGAATGATGACGCGCCGCGAATCGCCGCTTTGCGCGACCGCCTCGAAGAGGCGATTGTCGCGGAAGTTCCATCGGTGCGCGTGAACGGCGGCAATTGCCGGGTCTCCAATACCTCGAATCTGTTGTTTGAACGAGCGGGAGGCGAAGCGATGGTGATTGCGCTCGATCTGCAAGGAGTGGCCTGCTCGAGCGGGGCAGCGTGTTCTTCGGGCGCGGTTGAGCCTTCCCACGCGCTTCTCGCAATTGGGCTTTCGCCGGACGACGCGCGCTCGAGCCTGCGATTGAGCCTCGGCCGTCCTACTACGCCGCGGGAAATTGAACACGCCATCAGCGTGATCGCGCCCGTGGTGGAGCGCCTGCGCTCGCTATCTCCACGATCGAGCGATACGGTCGCGGTGCGATGAGCGAATCTTCCGCAACGATCCAAACTACCGCCCAACTCGATAACGAGAATTCGCGCGTCCAAGTGGCTACTGCCACGATCGCCGTGGCGATGAGCGGCGGCGTGGACAGCTCCACGGTTGCGGCGATGCTGCACGAGCGCAGCCAGCCGGTCGTCGGCCTCACCATGCAGCTTTGGAACCAGAGACGTTTGCCGCAACTTCAGGGCGACGCCCCAGCGCAGCATCGCTGTTGCTCGCTGGATGATGTCTACGACGCGCGCCGCGTGGCCGAGCATCTGGGCATCCCGTTCTACGTCGTGAACTTCGAGCGGCAATTCGAAGAATCGGTGATTCGTCCGTTCGTAGCCGACTACCTCGAGGGACGCACTCCGATTCCATGTACGCTCTGCAATAACCACGTGAAGTTCGATCAATTGCTCGTCACGGCGCGGCAGATTGGCGCGGAGCGGATTGCCACGGGGCATTACGCGCGCGTCCGGCACAACGCAGGCAGCGGTCGCTACGAATTGCTGCGCGCCGTGGACGATTCCAAGGACCAGACCTATTTTCTTTTTGGTCTCACGCAGGAGCAGCTTGCCCGCACTGAGTTGCCGCTGGGCGAGCTTGCAAAACAGGAGGTGCGCGAAATCGCGCGTCGCCTTGCGGTGCCGGTCGCGGAAAAGCCGGAAAGCCAGGAGATTTGTTTCGTTCCTACGGGCAACTACGTTCGCTTTATCGAAGGCTACTTGAACGAGCAGGCCAGGGGACTTGCAGATGATTCAGGCGAGATCGTAGCAACATCTGGCGAGGCGCTCGGCCGTCACAGCGGATTGCGTCATTACACTATCGGCCAGCGGCGTGGCTTGGGCTTCTCCGCCGGGCGCGCCTTGTACGTTGTCGCGCTGGATCGCGCCAATAATCGCGTCATCGTGGGCGACGACAATGAGCTTCGCGGCACGGCCTGCGAAGTCCGCGATATTAACTGGATTCCGTTCGCCCCGCCTGAGCAACCTCTGCATGCCCGCGTGCGGATACGGAACAGGCACGAGCCAGCCGCCGCGGAAATCACCCCGCTCGACGCCACAACCGCACGCGTCAGATTTTTCGAGCCGCAGCGCGCCATTACGCCGGGCCAGGGTGCCGTGTTTTATGATGGCGAACGAGTGCTCGGCGGTGGCTGGATCCGCTGAACGAGCTTTCGCTTGGATTCATTGCGAGGAATTGGCTTTTCTAATACCGGGAAACAAGAGGCCTGAGTTTAGGAAACCCTGTCAGATGAACAATTCTTCATCTTGCGTAGCGGATTCGGAGTCGGGACCACCGCGGCGCTGTTGATTGCGGAAAAACTCGAGCCCCGTCTTCAACCCCTTGATAACAGCCGAAGCCTGTTGCACGGGTCCCCAGAGCGTGCTCCTTACTTTCGAGCCGGTGTCTTCAATCACTTCAAGGGTTCCGGTGAGGATACGATCTGCCCGGATTATCTGGATGCGCAGGCGCTCGAGCGATTCGGTGAACACGCGGTCCACCTTTTGAGCCTGGCCGCGGGCTAGCCGGGTGACCTCAGCGGCATCGCCCATGATGCTGGCTACGCGGTCTTCGGAGTCTTCCACGATACGGTTAATTTTGGTTAAAATCGGATCGCAGCGCGACTGAAAACTCTTGACCATTTTGGAGCATTCGGTGACGGCCTTCCGCACCTGCAATAACACCGCCAACAGAGCCGCTACCTGTATGACGATCGCGATCGCCGCCGCCGCAATACATGCTTCCAGCCAGACTGGCATGTCTATCCTCGGTAAATTTTAGGACGCCCGCGATTTCTCTTTCTGATAGGCGTCTTTTCCGGCATCAACCGCCGCACCGAAAGAATCTTTCTGGCGCGCCATGATTTCCTTGCTGCGCTCGATCAAATCCTCGGCGCGTTCCCGCAGTTCGCGGGCTTTCCGCTGGGCATATTCGCGGCCTTCGTCGGCCTTATCATTCAAAAACTCTCGCGTTTCCTCGCCGGACTTGGGAGCGAACAAAATGCCTACCAACGCCCCGATTCCCAGACCAACCAGGAACAAACTCACCTTCGAACCTACATTGTCGCTCATCTCAGTCCTCCGATCTTCACCCTAGCATAGCCCAAAAACCCAGGCAAGCAACGTCCGCGCTCGCACATTTTTACAGTCCACAGAAGGCTGCTTGCAAGCCCGTCACTAAGGTAGATGGTGGCGGTAGGGCGCTGGTTACTCTTGTCATGAGGCAGAAGGAGATTCCTCCTTCAGACCGGCAAACACGCGTTGCGCTTGGCCGCGCGGAAGCTCCGCCGCGAGTTCCTCGACGCTCAATTGCTTCACCCGCGCGAGGCTGCCGAACCGCCGCAGCAATTTTTGCGCGGTTCGCGGCCCAATGCCGGGAATCTCGGTGAGCGCCGTACGCAGGCGACGGTTCGAGCGGCGCTGGCGGTGAAAAGTGACTGCAAACCGGTGCGTCTCGTCGCGAATTTGCTGGATTAAGTGAAGAACTGGCGAATGACGTTCGAGAACGACGGGCTCATCTTCGCGCCCCAGGACGTAAAGAATCTCTTCCTTTTTCGCGATGCTGGCCATCGGCTGATTGATGATCTCGAGCTTTTCAAGCGCTTGCGCAGCCGCATGAAGTTGTCCGATTCCTCCGTCGATCAAGATCAGGCCAGGCATGGGCTTGGAATCGTCGCGCAAGCGGCGGTAGCGGCGTTCCACCGTCTCGCGCATGCTGGCAAAATCGTCGCGGAGTATGCCCGCGCTTTTGTCGGCGCTTTCCGGCATTGACTCGCCGCGAATAATGAATTTACGGTAAGCGGACTTGTTCATACGTCCCGCTTCCCAGACGACCATCGATGCAACCGTGTCCGAGCCCTGGATGTGAGAAATATCGAAGCACTCGATACGCTTCGGCGGCTCGGGCAGCCCCAGCGCCGATTCCAGCGCCTCGACGATAGCTGCCGAGCTCGGCTTCAGCACCCGGAAGCGCTGGTCGAAGGAATACTTTGCATTTTTTTCGACGAGCTCCAGAAACGCGTGCTTTTGCCCGCGCTGTGGGTTCAATATTTCCACGCGGTGCCCGGCGGAATCGCTCAGCACTTCCTCCAGCAGTTCGCGCTCCTCAAACTCCATGGGTACGTGAATGTAGCGTGGATAGTAGGTGGCCTCGAGATAGAGTTGCTTCAGCAGCGATGGCAAAAATTCGACCGGGTTGAATTCTTCGAGTTCTTCCCAGTAGAAATCCCGGCGGTCCACCACGCGCCCGCCGCGCAGATGAAAAAGATTTGCCGCAACCTGCGGAGGCTCGGCGTACCACGCGAGCACGTCCGTGTCGTCACCCGAAGCCGCCGCGATTTTCTGCCGCTCGTCCATTTCGGCAAGCGTTCGCAACAGATCGCGGCAGCCGGCGGCCTCTTCGTAGCGTTCTTCTTCGGACGCGCGCCGCATGCGTTCCTCAAGGCTGCGCGCAAGATCGTTCCGGCGGCCTTCCAGAAATAGGCGGACATCCCGCGCGGCTTGCGAATAAAGTTCGTCGGTGACCAAGCCGGGAACGCAGGGCCCCAGGCAGCGGTGAATATAGAATTGCAAGCACGGGCGCGGATGCGCGCGCGTGAGATCGACGGTGCAGGATGGCACTAGAAAATGCTTGTGAATCAAGTGCACGAGCCGGTAGGCAAGGCTCGCGGGAAAGTACGGCCCAAAATAGATCGAGCCGTCTTTTTTCAGCCGGCGAGTGACGTAAACGCGCGGCCGTTTTTCGTACGCCGTGTACTTTATATAAGGGTATGTTTTGTCATCGCGGAGGAGTACGTTGAACTTTGGCTTGTGCCGCTTGATGAGGTTGTTCTCGAGCGCCAGCGCCTCTTTCTCGTTGTCGACGACGATATAATCGAGGTCCGCAATTTCCCGCACCAGCGAACCGGTCTTCGCATCCGCCCAATTCGATTCCAGAAAATACGACCGCACGCGGCTCCGCAGCGAGAGGGCTTTGCCGACGTACAAAATCGCGCCGGCGGCATCCTGAAACAGGTACACCCCTGGCTGCGCGGGAAGATTGGCGACTTTTTCGCGGAGCTCCATGTGGACGCGTTACAATACGAAAGAAGGCGCTCGGGCCGCTTCATTGGGCGAGGCCGCAGCTTCCATGATAACAAACGGAATCGCAAGAGACGCAGCCGAGCGCTCGCTCCTGAATATTCTCGGGATCGTCCTGTTTGGCGCGCTTTTTGTGCTTTGGACGACTAACGCTCTTGGATTTTCGCAATCCGAGCAGCAACAGCCCAAGCCAGCGCCCTCTCAATCGCAATCAGCGGGGGCCGCCCAGCCGGCCGCAAATTCCGAAAAGCAGCAAGATCATCGCTGGGATCCGTTCAACGCGGAGCAGGACGTGGAAGTCGGGACTTTCTATATGCACAAAGGCGACTACGACGCGGCGATTAGCCGTTTTGAGCACGCGATCGCGCTGAATCCGAAATATGCCAAGCCGCGATATTTGCTCGGTGAATGCTATGAAAAGAAGGACGACAAGCAAACGGCCGCGAAATATTACAAAGAGTATCTTCAGGTGTTTCCTGACGCTCCGGACAGGAAAAAAGTCGAGAAAAGGATAGAGAAGCTTTTGAGAGGATAACCCTTCGAGCTGCCGCGCATTCCAGCGAAACGCCCCTCACAGTCTTCAGCGCCCTGGAAACCGCTCAAGGAACTTCATCGCGCGATCGAATTCCGCAAAGCGCTTTTCCTCCTTGCGGAATTCCGGCGAATGCGATTCCCGCCGACATCGCGCGAAGCGCATCGGGTGCTTCACGTGCAGCATCTCGTGGTAAAGCACGTAAGCCACCACGTATTTCGGAACGCTTTCGCGGTCCAGTTGCCGGTTCATCACAATTTGGCGCAGCGCCGGATCGAAACAACCCAACTGCGAACTCCATGCCCGCTTGCTCCATCCCAGGCGCGGCTTTGCCAACAAATTGTCGAAATAGGATTGATTCAATCGCTCGAACATCGCTTCGAGATCGAAGTGGGCGCCAACGGGACGATGTTCCATCCGCCGGGCGCGAAGCTGCCGCAACTCCCGCAATCGTTGCCGAGTCTGTTCGTCGTACGAAAAGTCGCGGTATAACTCCATGATGCCGGCGGGCGGCCGTCGGCGATACAGGCGTCCGAGAAGAATTGCGGCCGCCGCTTCCACCACGGTCGTGGACGCATATTGCATAACATCAGACAAGCGAACGTAGGCGGTGTCTTCGCGCAGCCGGATCGTGTGAGTCAGGTCCGCGTAAGGATGATAGTCGACCACAAATCTCGGCGGGCGTCCCTGGCAGCCGAGGCGCGTATAAATGCGATGGAAGAGGCGCTCGCCACCGGGAACGGTGCGATTTTTCGGCTGATTTTCTTTCACGAGGGCTTTCTTCGCACAGGCGCGGCCGGCGCCGCCTTCAAGGCTGTATCGACGTCCGAGAGGGCCTCTTTCGTTCCTTCGATCGCATCCGCCAGCGTGTCCTGGTAAGAATCGTAATCGGGGCTATTCTTGTCGATCTTTTGCAGAAATGCCGTGAAAACTTTTCCTTTCGATGCGAATTCCTTTAGCGCGGCTCGGATGTCTTCTTGCTTTTCTTCGCCAATTTGAATTTGGTCGGCAGCGTCGTCGATGCAACCCTCGTACCCGTTGAGCAGCCCGTTGAGGATCTCGCCCCGTTGACGCTCCGGGGTGGCCCGAGCGCTTTCATATTGAAACTTCTTCATCCGGTCGTCCGCGAAACTTAGGAATAGCTTGATTCGTTCCGCGGAAGTATAGGCGTCGCGGATTTTGTCGGCTTCGGAATCGCTCAAATACTCCTTCTTTTCCTGCGGAATCGGCGAAGCGTGCGCGGCTGCCAGGATGGAAGATAGCAGGGCCATGCCCACTGCGGTTGCCAGTATCCGAAATCGCATGAGCGCCCTCCTAGTTTCGCGCTGCTCCGTTCGGCGATGGTTGCAACGGAAACAGTTCGTGCAGCAGATGCCCGTCCATTTCGACCAATTGTTCCCGAATCTTGCGGAACGGCCGCTGTTCGTCTCCTGCAAGCGTAACGAGAATTCCGTCCAGCCGCCGGAGAGCCTCCCGAATCGAGAATTCGAGCTGCTTGAATCCGTTCGGATGTTTCTCCGCGTTGACACCTTTCGCATCGAGCGCTTTGAGCGTTTCCTGCGCTTCATCGCGGTATTGCTTCAATTTTGCCAGAGCATCGTTGAAATTGCCTGCAGCCGCCAGTTCCTCGATCTGTTTGAATTGGGCATGACCCAGCGGCTGCAGATCGCGAGCTTTGTGAACGGGATCGGTGGCGCCGTCGTAGCGCGACTGAAGTTTCGTTATCCGATCCTGTCGCGCGAACGCGCCAGAGCAAAATAGAAATGCCCCGGCCAGGACCAATGCGGCTAAGCGCATTGCGATACCGAATCCGTCGAGCATCCCCTACCTCTTCTTGTTCTGCAATTCTCGTGTTAGCGTTCTCGCGCGCGCCGACGCCTCGAAATACATGTCGTTGTTTTCGTTCTTGTTCAATTGCAAAAACATTTTATACGCGTCGAGAGCGTGTACCGTGTCTCCGAGTCTATCGTAACAGGTGGCCCGGATGAACCAGCTTCCGGCAGGCAGTTCCTGGCGGCGGGAAAGCAAATCGAGGCCCTGCAGCGCTCCAGAGTAATTCTTGTTCAGGTACTGTGCTGTCACCAGATCGCCCAGAACATCGTTTGCCGCAGGGTTCATTTTGTATGCCGCGACCAGCGCGACGACTGCATCGGGATAATCCTTCTTCTCCAGATATACGTGCCCCAGCCGGGCCCGAACGTCCTGATCCTGCGGCGACAAAACGACGGCCTTTTGGAGCGCCGCAATTGCGTTGTCGTATTGCTTCTTGTCGAAATAAATCCGCGAACGCAGCTTCAGCGCGCGAAGCTTCTCCGGGCCCGCTGCGGCGGCGCGGTCGAGCTCGGCCAGCGCTTCGTCATTTTTGCCAAGGTCCGCCAGCAAAAGCGCTCGTTCGACGCGTACTGCTGAATCGTCCGGCTTCGCGGCAAGGTACGCCGCGAATTCCGCCGCCGCGGGCTCGAGTTCCTTTTGCTCGTCGAGACTGTTCGCGAGTCCCAGATGCGCGCCCGTATCGTTCGGACGAATGGCAAGTGCGGCGCGAAACTCAGGCTCGGCATCGGCAGGCCGATGGGTATCCAGCAGCGCCCTGCCGAGTGAAAAATGGGTGTCGAAATCCTTTTCATCCAGTTTTTCAGCCGCCTGATACTGCACCACGGCTTCGGCCGGTTTTCCGGAGCGCTCCAGCGCCACGCCAAGCAGGAATTTCGGCCGCGCGTCGTCCGGCTGGAGTTCGGCAGCCTTCTGGAGCGGTTCAACCGCCGCAGCCGGGTCACTATCGAGCTGGGTCAATCCGAGGTTGAGATACGCCTGCGGCATTTTCGGATCGAGCTGGACGGTTTTTTCGTACTCGGTTTTTGCATCGGCCAGCCGGTCGAGGGCCGTGTACGCGTAACCAAGTTGAAAATGGATAGCAGCGTCGTCCGGCTTCTTCGCGAGATAACGTTCGAAATTGTCCGCAGCAGCGGCGTAATCCTTGCGGCCCATCGCTTGGCTAGCGGTCGCCAGCAGATTATTCAGTTCGACTGCCGCAGGGTCGCGGGGAACGCGTTTTCGTGTAGTTTGCGTTCGAGCCGCGATGCCCGCGCCGGAAAAAATGCCCAGCAAGGCACCGCACGCCGCGAATTTGACGAAACTTTTCATGCATTCGAAGGGATGTCGCTCCGCCCGTTTGTTTGCGGAGGCGCAGGGGTTCTCGCGTGGTTTGCCCCGTTCCGCTGGTTCAGGACGCGCGCGAGAAACGCTCCCGTGTGTGATTGCGAATTTCGCGCCACTTGCTCGGGAGTTCCTGCCGCAACCACTCGCCCGCCTTCGTCGCCGCCTTCCGGTCCGAGATCGATCGCCCAATCCGCGGATTTAATCACGTCGAGATTGTGCTCGATAATCAAGACCGAAGCGCCGCCTTCGATCAACTTCCGGAACGCCGTCAGCAGCTTCTGAATATCGTCGAAGTGCAGCCCGGTGGTCGGCTCGTCGAAGATATAAAGAATTCCGCTGTTCTCCTGCCGCGTGAGATGCGCGGCCAGCTTCAGGCGCTGCGCTTCGCCGCCCGAAAGAGTGGTGCCGGATTGGCCGAGCCTCAAATATCCCAGTCCCACCTCTTCGAGCACGCGCATTCGCGCGGTAACTTTCGGGTACGCCGCGAAAAACGAAATTGCTTCGCGCACGGTCATCTGCAGCACGTCGTGAACGTTCTTTCCTCTATACCGCACGTCGAGCACAGTGCTTTTGTAGCGCGTGCCGCGGCATTCTTCGCACAGCAGTTCCACATCCGCGAGGAACCGCATTTCCACGGTGACCGTTCCGTCCCCCTGGCAGGCTTCGCATCGCCCGCCGGGAATGTTGAACGAGAAATGGCCGGCGGTGAAGCCGCGCTTTTTTGCCTCCGGCATCGAGGCGAAAACTTCACGAATGGGATCGAACGCTTTGAGATAAGTGGCCGGGTTGGAGCGCGGAGTTCGCCCGATCGGCGATTGGTCCACCATCTCGATGGCCGCGAGCGCCGAGTCGCCTTCAATCCGGTCGCAGCTTTCCCGCCAGTTCCCGCCGGCGTGCTTGGCCTGCAGCGCTTTGTAAATTACGTCGTAGACCAGCGTGGATTTGCCGGAACCCGAAACTCCAGTCACCGCGACGAGCATGCCGAGAGGGATTGTCACATCAATGTTTTTCAGGTTGTGGCTGTGAGCGCCGGAGATTTTCAGGAATTTGCCGAAGGGCTTACGCCGCCGCAGGGGCACGGCGATTTTCAGGTCGCCGCGCAGGTAGCGAGCCGTCAGCGATTGCTCGTCCACGAGCAATTCTTCGCGAGTTCCGGCGAATGTCAGGTTTCCGCCGTGTTCCCCCGCGCCCGGGCCGAGGTCGAGAATATGATCGGCGGCAAGAATCGTGTCCGGATCGTGCTCGACGACGAGCAGAGTATTGCCCAGGTCGCGAAGCCCCTTGAGAATTTCAATCAGCCGATTCGTATCGCGCGGATGAAGCCCTATCGATGGCTCGTCCAGCACGTAGAGCGCGCCAACCAGATGCGAACCGAGCGACGTAGCGAGCTGAATGCGCTGCGCTTCTCCTCCCGAAAGCGTGGAAGTGAGCCGGTCGAGCGTGAGGTAATCGAGTCCCACCTCATCCAGAAACCGTAGCCGCGCCTCGATTTCCTCGCGGACTTTTTCGACGATCGTCGTTTCAGCGGGACTCAATTTCAGTGCTTCGAAGAATGGCCGTACTTCCTTCACCGTCATTTTGCAGACTTCCGTGATGGACTTCCCGGCGATTCTCACGGCTCGCGCTTCCGCGCGAAGCCGCGTTCCATTGCAATCCGGACACAGCGCGTATCCGCGATAGCGGCTGAGAAATACCCGCACGTGAAGTTTGTATTTTTTGCGCTCGAGCCACGCGAAGAAGCCTTTTACCCCGGGAAAACCGCCCTTCGGATCGCCATCGAGAACCATCTCTTTTTGTGCTGGCGTGAGTTGGCGGTAAGGCACGTCTATCGGAATGCCTTTAGCGCGCGCGAACCGGCGCATCTCAATCGTAAGCTGGCGGTAGCGCGGCTTGGTCCACGGCTCGACCGCGCCCTCCGCGAGCGATTTGCTTTTGTCTCGAATCACGCGGTCGATGTCAAAATCGATGGTGTTGCCAAATCCCTGGCAGCGCGGGCAGGCGCCGTAGGGATTGTTGAACGAAAAAAGCCGCGGCTCCGGCTCCTGGTATTTCGCGCCACATCCTTTGCAATCGAATCGCTCGCTAGAGACGAGCCGCTCGGCAACTTCGCCGGCTTCGTCGGGCGCGAACTCCAGGATCGCTTCGCCGCGTCCTTCGCGATAGCAAATCTCGATGGAATCCATCAGACGCGAGCGGATTTCGGACGACAGCACCAGCCGGTCAACCAGCACATACACGAGTTTTGTAAAATCAACATCGAGCAATTCTTCGGGGGTCGAAAATTCGAACACACGGCCGGCTTGATAGAGCCGGTTGAATCCCCGTTGGCGAAGGCTCGTCAGCGCCTGGCGAATCGCATCCTGTGCCGCGGCAGGCGCAGCCTTTCGATTGCGAGGCGCATTTGCGGGTTGCTCGGGAGCGAGTTTCAACTGATACAGCACGTAAAAGCGCCGGCCTTCGGGAAGCGTCAGAACTCGGGCTGCAAGCTCATCCAGAGTGTCCTTGCGGACCTCTTCGCCGCATCGCAGGCAGAATGTGTGCCCCACGCGCGCGTAGAGCAAGCGCAGATAGTCGTAAATTTCGGTGGCCGTGGCGACGGTCGAGCGCGGGTTCCGCGTGGAATTCTTCTGCCGGATCGAAATCGCCGGCGCGATTCCCGTAATTTCGTCTACATCCGGTTTTTCGATGCGTTCGAGGAATTGCCGCGCATACGCCGAGAGGGATTCGATATAGCGCCGCTGGCCTTCCGCGTATAAGGTGTCGAACGCGAGGCTCGATTTGCCGGAGCCCGAAACTCCGGTCACCACCGTGATCGCGTTGTGGGGAATCGTGAAGTCCAGGTTCTTCAGGTTGTGGACGCGCGCTCCGCGCACGCGAATCTCTTCCACGTCAGCCGGAATCGGCGGCCTGGGCGCTTCCTCGATGGCAGCCTTCTCAGTGGGGGTTTTTGCCATATGCCTAAACAAAAAATTATACGCCCCCGGAGGTAACCTCCGCAAATCGGTCCGCAGCGCGCCCTCCGCGAAGATTGAGATACAATTCCCGCTCCTAGCGGAACATCAAATTTCCGCGGGAAGGAAGTCACGATGAGAAAGTGCATCCCGCTGGCTCTCGCCGCCGTCCTCAGCCTGATGTGGGCAGCAATGGGGGCGCAGCCGCAACAAACCTCCTCCGCTGCACGCAACAGTGCAACACCCGCAGTACTGCCAGACCTTGTGAAAGCCGAACGGCAATTTTGGGACGCCTGGAAGAACGGCAAGCCCGAAGTATTCGAGAACAATATGGCGGACGACGCGGTCTTCTTCGGTCAATACGGAATATCACCCAAGCGAGAGATAGTCGAAGAGCAGAAGGAATCCGTTCATTCTTGCAAAGTACGGAGTTACACGCTCACGAATTCTCGCGCGATTCGAATCGATGACAACGCTTACATTCTTCTGTATGAGGCCAAGCAGGACGCAATCTGCGGCGGTGCGAAGGTGAATCCGTTGATGCTCGGGAGTTCCGTCTACGTGCGTCGCAACGGAAAATGGATGAATATTTTCCGGTCGGAAGTTCCTTTGGCGAAGTAACAGCGACGTTCGATGCAGGTTGAATTGAGAGGCGAAGTGGGACAGGCAATCAAACGCTTTGACAGGGTCATCTGGATCGTGCTCGACAGCGTGGGAATTGGCGAACTGCCCGACGCCGTCGATTACGGCGACGTGGGCCGCGACACGCTTGGCCACATCGCGCGCTCCCGCCCTTTGCTCCTGCCGAACTTAGTGCGCCTGGGCCTCGCTAATATCAAGCCGCTCGATCACCTGATACCTCCGGCCAAACCAGCCGGCAACTTTGGCAAAGGCGCGACGCATTCGCCTGGGAAAGATACAACCACGGGCCATTGGGAAATGGCGGGCATCTGGCTGGATCGGGCTTTTCCGGTCTATCCAAATGGCTTTCCGAAACCGCTCATCGAAGAATTCGAGCGGCACATTGGACGCCGCACGCTCGCGAACAAGCCAGCATCCGGAACGGAAATCCTCAAAGAGCTTGGCGAGGAACACATGCGGACAGGCTATCCGATTGTTTACACGTCCGGTGACAGCGTGTTCCAAATCGCCGCGCACGAAGATGTGATTGCGGTGGCGGAGCTTTATCGCATGTGCGAGATCGCGCGAAAGCTGCTCGACGGTCCGAATCGCGTGGGGCGCGTGATCGCGCGGCCGTTTACCGGCACGCCTGGGAATTTCCGCCGCACCGAGCGCCGCCACGACTACGCCGTCCAACCGCCCCGGCCGATGCTCCTCGACGTGCTCGCGGAAAAGAAAATCCCCGTGCTCGGCGTCGGGAAGATCCACGACATTTACGATGGGCGCGGCGTGGAGAATTACGTCACGACAAAGAACAACGCCGACGGCATGGCAAAACTCAGCGAAGCGCTCGCGAAACAACCCGCTGGTCTGATCTTCGCAAATCTCGTGGATTTCGACATGCTGTACGGCCACCGAAAAGACGTCGAAGGATTCGCTCGCTCCCTCGAAGAATTTGACGCGATGCTCGGCCCGTTCCTCGAGTTGCTGCGCGCGAGCGACGTGCTCTTGATTACCGCCGACCACGGCTGCGACCCCGATCCCGTGAATCCGACCACCGATCATTCGCGCGAATACGTTCCGATTCTTGCTTTCAGTCGGGGTTCAGTTGGCGGCAAAAATATTGGCGCGCGTGCGACGCTCGCGGACATGGGCCAAACCGTCGCAGAAAACTTCGCCGGCTCGATTCCGCACGGCACGAGTTTCCTCAAGGAAATTACAAATTAATGGCGGCAATCAATGAATTAATCAAGCGCCATCGGCGGTAAGGTCTCCGATTATTCTTCCGAGGCTTTTCGCGCGTAATAACCGGAGCGCGTTCGCACGGTCAATTTGCCCGCGCCTTTAGGCGGAATCAAGTCGATCTTTACGGTCCGAAACGTTCCATCCTTGGCCGGATTCGTCGGATAGTACCCAATGGTGTACTGATTGCGAATGTCGTGGGCGACCTGCACGCAGACAGGTTGCACCTGGTCGAGCGTACCCGGGAAATAGGCCACGCCGCCGGTGGCCTCGGCCAGCGTAGTGAGATCTTTTTTCGAGCGGCGCACCATTCTCTTGTTGTTTTTTCGGTCGTCGTCGCTGAACACCCCGATGGCATAGATCGCGGCGTTCGACTTCTCGGCTTCCTTTACCGTTTGGGGAAATGTCATGCGGCTGGCGTCATCATCGCCGTCGGTAATAACCAGCAGCACCCGCTTGTCCCTGTGTCCTTTCTTCAAATGGTCCAGAGACCCCACGATCGCATCGTATAGCGCAGTGCTGCCGCGCGCGTCGATTCGCGAGAGCGCGTCGTTAAGCTCCTGCCGGTCGCTCGTAAAATCCTCGTTGGTGTCGAGATAGTATTCATCGTTAAAGTTGACGACGAAGGCTTCATCCTGCGGGTTGCTGGTCTCGACGAATGTCAGGGCGGCGGTGTTCACTTGCGCGCGTTTCTCGCGCATGCTGCCGCTGTTATCGATCACCAGCCCCATGGTCACGGGAATATCATCTCGCGAGAACATCGAAATTTTCTGCTCCGCTTTGTCCTCGAAGACGCGAAAGTTATCGGCTTTCAGGCCGGGAACGAACTCCCCGCGGGCGTTGGTGACGGTTGCGTGGAGAACTACCAGGTCGACGGTGCTCTGGATTGCGTGGCCCTGCTTGTTTTGAGCGCCAGCAGCTCCCGGTGGGGGCGGAGGGGCGGGCGGCAGCGGGTTCTGCGCGAGGGCGCAGGGAACCGTCAGGCAAGCCACGGCAATGATGAAAAAAAGCGCAATGAAAAAATTGCTAATTGCCCGGCGCGAGATATCCGGTGCGGGCGAATACCGTAAGAGGCGGAAGGCCCTTCGGCGGGCGCAGCTTAACTTTGATTTTTCGCCATTTGCCGTCGTGAGCGTGATTTGCAGGTCGGTATCCGAGGACATATTGATTGCGCAACTCCATGCTGATTTTTGTCGCGATGTCTGACAGGTCGCTCACGGAAGTTGCCGGGAACGCGCGCCCCCCGGTCATCGCCGTCAATTCATCTAGCAGCGCCGGGCCGTGAACTTCCTCGGTAGTCTGTCCGCCATTCGGATCGTATAGCCCGATGGCGTAAATTTGCACGTTCGATTCCTTTACGAAGTTCCAGACGTCCGTCTCCGTGTAACGGCTATGATTATCACCTCCATCCGATATGATGAGCAATGCTTTCTTGGCGTTGTGCGCTCCCTTCATCTGGCTCAGCCCGAGGTAAATTCCGTCGAAGAGCGCCGTCTCGCCATGGGCCGCCGTGAACATCAGACGCGTTTGCAAGTCGTCGACGCTCGCCGTGAAGGGACTCGCCAGTTGCGCGCGGTCGTTGAAGTTGACAAGGAAAAACTCGTCTTGCGGATTCGACGTGCGGAAGAATTGCACCGCGGCCTCGCGGGATTTCTCGATCTTGTCCGACATGCTGTTGCTGACGTCGAAAATCACTCCAATCGAGACCGGCACGTCCTGGCTTTCGAACTTGACGACCTCTTGCTCGCTGCCGTTCTCAAACACACGGAAGTTTTCCTGATCCAGCCCGGTAACCAGGCGGCCGTAGGGATCCGTTACCGTAACGGGAACCAGCGTTAAGTCCACTTCGGATTTCAGGATTTTGCCGCGAGAGATTCTCTCAGGCGGAGGAGGCGTTGGCCCGGCGGGGCCTGCCTGTGCGAAGGCGGGTATCGTCAGCAGACCGCCAAATAAAAGAGCGAAGGCCAAACTCGCGACCGCTGTCCAACAGCGGCGAATGCGCTGCGCGGAGCGGTCTCCCACCACAGATCCCCCAAAACGCCGCGGATCGTAGGCTGGGCCGCGGCTATCACTCTCTAAAGCGGATTCTATCACTCGCTTTTTCCAAAGCAAGAGATTCGTGATGTAATTTTGTGCGTGTCGGCGCGCCTCATCTCTTCGCTTCGTGTTAGAATTTTCTAGGATTCGGCGGGAAGTAGCCACTTTGGATAACTGCAACCGCCAGGAATTTGTAGGGGCACAGCATGCCGTGCCCGCCGACCGCTACTCGCCGTCGTTATGAGTTCTCTCAGTTTCACGGATTCCCAAGCTCGCGCCGTCCTGTCACAGCCGGCAATCTCTGCTGAATCTGAAGGTTGTAACTCCCAGGCCCAGCGAAATCATCAAAGGAATCAGGAATCCATGATTGCTTCGACAGCCCACAAGGTACTGGTGGTAATACCCGCGCGATATGCGTCAGCGCGATTTCCCGGCAAGCCGCTAGCCACAATCGCTGGCAAGCCCATGATCGAGCACGTAGTTATGCGAGCCAGCCGCGCGCAAAGCCAGCCGCGCGTGCTGGTCGCCACCGAGGATGATCGCATCATCGAGGCGGTACGGAAATTCGGCGGGGAAACGATCCTGACCCGCGCGGACAACAAAACCGGCACCGACCGCGTGGCCGAAGTCGCGGTGCATGTGCCCGCGGAAATTTACGTGAACGTTCAGGGCGATGAACCCCTGATCGATCCCGCAACCATTGACGCCGTCGTTTCGACCATGGTCGACGACCCGGAAATCCAAATCGCCACGCCGTGCGCGGCCATCACCAGGCAGAACGACATCATGGACCCCCACATCGTAAAGGTTGTGCTCGACTTCGACTCCAATGCGCTCTATTTTTCCCGCGCGCCCGTGCCGTGGGTGAGAGACACGGGCGCGACGGTCGCCGCGCGCCACTTGAAGCACATCGGCGTTTACGCCTTTCGCCGGGACGCGCTTCTCGAGTTCCCCACGCTGCCGCCGGGCGAACTCGAGCGTGTCGAGCAACTCGAACAGCTTCGCTGGCTCGAAAACGGATTTCGGATCCGGGTCGTGGAATCAGACTACGATGCGGTCAGTGTGGATGTTCGCGCGGATGTGGAACGCGTCGAGAAACTCTTACAAGACCGCGCCGCATCCTGATTCTAGCTAGCGACCTGAAAACCTCTCCGTCATTCTTGGCATCTTCCATTAGTATCTTGAAAATTGAATTTATGCGCGAGCTCTCTGCTAAATTCAATTTTGAAATCGCCGTTTGACACGCGCTTCGTTTCTGAACATAATGCTGAGTACGCTGATCTCATCGGCTCGGCCTGAGCGAAGTGAAGGCAGGAGGAACGCCACCCATCTTGCGGACCGCCCCGAAATACATTTTTGTCACGGGCGGCGTGGTTTCTTCTCTCGGCAAAGGCGTGGCGGCGGCTTCGATCGGCTGCCTCCTGGAAAGCCGCGGCCTTCGAGTCACCCTCCAGAAGTGCGATCCCTACTTGAACGTTGACCCCGGCACGATGTCCCCCTACCAGCATGGGGAAGTATTCGTCACTGACGACGGCGCGGAGACCGACCTCGACCTCGGCCATTACGAACGGTTCACGTCCACGCCGCTCACGCGCGACCACAACTGGACCACCGGCCGCATCTACGAGTCCATCATCGCCAAGGAGCGTCGCGGCGATTACCTCGGCAAGACCGTGCAGGTGATTCCGCACGTCACCGATGAAATCAAGTCGGCGATTCGCAAAGTGGCGGTCGGCGCGGACGTGGTTCTCGTCGAAATTGGAGGCACAGTTGGCGACATCGAGTCGCTTCCGTTTCTCGAAGCCATTCGCCAGATGCGGCTCGAGCTTGGGGCGGACAACGTGCTCTTCATTCATCTCACGCTCGTTCCGTTTATTCCGACCGCGGGCGAACTGAAAACCAAGCCCACCCAGCACAGCGTGAAAGAGCTTTTGAGCCTTGGAATCCAGCCCGACATTTTGATTTGCCGGAGCGACCGCCAGCTTGGCAGCGACCTCAAGGCAAAAATCGCGCTTTTCTGCAATATGGCCGAAGCGTGCGTGATTTCCGCGCCGGACGTCGGAAACATATACGAAGTCCCGATGTCGCTGGCGGCAGAAGGTCTCGATGAGCAGATCCTGCGTTTGCTGCATATCGAAGCGCCGCCGCGCGATCTGAGCCGCTGGCTGGCCATGCTGGAAACGCTCGAACATCCGCAGGGCGAAGTTCACATCTGCGTGGTTGGAAAATACGTTCAGCTTGAGGATGCCTACAAGAGCCTCCGCGAAGCGCTGGCGCACGGCGGCCTGCCGAGCCGGCAGCGCGTGGTGATAGAATGGATCGAAGCGGAAGAAATTGACTCCCTTGCCGCCGCTGAGCGCCGCTTGCGTCACGCCGACGGCATTCTCGTTCCCGGCGGATTCGGCAAGCGCGGAATTCAGGGCATGGTCCATGCCATCACGTTTGCGCGCGAGAAGAAAATTCCGTTCTTCGGAATCTGTCTTGGCATGCAATGCGCCACTATCGAATACGCGCGGGTGGCTGCTGGGCTTTCGCACGCCGACAGCACAGAATTCGATCCTTCGACTCCCAATCGCGTGATCTACAAATTGCGCGAACTTCTCGGCGTGGACGAAATGGGTGGCACGATGCGGCTGGGCGCTTGGCCCTGCAAGCTCGAACCGGGCTCGTTTGCCGCGAAAGCTTACGGCCAACTCGAAATTTCCGAGCGCCATCGCCATCGTTACGAATTCAACTGCGAATACGAACAGACTCTAACGCGCGCGGGCTTCCACATTACCGGCCGCACACCGGATGGCGTCTACGTCGAAATCGTCGAAGCGCCGGACCATCCGTGGTTCGTCGGCTGCCAGTTCCATCCCGAATTCAAATCCAAGCCTCTCGCTCCGCATCCGCTCTTCGCCGCTTTCATCCGCGCCAGCCTTGAACATCGTCACCGGCGCCAAGGCGTTACCGCGGAATCCGGCGTCGCAGCCGAAACAGCCCTCCCCGGCCCCGCCCCCCCTCGTCCTAGGTCCGCTTTGGAGTTGCCGAGCTAGTTTTTCTCGGTCATTTCCAACACCCATCCATTTCAAGTTGACACCACACTTTGTTTTTCATATACTTACGCGGTTGTCCTGAGGTCATTGGCCTCGGTGGTGATAGGGAAGTCTTTCGGCCCCGGAACAAAGAATGACGGAACGGGGCGAGAAAGAGCGGCCGAAATGGGGCGCCAGCCCCGCAAAGCCGTGTGAGCCTCTCCGCAGTAAGCAGATGCAGTTCACTCCTCGGGGTGAAGCGTCCGCGCGGAGTACCTGAGCGATTCCTTCGGGTTTTGGCGACCTTTTCCGTTCATTCACCCGCAGAATTTTGCGCGGGCGAATTTGCCGCGCGTGGAATTCCGGCGATGCGAAGGTTTGCGCACGGAGGAAAAGCGTGCCGACGTTTTCACAGCTCGTGAAGTACGGCCGGGAAAAAATCCGGACGAAAACAAAGTCGCCGGCTCTTGAAGGATGTCCGGAAAAGCGCGGAGTTTGCGTTCGCGTGTACACGCAAACGCCGAAGAAACCGAACTCGGCGTTGCGCAAAGTGGCGCGCGCCAGGCTCACCAACAGCGCGGAAGTGACCACGTACATTCCCGGCATCGGCCATAACTTGCAGGAACACTCGATCGTGCTGGTGCGCGGGGGCCGCGTCAAGGATCTCCCCGGCGTTCGCTATCACATTATTCGCGGCACGCTCGACGCCGCGGGCGTTGAAAACCGCAAGCAAGGGCGCTCGAAATACGGCGCTAAGCGGCCCAAAGCCGCGCAGAAGTAGGAGAACGGAACGATGCCACGCAAAGGTTGGGTTCTTCGCCGCAAGATTCCAGGCGATCCGGTTTACGGCAGCGACCTGGTGCAGAAGTTTATCTCCAGCATGATGTACGACGGGAAGCGCTCGACGGCGCAGACGATTTTCTACAATGCTATGGACCAGGTTGCGAAGAAGTCCAACGACGATGCGTTCAAGCTGTTCAAGAAAGCCATCGAGAATTGCAAGCCAATGCTTGAGGTCAAGTCGCGGCGCGTCGGCGGCGCGAACTACCAGGTGCCGGTGGAAGTGAATCCATTCCGCAAGCAGTCTCTCGCGATTCATTGGCTGGTGCTGTATTCCCGGACTCGCTCGGGCAAGTCGATGACCGACAAGCTGGCCGAAGAAATCATGGAAGCCGCGAACGGGCGCGGCGGAGCCGTAAAAAAGAAGGAAGACGTGCACCGCATGGCGGAGGCCAACAAGGCCTTCGCGCATTATCGTTGGTAAACACATGGCGTTCGCAAAAGAACGCTGGTAAGCGGGAGCGGATAGCGCGGTTCGATTTTGAAACATGGCACGCCAAGTACAACTCGATCAGATCCGCAACATCGGGATCATGGCGCACATCGACGCCGGGAAAACCACGTCGACCGAGCGCATCCTTTTCTATACAGGCGTCACCTACAAGATCGGCGAAGTGCATGAAGGCACCACGGTGATGGACTGGATGGAGCAGGAACGCGAGCGCGGCATTACCATCACCTCGGCTGCCACCACTGCGTCCTGGAAGCGCTTCGACAAGACTTACCGCATCAATATCATTGACACCCCCGGCCACGTGGACTTTACAGTCGAAGTCGAACGATCGCTTCGCGTCCTCGACGGCGCGGTCGCGATTTTCGACGCCGTTGCGGGCGTCCAGCCGCAGTCGGAAACCGTGTGGCGCCAAGCGGACAAGTATCGAGTCCCGCGCATTGCCTTCATCAATAAGATGGATCGCATTGGCGCGGATTTCGATCATTCGGTCCGAACCATGCGCCAGCGGCTTTCAGCGCACCCCGTTCCCGTCCAATATCCCATCGGCAGGGAAGACAACTTTATCGGCGTAGTGGACTTTATCGAAGAGCGAGCCATCATCTGGAAGGATGAAACGCTAGGCGCGGAATATGAAATTCTGCCGCTCGAAAAACTGTGGGACGCCGCCTTCCTGAAGACCCGGCCGGAACTCGAGACGGCGGTGCAAGCCTCGAAGTTGAGCCCAGAATTCTACAAGGAACATCGTGAGAAGGTGGTCGAGTACATCGCCGAGCACGACGACGCTATCCTAACGAAGTATCTCGAACAGCATAAGCTCGATCCGGCCGAACTGCGCGCGTCGATTCGCCGCTCTACGATTGCTCTGAAGCTCGTGCCCGTCCTGGCTGGTTCCGCGTTTAAAAATAAGGGCGTTCAGCCGTTGCTCGATGCAGTGATCGATTACTTGCCGTCTCCCGTGGATGTGCCGCCGGTCGAAGGCGCCGATCCGAACAACCCGGATGAGCCAATCCTGCGGCGCCCTGCGGACGATCAGCCGTTTGCAGCGCTGGCGTTCAAGATTATGACCGACCCTTACGTCGGCCACCTCACGTTCATTCGCGTGTATTCAGGTGTTTTGAAAACCGGTGAATCGGTCTACAACTCAACGAAGAAAACGCGCGAGCGTATCGGGCGCTTGCTGCGAATGCATGCCAACAAGCGCGAGGAAATCGAGTCGATTGAAGCCGGCGATATTGCCGCTTGTCAGCTCAAAAACGTCACGACGGGCGACACTCTTTGTAACGAAGACAAGCCGATCGTGCTCGAATCTATCGACTTTCCCGCCCCGGTTATCTCCGTAGCCATCGAACCCAAAACGAAAGCCGATCAGGAAAAAATGGGGACCGCGCTTGGAAAGCTGGCGCAGGAAGACCCGACGTTCCGCGTCCACACCGACCACGACACAGGCCAGACTTTGATCTCCGGGATGGGCGAACTGCATCTCGAGATCATCGTTGACCGCATGATGCGCGAATTCGGCGTGCAGGCCAACGTCGGCCGGCCGCAGGTGGCTTATCGCGAAACGATTTTGCGGGTCGCCGAGGGCGAAGGGAAATACATTCGCCAGACCGGCGGGCGCGGCCAGTACGGGCACGCCAAGCTGTCGGTGCATCCCCTCCCGAATGCCGATCACGAGGACATGCACGAAATGTCCAGCGATGAAATCGACGAGCTGGCCAAGAAGGTGGCGGGCAAGGGCGGGAAATGGCATTTCGACAAGGAGCACCGCCTGCTATTCATCGACAAGGTGATTGGCGGCGCGATTCCCAAGGAATTCATCCAGCCCATCGAAAACGGCGTGCGCGAAGCCATGGAAACAGGCGTCCTCGCGGGGTACGAGATGGTGGATTGCGCGGTGGTGCTTGAAGACGGCAGTTACCACGATGTGGACAGCTCTGAAATGGCCTTCAAAATTGCGGGTTCGATGGCTTTCAAAGACGCTTGCAAGCGCGCCAACCCGAAGTTGCTCGAACCGATTATGCGCGTTGAAGTGGTTGTTCCCGAAGATTATATGGGCCCGGTGATCGCGGACCTGAACTCGCGCCGCGGGCAATTGCAAGGACGGGAATCGCGCGGCAGCACCGAAATCATCAACGTGCGGGTTCCGCTGGCGGAGATGTTCGGGTACGCCACCGAAATCCGCAGCCGCACGCAGGGTCGCGGAAGTTTTACGATGCATTTTTCGCATTACGAGCAAGCGCCCGCGAACGTATCGGAAGAAATTATTTCCAAGACCACGGGGAAAGTAACTAGGTAGCAATCGGCAATTCTTGATCCACTGAATCGAGTACGGCGCTAACGCGGAGGAGTTGAGAGCATGGCGAAGGAGAAATTCGAGCGCAGCAAGCCGCACGTGAACGTGGGAACGATTGGGCACATCGACCACGGCAAGACGACTTTGACGGCGGCGATCACGAAAGTGCTTTCCAAGAATAATCCAAAGG
>JBOGNE010000042.1:0-32065 GCA_050747005.1 Candidatus Acidiferrales bacterium
CCGCTCCACGGCGCACTCCGGGTAGAAAAGCATGCCTGCCTCCGGCAGACACCTCTACCTCAAGCCTCGCCACAAAAGCGGACATTTCATGTGCTATCTCGACCGGACATATCATGTGCTACCGACATCGCGCTCCGGGACGCATTGACGCGCGTTCAGGCACAGCCTAGCATGGGGTGCTAAAGGAGCGCTCCGTGATCGGTCAGGTGCTTGGCCATTGCCGCGTCTTGGCGAAGATTGGCGAAGGCGGAATGGGCGTCGTCTATCGCGCCCACGACGAAGTCTTGCATCGCGACGTGGCGTTGAAAGTCGTTAAGAAGGACGTTCGCCTGGATTCATCCGCAAGCCAGAATCTGCTCCGTGAGGCCCGCGCTTCTTCGTCTCTCGCCCATCCGAACATCTGCACCATCCACGAAGTTGGCGAGACCGACGGCGAGCTCTACATCGTAATGGAATTTGTTGAGGGCAAGTCTCTGCGCGCGATGAGCGGAGATGCGGGACTGCCGGCGGAGTCAGTCCTCAGGTATGGCGTTCAGATAGCCAGCGCACTCGCCCGCGCTCATGACAGGAGTATCGTTCATCGAGATCTAAAGACCGCGAATATCGTCGTCACGTCTGACGGTCTGGTGAAAGTCCTCGATTTCGGTTTAGCAAAACGCGTTGGAGGAAAGACATTCGACGGCGCCACGCGTTCTCTTGAAACGATGCAGAGCGGAACGATGCAGGACGCATCCACCGTCAGCGGCACTTTGCCGTACATGGCGCCCGAAGTTTTGCGCGGCGAGGGAGCCGACTACCGCAGTGACCTGTGGTCCCTTGGAGTTGTCCTTTACGAAGCGGCTTCCGGGAGGCTGCCATTTAACGGACGCACTGGATTTGAGATCAGTTCGGCCATCATGCACGAACAGCTTAAGCCGTTGGGCCCTCCAGTGCCCCCCGGCCTGTGGGCCGTTATCCAGCGCTCCCTGACTAAGGAGCCATCGCTTCGATATCAACGCGCCAGTGAAGTGCAGGCAGCCCTGGAAGCCGTTCAATCGGGGGCCATCGTTTCCGCCGATCCCGGTGTGGATCGCAAAGCGCCCGGAACCACGTTTTTGCACGACGTGCGGCACGTTCGTGTCAAGCGCGGAGATTTTCTTTTGTTGGTGGGAACCACCAAAGGAGCATTCTTCCTCCGCTCCAACGCTCGCCGCACCCGTTGGGAAGTTGGCGGCCCGTATTTCCACGGGCATGCCGTTTACGCGATGGCCTATGACGGCCGCGGCGGCCAACGCCGCATATGGGCGTCGACACAAAATTATTGGGGAACGATGTTGCGTTCCACTGACGATTTCGGAAAGAGTTGGACCAATCCCCAGGAAGCCCCGATTCGCTTTCCCGCCGATAGCGGCGTTTCGCTGAAGAACATCTGGCAGATAACGCCCGGCCACCCGGATGAACCTGACGTGCTTTACTGCGGCGTGGAACCTGCCGCGCTCTTCGAAACCCGCGACGCAGGGGAAACATGGTCGTTGGTGCGCGGCCTGTTCGATCACCCGCACCGGCCCCGCTGGATGCCGGGCAACGGAGGGCTGGCGCTGCACACCATTTTGCTCGACCCAGCCAATAAGCAGCGCATGTACGTGGCAATCTCAGCCGGGGGCGTCTATCGAACCGATGATGGCGGCCTCACCTGGACGGCGCAAAATCGCGGCGTCCGCGTTGTGTTCATGCCCGGCAAGTACCCCGAGTTCGGGCAATGCGTGCACAAGATCGCTATGCACCCCGCTCATCCCGAACGCCTCTTCTTGCAAAATCATTGGGGCTTGTATCGCTCCGACAATCGCGCGGAAAACTGGATGGATATTGCTCACGAGGTGCCGTCGGATTTTGGTTTTGCCATGATCGTGCACCCGAAAAACTCGGAGTGCGTCTATATCATTCCCGTTGAGTCCGACGAGTTTCGCTGCACGTGCGATGGAAGATTGCGCGTTTATCGAACGCGCAACGCGGGCGCTTCTTGGGAACCGCTCAGTCGTGGCTTGCCGCAAAAAGGGGCTTACGAGACTGTCTTGCGCGATGCATTGACAGCGGATTCATTCGATCCGGTCGGCCTCTACTTCGGCACTCGCAGCGGGCAGCTCTTCGGCTCGCGCGATGAAGGCAAGACGTGGCAAAAGATACTCGATGGATTGCCGGCAATCGTGTGCGTTCGCAGTGCGGTCCTCGAGGACACCTCTGCCGGCTCACGCCTGACATTACCTAAATCCTCGGGCGCCACTTCAGGTCGACCGAAATCTCTCGCCGCAAACAAATCGCCGGCCCGAACAAATAAGTCGGGCCCAAAAATAAAAAGGTAATCGTGCCGGTGACTTTTCACATTCCGGGTCCCCTGCGCCAATTTACTGGTGGGCACAGCAAAGTCGAAATCGACCGCTCACCCGCAACCTTGTCAGACGCATTGTCCGCCCTTTGGATACTCTACCCCGGCCTGCGCGATCGCCTTGCCACCGAGCAAGGACAGATTCGCGAACATATCAACATTTTCATCGGAAGCGAGAATATCCGATACACCGGCGGACTTGCCAGCCACATCTCCGCCGGATCGGAGATTTCCATCGTTCCGGCCATCAGCGGCGGCTGCGAGAAACTTTATGTGTGAGGAATTCGCAGCAGCCGGTTTGGGAACGTGGATCGGCGTGTCTCGACCTTCAGAATTAAATTCTCAGGGGAGGCAAGCGCCTCCCCCGAGAATCCGTCCGGCACACGGGTGTACCTATTTGTGTCCGTAAGCTGTGATTTTGCCGAGGCTGTCGCGGTGTGCTTCGGTGACCGTGAGGTCAGAGATCACCCGCCCAACCGCCGGGTTCTCCTTCGAACCGGCCATCATTCGGCTATAAGCCGTGTCCATTGCTTCAGCGTTTGGATAGACGATCGCGAGGTTGTACCCTCCCGGCGCGGCGGTGTGGATGTCCTGCTCGTCGAAGTTGTACATCAGGATAGTACCGTCGGCCACTTCCGAGTCGAGGACGGGCTGAACGTACTTCTTCACAACATCGACCAGCGCCTCTCCCTCGCCCGGTTTGGCCTGCCAGAAAGTGACCCTAATGTACCCGGTAGCCCCCGACGAGGTCTTCCCGCCGTGAAGCAGCGTGTGCATGAAGAAATCCTCGTGCTTGGTCACCGAAGTGTACGCGCCACCGGTAGCGCCTGGCCTTAAGTTATCGAGCGCCTTCAGGATGCCGGCTCTGCTGGTGGCAACGAAGAAGTCCGCATGCGTGTAGCCTTCCGCGGTGTGCACGTAGACGTCATCGCTGCCCCACGCAACAATGGTCCCGTCCGAGACGAAGTGCTGCATGGCCGAGTTGGCCTGATCGCGCGCCTTCTCAAAGGCCGACCACTGGGCACGCGGGACAGCCCATTCTGAAACGTATGTGTAATAAGTCTGGTCTTGCGCCCATGCAGGAGTCGCCTGCAAGGCCAAACCCAACGCAAATGTAAACACGAAAGCCAACACAACAAACGTCCGCTTCAACATGCTTTTCCTCCCTGTGAAGTACTTGTGATCGAGAAAATTCCCAGAAATGATTAGGATTAGATGCAGCCCGAAAGGCCGGAAAAACATTAACCAGAAATTACGTTTTCAGCGGAATTTCCGAGTTGAACTCTATCAGCACGCTAACCTATACGCTGGCCACCTCCCCGTGTCAAGCTCATACACGACGAGCCAGACGCAAGCCCTGAGCGATGCGTGCGGCGGGTCAGAGACACATTTAGGCGGAACGCAACGACTCTTCGATGTTTTCGTAGCGAAGACGGTCGGCAAGCGCGCTGACGCGGGTTTCGATATCATCGAGAACCCGGCGAAAGGCGGCAGGATCGCCGTTAAAGGGATCGTCAACTGGCCAATCTTCCATGCGTCTTCCAGCGAAGGAAAACTTGGCGGGCATCCCCGACATGTTGACAGTCAAATCGGGAAGCAGTGGAAGGGACTCGTCGCGCAGCCCTTTTGAAAATTGGCTGCCGAGCTCGATGCCACGTTCAAGCAGCGCGTCGCGCGTTGCTTCAGCGATGTAGCCAAGCGGCGAAACGCCGGCGCTGAACGGGTCAATGATATCCGGGGCGATGCGGCGCGCGATCGCCTCAGCCATCTGGCTTCGACATGCATTTCCGACGCAAACGAACAGAACTTTTTTGAGCTGCTGCGGGCGGCGTTTTTTCATTCCTTAATTTAGATGCGCCAAGTTCCTCGAATAGTTGGAGGCCAGCGCGTCCGTGGTATCTTCTGGCACCCGCGCAGTTATTACAGCCAAAGTTTCCCGCGAAGGCGGACCGCGAAGCAACAGCGGTTGGCCACGCTGGGGAACAACGAATGGATTGCTTTAGGGTCGGCTACGGACAAGCGAGAGGAAATGTTCATGCACGGCAGTATCCGAGGTCAGCTCAGGGTGAAACGTCGAAGCGAGAATGCGTCCCTGTTGGACGAAGACTGGATGGCCGCCATCTTCCGCGAGGATTTCGACGTTGGGCCCAGCCGATTCGATAATCGGTGCGCGGATGAATACCATTTCGAGCGGCTTTTCCCGCAACTTGGATTTTCCGAAATGGACGTCGCTCGCAAGCTGGCGGCCGTAACCGTTGCGCAGGACAGAAATATTGAGAAGGCCGAGCGAATCCTGCGCGGGGCCGCGAACTTCACGTGCGAGAAGAATCGCTCCGGCACAAGTGCCAAAGAATGAACCGCCATTTGCCGCGAATTGCTTGAGTGCGTCCCAGAGTCCTTCCTCGGTCATCACTTTCACGTGGGTGCTGCTTTCGCCGCCGGGGAGAATGACGCCATCGAGTCCGGTGAGATCGTCGGGGCCTCGAACGAAGGTATGCGCAACGCCGAGGCGATCGAGGGTCTTGGCGTGGGCTTCGTAGTCACCTTGGACGGCAAGGATTCCGATTTTCATAACTGTATTCTGATCTGGAGAAAGAGGGCACAGCCCTTCCTGCGTCAGGGTAAACAGGCAACTCCCCCACGAAATCCAAACGCGGCCTTGTCGTCAGGACTTCACCAGCCGCGGGTCTGCAGGAGATCCTTTTCTTCCATCTGGCGGATGTCGAGGCCCTTCATCGCTTCGCCAAGCTCTTCGGACGCTTCGAGGACGATCTTGGCATCCTTATAATGCGTGGTTGCTTTAACGACGGCGCGGGCGCGCTGCGCCGGATCGCTTGACTTGAAGATGCCGGAGCCGACGAAAACCGCTTCCGCGCCGAGTTGCATGACCAGTGATGCATCGGCCGGAGTGGCGATGCCGCCTGCCGAGAAGTTTGGCACGGGCAACTTACCATGCTTGGCGATCCACGCGACAAGCTCGAACGGCGCGCCCAACTCTTTGGATTCGTGCACAAGTTCTTCTTCGCCGAGAGTGGTGAGGCGCTTCATCTGGCCGACGATCGTCCGCATGTGGCGCACGGCCTCGACGATATTCCCCGAGCCTGCTTCGCCCTTGGTCCGAATCATGGCTGCGCCTTCGGCGATGCGGCGGAGAGCCTCTCCTAGATTGCGCGCGCCGCAGACGAAGGGAACCTTGAAGCCGTGCTTCCAAACGTGGTGCTCTTCGTCCGCGGGAGTGAGCACTTCGCTTTCGTCGATGTAATCGACCTCGAGCGCTTCGAGCAATTGAGCCTCGGCGAAATGGCCGATGCGAACTTTGGCCATGACGGGAATCGAAACTGTGTCCATGATTTCGCGGATGATGCGCGGGGCGGCCATGCGCGCGACCCCGCCCTCTTTGCGAATGTCGGACGGCACGCGCTCGAGTGCCATGACGGCGCAGGCGCCCGCGTCTTCGGCGATTTTGGCTTGCTCGGCGTTGGTGACGTCCATGATCACACCGCCTTTGAGCATTTCGGCCAAGCCGACTTTTACGCGCCAGAGATTGTTGTTCATCAGGTCCATGTGAAATCTCCCTTACGATGCAATTTTAGGATACAGCAAGATCACGTCTTACGCGCACTCGCCTCATGGATTATGATTCCCCATCGCCTCCCGAGCGCGCTGCGATGCGGGTTCCGAGCCATCTTCGCGCGGGCCGATTTCGATGAATCGGGCGCGCCCACGAGCGAGAATCGCGCCCTCTTCACTTCGTATCTCCGCGACGCGATGAAGCACTCTTCCCTTCTGTTCGGTCTCATGCGCTTCGACGATCAGCAATTCGTCCACCGAAACTGGCTTCAGGTATTCGATGGTGAGCTCGGCGGTCACGGCACGAATTGAGCGGAAGCGGCTCACCTTGCTCATCGCCTCATCGAGAACTGAGGCAATCACGCCGCCGTGAATGAAACCCGGGCCACCCTGGTATTCCGGACCGAGACGAATCGAAGCGCGAATGCAACGAGCCTCATCGTCCTGCTCGAAGGTCAGCCTCATGCCGCGGGGATTGCCTCCTCCGCAGCCGAAGCAGATGTTCGCCGGATTGGGTTCCAGAAGCATGGAGCCTCTTTCCTCTTAGCAAAACCGGGCGCAGCAAGCAGCGCCCCTACAAACACAGCGGAGACGAGGCGGCGAACGCCTATACTAGCGCGACGCGAGCCAACGTTTCGTGGCGCGCGCCACGCTGGCGCTTGCGCAACTCGATCTTGAGCGATTCACCCAGAATCTGAACGCCGCGAGCGATGCTCTTTTCGTCCAAGTTCGCGAAGCCAAGGCGCAGCGTGTTCGGCTGCGGATTCTGCAAATAGAAGTAGCGCCCGGGAACGAAAAGTACGCCGCGCTCGCGAACGTGAATCAGCAGTTCCCCGGCGTCGAATCCGAGAGGAAGAGTGACCCAGATGGCCATTCCGCCGTCGGGCCGGGTCCAAGCGGCTTGCGGGGGCAAATGCTTTTCGAGCGCGGCTTCGAGCGCATCGAGCCGCTTGCGATAGACTTTTTTCATGTTGGCGATGTGACGCGCAAGGTACCCGCGGCGCATGAATTCCGCAAGCGAAGCTTGCGCTAGCTGGTCCGTGTGTAGGTCGGTGGACTGCTTCACGAGACGCAGGCGTTCGATCGCACTTTCCGCGCCAATGCACCAGCCGACGCGAAGCCCCGGAAACGCAATTTTTGAAAAGCTGTCAATTTGGATCACACTGCCCGCGCGGTCGAGCGCCTTGAGCGTGGGAACGGAATTGCCGCGAAGGCGGATGCGCGCGTAGATGGAGTCCTCAATAACGGGAACCTGGTAATGACTCGTAATTTCGAGCAAGCGGCGGCGCCCGGCGACGGAGAGATTCGTTCCCGTGGGATTGTGGAAGTCAGGCGAAGCGAAAAGAAACTTCACGCGATTCTGCATCAGGACCGATTCGAGCGCGGCCAGGTCGATGCCCGCGTGACCCGTGCGCTGAGAATCTGTTTCCACCGGGATCGGAAGGGTGCGCACCCGAGCGCTGCCGAGGAGGGCGATCGCGCCGGGATAGGTCGGGTTCTCAATCGCGACGGAATCTCCCGGACGCAAGAAAGCTTTGCAGATGAGATCGATTGCCTGCTGGCAACCGTCGGTGATCAGGAGCTGCTCCGGGCGGACGTTCAATCCTTCGCTGCGAAGCAAGGCGATCAGCTCGCGCTTGAGCGGCTCGTAACCATCGGTCGCACCGAGTTGGAGCACGCGGCGGCCTTCGCTGCGAAGCATATGATTGCAGCAGCGGCGGAAGTCTTCGACAGGGAAAAATGAGTCGGGAGGGCCCACGGTAGTGAAAGAAACTGCGTCGGGAGGAATGCTAGGCATCAGGCGGCTGAGGACTTCGTCGCCACGTTCGTCCGCGAACAGGGCTTCCCAGCGGACGCCGTTGCCATTTCCGTTAGTGCGGGGCGGCGGAGTGAATTGCTTGGCGGTCATGGCGGAAATGAACGTGCCGCGCCCAACGTGCCCGCGAATGAGGCCTTCGGATTCGAGCTCAGCGTAAGCGTTCGCAACGGTGGTGCGATGGACGCCAAGCTGAATCGCAAGCTCGCGGCTCGCAGGGATGCGGTCGCCGTCGCGAAGTTCGCCTGAATGGACCAGCGCGCGAAGCTGATCGCGCAGTTGCACGTAGAGCGGAATGTGACTTTCGGGCTGAAGATGCAGCGGCAGCATTGGCTCCCTCCTGTGGGCCAATCTACAGAGTTAATTATAGCCGTAAAGAGCCAATATGTCTTTTTCTAGAAGTTAGAGACTGGAAGAGGCTAGAATGCGAAGCCCGGCGGGTAACGCCCCGACCGCAGGGGTAGGAGAACGAAGATAAAGCGGCATGGGCAGGAATGATGCGGACAATGTAGAACGCAGCACTTCGTGGTCACCGTGGCCCGGAAACGGCTCCGTTCGCAACGCCGTTACAGGCAGCCGACACACCTAGCGCGAGCAGCGCCCTACGGCGAGAGATGCGGCAGTGGAAATTCTATTGCGTGGCGGATTTTTCGCCGAGGCGGCGCATGCGCTCCTGGAGCTTTTTACGCAGTGCTGAGGGCGCGTTAGGATTGAAGGCGACGAGATACCACAGCGGCTGCGAGCGGTCGCGGCTCAGGCGGGAAAGAGTGGCGGAGTCGCTATTTGGATGGCGCGCGATATTTTCGCGTATCGCCGAATACGGATGGTGGGAAAGCCGGCCGAGAGTCTTTGCCGTGACTTTCGGGTGCTCGCTGATAAGGCGAAGCAGGTAATAGTCTTCCTTGGGCGCCTGGCGAGAAAGACTATCGAGCATTTCCGGCTTGACCTCGGCGCTGAGCACGGCGCCGATCTTTTCGTCCCAACCGGCATTGATATGATTGAGCTCCTGGGTGCGCGCGTGAATAAGCTGCTCGATCACGCGGCGCTCCTGTTCGAGACGCGCCGCAGGAAGCGCGCTGCGCTCGACGGAATCGAGGACGCGCAACAAATGCTGGCGTTCGCCGAAGACAATCTGCGATGTCCGGGGGGTTTTGCCCTTACCGGGAGTCCTCACTAAATCGGAACGTCTCATAATCTCTCCCTGCGAATCTCGTAAGCCGCCCAGGCTTGGTATAGCGGCCTCGGTTGTGAACACCTGCGTTCTCATGCGCCGCGAACTGACATTCTTCTGCCTGACGCGCGGCATTCGCATTGAAATAACGCGAGAAGCAAGCAACCCAGAGAGCGAAACGGTCCACGTGTAGTTGTGAACGTCCCCCTCCGGTGACCCACGGGAAAACGGACGCTGCTTAGCATGAGTGATCCGCGGAAATTATCCTGTGTCATGGCCGCGGAGTAAAGAATACCGGTGGCGTGTGTTCCATAGCGTACAACAGATAGTCCTAGGACCACGCGCCTTTCGGGCTGGCTGTCCCCGGTTGGCTCGCCGAGCAGCTTGGCCGTTCGTCAACCACGTACTCAATAACCGCTCCTAGCCGTCCGGATCGAGAATGAAGCGAACGATTGCAAGCGCTGCCGCGACTGCTGTTTCAGTGCGGAGAATGTTTGCGCCGAGCGAGACCTCCAGGAACCCTGCCGAGCGGGCGGCGGAAATCTCCGCGTCCGTCCAGCCGCCTTCGGGGCCGATGGCGATGGCAGCGGAGCCCGCCTCGGAGTTCACAGCGGCTTCATGAGCTAAAGCTCCCTTCGTATAGGCTTCAATCATGTCGGAGCTGAAACTCCGACCCGCTGAAACGCTCTTCAAGACTGCGCGTATCGCGGGAACGCCGGGCCGTTCGGAGAAGAAAATTTTCGTTGACGCGCGCGACTCGGTGAAAGCGTCCTCGGCTGTTGCGACTTCGCGCAGAATCGGCGGACGAAGGCGGCGCGATTGTTGTGCGGATTCGATCAGTATCTTTCGCCACCGCTGGCTTCGCTTTGCTGCCGCGGCGATCAGGGGTCTATCGCTGCGCGAGGCGGCGAGGGGAACGATTTCGTGCGCGCCAAGCTCGGTGGCTTTTTCGAGGCACAATTCGAAGCGGTCGAATTTTACGAGTGCAACGAGAAGATGCAGTTCGAGCGAAGGGGCGCGGCACGGAACCGGTTCGACGAGTGAAAATTCAATGCGATTGTCGCCACGTTTTGACAGCGTAGCTCGCTCGATTCGAGCGAGCCAGACGCACTGGCCATCGCTTAGCTCATAGAGTTGGCCTGGCTCGGCGCGGAGCACACGGCCAAGGTGTTCGGCGGCGTCGCCACGAAGAACGGCTGTCGTGTTTTCGAAGCGGTCAACAAAGAATCGGCGTCGCATCGAGGAATTGTACGCGATGCCGAAACATACGGGAAACGGCGGAAGCGGGCGGCAGCCGCAGAGCTTCCGAGCGTTACCCGAAGATGTCCTTTACTTTATCGAAGAAACTGGAGGAACGCTCGGCGGGCTTGTTCTCGACTTTCAGCGATTGGCCGAGCTGATCGAGAAGACGGCGTTGATCGCGCGTGACCTTTGACGGGATCACGACGCGAATGTTCACGTAGAGGTCGCCCCGGCCGCCGTGCGGGTTGGGGAGACCCTTCCCTCTCTTGCGAAAGATTTCGCCCGACTGCGTTCCCTCGGGGATGTCGAGATCTTCTTCGCCCTGCAGCGTCGGAATCTTGATTTTCGCGCCGAGCGAAGCCTGCGTGAGGCTGATGGGAATCGTGGTGTACAAGTCCGCGCCGCGGCGTTCGAAAAATGCATGTTCCTTCACTTCGAGAAAGATATAGAGATCGCCTGGACCTCCCCCGTTGGCGCCGGGTTCTCCGTGGCCGGTCATGCGAAGCCGAGTGCCGGAATCAACGCCTGCAGGCACGCCGACTTCGAGTGTGCGCTCGCGTTCGATTCGGCCTTGCCCGCGGCACGTCACGCAGGCCTCGCGAATCACCTTGCCCGCGCCCTGGCAGGCCGGACACGTTCGGCTGATCGAGAAAAAACCCTGTTGGAAAACCATCTGGCCGCGGCCACGGCAGGTGGCGCAGGTAGACATTCCCGTGCCGGGTTTCGCGCCAGTGCCATTGCAGGCTTCACAATTTTCGTGGCGCACGACGCGAATTTTTGAAGTCACTCCAGCGGCAGCTTCTTCGAAAGTCAGCGACATATCGTAGCGGAGATCGGCGCCACGCTGGCCGCGCGAGCCTCGTCCGCGGCGTTGCCCTCCGCCGAAAACACCGTCGAACCCGAGGAGGTCGCCGAGGATGTCCTGGAATTCCTCGAAGATGGATGAGTTGAAGCCGGTTGCATCGAATCCGCGGTTGCCCAGGCCGGCATGGCCGAAGCGATCGTAAATGGTGCGCTTCTGAGGATCCGAGAGAACGCTGTACGCTTCACTGGCCTGGCGGAAATGGTGCTCGGCGTCTTGCTTGTCCGGATTGCGATCCGGATGCCATTTCAACGCGGCTTTGCGATAGGCGGACTTGATTTGGTCGGAGGAAGCTTCACGCGCGACGCCGAGAACTTCGTAATAATCGAGTTGAGTGTTCGATGCCATGCGTTCCCCTTCTAATGTTTATTTCCACGACCGGAGCGCTCCGCAAAGGAGCACGAGTGCAATTCGTCGATTTTGGTCAGGGCGGATGCCGGGCTAAAGCCCGGCGCTACAAAACCTAATCGACGCGCGAGAGAATGCATTCAATTCGATTGGCGCGCGGCGGATTTCGAGCCGGGCTCGACGGCCACGCGCACCATCGCCGGACGCAATACGCGACCATGGAAGACGTACCCGGGCTGCAATTCGTCGATTACGATGCCGCCGGCGTGCTCAGACGTCTCGACGCTTTCAATCGCGTGGTGAAAATTCGGATCAAATTCCTTGCCCACCGACTCGATGCGCTCGAGGCCCTGCTTGGAAACGGCGTCCCACAACTGGCGACGGATCAGCTCAAAGCCCCGCCGATATTCCGGGGCCGGCGAATCGCTCTGCGAGGCAAGAGCCCGGTCGAAGGCGTCGAGCATCGGAAGTAACTGCTCGACCAGCGCTTCGACGCCGCGATGGCGATCCTGATGGCGTTCCTTCTCGATGCGCTTGCGGTAATTCTCGAAATCGGCCTGGCGGCGAACTAGGGTGTTCATCAACTCCTGCCGTTCGGCAAGCAGTTTCTGGACCTGATCGGCCGGCAAGGTATCGCTGACAAGCTCGGGCTCCGTCACTTCCCCTTCGGAAGCAGCCGTGCCGCCAGTGGAGGGGCCAGGATCGTTCGGGTCGTGCGGATGACGCTTATGAGCGTTCAAGAGAGTTTGCTCTCCTCTGCGTTCTCGGAAAAAAATTGGGCCATGAAAGCGACGGCCGTAATCACGCGTTCGTAATGCATGCGCATGGGCGCGAGAATGCCGAGCGTTCCCTGGACCTGGTCGTTCGAAGTGTAGGAGGCGGAGACGAGCGCCAGATGCTTTCCGGCATTCGACATCTGGTCGAGGCCCAGCTCGACGTGCACGGGCTCGGGAGCATCGATGCAGTTGCTGAGGAGCGCGACCAACCGGTCCTTTTCTTCAATCGCGGAAAGCAATTCGCGCAACTGTTCCTGATTGGTGAACTCGGGAGACGATGCAAATTGCGCGGCGCCTTCGACGTAAATTTTTCGTTCGCCGCCATCGCCAAGCACGGCGGAATCGCAGAGCAGCAGCGCATCGCCCGCGAGACGTCCATATTGCTCGCGATCGCGTTCGACCTGCGCGCGAAGATCAGCATGCATGGCCTCAAGAGTCCAGCCCGTGTAATGCCGATTCAGATAATTCGCGATGCGGTCGAGATCTTCCTGGCGAAACTGGCGTTCGAGACGCAGAAGTTTATCGCGCGTTAGCCCGCCCGCACTTACCAGAACCACGAGAATGCGATTGTCCGGCAGAAGCAAAAAACGGATATGCTCGACGACGCTACGCGCGAGGGGCGGCGAGATAAAAATCCCCAGCCCCCGCGAAACGGCGGCAAGGACGTGGCTGGCACGCTCCATCACAGCCTCGGGAGTTTGCGCCGCTTCGAGCTCGCGGCGAATCCACTGCCGGTCCTCCGGACTAGCCGTCGCCTGAGCCGCGACTTGCTCGACAAAGAATCGATAGGCCGCTGCGGTAGGAACGCGGCCGGCGGAAGTGTGCGGCTGATAAAAATAGCCTTCATCTTCGAGGTCCGCCATGACGTTGCGGACGGTGGCGGAGCTGAGCGGCTCGATATGGCGGCGCGCGATACTCCGCGACGACACAGGCTCTCCCGTTTCAATGTAGGCACGCACGGCATCCGTGAGAATCTGCTGATGCCGCTTCTGCTGCAGAACATTGGGATTCATAGGTTCTTCTGCGCTCCCTCGTCCCGCGCGCGGCAATCTCCCCAAAACGCGCGCTTCGCATGACCCGATAAAATTTTAATCATGGTTGCGCGCGGCGTCAACTTGACTAACTATGCGCGTGCGCGTGAACGGCACGGCGAAACCACCGTCAGGGCCTCAGGTTACCTTACGCAAGATGCCCAACGCTTCCTGCTAAGATGATAACGCCCTTTACTCATCGTAGCCCTACGGGTCATTCAACTTGGACACACGAGAAGCTTACTCTTAAACTGTCACTGTGGCCCGTAAATACCCCACCTTGAATGAGATTTCCCGCCGCGAACTGCTGAAACGGTTGGCCGGTGCGATGGCGTGCGTTCCGTTCGCCCGATCGGCCGTTCTCCATCCTGTGCTATCGCCGAACATCCAGGCGACCCAAGCCCTCAATCTTCCCCCGCCGTCACACTTGACGCATAGCGACGACCAATTTCTCGAGACATTAGAAAAGGCTAATTTTCGCTATTTTTGGGAGCAGACCAATCCGAAAACCGGATTGACGAAGGACCGCTTCAACGTCCGCACGCCAACACCGGACATGGTGGGCAGCATCGCTGCGACGGGATTCGGCCTGACGGCGCTGTGCATCGGGGTCAAGCGCCACTTCATTTCGCGGACGCTCGCGCAAGAGCGCGCGCTTGCGAGCCTTCGTTTCATGTGGGACAAGCTGCCGCAGCATCGCGGGTTTTACTACCACTGGGCGAACGTCGAGACTGGCGAGCGGACGTGGGATTCCGAAGTCTCGTCGATTGACACGTCGATCCTGCTGTGCGGTGTGCTGACCTGCAAAGCCTTCTTCGCGCATTCCGAGATTAGCGATCTGGCAGCGCGCATTTTCGACCGTGTCGACTGGAACTGGCTTTCGGAAGACACAGACGTCCTGCCACACGGCTGGACGCCGGAGACCGGCTTCCTGCCGTACCGCTGGGACAATTACAGCGAAATGATGATGATGTATCTGCTGGGTCTCGGTTCGCCGACGCACACGCTGCCGGCGGCCGCGTGGAATGGCTGGAAGCGCACGACGTTTGAATTTGACGGCATCGACTACATCGGCTCGTACGCGCCGTTGTTCGTCCACCAATATTCACAGGCCTGGTTCGATTTCCGCCACAAGCGCGACCGCTATGCCGATTACTTCGAGAATTCGGTGATCGCGACGGACGTACACCGGCGATTCTGCCTGGATCTCTCGAAAGAGTTTCCCGATTACAGCAACGATCTCTGGGGAATTACCGCGTCGGACTCAGACAAAGGATACCAAGTCTGGGGCGGGCCGCCCAAAACCGGGCCAATCGACGGAACGGTAGCCCCGGCTGCCGCAGCGGGATCGCTGCCGTTCTTGCCTGGTCCGGCGATGCTGGTCCTTCGGAACATCAAGGACAAGTACGGAGAGAAAGCATGGTGCCGGTACGGATTCGTGGATGCGTTCAACCCGTTGACGAAGTGGTACGACACGGACGTGGTCGGCATCGATACCGGAATCACCCTGGTGATGTCGGAAAATGCGCGGACTGGATTCGTTTGGGACACCTTCATGAAAAACCCGGAAGCGCGGCGAGGAATGGAGCGCGCTGGGTTCCACAGTTACAAGCCATCATCCAAACAGGAAATGGAGCAAAGCGACGTTCCGCCGCGTCCCTCCGGCACGGCGTCAGTAGAAGAGGCAGCAGTTCCTCACCGCAATTCGATCAAAGCGAGGCCTTGAGGCGGAAGTTCGATCGTCAATCTTCCGCGATCAAGGCGTTTCGATTCAGGCGGCGGAAGCGCCGCGGCGTGTCGAAGCGACTCAATCTGCGACTGGGTGGGATCGATTGGACTTCCCATTGCCCGGTAGGCATCGAGCAGTGATCCGTGCGTGGCATCGAGACGCGAGATGAGCGCCCGTTGATTCCCTTCGATCCCTTTCACGACGATGGTCAGGTCCTTTGGCGCGCCTCGTTCGTCAGGCAAATAGAGGTTCCAAACTGCAATGACCAGCGTGCCGTCGGCACGGCGGGTCACGAGGGCTGAATCGGAGTTCAGCGCGATTCGCCGATCGCCCAATTCGTGAAGCAGTTTGAAGGCGTTAAAGACCGGCTTCGGCAAATCATCTTCCGCGATCAAGCCGAAACCGCCGTAGAACGGCTGCTTCACGATCCCCTGCTCTTCGAACACGTCCGAAAACGTCCAGTAGCTCATCATGTCCGTGAGGCCATCGCATTGGCGAATCGTGTCTGCGAGCCAGGGGCCCATAAAAAGCGCGTCCGTGACTTCGGGCTGGTTCGAGTAGCTCGCGTTGTACTCGCTCCAAATAATCGGCAGTCTGGGTCGGGCGGAAGCGAGTACCTGATCGTGGGCTTTCCGGGCCGCGCGGCAAACCATCTGCGTGCGAGGAATATTTTCGGTCGTGCCAAAAACGTTCTGTGCCGTGTCGTTGCCATAGACATGCGTGGACACGAAATCCACGGGAACATTGTTGTCGGCGCAGTGTCGAATGAAGCGATCCACCCAGGCGGCTTGCGCCGTAGCCGGACCGCCGACGCGCAAACGCGGGTTTACTTTCTTCAGCGCACGCGCCGCTTCGTCGTAAAGTTGATAATAGGTTTGCTCTTTGGGGCTGCCGGCCCAGAAATCAATATTTGGCTCGTTCCAAATCTCGAAATACCATTGCGAGACTTCGTCGATTCCGTAGCGATCGACCAGATGCTGCGCGAAATGCGAAACGAGATCGCCCCACTTCGACCAGTCCTTTGGCGGCGAGATGATGGGCCTGTACCAAAACGCCTGGTAGATGGGTTGCGCCGCAAGTTTTTTCGGCATGAAGCTCAGCTCGACGTAGGGGCGCACGCCGTTTTGTAAAAGGCCGTCGTAAATTTGATCGACGTAAGAAAAATTGTAGATCGCCTTCCCGCTGGCGTCTTCGTCGTACAGGCCCACATCGTCATCAAGGATTGCGTGGAAACGAACGTATTTGAAGCCGGTAGCCTGCTTCACTTCACGCAAATCGCGACGATAGCTGTCGCGCAGGCTCAGAACCGCGCGGCCAGAGCCGAACATCTGTTCCCAGAAGTGCGGGAACGGATGCGTCGCGGCGTTTGGATCGATCTCGATGGTTTGGGTAAGGGTTTGGGCTACCGTTTGAGCTCGCGCCTGCGTTTGATCCCGCGCATTTAGCGGTGGCGGAGCACAGAGCGCGAACGCCAACAGCACTGAGACCAACATTGAAAGCGGCACCGCGATCGGGGGACCGGGCCTGAATGATCTCGACAAATTCAGCTCCTGGGTTGAGGCGCCTTGGATGAAGCATTGTTCCAGCTTCGTGACGACTCGCGCAAGACTTTTGATTGCCGCCAGACACTGAATTCCCGCGGCCCGCCACGGGGAGAGAAGGGCTCTCCGCCACAACATTGCTTGCGCGCATGAGAAGCCTATTCTATGCTGTCCGCACTTCACAGGATCCTGAGGTCCATCATCACGGTCGTATGAGAAGAGCGAGGAGGCAGTATGCGGAATAACCGGCTGGGGATATTCCTCATCGGAGTTGCTGGAATAGGTTTGGCTGTAGGAGGCGCTGGCCTCGCGGCGCGGTCGCGAGCCGCATCCCTGGCGCCAAAGACGGTGGCATGGCCACAAGCGGCGAGTACAACGAAGGCCGTTAGGAATGGAAAACCCACGGCAGCGCCAGAGCCGGCTTCCGGGCAGCAACCCCTCTCGACGCGCGTCGTGGCATACGATATCGACGCGAAGTTGAACACCTCGAAGCATGCAATTTCGGCGACCGAGACGCTGACCTACAAAAACCTTACTGGCCAGCCGCAGAGCACGTTTCCATTTCATCTGTATTTGAATGCATTCCAGCCGAAGTCCACCTTCATGACCGAAGTCCGGCTGAATGGCACGCGAGGGACAACGGCCGATTCCGGCTGGGATCCGAAGCACTACGGTTCGATCACCGTCAGCCAATTCGAAGTGGAAGGCGTGGGCGACCTGACGAGCAAAATGCAGTTCATTCATCCGGACGACGAAAATACAAATGACCGTACGGTCTTCCAAGTTACGCTGCCGAAACCGGTCGCGCCCGGGGCGTCCGTGCAATTCCGCATGACGTTTCAGGATGTGCTTCCCGAAGTCCTCGAACGCACCGGCTACAAACGCGACTTTTACATGGTCGGGCAATGGTTCCCTAAGGTCGGCGTGTGGTGGCACGGAGCGTGGAACTGCCACCAGTTTCACGCCACGACGGAATTTTTTGCGGACTTTGGAACCTTCGACGTGAAACTTACCGTGCCTCGGAATGAAGTGATGGGCGCGGGCGGCGATCTCATCTCGAGCGTCAACAATCCCGACGGAACGAAATCGGTGACCTACCATTCCCAGGACGTTCATGATTTTTCGTGGACGGCGAGTCCGCATTACAAGGACGTGGAGGACTCGTGGACCGGCAGCGCCGGAACCGTAAAGATTCACCTGCTGATGTCTCCCGGGAACATGGCGACGGTTCCGCGGTACCTCGGAGCGTTGAAAGGAACGCTGACGCTTTACGATAAGTGGATCGGGCCCTATCCATACGATCGAATCACCGTGGTTGACCCGCCGCACGGCGCGCTGGACGCGGGCGGCATGGAATACCCGACGTTAATTACTGCAGGGACCACTTGGAACATGCCCAAAGGCGCGATGTTCCCGGAGGGCGTGCTCGAACATGAGTTCGGGCACCAATATTGGTACGGAATGGTGGCTACAAACGAATTCGAAGAAGCGTGGCTGGATGAGGGCATCAACAGCTACGTCGAAGTGAAAGTGATGGACGCGCTATATGGAAGAAACACGTCGGTCTTGAATTTTCCGTGGGCCAAACTCTCGGAGGATGACGAGCAGCGAGTGTCCTATCTGAGCGAGCCAGACGATGATCCGCTGACGCGGCCGGCATGGAAGTTCATGAACTCCGGCTCCTACGGCGCCGTATCGTACGGGAAAACGGCGACGGTTCTGCTGACGCTTGAAAAAGTGATCGGCGAAGACAAGATGCGCGAGGCGCTGCACACGTACTTTTTGCGCTATCGCTTCGCGCATCCCACAGGAACGGACTTCATGAAAACCATCTCCGAGGTCGCGGGCCAAGATTTGAGCGGATACTTTAATCAAGCGGTGTCCGGCACGAATATCCTGGATTACAACGTCGTTGACGCTCATTCGGACCGGATTAACTGGTACGAAAAGAAGAAGCGCGGCGAGAGCGATCAGGGACAGATCTACCGTACCTACGTCACGGTGCATCGCAACGGCGATTTCATTTTCCCCGTTGACGTTACGATCAAATTCAAAAATGGTCAGACTGCCACTGAACATTGGGACGGACGGGACCGGTGGGTGCGCTACGAGTACGACCGGCCGGAGAAGGTCGTGTCCGCGCAGATCGATCCGGAATACGCGGTGCGGCTCGATCGCAATTATTTCAATAACAGCCACAGCGTGAGATCTGACATGCGAGCCACCCACAAGCTCGCGAATATCTGGATTTTCGTGACGGAGTGGATGTCGCAATTGGCGGCGTGGCTGACGTGAACCCCGCGTGTTCGGACGTTAGCATCGGCTGATTTTCGCGAACTGGGAAGCGAGACACGAGCAGGTGGCGCGGCAGACGGCACGAGAGGAGTCGGAGACATGGCGATAGCGAAACCCAAGACATTTGCATCTGGCGCGGGGCTGGTATGGCGGCGGCAGAGGGTGGTGTGGTGGATTTTTGTTGTTTGTCTTTTTCTTTCGCTCCTCGGAGTGCGCGGACCTGTCGCGCGCGTTGGGGAGGTTCTGAACCACAGCCTCGCCGCAGCGCCCCGGCTCGTGCAGAGCTTCGATATTTCGGCGATTGTCGAACTCACTGAACTGCCTTCGCATCCTCTCGAGTTTGGTAATCACGCCACCATGGCATCGCCGCTGATCTTCACCATCTTCATGCTCTTCGTCACCGGCGGCATCCTCGCCACCTACTATCGTGACGAAAGGCTGACCGCGGGAATGTTCTTCGAAGCAGGCGGCTATCATTTCTGGCGCTTCGCTCGCCTGTTCATTTATTTCCTGATCGCCTTGATCCCAATCGCGATTCTCGGGGCGATCGCAAGCAAGATTTACAGCAGCATCGACGAACGAGCCATCTCGCCGCTCGCATCCGTACATTTTTTTGAGGCGGCGGCGGTGGTGATTCTGTTTCTGCTGATGTGCGCACGGTTGTGGTTCGATATGGCGCAGGTGATGGCCGTCGCGAACGACGAATATCGCATGCACCGCGCGCTCCGACTCGCAGCGCGGCTCGTGTGGCGCAATTTCGGATCGCTTTTCTGGCTCTACCTGCGGATCAGCGTCCTGGCGTGGGTGGGATTCGGCGTCGCACTGTACATCTGGATGGCGCTTCTGCCACCTGCCGCGATCTGGGCGGCGACTCTGCTGGGCCAGTTGATGATTCTGTATTGGATCGGGACGCGCCTGTGGCAGCGCGCGAGCGAGGTGCAGTGGTACCGGCAGTTTCAGGCAGGCATAACCTCTCGCGCGCCCGTGTATGCGCCGGAGCCTGTGGTCCCCGTGGCGTCGGGCGCGCCATCGGCGACGTAACGGTCCGCAGGAAATCGCACTCTTTTGTCCCCTGAACATCTGAGAAAGGTCCGGACGGCATGCCGGGCTGAAGCCCGGCGCTACAACCCCAAGTAATTTGTCGGTTGCATCATCGCGGCGTCGGGTGTGACGTTCGCCCTAATCGTCGAAGGGACGCTTGTGACGCATGGCTAGCCGGATGCGGCGGCGTTCGCCGGCTTCGCGGTAGCGCCTCCGGTCGCCGTCGGTTTCCAGGATCAGCGGCGGAATGGCGTGCGGCTGCCGGTTCAAGTCAATCGAAACGAAAGTCACGTACGCGGTGCTGGTGTGCTTACGCTCTCCGGTTAAGATATTCTCCGAAAATACCTTTACGCCAACTTCCATGGACGTGTGAAATACGCGATTCAAGCTCGACTTCAGCACGATCCACTCGCCCACTTCGATCGGAAATCGGAAATCGATATAGTCCACCGAAGCCGTAACGACGTGGCTATTCGCATGGCGGTGTGCGGCCAGAGCGCCGGCAATGTCGATCAAATGCATCACGCGCCCGCCGAGCATGTTGCCCAGCGGGTTCGCGTCGTTGGGAAGCACAGCTTCGACAATCTCCGAACGCGATGCACTCACTGGCTTGCCCGGCATGGCGGCCTTCCGCGTTGAGTTCGGCGCCGGTTTGGCATGATTCAGATTCTTCGTCGTCCTCGTTTTCGGCATGAATCGTTCCGTCCTCTCATGTGCCGCACGATTCGCAGTGTTGGCGCACAGCGCCAAGCCCGATATAATACGCCTTTCCACTATGATCGAAGCCAAGAAGTCTCGCCGGGAGATGCTCGAACAATTCGTAGCTCAAAAACCGGCGGATGCCTTTGCACGTTACGGCCTGGCGCTTGAATGCGTCAAGCTCGGCGACGAGGACGCAGCCGTCGAACATTTTAAGAAGCTTCTCGAAGCGCATCCTGAATACGTCGCGGGCTACTTCCAGTACGGCCAGCTCCTCGGACGAACCGGCCGGCAACAAGAAGCGCGTAAACTGCTTTCGGACGGGATTGTAATCGCCTCGCAAGCGGGCGACATGCATTCGCGCGATGAAATGCAGGCGGCGCTCACCCTGCTGCAATAACACCCGATTGCACCCGCACGCGCGCATGTGTTAAACGGAAGGCGTGCAACCAACGCGCATACCGCTCTTTCCGCTCAACGTCGTTCTTCTTCCCGGAATGCCTATGCCTCTCCACATCTTCGAGCCTCGATACAAACTAATGATCGGGCGATGCCTCAAGGAACATCTCGAATTCGGAATGATTCTCGCGGCCGAAAGCGGCGCGCCGGCGATCGCAACTGCGAACGCCATGGCCAAGATTGGATGTACGGCGGAGATCGTTCAAAAGATCGAAAAGTATCCGGATGGGCGCATGGATATTTTGGCCGAAGGACGCACACCTTTTGCCTTGACGCAGCTTGTCGATGAGCAGCCCTACTACGAAGGAATCGTCGTATACCAACCTGACGATCGCTTACCGCAGAATCCCGAACAAGAGACCTTGCTAACCGGCGTATTCCAGAAATGCCACCAGGCACTTTACGGCGAAGCATGGGTCGCGGAGCGCGACGCAGAATCCGTGCAGCTTGCGTACCGCATGGCCGCGCGCTTGCCGCTCGATCTCAGCGCGAAACAAGCGCTGCTTGAAACTCGGAGCGAGGGGCAGAGACGTCAAACGCTCATTGCGATTATGAACGAACTCCTTCCCAAGCTCGCAAACAACGAACGAGTGCGCCGGCGGGCCGGTGGAAACGGCCACAGCTTGAATTAGTGCGCAAAACACCTGATATCGGCATCCGCTGCGTTCCACTATAATGGGTTGCAGGTGCTCTCGCTTGCGGGAAGCGCCGCCCGGTTCCAAGGAATGGCCGCTCTGATGAGTTCATACCCAAAGACGCTCGGCGACCTTCGCCGCAGCCAGTGGTCCGAAGAAAAGATCGCGCAGCGGTCCGTGCGCCAAGAGTTGCGCGAAAACCTGCTCCAGAAAATGGAGAAGGATGAGCCGCTTTTCCCTGGCGTGCACGGATACGACGATACCGTGATTCCGCAGATTATTAACGCGATTTTGTCGCGCCATCATTTCATTTTGCTGGGACTGCGCGGGCAGGCTAAGTCGCGCATCGTGAGAGCGCTCACGGGATTCATGGATTCGCAAATTCCGGTGATCGAAGGGTGCGAGATCCACGACAATCCGCATCGTCCGTTATGCCGGCCATGCCGCGACCGGATTGCCGCGGATGGCGATGCGACGCCCATCGCATGGCTGAAGCGCGAGCAACGCTACGTCGAAAAACTGGCGACGCCGGACGTCACCATCGCCGACATGATCGGCGACATCGACCCAATCAAGGCGGCCCGAGGAGGCCACAATCTTTCCGACGAACTGACGATCCACTACGGCCTGCTTCCGCGCGCGAACCGCGGGATCTTCGCGATTAACGAGTTGCCCGATCTTGCGGGAAAAATTCAGGTGGGACTGTTCAACATCATGCAGGAAGGCGATATCCAGATTAAGGGCTATCCCATGCGGCTGGCGCTGGATGTGCTGCTCGTCTTCACGGCGAATCCCGAGGATTACACGGCGCGTGGAAAAATCATCACGCCGCTGAAGGATCGAATCGGCTCCGAAATCCGAACGCACTATCCGGCAAGCCTGTCCGAAGGCATGTCGATAACCGCCCAGGAATCCTGGGTGAAGCGCGAAGGCAAGCGCCGACTGGAAGTGCCGCAATACATTCGTGAAATCGTGGAAGAAATCGCTTTCCAGGCGCGCGAAGACAAGCGAGTGGACCGGCGGTCCGGCGTCAGCCAGCGGCTGCCAATCAGTGCGATCGAAAACGTGCTCAGCAGCGCGGAGCAGCGAGCCGCGCGGAACCGCGACTCGACGATCGTTGCGCGGGTGGCCGACGTGTACGCCGCGATTCCCGCCATGACCGGAAAGTTTGAGCTTGAATACGAAGGCGAGATGCGCGGAGCCGAGAATATCGCGCGGGAATTGATTCGCGCCGCAACCGGACGGACATTTTCACGCTATTTCCCCGACGTGAATTTTCAGCCCGTGGTGCAATGGTTCGAGATGGGCGGAGAATTGAAGGTTCCGGGAAACGCTTCGAGTTCGGAGCTAGTCGTCCAACTCAAGAAAATTCAAGGGCTTTTCGAAAATCTCAGCGGGATGGGCGTAAGCGCGAAAGACGATTCGGCGATTCAAGCCAGCGCGGCGGAGTTCATTCTGGAAGGGCTTTGGGCGCAGAAACGAATCAGCCGCACCGAAGAGCGTGGATTTTACGCCGAAGCTCGCAAGACGCCGGAACCACGCGATCCGCGCGATTCATCAAGCCGGCCGCCGAAAAGGCAGTTCAATTAAGCGGGAAGCGGTACTGCAATGAAATACACGAAATATTCAAAATACGCCCCGGACGCTGCGGAGGATATCGACCTCCAGGAGCTGATGAACCGGCTGTCGGATTTCTTTCTGCGCAGCGGATTCGAATCGCCGTATGGTATTTACGGATTTGACCCAGAGGAATCGCGGAAGCACTTTCTCGATGATCTGCGCGACGCGATCCTTCGCGCCCTTGGAGAAGGCGACCTGGTCTCGCCGGAGATGATGGAGCAATTGCTGCGAAATCCCGACCCCTCGACAAATCAGGAATTGCGCGATCTCGTCGAACAACTGATTCAGCGGATGCAGGACGAAGGTTTTATCTCGCAGGAACAGCAGCAATCGGCGCGAATTACTCCCCCGCCGTCGGAGACTCCGGGCGGACAGATCGGAGCGCCGCAACCGAACGTCGAGGCGCGATTTGAAATTACCGACAAAGCGCTTGATTTCCTGGGATTCAAAACACTCAAGGATTTGCTGGCATCGCTGGGCAAGAGCAGTTTCGGGCGGCACGATACACGCGACCTCGCGACCGGCGTCGAATCGGGCGGCTCATCGAAACAGTACGAATTCGGCGACACATTGAACATGGACATCAGCGCGACGCTCTTCAACGCCGTGCAGCGGACGGGCGCGGGCATTCCCGTCGAACTCGATTATCCAGATCTGATGGTGCATCAGTGCGAGTATCAATCGTCTTGCGCGACGGTTCTGATGCTGGATTGCAGCCACAGCATGATTTTGTACGGAGAGGATCGCTTCACTCCCGCAAAGCGCGTTGCGCTGGCGCTCTCGCATCTGATCCGCACGCAATATCCGGGTGATTCACTGCATTGCGTGCTCTTCCACGATAGCGCTGAAGAGATTCCGCTTTCAAAGCTGGCTCGCGTGCAGGTCGGCCCCTATTACACGAATACGCGCGAAGGCTTGAAGCTCGCGCAGCGCATTCTCGCGCGGCAGAAGAAGGACATGCGGCAGATCGTCATGATCACCGATGGAAAGCCGTCGGCGCTGACTCTCGAAGACGGGCGCATCTATAAAAACGCCTTCGGGCTCGACCCGCTCGTCGTGACGCAAACCCTCGAAGAAGTCGCGAAATGCAAGCGCGCTGGAATCCTGATCAACACTTTCATGCTCGCGAGTGACTACAGTCTGGTGCATTTCGTGCAAAAAGTGACGGAGATTTGTCGCGGGAAGGCGTACTTCACTACTCCCTATACACTCGGCCAATACCTGCTAATGGATTACGTTGGACGCAAGACGCGGCACATCCACTGAAATCAACTTCTCCCATGATTACCAAAGATCAGATAGTGCCGATGCTGCTTGAAGCGTGCCCCGAAATCCAGACCGACTGGCAGCGTCATCGAGCCCATTGGAACGACGAGGAAGCCGGGATATACAACGACCTCGCCGTTTTCGCCCATTTTATTGTGAATGCTTTCTCTAAAAATGAAACCGCTCGCTTCCCTGCCGTCTTTCAAGTGATTGAAAACCTTCTCAGCAACGGAACCCAAGAGGTACGGGACGCTGCGGGAATCGGATTCCTCAAAGCCCTGCAGAACATCGCCTCGTGGAGGCCTTTGGTTCAGATACGTTTCTTCCCTGGTTCGGCCCCAATTCGCTGGAGGTTTGGAAGTACCTCAAGTCTATTTGGGCGGGGAAGAAAAGCCTCATGGATGTAATCCGCGCTGAAAGGCGCACGGGTTGACCGCTGAATACTTTCCTTGACTCGACCATCCGTTAGATTACGATTGCTTGCTTCGTGGGAGCAGGCATCAGTGTCGCGTGAAAAGCTCGTCGTGGTCGGGGGAGTGGCCGCTGGAATGAGCGCGGCGAGCCGCGCCCGGCGGCGCAATCCCGAACTCGATATCACCGTCCTCGAAAAGGGCCGGCACGTCTCGTACGGGGCTTGCGGGCTTCCCCACTATCTTTCAGGCGAGGTACGCGACGCCAACGATCTGGTCGTTTACACGCCGCAATACTTTCGCGAAAAGCGAAATATCGATGTTCGCCTGGAACACGAAGCGACGACAATCGAGCCTGGACGAAAGGTCATACAAACCAAGGCGCCGGGCGCGAGAACGATTGAAATTCCGTACGACAAACTCGCGGTTGCCACGGGAGGCACACCCACTTCTAAGATTCCCGGCGCAGACCTTCCTGGCGTTTTCACCTCCAGCGATTTGGACGGGGCGATTCGCCTTCGCGCGTTCCTGGAAGAAAAACGCTCGTCGCGAGCGGCGGTCGTCGGGTCCGGTTACATTGGCCTCGAAATGGCGGCTGCATTTTCGCAACGCGGAATCGCAGTTACGATCCTCACGCGATCGCCGGAACTGCTCAATGGTTTCGAGCCTGAAATCAGCAAGCGACTGGAAGCGGTTTTACAAGCGCACGGAGTAGTTCTGAAAATGAATGCTCTCGTGACCGAGATCTCCTTGTCACCTTCCGGCGAATTATGCGCGCACCATGCTGGCGGAATCGAAATGGCTGGCGTCATGCTGCTTGCGACGGGAATCACGCCAAACACGGCACTCGCCGAATCGGCGGGGGTTTCCGTCGGCACCACAGGCGCGATTATCGTGGACGATCGGATGCAGACGAACGTGAACGGTATCTATGCCGCGGGCGATTGCGTCGAGGCGCGGCATCTCGTGAGCGGGCGCCCCGTTTACTTTCCCCTCGGCACCACGGCGAACAAGCAAGGCCGCGTGGCAGGTGAAAATGCCGCGGGCGGCAACGAGCGCTTCGATGGAATCGTGGGGACGCTAGCCACTAAGGTTTTCGAGCTGGAGCTCGCGCGAGCAGGGCTGAGCCTGGCGGAGGCCCATGCGGCCGGCTTTCATGCCGACGCGGTGACCATCCATACGATTTCGCGAGCTGCCTACCTCGGCGGCAGGCCGCTTATCGCAGCGCTTGTTTGGGACAAAGACGGTGGGCGGCTGCTCGGCTTTCAGGTGGCAGGCGAGGAGGGCGCGGCAAAGAGGATTGACGCTGCAGCTGTCGCCCTGCATGCGCGGATGCGAGTTCAAGACATGCTGCATCTCGACCTGTGTTACGCCCCGCCGTTCGCGACGGTGTGGGAAGCGTTGCTGATTGCAGCCGGCGAAGCGGTAAGGAAATCGCACCGCAGGTAAGGCTTTCGCACTCGAATCCTCCCGTTTCCTCGGACATCTAACCCGGTTGGGGTAGGATTTCGTATGAGCCTGAAAGGCTACCTGAATCTTCTATTTGGGAGAAAACCGATGGCGGTGCTGACGCCTGGCAAGGCTGCTCCGGGGTTTTCATTGAAAACCACGGACGGGCAGGAAGTAACTCTGGCGGCCGCGCTCAAGAACGGCCCTGTGCTGGCTGCGTTCTTCAAGGTGAACTGTCCTACGTGCCAGTTCACGTTTCCATTTCTTCAGCGCCTGTATGAGGCTTACGGCGGCGACAAGGTTACGTTCTGGGGCGTCTCGCAAAACGACGAGGATGAAACTCGCGAGTTCTGCAAGGAATTCGGCGTTCGATTCCCGATGCTGATCGATGCCCGAACTTTTGTGGCGTCCAGGCAATACGGCCTGACGAATGTGCCCTCGATTTTCCTGATCTCTCCGGACGGCAAAGTCAAAGTCAGTTCTGTGGGATTCGCCAAAGCTGACATCGAACGAATTTCAGCGGAAGTTGCGCGAGCCGCATCGAAATCGGCGGCGGCAATATTTAGGCCAGGAGAAGTTGTTCCCGCCTACAAGCCGGGTTGAGGCACGCGAAGCTAGGCCCGGTCCGGGCTATCGCGAACTTCTCTTTTCAACGCAGACCTGCGAACCGTGATGTGTTTATATTCGATTCCCCGTCGGTCTTCGGCCGCCCTTCACGCCGGATCAAATTCTCGCACTGGTTTTTTGTACTTGGGCGGCTTTTTACGCTTATCCGGGATCACGCGTTCCGTGGGAGGCATACCTACGCCCAGGCGTGCGCGACGCCGCGCCTCTTTTCCCACTCGTAGCCGGGATTTTTTCCTGCGGACCATAAATTACCTTCCGTCGAGTCTCTGGACGTAAAATCCTACATCGAAATATAACGCACAAATGAAGCTGCTTCCCGGATTTCTTGCGGCGGACGACGCCAGCATCCCGGATTATGGTTCGAGATGTTCGGATCGCACAGAATCGCAGCTTGTACCTACGCGCCGCTAACCTGTGTAGACGCTGCTGGCGAAAGCTCTGTATTCTCATGTGCCAGACTCTCGACGCGCGCGGGCATCACGAATATGCGAAGACAGTTACGATCGTTCGCGATTTCTCTTCCGATGATTCTTGTAATCGCGTTGCTGCTGCGCCTCGGCTTCGCGTGGAGCTATACGAACCATCACTCGAAACAAGCCCTTGGCGTCATTCCGTTTCTTTTCGAATCCGGCAACATCTCCTATTCTCTCGCCATCGGAACAGGATTCAGTTCACCCTTCCATTCTGCCACCGGCCCTACCGCGTGGATGACGCCGATCTATCCCCTGCTGATTGCGGCCGTGTTTCGGTTCTTCGGAGTCTACACATTCCATGCCTTCGAAGCGGCCGTTCTGCTGAACATTCTGTTTTCCACGCTATGCTGCATCCCGATTTATTTCGCCGGCAAACGTATTGGAGGGGCCGCTCTCGGCGCGGGCGCAGCTTGGCTCTGGGCCATATTTCCAAATGCGATTCTGATTCCGGTCGAGAGCATGTGGGATGCTTCTCTGGCGGCGCTGCTGGCCGCGACGATCTTGTGGGCGACGCTGGCGCTTGCCGATTCGCGGCGAATGTGCGATTGGTGCGCTTACGGCCTGCTATGGGGCGTCGCACTGATGGCCACTGCGACGCTTGCGTCCCTTTTGCCATTGCTGCTCGGCTGGCTCGCCTATCGAGCCCGCCGGGATTCTCGCCCCTGGCTGAAGATGCCTGCGACCGCGCTCGCCGTCGCGATTCTCTGTTGCGTTCCGTGGACGATCCGGAACTACGCGGTGTTCCACAGCTTCGTTCCGCTGCGTTCGACGCTCGGACTTCAGCTCTGGGTGGGAAACAACCCGCAGGCGAAGCCGATCTGGCTAGGCAATTTTCACCCGATCCACGACGAAGATGAACGAGAGAAATACGTCGCGATGGGCGAAATCGCGTATATGAGAGAGAAGCGAAACAACGCCATCCGCTTTATGTTCACGCATCCTCGGAAAGAGGCTTACCTCATCAGCGAGCGCTTCATCGAGGTCTGGTCGGGAGGGACGCCGAATCCCTGGAACGATTTTCTTCGCGAACGTTCGCTTCGATTCCGGGCTGTACTGATCGCGAACGTTCTTGTCGCATTTGGCGCTCTATTCGGTATCATCGAGCTAGTCCGGCGGCGAAGCGTCCATGCATTCCCGCTAGCGGTATTTCCCGTTGTATTTCCGTGGGCTTACTATCTGACGGTTGTCTTACCGCGATATCGCCTTCCCATCGATCCTGCCGTGTTGCTCCTAACCGCGATCGCATTTGGAGCGTTTTGGGAGCGATCGACTGGAAATCACAAGACGCGGGGGGCCTCGAAGCACCTGTTGGTCCCGGCTCAAAGTTTGGAAAGAACGTAATCGTTCTGATAAGAATGCGCGAGGAGGCTCACATCCATTGATTGAGGAAACTCTTCTTCGGATTCTGATTGGCGGCCTGGTCGTTTCGGCGTTTGCCGTCCTGGGCGATCTTTTCAAACCGAAGAGCTTTGCAGGACTTTTCGGAGCCGCCCCGTCTGTCGCGCTCGCGACCTTAGTCCTAACGATCTCGAAAAATGGCAAGGTTTATGCGGCCAAGGAAGCACACTCGATGATGGCCGGGGCAATTGCATTTTGTGTCTACGCTTCCTGCGCGAGTTGGCTGATGATGCGGCGGAAGTTGCCGGCTTTGGCGGTCACGTCCGCGCTAGTCGCCGTCTGGCTCGCGGCAGCTTTCGGACTGTGGTTTATCTGGCTGAGGTAATCGCGCAATGCGTATTGGAATCAATCCGTCCGCGCTCCGAAAGACGAAATGGTACGAGTACGCGGTGCGATTCGTTTTCGGCGGTTTGATCACCGCGATTGCGGGGATCATTGCCAAGAAGTTTGGCCCGGGCATCGGCGGACTTTTCCTTGCTTTTCCGGCAATATTTCCGGCGAGCGCCACTTTGATCGAAAAGCACGAGAAGCAAAAGAAGCAGCGAGCGGGCTTCGATGGAACGATCTCGGGCAGAAAAGCCGCGGCCGCCGACGCGACCGGCTCGGCGACGGGAAGTATCGGCATGTTCGTGTTTGCACTGCTCGTATGGCAGCTTCTGCCGCGGCACAACGCCTTGGCTCTGCTGGCGGGCGCCACGCTGGCGTGGCTCATTGTAGTTGTGGCGTCGTGGACAATTCGCAAAGCCATCTAATAACCGGTTTTGCGCAAAGGGTTTGACTCCTTGCTGTGCTGAATCGTGATCCGCCTGCCGCCGACATGCCGGGAGTTCGTGCAAAGTCCGCACACCACGCTCCTAGGTGGCATTTTGAATTGCAAATTGGCAGCAGGATGCTACGATAGTTGTCAACAACTGTGACAAAAACATCCGCACAGTCGAACGGCGTGAAGATTCACAAAAAGGGGATTTTTACTGCCGAGGGGTTTCTGGATTCAGCCGGCGTCTCGCGTAAGGTTGTCGAGTTTCGGCGACGGGAAGCGATTTTCTCGCAAGGCGAGCCGTCTAAGAACGTCCTCTACATTCAAAACGGCGGCGTGAAACTCTCCGTGGTCAACGAGAGCGGCAAAGAAGCCGTGGTGGCAATTCTAGGGCCGGGTGATTTTTTTGGCGAAGGCTGTCTGGCGGGCCAACCGGTTCGAATGGGGTCCGCTACGGCAATCACCAACACTACCGCGCTCGTGATCGAAAAGAACGAGATGATTCGTATCCTGCACGAGGAACGCGCGCTCGCCGACCGTTTTATCTCTTTCATGCTCTCGCGCAATATCCGAATCGAAGAGGATCTAGTCGATCAGCTCTTCAATTCCACGGAGAAACGGCTGGCTCGCACCCTGCTGCTGCTCGCCCGGTACGGAAAGCAGGAGCAGCCGCAGCGCGTGCTCCCGAAAATTTCACAAGAAGTGCTGGCTGAAATGATCGGCACAACGCGCTCCCGCGTGAACCTCTTCATGAATAAGTTCAAGAAATTGGGTTTTATCAAATACGACGAAGGCCTTCAAATCAACAATTCCCTTCTCAGCGTCGTCCTCCACGATTGAAGCACGACCTTGTCGATGCTACGGCCAACACCCAAACCAATCCGCACGCTACGGTGCGCGACGCCACTAACGCCCTACTCAGGAACAATAACCCCGTTCACGCCAACCCACGCGAATCTCTTCGCAAGTTCCTTGTAGTCTCCCCGATTGAAAATAAGCAGGTCCACCGCCCAACCCGCCGCCATGTCAGCCGCTTGGATGTGGTCGATGCTCTGTGATTTTTCTTCAGAAACCATCTTTGCAGACCCGCGCAAGAGAGACGCGACGTTGCCTATACCAGCAGCGTGTATAAGACGTTCAGAAAATTCATTGAGGATGGGAACGCTCCCCGGATGGTCAACATCGAAGACTCTGCACATCTTAGCCAGCAAGGCACAGCGTGTCCCATAGTTGGTGCTTGAGGAGCGATTGCAAATCGCGACGACCTCCCTTCTTTCCGACGGACTCAACATCGCGTGCGAGCGTGCGGCCAGTACCGTCGCATCTTTTAATCTTCCACCCGCGCGGCGCTTGATGGCCGGGGCTGAGAAGTCTTGGAACTCGGCGTCGGGCGAGAAACGGCCCGTGGCCTCATCGAAGGCTACATGTTCGAAGTAATAATCTACGCTCGTTGACTCGGCTATACCCAGTGGACTCATTTGAATCATCCACTCGCCAGACTGGTCATTTACCATTTGCAGGTCGAAGTCGATTCCCGGCTCCGCCTTTTGGTCCAGCCAATCGTCTATGACAGCCTGTTTGTAAACGTGAGGGTCCACGATTGTGATTTCAGCCTGTTGGATACCTTTTTCAAACTTTGCCCACATTTCGGCGTTTGACATCACCTGATGACGCCGAGGATGGAAATCCCTGTACTTCAGCTCGGACAAGTGCAGGAACGAACGGAGGTCGGGAACCCGACTCAGCAACGCGTCAGAACGGAACTGCGCGACGACATACTTGTCGTCGCCCGACTCGCAAGCGTCACCGTATTTGAAAGTAGGTATCACGATTCCCTTACCACATCCAGCGGTGCCGCCTTCGTCCACTGACATGAAGTTGTTGAATTGTATTTCTCCGTCGCGTCCTCAGTTCTTGCGTCTGGAAAGTTTGCTTATGCAATCCGCAATAATAATTCCCCTCGCTTGACCCTCGTGGCAGCGGCACGAACTTCTCGTCGGCGTCAAGACAGGTCGGACAGTAGTACGGCCCAGTCCGATCCTTACGCCGATACAAACAATCATCGTCAGGAAGGCACTCAAGCTCCGCTTTGCGACGCTCGAAGATTTTCTTTGCATCGAGTTGTGAGTTCATCTCGACGATTTTCTGCTTTGCAATTTCAAGGCGCCGCTTGAGGTCCTGATTCTCTCGTTTCATTTCACGGCTCGGCATCAGCACCTTTTTTCGCCGATTCCCAAACGCCGTCGATGACCTTCTTGCCTACCAACCCCGTGACTGGTTCCATCCGAGCCTCACTTAGCTGGGGCTAAAGTCCGCCCAGTTAGCTCACTTTAGCACGATTTGGCTAGGGCGATGAAGAAGCGTGTCTTAGCTCCATAATTCTGTCACCCCTGAACGGCAACGTGAAAATGTCACCCTATGAGACAGGAGACCTTTCCGTTGAGTCAGAAGGAACTGCAACGAGTGAGCGTACTGAGCACTTGCCTAA
>JBOGNE010000043.1:0-2225 GCA_050747005.1 Candidatus Acidiferrales bacterium
GGTCGAGAGCCTCGGTGAAAACCGCCACCAAGCGGCCAGACAGCCGCGCGTCTTCGAGCGCCTCACGGCAGTCGCGGCACGCATGGAGGTGAGCAGTCAATTGCTCCGCGTCGCCGCGAGGCAATACGCCGCTCGCGTAATCCTCGAGCGCTGCTTCGAATCTTTCACAACCTGCCATCTTCCGTTCGGACATGTTCGTGTCCCTCCGAACCACGATTCCCGCTTCCCTAACTGTGCGCGCCGACTCGCCGGCGGTACGTCTTCGCCAATTTTCTGCGCGCCCGAAACAGCCTCACTTTCACGGTATTCACGTTCAAGTTCAACATCCTGCCGATTTCTTCCACGGCGAATCCCTGCGCTTCCTTGAGCACGAGCATCACGCGGTCTTCCTCGGAAAGTTCGGCCAGCAGCCGTTCGACGATCTCCCGCAACTCGGCGCGGTCGCTGGGATTGCCGCCGTGCTCGTCGGCGCTCACGTACTGTTCCACGTGCCGCACCTGTTCCTCGCTCAGATCGGCCTCGTAACTGAGCGGCCGCACTTTCTTCTTCCGCAAATAATCCCAGCACTCATTTACCGCGATCTTGTAGAGCCAGGTCGAAAACGCCGAGCGCATGTCGAAACGCCCGATGGAGACATACGCTTTCAAAAACACCTGCTGCGCGACGTCTTCAATATCTTCGCGGCGCCGCAACACTCCACCGACAACGGCCATGACCCGCTGCTGGTGCCGGCGCACCAACTCTTCGAACGCGACAACCTCGCCATTTTGCGCCGCACGGACCAGTTCGCGGTCGTCCGACTTGCCGGCACGCGGCCGGGCTGTCATCGCAACGGCGGTTGCGCTTGCGGCCACGTATTTTGGGACGTTATCCATTCGCTCGCGGTTACAATTACCTCGGCCCGGTTCCTTTAAGTTATCACTTGCAGTGGTCAATCATTCATGTGACAATCCACTGCATGATAATCGGAGATCGTTTAAGGCTGTTACGCGAAACCAAGAAACTATCCCAGGGCGACATCGAAAAGCGCACAGGCCTCCTTCGCTGCTACATTTCGCGGGTTGAGAACGGCCACACCGTTCCGGCCATCGAAACGCTCGAGAAACTGGCAAGGGCGATGGAAATCCCCCTCTACCAGCTATTCTACGACGGTGAAGAGCCGCCTGTACTGCCCAATTTGCCCAAGCGCAAGTCTTCTGACGACATCGCCTGGGGCAGTGCCGGAAAAGAGGCGCGGTTCCTTGGCCGCTTTCGGCAGGTGCTGGGACGGGTCGACGAAGCTGACCGCCGCCTCCTGCTCTACATGGCCCAGAAAATGGCCCATCGCTAGAGCGGTTGTTGCGATTCGCTCCGTTTCGCGCAATTCACTCCCACTCGATTGTGCTGGGTGGTTTTGAGCTGACGTCGTAGATTACTCGTGTGACTCCACGAACCTCATTTACCACCCGAACCGAAATTTTTTCCAGGATTTCCCAGGGCAGGCGCACCCAGTCCGCGGTCATGGCATCTTCCGAGGCTACCACGCGCACTGCAATCGTATACCCGTAAGTCCGGAAATCCCCCATCACGCCCACGCTGCGCACGGGAAGCAGAACCGCGAACGCCTGCCAAACCTTATCGTAGATACCGCCGCGACGAATTTCCTCCACAACGATAGCATCGGCCCCACGTAGAATCTCGAGTCTCTCCGGCGTAATTTCGGCAAGCAGACGCACAGCCAAACCGGGGCCAGGGAACGGATGTTTCGACAATATTTCTTCCGGGAGGCCGAGTTCCCTGCCGATCATTCGCACTTCGTCCTTGAACAAATCGCGCAATGGCTCGATCAATTCAAACGGCAAATCCTTCGGCAGACCGCCGACATTGTGATGAGTCTTGATCGTCGCCGAAGGCCCTTTCACCGATACGGATTCGATCACATCCGGGTACAGCGTCCCCTGAACCAGAAAACGCATCGCCGTGCCACCAGTTTCCGCTGCAAGGCGCCGCGATTCTTCCGCAAACACGGCGATGAATTCCGCGCCGATGCGTTTGCGTTTGTCTTCCGGGTCCGTTACACCTTTCAGCCGCGCCAGGAATCGCTCCGAAGCATTGACGCCTGTGACGTTAAGGCCAAGCCGCGCACGCAGCAACTCCAGCGTCTCCGCGAATTCGTTTTGACGCAGCAAGCCCGTGTCGACGAACACGTTGATTAGCCGGTCGCCAATGGCGCGGTGAACCAGAGC
>JBOGNE010000044.1:0-46368 GCA_050747005.1 Candidatus Acidiferrales bacterium
CCGCTCCACGGCGCACTCCGGGTAGAAAAGCATGCCTGCCTCCGGCAGACACCTCTACCTCAAGCCTCGCCACAAAAGCGGACATTTCATGTGCTATCTCGACCGGACATATCATGTGCTACCGACAACTGGAAACGACAGTCTCGTATTAAAACATCAAACACTGGTAGGATGGCTTTTTAGGCAGCCGGCTCGTGCTGCGAGATGATCGTTCCAAAATCGATAGGCAACGGTGCTTCTTCTCTCCTGAGTCGACCGATGGAGACGATTCGGTGCTGGGAGCGGGCGCGACGTTATGACAAAGTCTCACCACGAAATGAAGGATGCGCGACTGGAAGACCGCAATGCGGGTCTGAAACGCGTATTTCGCGCCGTCGCCGCAAGCGCCTCCGATGCAATCATTGCTACCGACGATCGTGGCAAAATCTTGTTTGCAAATCCCGCCACCGAGAGGACCTTTGGGCGCAGCGTCTCCGAAATTGTTGGCCGGGAGATCACGATCCTTATGCCCGAATATCTTCACGAGCCGTATCGAGCCGCTCTCGTGCGGTACCTGAAAACTGGACGGAAAAGCTCTCCATGGAATGCGCTCGAACTGAAGGGACTGCATCAATCCGGAAAGGAGTTGCCACTCGAGATTTCCATCGGCGAGCACGTCACGTCGAGAACGCGTATTTTTACCGGCGTAATCCGCGACATTTCGAGTCGCCGTGATGCTGCGGAAGAACTTCGGCAATCGGAAGAAAAGTACGCAAAAATGATTCAATCAAGCCCCGACGCTATCACGCTCCGAACTCTGCCCGAGCGGCGATACATGGAAATAAATGAAGGGTTCACTCGCTTAACCGGATACACACCAGAAGAAGTGATAGGCAAGACCCCCGCGGAGCTTGATATATGGGTGGAAGAAAGACCGCATCGCGAGGTGCTTGAGAAATTAGACCGCACCGGCGAAGTCCGCGAAAAACAATTCCTGTTCCGAACCAAGAACGGAGAGATCCGCCACGCGCGAGTGTCCGCGAAGCGCGTCTCGATCGGCGGCCAACTATGCATGCTTTCGGTCTCACACGACATTACGGATCGCATCCAAGCCGAGGAGTCTCTCCTAAAATCGCGCTCGCGCTTTCGTTCCCTGATTCAGGATGCACCTTTCGCAATCTATCGCGCCACCTTGGCCGGAAAATTTCTTGCCTTGAATCCGGCAATGGTGAAGATGTTGGGATATTCGTCGGAGGCCGAGCTGATGGAACGCGGCATCATCGCGGATGTTTACCGGGATCCGGAATTTGGACGGAAGCTAGTTGCCGAATACTGGGCATGCAAAGAGTTTAAGGATGTCGAAGCGGGATGGAAACGGAAGGATGGCGAAGTTATCGCCGTCCGCATGAGTGGCCGCTGGGTGGAAAACGAGGAGGATCGCGAACCGTGCCTCGAGGTCTTCGCTGAAGATGTGACGGAGCGTCGTAGTTTGGAAAGGCAAATCCTCCAGATCCAAAGAATGGAGGCGGTTGGGCAGCTCGCGGGCGGCATCGCTCATGATTTTAATAATCTTCTCAGCGTGATTCTGGGACAAATTGAAATTCTCAAGGAGCAGCTCAGCGGCAATGAATCTCTTTTCAAGAGGGCCGAAACAATTAAACATTCCGCCAGCCGCGCCGCGGACCTTACGCGACAGCTCCTCGCATTCAGCCGTAAGCAGGTTATCGAGCCGCGCATCCTGGATTTGAACGCGTCAATACGGAACACCGAAATGCTGCTTCGCCCCTTGATCGGCGAGGATGTGGAACTTGTCCTTCGTCCCGAAGCCCGCATGGGCCTCGTGAAAGCCGATCCGGCGCAACTCGAACAGGTGTTTATAAATCTGGCGGTCAATGCTCGTGACGCGATGCCGCAGGGAGGAAAACTAATCGTTGAAACGGCAAACGTCGAGGTCGATGAGGTATATGTGCGGCAACATCCGGGGGCGCGAGCGGGACAATTTGTCATGGTTTCGGTGAGTGATACAGGAGTGGGGATGGATGCGACGACAATGGCTCACGTGTTTGAGCCGTTCTTCACGACGAAGGAGCCGGGCAAGGGCACCGGGCTGGGCCTCTCGACCGTGTACGGCATCGTCAAACAAAATGGCGGGTACCTGATGACCTACAGCGAGCCCGGACAGGGCACGACCTTCAAAATATATTTCCCTCGCTTCGAGAAAGTCTCGGCTTCGGTGGAAATCATTCCGGCTGGAGAAGAATTTCCCAAAGGCCGGGAAACAATACTGGTCGTGGAGGATGAACCAGCCTTACGAGAGTTGGTGCGCGAACTGCTCGAGGCTAGCGGGTACGAAGTGCTCGAAGCCAGCGGAGCCGAAGAAGCAATCCGTTTGATCGAGAATCCCTGGTGCACGATTCATCTGCTTTTGACCGACGTTGTGATGCCTGAGATGGACGGAAGGAAGCTCGCAACCCGTCTCCAGCAGATTTCGCCAGATCTCCATGTATTATATATGTCTGGTTATACCGACGACGTGATCGCCCGGCGAGGCGTATTGAATCCGAACATTCTGCTGCTCTCCAAGCCGTTTACCCGCTCGGTACTTCTCCAAAAAGTACGCGAAGCGCTGAGTTCGTGAAGGCTCTCGAAATTTTGTCAACGCCCGAGAAACACCGATGTTGCTAGAACCCATCCCGATCTCATAAATAGTTCGTGTCAGCGCACGGCTTCAGCCGTGCCGAAAGTCTCGGAAACTCCTGGGGTTTTAACCCCTGAGGTTCAGCTGAAATGGGATGTCGCGCTATTATGGCTTTTGGTTACGGCCGATGCGTGCAGCGAACAACCGAAGAGCATGCCTTGGGGCCAGGATCGCCTTCGTAAGATTGCAGCAATGACTGAAGAGCTTTCTTTTTTGCGGCGACCGTCAAAACGCTCAGCAAGCTAATATTTGCGCAGAACTCCCACCACGCGTCCCTGTATCTTCACGTCCGCAGCAGGGACAACGATTGGCGCCATCTGCGAATTCGCGGGCTGCAAGCGAATTTTCCCTCCCGGCTCACGATAGAAACGCTTTACCGTCGCTTCGTCCTCGCCCACCAGTGCGATCACGGTTTCCCCGGGATTTGCCACCTGAGTCTGCTCGACGACGATGTAATCGCCATCGAGAATATGGTCGTCGCGCATCGATTCACCTTTCACCTGCAGCACGAACGTGTTCTGCCCGCGCGCGAAATCCGCCAGCGAAATTGTTTCGCGATCTTCCACAGCTTCGAGTGGCCGCCCCGCCGCGATTCGTCCCGCCAGTGGTAACTCGACCACGTGCCGGTCGAGAATCTCCTCACGTACCGGCTTCGGTAATTGCGTCACTTCGATCGACCGGCTCTGGTTGTACCCGCGCCGGATGAATCCTTTTTTCTCGAGCGTCGAGAGATGCTTGTGTACCGTGGCAAGCGACGTTAGCTTCAGCGCGTGCGCGATTTCTTCAAAGCTTGGCGAGTACCCGTTCTTGTTGAGGAACCCCACGAGATAGTTCAGGACTTCTTTCTGCCGCTTCGTCAGTGTCATCGGTCATCACTCCAAATCGGATCGGTCACGCTGCATCGGCCCCAAGTGTAGGCGAATCAAAAGCGAAAGTCAATGGTACGGACGGACACTGTACCTTTTAGGTTTCCCGACAAATCAGGCGCGGCATGTCATCGTTCCGCAAAACCGTTTTCGGTCCACCGTTATGATGGTACGAAGTGTCAGCCAATTTGGCCCCGTCCATTTTGGACGTTGGCAACGGCTGCGCGCTCGTTCATATTGCCGGTTGGCCGTCGATCATGGGGAATCAGGATGTCATGGTTCACATCGTTCCCGCAGACACGAGAGGTGCTATCGAACAGACGGCTGCTCTTTTCCGGGAGTACGCTGCGAGCCTCGCCGTCAATCTATCCTTTCAGAATTTCGATGCGGAGGTTGCGGAGCTTCCGGGCAAGTATGCGCCTCCGACGGGCGCGCTATTGCTGGCCTTTGTGGATGAGCCGCCAAGCGAGCCCAAGGCCGCGCCGGTCGGTTGCGTCTCGCTCCGAAGAATCGACGACACCACCTGCGAGATGAAGCGCCTGTACGTGCAACCAAAATTTCGCGGGCGCGGCATTGGACGAACCCTCACCCTGGCTGTAATCGACGAGGCCCGGCACGCAGGCTATCGTCGAATGCGCCTCGATACATTGCCCGAGATGGAGCAGGCCCAGGTGATGTATCGCTCGCTTGGATTCAAAGACGCTCCGCCCTACCGGTTCAACCCAATTCCAGGCGCTCGCTTCCTCGAACTCGCGCTGCGTTGACAACCCAAGCCGACAGGCGTCGCAAAAAGTTACCTCAATTCTCAGCCACCACAGATCCTCTGACTTGAAACTTGCATGCCATATGCTACCTTCGCAAGTCTGTGGACTGTGAGCAGGGACCGGGCAGAGCGGAAGCATATCGCATGGACGCCCGGCTCCGTCGTTGCAGGAACCTCGCAGCGAACAAATTCCAATGTTTACCGAGAATTTCTAATCGGCACAACAGGGATTAGAAATGGCTGTAACTCATTCGGAACAAAGGACCGACACCCAGTCTAATCGACAATTTTTCGATGGTTTTGGAGTCGGAAAACGGACCGAAACGAGGGTCGAACCTGCCGCCTATCATCGTGATTCTCGGCACATCGATTCGCGGCTCGCGGCGCGTCTCCCGTACCGCTCGCGATTTGAATTCAGCGGCTGGCTTTCACATCTCACCAGTGCTACGTTTCTTGATTCGAAGGGCGGGATTGGGAGTATTCTTATCTTTAGCACCGAATGGACGGACGGCGAGCTTTGCCCGCGCATCCGACGATTCTGAGGAGTTATGGCAACATCCACTGATTCACTATTGAAGCGCAAGCCGGAAGTGATCGAAAAGGCCGTGATTCGCTTCTGCGGCGACTCCGGCGACGGCATGCAGATCACCGGCAGCCAGTTTACGAACACCGTCGCGCTCTACGGCAACGACCTGGCCACTCTCCCGGACTTCCCTGCCGAGATTCGTGCGCCGGCAGGAACCCTCCCCGGTGTCAGCGGCTTCCAGGTCCAATTTTCGTCGAGCGATGTCTACACCCCCGGCGATAGCGTCGACGCCCTCATCGCGATGAACCCCGCCGCGCTGAAAATGAACCTGCCGGACCTCAAGACAAACGGAATCCTGATCGTCAACCTCGACAACTTCGAAGAAATGGATCTCCGCAAGGCGCAAATGACCTCGAATCCTCTCGAGGATCATTCGCTCGATGGCTACCGCGTTTTCAAGATTGAGCTCGCCAAGCTGACTCGCGCCGCGCTCAAGGAACTCGGCCTCGATGCAAAAAGTTCCGATCGCTGCAAGAATTTCTTCGCGCTGGGCATGTGCTACTGGCTCTACAACCGTTCGATGGACCATACGCTGCGGTGGCTCGACGAAAAATTCAAGGGTAAGCCGAATCTCGCGCGCGCCAATCACCTGGCGATGCAGGCCGGTTACAGCTATTGCGAAGCCACCGAAGCTTTTCAAATCACGTACGAAATTCCGCCGGCAAAATTAAAGCCCGGGACGTATCGCAATATCAGCGGCAACTCGGCGCTGGCGATCGGCTTCGTTGCGGCTTCACAACAAGCCGGCATCCCGCTATTCCTCGGCTCGTACCCGATCACGCCCGCTTCGGACATTTTGCACGAGCTTTCGTCCTATAAGGATTTCGGCGTGATGACATTTCAAGCTGAAGACGAAATCGCGGCGATCACATCTGCCATCGGCGCCGCTTACGCGGGCGCGCTGGGCATCACCACAACTTCCGGTCCCGGCATGGCGTTGAAAACCGAAGCCCTCGGCCTTGCCGTAGCCGTCGAACTGCCGCTCGTCGTCTGCGACATTCAGCGCGGCGGACCCTCAACCGGCCTGCCGACAAAAACCGAACAGGCGGATCTCCTGCAAGCGCTCTTCGGGAGAAATTCCGAGGCGCCGATTCCTGTGCTGGCTCCTTCGTCGCCCGGTGACTGTTTCTGGATCGCGCTCGAAGCCAGCCGCATCGCGATTAAATATATGGTTCCGGTCATTATCCTTTCCGACGGGTTTCTCGCGAATGGCGCCGAGCCTTGGCGCATCCCAAATATTTCAGATTTGCCCGATATTCCCGTGCATTTCGAAACCAATCCGGAAGGTTTCCAACCCTACAAGCGCAATCCGGAAACTCTCGCACGGCCCTGGGCGATTCCCGGCACGAAAGGACTCGAGCACCGCATCGGCGGAATCGAGAAGAAGGACGTCACCGGCAACGTGAACTACGAACCGCTGAACCACGAGCGCATGGTTCAATTGCGCGCCGCCAAAGTGCAGGCGGTAGCGGACGATATTCCGGATGCAATTCCCGCGGGCGATCCTTCGGGCGAATTGCTGATCGTGGCGTGGGGTTCGACGCACGGTCCCATCACGGCGGCAATGAGCACGCAGCGCGCCAAGGGCCGGCGCATAGGCCACGTTCACCTGCGCCATTTGAATCCGCTGCCCAGGAACCTAGGCGACGTCTTGCAGCGCTACGACAAAATTCTCGTACCGGAGATGAATATGGGTCAGCTCGTCATGGTGCTGCGAGCCAGATATCTGGTGGACGCGCAAGGCTACAACAAGATTCAAGGCAAGCCATTCAAGCAGTCGGAGATCGAAAACAAGATCGAGGAAATTCTCGGCTAGTCGATGCGGATTTCTGCCCAAAGGTGAGAGCCATGGCAACCGATACTTTGCCGGTTTACACGAAAAAGGACTTTCAAACCGACCAGGAAATCCGCTGGTGCCCTGGTTGCGGCGATTACGCAATCCTCTCCGCAGTGCAATCCGTATTTGCGGAGCTGGGCATTCCGCGCGAAAAATTCGCGGTGATCTCCGGAATCGGATGCTCGAGCCGCTTTCCGTATTACATGAACACTTTTGGATTCCACACGATTCACGGCCGCGCGCCCGCCGTTGCCACCGGCGTGAAGCTCGTTCAGCCTGACCTTGACGTGTGGGTGATTACCGGCGACGGCGATTCGCTTTCGATCGGCGGGAACCACACGATTCACATGCTGCGCCGCAACGTCGGGCTGAAAGTGCTGATGTTCAATAATCGCATTTACGGACTGACCAAGGGCCAGTATTCGCCCACGTCCGAAGTCGGGAAGAAAGCGAAATCGACTCCATACGGTTCGCTCGACCGCCCGTTCAATCCGCTTTCGCTCGCTCTAGGAGCCGAGGCCACGTTCGTTGCGCGGTCGGTCGACGTCTTCCAGCAACACTTGAAAGAGACTCTGAAAAAAGTGGCAGCGCACAAAGGCTCCGCTTACACCGAGATTTTGCAAAACTGTAACATTTTCAACGACGGTGCGTGGGCCGACCTCACCGAACGCGACGCCCGCAGCGAGCACATCGCGCAACTCGAACACGGCAAGCCGCTTGTCTTCGGCAAAAATCGCGACAAGGGCATACGCATGAACGGCCTTGAGCTTGAAGTCGTCGCGCTCGGTAATGGCATCAGCGAAAAGGATTTGCTCGTGCACGACGAGAAAAATCCGAATGCGTCCTACGCCTTCGCCCTCTCGCGCATGCACACCCTGCCTGGATTCCCTACCCCAATCGGCGTCTTTCGAGCGATCGAAGCGCCATGCTACGAAACCCTCATCGCCGCGCAAATTCGCGAAGTGCAAGAGAGACGCGGCCCGGGCGATCTCGGCAAATTATTGCGCGCCGGCGACACCTGGGAAGTCCGCGCGTAACAATTTTCCATTTTCCATCATGTTGAATATGGCGTTTGCGAAATACTCTGACCGGCATTTTCTTTTACGGAAGTGACGACTAGCGGACGGCGGGGGATGGAGCGGTTGGAGCGTTTTTTGCGAGCGTCGCAGCCTGCGGCGCAGGCAGTTGCGGCATGAATGCCAATGCGTGATCGCGAGCCGAAGCGAAATCGTTCCAATCGCGCTTCGCGACCGGCTCGGATGGCGGCAGAGGCAGCCGCTCGAAATTCAAGAACTGGCCGTGGCGCTCGATCCGAAAATCGAGATGCGGGCCGGTGGCAAGTCCCGTCATGCCGACGAGACCAATTCGCTGCCCCTGCTGAACCCGCTCGCCGCTGCGCACAAGGATTCGTGAGAGGTGCATGTAATAAGTGGTGTAACCGTTCGTGTGCTGGATTTCGATCAGATTCCCCGCACCGCCCTTCCGCCCCGCGAACGTCACCCGGCCATCCCCGATCGTCTGCACCGGCGTTCCCGTTGGCGCAGCATAATCGATTCCTAGGTGCGGACGGTACTCCTTGAGAATCGGATGGAAGCGATGCTGGCTGAAATGCGAAGTAATCACCGCGGCAAATTTCAGCGGTGAGTGGAGAAACGCCTTCTTCATCGATTTCCCATCGAGCGCGTAATACGCGGGATTGCCAGCAGGATCCTGAAACAACACAGCGCGATACGCGCGGCCATTGTTGTCATACTCGGCGGCGAGGATGCGCCCGTACGACGCCATCGAGTCATTCGCGAGCATTTTCTTTTCGACAACCACGCGGAACGTATCGCCGGGCCGCGGATCGGTGTAAAAATCCAAATCCCAGCCAAAAATTTCCGCTAAGCGAATCGCCAGCTCCGGCTTTTCTCCCGCGTCGACCACGCCTTCAAAGAGCGAGCCGTGAATCTGGCCGCTCACGCCTACCGTTCGCGTTCGCGATGGAATGGTTTGAATCTCGGAATGGAAGGCGCCGCCGCTCGGCGTGATGAAAAGAACGCGATCCGCATCGATTTGGTACTTTACCGCTCGCAGTTCTCCGAGGACCGATCGCCCGACCGAAAGGCGGTTCCCAGCGCGAAGGTGGCGCAAATCAAACACTGGCCACGCGGCAGCGGACAAGCGCGCCGCCGTCCCGGTATCGATTCCAAAACTTTGCAGCAGCGGCTGGAAAGCAAGCCTTGCAGGAACAATTCTTTGCGTGAATAGGACAACTTGGTCTTGAATTTTCCGGGCATCCTCACGCGCGTTCGAGGCCTGCACGGCCATCTGCCGCTCGGCCGAGTGACGCGCGGAATAGGAGGCTACGAGGCAGACGGCGGCCGCAGCTAGGAACGCAACCCAAAAGCCAATCCTGAGGGGGCTTTTCATTCTCCGTCCGTCGTGATTCCCTTCGAAGCCCTTGCAGAATACCGTATCGGAGCAAAGCCGCGAAAGCGCAAATCATCGCGCGAACGTTCGGCTGGCCAGCAAGACCAACGGTCCTGCATGGTCGCGCGGCCAAAAAGTTACTGGGAGGCGCCGGCGGAAACAGCGTACCGCGAATTCCGGGGTTCTTCGACGAAATAATTTCGCACGCTGAGCTCGCGATACATTCGGCCCGCGATTTCCGAAGCGTGAGGTCCGCTAACGTAGCGGCTTCCACCGCGGATCAACACGACCACCACAATCCGTGGATGCGCTTCGTCCGCATACGATACGAACCAGCCGAGACGCCCGCCAAGCGATTCGTCATTGCACGTGCCAGTTTTCCCAAGCGTCTGCTCGCCATCGGGATCGTAGCTCTGTTTCGCCGTCCCGTACAGAACCGCGGCTAGCATTCCCTCTCGAACGTCGGGCAGCAAGGGAGCGATATTAAGCTGCTGCCTCACACGTGGAGTGAAGGTTTCACGTTCCCCCGCCGTGCGCGGGTATTGCAGGTAATATTCGGTCCCGCCATTCGCAAGAGTGGAGGCGATCGATGCGAGTTGAAACGGCGTGATGCGAATGCCGGAGCCAAAGCTCGACATGCGCCCAATGCCGCCGAAAAACGGAGGCGCAAGCGGCAGCGCGCCTGGCTGTTCTTCAGGAATGTTGTACCCAACGCGGCTGCCCAGCCCCATCAGCCTGGCGTAGCGTTCCACGCGCTCGAAACCCAGCCGCACACCGACCTGCGCGAAAAACTCATTGTTCGAGTGCGCCATCGCCTCGGTGAGATCCACGTAGCGGCGCCGCCCCACCTTAATCATGGTATCGCGCGTGATGACGCCCTCTTCGAGGCCCGCCACCGCGATCACGGGCTTGATCGTCGAGCACGGTTCGAATCCCGCCGAAAATGCCATCTTCTGATTAACGATCGTCAGGATGCGCCCGGTTTCCGGATCAACCGCAACGACGGAGCCATTCGCGTGACCCAATGCATTCACGGCGATCTGCCGAACCACGGGGTCGTCGAATTGAGTCTGATCGTACTGCGTTGGATCAGAGTAGCTTGGTACGCCCCGCGCGTGCCGGCGATGACTGCGTCTCGGAGGCTGAGCGCCGGAGGCAATGCCAATGGCACCCCCAAGAAAAAGACAAAATAGGGCTATAACTTCTCGTATGGCTGGCTTTCTTAGCATAATCGTTGGCCGCAAAAAGACTGTTTTCCTTATAGGTGCTCCAGGTCATGAGTGTAAGAAAATGTTACGGGGCGGCGCAATGGTAAATGAGGGCTAAGTTTCTGTTAAGCAGGGACAAATAGTACAGATAGGACATCCTGTACCGTCGGACAGGGCGTTTTCTCCGATTGCGGAAAAATGACGTGGTTTGGTTTGAAGCGCGAGGCCACGCGGATCCCGGCGCGCCGTTCAGCCGCGATTCTTCGGCTCGATTGTACTTTCCGCCTGGCCTAACGCCCGACGCGGCCCTTGGCGGCGGCAGCCGCCATTGCGGTCGGTTTGTGCGCTTCGGCGTCACCGTTCTTCGAAGCAAGGTCCGTTGAAAGGCTGCCGGGGGTAGCGATCCCGAGAGCTTTGCGCAAGTCGTGCTCAATTTTTCCGCGAATATCGGTATTCTCTTTCAAAAACTGGCGCGCGTTTTCGCGGCCCTGGCCGAGGCGTTCGCCCTTATAAGAAATCCAGGTGCCAGACTTTTCGAGGATGTTTTTCGCAACGCCGAGATCGAGCAGATCGCCTTCACGCGAAACTCCTTCCCCGTAGATGATGTCGAACTCCGCTTCCCGGAAGGGCGCAGCGACCTTGTTCTTCACGACTTTTGCGCGGGTGCGCGAGCCGACCACGCGGTCGCCTTCCTTGATTGCTTGAATGCGCCGGATGTCGATGCGGATCGAAGAATAGAATTTCAACGCGCGGCCGCCTGTGGTCGTTTCCGGATTGCCGAACATTACCCCGATCTTTTCACGAATCTGGTTGATGAAGATCAGGCAGGTCTTCGACTTCGAAACAATCGCCGTCAGCTTGCGCAACGCCTGCGACATCAGCCGCGCCTGCAGCCCCATTTGCGGATCGCCCATGTCGCCTTCCAGTTCAGCCTTGGGCACCAGGGCAGCGACCGAATCCACCACGATAATATCCACGGCGTTCGAGCGGATCAGCGCTTGCGCGATTTCGAGCGCCTGCTCGCCGTTATCCGGCTGCGAAACTAGCAGGTTGTCAACGTCCACTCCCAGCTTGCGGGCGTAGACGGGATCGAGCGCGTGTTCGGCGTCGATGAACGCCGCCTGCCCGCCCAGCTTCTGCGCCTCGGCGATGACGTGCAACGTCAGCGTCGTCTTGCCGCCAGATTCAGGGCCGTACACTTCGATCACGCGGCCGCGCGGAAACCCGCCAACTCCCAGAGCCGCGTCGATCGAAATCGAACCCGTGGGAATTACGTTCACCGGGACCAGGACGTCACGGTTCCCCAGGCGCATGATGGAGCCTTTACCGAAATCCTTTTCAATCTGTAAAATCGCCAAATCCAGATTTTTTGTTTTTTCGTCGGTCATTGTCATAGCACCTCGAGAGGGCGTTCGTTTTGTATCCTGCGGGATGCAGGCGGCTAGAGTGTACCAAAGAGTGTCCCCTGCTACCGCGATCAATTCTGGAGTGGCAGTTTACCAGAAGGCGAACAAAAAGCAAATATATTATGGTCCGTCCCCCGGGCGTGAAACATGGGCCCATCTCCTGCATCTTCACCGTTAATACTTATAAAACCCGCGGCCGGACTTGCGGCCGAGCCAGCCGGCGGCGACATATTTCCTGAGCAGCGGGCAGGCGCGATATTTCGGGTCGCCGAATCCTTTTTGCAGGACTTCAAGAATATCCACGCAGACGTCGAGGCCGATGAAATCCGCGAGTTCGAGCGGTCCCATCGGGTGGTTCATGCCCATTTTCATTACGGCGTCAACGACTTCCGGCGTGGCCACGCCTTCCATCACGGCGAAGGCAGCTTCGTTGATCAGCGGCATCAGTACGCGATTCGAGACGAATCCCGGCGCGTCGTTCACGGCCACAGGCTTCTTGTCGAGCTTTTCGCAGAGCGACATCGTCGCCTGGAACGTCGCGTCGCTGGTCGCCAGGCCTCGAATCACTTCCACGAGTTGCATTACCGGCACGGGATTCATGAAGTGCATGCCGATGAAATCTTCCGGGCGACTGGTTTGCGCGGCGAGCTGCGTGATGGAAATCGAGGAAGTATTGCTCGCGAGAATCACGCCCGGACGGAGCACTGCGTCCGCATCCTTGAGCACGCGCAATTTCAGATCGAGTTGCTCCGGGACAGCTTCGACCGCGAAATCGACTGCAGCGAGCGCGGCCACATCCGTGACGGGCCGAATGCGCGCAAGCACCGCAGGCTTCTCGGCTTCCGCGATCTTTCCCTTTTTTACTTCGCGATCGAGATTCTTGCCGATCGTGTCCAGCCCCCGATCGAGGAACCGCTTCTCGACGTCGCGCAGAATCACGTTGTAGCCCGAACGCGCAAAAACGTGCGCGATCCCATTGCCCATCGTTCCCGCACCCAAAACGCCGACCGTCTTGATCGCTTCCGTCTGCATATGCCCGCCGATTGTAGTTCAGGTCTTCAGACCTGAGGCCTTTCTAGTCCGTGAATCAAAACGCCCAGCCCTATTCTGGCGGCGTGCCATCAACGACTTCACCAATGATTTCTCGCGCGCGCCTTTCAGATGATGGGAGAACATCCAGGCGCAACGCGCCGCCGGAGTCGGCAATCACCGAACCGATGCCATTTTCGCGCAGGCAATCCTTCAATATCTGCGCCATGCGCTTATCGTCACCGGACCAGACTTCGGCGGTTGCATCCTCGGGATTGAAATCTTCGACAATGTCATCGGCTAGTTCGTAATCGCCTGTTTCGCCGTCCGATAGCGCGGTATCGATGTGATCGCCGGATTGCTGCAAGCTATCGTCCGACGCAGTTCCGTCAGCGCCGTTTCCGAAGATGCCTGACATGGCCCTCTGCGCGGCGTCACGATCTCTCTTCCGAATCCAAATTTCAAAAGGCGCCCATGTTTGGGTTCCAAACAACGCGGAGCCGGGAGCTTCGTCTTCGCACGGAATTGCCGCTGCATCAAGAGCGGAGCGGATGGCCGCATGCACGCGGGGGTCAGCGCCGCTCCAAAGCCGTTCGCCACCCTGAAGATCAGCAGGATCGCCGGCGCGGCCCTGTGCCCGGCCGTCGTCCGGAAGAGTGTCGACGAGCGCGACCTGGCAATCGGAGCACTCGCTGAATCCGGGACGATACTCCACTTTGCAATTAGGACAAAACATGAGCGGAGAGTAACTCAGATAATTGAAATTGGGAAGCTGGCAACGAACTGGCGGAATGCTAAACACGAGGGCGGCCGACTGCCCCGCTAGTAACGTTCGATGGCCAAACCGACCGCGTTTCCTCCACCGAGACAAAGTGCGGCAATGCCACGCTTCAAATTGCGGCGCTGCATTTCAAAAAGAAGGGTGATGAGCACACGCGCGCCGGATGCGCCGATCGGATGGCCCAGCGCGACCGCTCCGCCATTCACGTTCACTTTTTCGGGGTTGAGCTTCAGTTCGCGCGTGACGGCGATGGCCGCAACGGCGAATGCCTCGTTCAATTCGTAGAGGTCAACATCCTTGTCGCGGTCCCATCCCGTCTTTTTCAGCAGCTTTTCGACGGCCTCGACCGGCGCCATCATCACCCATTTCGGTTCGACGCCGCTCACAGCCTGCGCAACGATTCGCGCCATCGGCGTCTTGTTCATGCGCGCGGCATTTTTCTCGCTGGTTACGACCAGCGCCGCAGCGCCATCATTCGTTCCGGGCGCGTTCCCTGCCGTGACGGTGCCGTCCTTCTTGAACGCAGGCTTCAATTTGCCGAGAGCTTCGAGCGAAGTGTCTTCGCGCGGCGATTCATCCTTGCTGACGACCACCGGCTCGCCCTTCCTCTGCGGAATTTCAACCGGCACGATCTGCTCGCCAAAAAAGCACGACTTGATCGCGCGGACGGCCTTGCGATGGCTTTCCAGCGCGAATTGATCCTGCTCCTGGCGCGAAATTTTGTACTTGTCGGCCACGAGTTCGGCCGTCTGTCCCATGTGGTAGTTCTCGTAAACATCCCAGAGGCCGTCGACAATCATCGAGTCGAAAATTTCATTGTTGCCGAGGCGATAGCCGGTTCTTGCGCCTTTCAGAAGATAGGGAGTATTCGACATGGACTCCATGCCGCCCGCGATCACGATTTCCGATTCGCCGAGCGCGACTCCCTGCGCCGCCAGTCCAACGGCTTTCAGTCCCGAGCCGCAAACTTTGTTGATGGTCATCGCGGCCACGCGCGGATCGAGCCCGCCTCGCAAGCCGGCTTGCCGCGCCGGATTCTGCCCCAGCCCGGCTTGCACCACGTTGCCCATGATGATTTCATCGACTTGTTTAGGTTCGATGCCGGTGCGCCGCACTACTTCCGCAACTACCTTTGCGCCGAGTTCTGGCGCTTGCACCGGCGAAAGTCCGCCCATGAATTTGCCGATCGGCGTGCGCACAGCGTTTAAGATGACTGGTTGTTCCATGGTGAATCCCCTCTGGCGAGCAACATCCGCAAACAAATCCAGTATAGGCGCGGGAATCCCGCCCGGTCAATTTTATGGAACGGCCCGCCGTTGATTCACTTCCTTGGGCGCCTTTAATCAAGACGCAAGGCACACGAAAAGCGGCAAGCTGGGAGGATTCTGAATGTTCGCCTTATGTTCGCCCGTGGCAATTTCTGTTATACTATCAGTTCCGGCCACGGTCATCCCCGATGAATCCGAAAACGATCAGAAAAGACGCTCCCGAGCTGAATGCCGAACAGCGCGTTGCCGTCGCGCACCGCGACGGCCCTCTGCTTGTGGTTGCCGGAGCCGGTACGGGCAAGACTCGCGTCATCACGGAGCGTATCCGCTCGCTGCTCGAAGCAGACCCCGGTCTCTCAGGCGAAAATATTCTTGGCCTTACGTTCACGGACAAAGCAGCCGGCGAGATGAAGTATCGCGTCGTGAAAACAGTCGGCGAGCGGGCCGAAGGCGTGTGGCTGAGCACCTTCCATAAGTTCTGCCTCGAAAAAGTGCTTCGCGCGGCGAATCCCGATATACAAGCGCTCGAAGATATCGACCACTGGATTCTTCTGCGCCGCAATATCGCCGAACTGGACCTGAAAGTTTTCAAGCGGCTGCAAGACCCCGGCGAGTTTCTGAATGATTTCGTGAAATTCTTTTCGCGCTGCCAGGACGAGCTAGTGACGCCCGACGATTACGACCGTTACGCCAAGGAACTGCGGCGGAAGCACGAAACGCGAAGGAAATCGCTCGAACCGGACGCTCTGGCCATCGCGGAAGACGCGGTCGCGCGGCAGGAGGAATTGGCCCGCGTCTATCGCGTCAGCGACCGGCTGCTTCGCGAACGCAATCTCTTCACGTTCGGCGTGCAGCTCATGCACGCGGTGGAATTGCTTCGCACCAACGGTGAACTGCTTCGGCAACTGCGCGAGCAGTTCCGCTATATTCTGGTGGACGAGTTTCAGGACACGAACATCGCGCAACTCGAACTGCTCTGGTTGCTCGCGGGCGACCGCGGCAACATCGTTGCGGTGGGAGACGACGATCAGGCAATCTATCGTTTCCGCGGTGCGTCATTCGGCAGCTTCACGATCTTCTTGCAACGATTTTGCGCCGTGCGCGAGCCAAAGCTTGGGCCTGCCACGGAGCGATTCCTTGTTTCGCTATCGCGGAATTATCGCTCGACGCGAAAGATCCTGCGCGTGGCCGGCGAAGTGATTTCGCACAACGAACGGTCTCCACTGCTGCCGCCGAAAGCGCTAACTACAGAAAATCGCGAAGGCGAAAAAATTCGTGTCGTCGAATTCGGCGCGCCGGAGGAGGAGGCTTGCTGGGTCGTCTCAGAGATTGAGCGCCTGCACGAGGCAGGCGCGCCCTGGCGCAGCGTGGCGGCGCTCTATCGCAAGCACACGCACCGCACGCATTTGGTGGAGGCGCTTCGGCGCCGGTCGGTTCCTTTCGTCATCAAGAAGCTTTCGATTCTTACGAGCACGTTGGTGCGAGACCTGCTCGCCTATCTCCGCCTGATCGGCGAGCCGGGAGACAACATCGCCTGCGCGCGCGTGCTCGCCACTCCATACTGGGGACTTGAACCGCGCGACCTGGTGCGGTTGGCGGAACGGGCGGACAAGAATCACCGCCGGCCATTATCCGATGAGATTGTAACCGCGCAGCACGAAGCTCCATTCACGCGCGAGGCCGTGCGCCTTGCAGAACTGGTCTCGATGCTCGAACGTTTGCGAAAAAACCTCAGGCGAGTGTCCGCGAGCGAGCTCCTCGACGAATTGATCGTATCGCTCGGAGTCGCGCCGCTCCCCTATGAGGCCGACCGCCATTACCTCGAACGTTTCGTGCAGTTCGTGCACGAATGGGAAAAGAAGAGCGAAGGAACGCGCCTTCGCGATTTTCTCGAATACCTGCATTATTTCAACGAAGCCGGCGGCGACATTTGCCTCGAAGAAGAGCCTCCCGGGGACGCCGTGCAATTGATGACGGTGCATTCGGCGAAGGGGCTCGAATTTCCGCACGTCTTTATCCTGCGGCTTTCGAAAAGCGATTTCCCATCGAAACCGCGGCCGCCAGTATTCGAATTCCCTCCCGAGCTGATGAAGGAAGAACAGCCCTCTGGCGATTTTCAAATCCAGGAGGAACGCCGGCTTTTCTACGTAGCCCTCACGCGCGCGCGGCAGAACCTGACGCTCTCCGCCGTCATCAACAAACGCAAAAAGCCTTCTCTCTTCCTCGATGACTTCCTGATGAATCCAAAGATCAAGACTTTCGACTCGGACCAATTCGGACCGAAGGTGGCCGTGCCTGCTCTCGTCGAAGCCGCTGGCCCTGCTCCGGAATCAGCCGATCCTGTGCAACTCCTCGGTTCAGGGACCGGCGAAAACGCGCGAGCGTATTCGCAGGTTGCCGTCTGGGCCAAGGCATTTCATCCCCCGCGTCCGGAGCCGCTGCAACTGAGCCCGTCGGCAATCGGTGCGTACGACCGCTGCCCGATGCGGTACCTCTTTCAATATGGTTGGGGGCTGCGTCCCGGACCGCACGCCGGTGCAACGTTTGGCAGCGTGATGCACACGACGATCAAGGAATTTGTCAGCGAAATGCACAAGCACGGGAAGGTGCCGCTCGAAGAGCTTTTCGCGATTTACGACCGGGAATGGCAATCCGCGGGATATGGCGATGAATTCCACGAAGAGGAATATCGCAAGGCGGGTCGCGAGCAGCTCGAAGCGTTTCATCGAACTTACAGCGCCGCCCCGGCCGACGTCCTTTTCCAGGAGAAGCGGTTCGAATTGCCGCTGGAACATGACGTGATCCTTACCGGCCGGATCGATCAGGTGAACCGGATCGAAGAGAACGAAGTAGAGATCGTGGATTATAAAACCGGAAAAGCGAAAGACGCGAAGAACGCGGCGACGGACCTTCAGTTGAGCGCGTACGCGCTGGCGGCGCGAGAAATTCTCGAACTGGAGCCGGCGCGGCTCGTCTTCTACAACCTGACCACCAACGAAGCCGTGGCCGCAACGCGGGACGCGAAGGCGCTGACGGAGATAAAACAGAAAATTGCCGAAGTGGCCGATTCGATCCGCGCGGGCGAATTCGCTCCAAAGCCCGGTTATGGCTGCAAGTATTGCGACTTCAAGCCGCTTTGCCCCGCGCATGAGCAGCTCATCCCAATTCGCCCCGGTCCGAACGGCGACGCAACAGATAACTGACGTTCGCGGCGAGAAGGTTCGCAGCCCACTCAATTCTCGAGAGCCCAAATAAAAACGGGACGCTCTCATTCCCTGGGAGCGTCCCGCCCATCCTTGCCTCCGGCTCATTCCGAAGCCTGAGCCGCTACGCGCATGAACTACCGTGCAGCTTTCCCCCACCAGCGAACCCGCGCAAAATTTACGCGCATGATTCGCTCGCTTCGCTCATCTATAAATGAAATGCCGCGATGCATGAAGTCAAGAGAAAATCTTTTTCGGCGGCTGCGTCTGTGAAACAAAATCGTCGTCTTAACGCGGCGCGGCCACGGCGCTCTGGTAAAAGCCTTGCCGCGTAAAAATATTGAGGTCCGGACGCTCCACGCGCACTTCGATGGTGTGATAGTCGCGCGTCTTATTGAGGTCTTTCGGGGAAAACGCGAGAGTGTATTGGTTGCGCGCCTGCTCGGTCACTTCCGGATACAATCGCCCGAGATCTGCGTCCTTCGACGCGAAGAAAGTATCGCCGCCGGTTTGTCTTGCGTACTTGTCAACTTTGCTCTCTCCATGCTGAAGAAGAGATTTTCCGAGCGGGACGGAATGGCTGACGGAGATGGCATAGACCGAAACGTCCGCGGCAAGCAGGGCATGCAGAGTCTCATCGACGCTATGCTGATCGTGACGCGAGTCGGCTCCATCCGTAATCAGGAAGATAATCTTCCGCCGCTCGCGTCCACGGCTTTTCAACATCTGGGCCCCGGCGTAGAGCGCGTCGTCAATATCGTTGTTGTTCGCATAACGCCCCGAGCCATGCAGCGGCACGCCTTGCCCGTTGGGCAGCGGTTGGCCATTGATCATGGGACCGGCGGTGGTGGGATCCGCGAGAACCGTCTGGGAATGCGAATCGAGTTCAAGACGCTTGAGCTGGGTGAAGAGCGTGTCGTTGTTGAAGGAAAAATTCGACACTGTGTGGGGAAATTCATCATACGTCACCAGCGCCACTTCGTCGTTTTGACCGAATCCCGCGGCAACCGCCCTTAGGCTTTTCTGCACCTGGGCAGCCTCTTTTTCCGACAAATCGTTGTCAACGATAACGACGGCCGATAGCGGCACCGGGTCTGCCGAAAATTGCAGGACTTGCTGTTGTACCCCGTCGCACAATATCCGAAAGTCATCGCGTTGGAGATCGCTAACCAGCTCTCCATTGTGGTCTTTCACCGTGGCCGGAACGAGGACGAGGTCAGTCCGCACGCGAATCGGCGCGGGGTTTTGCCTTTGCGCAGTTGCAGCGGTTGACTGAGGCGGGGTTGACCTCTCAACCGGTGCAGTAACCGCCGGTCTCGTTTGCGGCTGCGCCGGCTGTTGCGGCTTGATCTGCGCGCGGAGACTCACCGGCACGATCAGAACGAGCATCGCGGCGAGCGATGGGAAAAATCGCATCATTGGAGTTTCTCGCTTTCTTCCGGACCTATCGCTTTTGGCTTCCCGAGCCATTCCGGCGCGCGATAAACTAAAGGCGAACATCCAGCGGCGGGTCGGCTGCATCGTAACAATCGGACTGTTTTCACTTCCCGGAGATTATACAATGCGACCGACCACCATCGCGGCAGGCATTCTCGCACTCGCTCTTGCCGCGTTTCCGGCGTTCAAGTCCATGGCGCGAGCGGCCGCGGATTCCTCGCAGCAGGCCGGACCGATGCGTCGTCCGTCCGCCGGAAACCAATCACAAGCCGCCGTACAACAGCAACAGGAGCAACAATCTCCGCCGCAAGAACAGCGCCCCCTCCAGGTGCAGGTATCCATCGTCAACGTATTCGCCACCGTTCGCGACAAGCACCACGCGATCGTCGATAATCTGACGAAGGATGATTTCCAGATTTCTGAAGACGGCCAGGAGCAGAAGGTTGCCTTTTTTTCGAAGGAAGTAGACATGCCCATCACGCTCGGCATGCTGATGGACACGAGCTACAGCATGTACCACATCCTCGACGCCGAGAAGAGTGCGGCATCTCGCTTTCTCAAGGAAGTGATGCGGAAGAGGGACGAAGCGATGGTCATCAGCTTCGACACGGATGTGAACCTTCTCGCGGACTTTACCGAGGATACTTCCGTCCTTGACCAGGCCATCGACCGCACCGCGATCAACGTGGACGCCAGCGGCATCGGTGGAACGCCTGGCACGATCGCATCCAGCAACGGTGGAACCGATCTCTACGATGCGATTTATCTTGCATGCCACGATCAAATGGCCAGCGAAGCAGGACGCAAGGCGCTGATTCTGCTGACGGACGCCGAGGATACCGGCAGCAAGATGAGCGAACAAGACGCCATCGAAGCCGCGCAACGCGCCGATGCCGTCATCCACGTGCTGCTGATCCGGGATCGCAGTGCAACCATGGGATACGGCGGAGGCGTGGCCAATAGAATGGCGGAGCAAACCGGCGGCCGCGTCATCGACGTTCGGAACGAAGACTCGCTCGAAAAAGCCTTCGACGAAATTTCCGAAGAACTGCGCTCGCAGTACGTGCTTGGATATTACCCGACAAATACGAAGCGCGACGGCACGTTCCGCAAGATTCAAGTGAAAGTCGATCAGCCAGACGTGAAGGTTCTCGCGCGCAGGGGCTACTACGCCCCGAGACACTGAACTACAGAATGTCTTTCGCTGGGATCGCGGAGCTAATTCGCGACTTTGCCTCGGCGCTCACTTGCTTGCGGGGCTAGGGGTCGCGGAAGCCGGCGCAGTGGCGTAATAGCCCTTGCGAGTACGCACGACGAGGCCTTTGCGGTCGGTATCGACTTCAATTTTGTGATACTGCCCATTCATCTGGGAATTTGTCGGCGCGTACGCGAAGAAGTACTGGCTGCGCAATTCGGCGCCGATATCCATGAATGACTGCGCGAGATCTTCCACGCGATACGGATAGAAGACCCGCCCTCCACTCTGCTCGGCAAACTGTTCGAGCACCTTATCGCCCGCTTCGATATGAAACTTGCGCGGCGAATCTGTGTCCGTGGTGAGCCATTCGGTGTTGGTGCTGATTGCGTAAATGGAGGCTTCGGCGCGAATGGCCGCTTCGATGGCGTCGCTTAGAGCGTGATCGCTCAAGTTGTCATCGCCGTCGCTGATCACCACAAGCACGCGGCGGACCTCCGGACCAGGCCCTTTTGGCAAGGGAGCCTTCGCCAACTTGTCGGCGGCCATGCAAATAGCGTCGTTCAGGGCGGTGCCGCCTCCGGCGCGCTGCGCGCGAATCGCCTTAGTCAGCAGGTCGATATCGCCCGTGTAGTCCTGGATCACTTCGGGCTCATTGTCGAAGGTCATCAGGAAAGCACGATCGTCCATGCCGCGGCGTATTACGCTGTTGAGAAAGTCGATCGCTGCATCCTGCTCGAATTGCAGGCGCTGGCGAATGCTGTTGGATGTGTCCAGCAGTAGCGCGATGCGAAGCGGCAAATCGGTTTCGCGGCCAAAATACTTAATCTGCTGCGGCACACCATCTTCGAGAATTTTGAAGTCGTTCTGATCCAGATTGGTGACGAAGTTATGGCGCCGGTCGGTGACGGTCGCAACGAGATGCACGAAGCCGGTCGTTACCTGAATCGGAGGAGCGGTCTTCTGCTGCCCCGGTGTTGCACCGGGCGGCGGTGGCGGCACTCGTGGCAGAGTTTGCTGCGCGCACGCGCTCCCAGCCGCGAAAAAAATCAGCCAGACGACAAGAGCCAGTATCCGGGGACGTGCCACTCAAGAATTATAGGAACTCTCTCAGTGCGGCGTCAATGCGGCCGGGCTGGGCCTTTGCCGCCGCTCCAAGCGTTGTGAGGTAGCTAACCAGTTCCTCCGGCAGAGGCGCTCGAATCTCCATCCTCTTCCCGGTGCGTGGGTGATCGAAACCGATTCTCGCTGCATGGAGAAAATTTCGTCCTAGCGACGGAAGCAGCCCCGATGCAATCCGCTCCTGAGCGGGCGCTCCATAGAGCGTATCGCCTGCCACGGGGCATCCCAGCGCGGAAAAATGAACTCGTATCTGGTGGGTGCGGCCCGTGTGCAGGTCCGCCTCCACTAACGTGAAATCATCAAGCCGCAGCCGCACGCGCCAATCCGTCCGCGCGGGGCGGCCCTCCCGGCGGCGAGCCGTCATCCGCGTCCGGCGGCGCAGGTCGCGCGCAACCGGCAAATCGATGGTTCCGGCGTCGTCCTTCACTTTTCCATGAAGCAACGCGACGTACATCTTCTGCACGCGGCGGTCGCGGAATTGGGCCACGAGTTCCCGGTGTGCGGCGTCCGTGCGCGCGATCACCAGTGCGCCGGACGTGCCCTTGTCTAACCGATGCACGATTCCCGGGCGCATCGGACCGCCGACAGCCGATAGTCCCGTCATCCCGCCGAAATGGTGCAACAGCGCGGCTACCAGCGTCCCGCTGTCAGCGCCCGCTCCCGGATGCACGATGATTCCCGCAGGCTTGTTGATGACCGCGAGATCGTCATCTTCATAGAGAACTTCGAGCGGGATTGCCTCCGCAGCTACGCCGGCAATCGGCGGCGGTGGAATTTCGATCGTCACCGTCTCGCCTGTTTCGACGCGATGCGATTGTTTTCTGGCGATGCCGTCCACAAGCACGCGGCCTTGATCGGCCAGTCCCTGTATCCGCGTGCGGCTCAAATCGGGAAGTTGGGCGGAGAGAAATCGGTCCAGGCGAAGCCCGGCACGCTCGGCAGCCACCATGAAACTCACGTTATCAGCGGTCGTTCTCACAGCAAGATGCTAACGCAGGTGCGGCCCCCTCGACATACGAAAAGAGAAAACGCGCATTCCGGTATCCAGGGATAATGTGAAAGATTTTGCGAGTGCAAGAAACGCCCGCTATCGAAGGGCCACAGCTCGCACCGCGGTTGCCGGTGGGATAGCCGCCCTGCCGCGCAATCCACGACACCAGAGGAATGCTCCGGTCAGAATCAGGAGCACACTGACGATCTGCATCAGCGAAACACTGTCGTGAAACATCAACGTGCGCCCTGGATCGCCCCGGAAGAATTCGATCGTGCCGCGCTCGAAACCATACAAGATGAAATACGCACCGATCAATTGGCCTCTAAATCGCTGGCGCCTTCCGAGCCACACCAAAAAAATAAAATTGAGAAATTCCGCTCCCGCTTCGTAAAGCTGGGTTGGGTGCAAGCGAACTCCGAGGGGCGTTCCGGCAAGCTGCCCAGCAAGAGGGTTGGTAAATGTAACGCCCCAGGAGAGTGCGGTCGGTTTGCCGTAGCAGCAGCCGGCCGCAAAGCATCCTACGCGGCCGATGCTATGGCCCAGCGGAACGGCTGCGGCGAACGTATCCATCACCGCGAGGATTGGCAGATCGTGAATGTACGTGTAGACGGCAATCGTCAGAACGGCGCCAAGTACGCCGCCGTAAAATGTTCCGCCCGATTGAAACGTGCTCAGGCTGAAAATTTCGCGCGGGTTCGCGGCGTAATAATCCCACGCCGAAAGGATGAGCCACAGCTTTGAAACAACCAGAGCGATCAGAACGCTGTAAATCCCGAGGTTCCAGATTTTGTCCGGGTTCAACCCCGCGCGCGGAGCTTGCCGTCGCGCGAACCACAGCGCGAGAAGGACGCCAGCGGCGACCAGCACGCCATAGGTGTAAATCGAAATCCCTCCGAAATGAACGAGACGCGGGTACATCGCGCTACGCGCGCTCCTGTGCGGGATGTTTCCAATCGCGGAAGAGTTCGAGGACGACCAGGGCAGCCCCGATCACAATCGCCGAGTCGGCAAGATTGAACGTGTACCAATGGTAGCGGCCGATGTGAAAATCGATGAAATCCGTGACGCTGTGGCGAAGCACGCGATCGAGCACGTTGCCCAGCGCTCCACCGAGAATCAGCGCAAGCCCCACCCGGCCCAGCCAACCGCCGGCGCGGCCCGTCACCAGGAGCCACACCAGCAGCGCAATGACGCCAACAGAAAAAGCAATCAGCAGCGGCGCGAGCCACGCCGACTCGGAATCGGCCAATAAGCTGAACGCGACGCCCGGATTGCTGGTGTGCGCAAGATTCAGCAAACCCGGAATCACAACTCGGAGCGAACCCGCGGACGTGTAGGCGTCGACAGCGAATTTCGAGGCCTGATCGGCCACAAACACGACGAGCGTCAGGATTGCGAGAAACTTCCAGCCCGATTGCGGCCCCGCCGAGTTCACGATTTCGTGCTCCCAATCGTGCTGCCGCCGTCGATTTCCCCGAGCGCCGCGACGCAGCGTTCGCAGACCGTGGGATATTCCGCGCTCTCCCCGACGTGCGTGGAATAATTCCAGCAACGCTCGCATTTGACTCCGTCCGCGTGCAGCACTTCAACGCGAAGCGGTGCTTGAGGGTTCGACGCTTCGGAGCCGTCAAATGGAAGCACGTCCACTTTCGAGACGATGAAAAGCGCAGGCAGCGAAGAAAAATAGCTTCTAAGCACATCGAGGAGAGGACCTCCAGCGCGAATGACAACTCGCGCTTCGAGAGATCCAGAAATGGTCTTGGCGCCACGCGCGGCTTCGAGCGATTTCAAGACTTCGTCTCGAACTGCCAGCAACTGCTCCCAATTTTTTGTGCGGGGCTCATCCGAGGCCGCTTCGAGATGTGCAACCAGCGGAAAGAGAGCCATGTGAACGCTCTCCGGCTCACCGGCTGCGTGGAGCAGATGTTTCCACACTTCCTCGGCTGTAAATACGAGCGTCGGCGCAATCAACCGAACCAGCGCATCGGCAATCCGATAGATTGCCGTTTGCGCTGACCGCCGTCCGCGCGAATTCGGGGCGGACGTATAAAGCCGATCCTTCAATACGTCGAAATAAAACGCACTCAGATCAACAACGCAGAAATCGTGAATCGCGTGATACACGCGATGGAACTCGAAGTTTTCGTACCACTCGCGGCATTCGCGAACCAGCTTCCCCGTTCGTGCCAGCATCCACGCGTCCATTTCCCACAATTCCGAGTCGGCGACCGCATCACGCGCCGGATCGAAATCGAAGAGGTTCGAAAGCGCGAATCGGAACGTATTGCGGATTTTGCGGTAAGCCTCCGCAAGCTGAATCATCATCGCTTCGGACAAGCGCACATCCGTCGTGTAATCCTGCGAGACCACCCAGACGCGCAGCAGATCCGCGCCCCACTTCTCGCAAATCTCTCCGGGCTCGATGGCGTTGCCGAGCGACTTCGACATCGGCGCGCCCTTCTCGTCCAGCGTCCACCCGTGCGTCACCACCTGACGATACGGTGCGCGCCCTCTGATGCCCATCGAAACGAGCAACGAGCTGTGGAACCAGCCGCGATATTGGTCCGGACCTTCCATGTACACGTCGGCGGGCCACGTGCCGTCTTTTTCGCTCAACACCGCGAGATGCGTCGAGCCGGAATCGAACCACACATCGAGCACGTCCTTTTCCTTGCGCCATTTTGAAGCGCCGCACGAGCACTTCGTCCTGGCAGGAAGCAATTCCTCGGCCGGATGCGTGTACCACGCGTCCGCGCCTTCCCGCTCGAACCAGCGCACCACGTTGCGCAGCGCCGGAAAATCATCCAGTCGCTTTCCGCACGCCTCGCAATAAAAAATAATCAGTGGAACGCCCCAGAATCGCTGGCGCGAAATGCACCAGTCAGGGCGCTCGGCGACCATGTTGTGAATGCGCTCTTGGCCCCATTCGGGCGTCCATTTAACCTTGGTGATTTCCTCGAGCGCTCGCTGCCGCATGTCGTCGTGGTCGAGTTCGATAAACCATTGCTCCGTCGCGCGAAAAATCACGGGATTGTGGCAGCGCCAGCAGTGCGGATAGCTGTGCGTGAGCTTTCGTTCGCCCACCAGCATCCCGTGCTTCTTCAGCAGTTCGATCACAATCGGATTTGCTTCGAAGACGGTCTTCCCCTTGTACTCGGGCAGACCTTCGACGAAGCGTCCGTCGTCGTCCTGCGGCGCGTAGGCTTCGAGGCCGTATTTCTGTCCGGTGCAGAAATCTTCCGCGCCGTGACCCGGAGCGGTATGCACGACGCCGCTGCCTTGATCGAGCGTCACGTAATCGGCCAGCACGCCCGGCACATGAAATTCGAGGAACGGATGCCGGAATTGGATGCCTTCCAGTTCCCTGCCCGGCCACGAACCATCCGTCGAGCGAACTTCAACGCCGAGTTCATCCGCGAGCTGCGGCACGCGCCCTTTCGCAAGCAGCAATTTTCCGGCGGAAGTATCCGCAACCACGTATTCAAATTCGGGATGAAATGCCAGTGCGCGGTTGGCTGGCAGCGTCCAAGGAGTCGTCGTCCAAATAAGCGCGCTGACGTCCCGGCCAAGCTTGCCCGATTTCGCATCGGACACAACCGGAAATCTCACCCAGATCGATGGGCTGGTGTGGTCTTCGTATTCCACTTCGGCTTCCGCAAGCGCGGTGCGGTCGTAGATGCACCAATAGACTGGCTTCAATCCGCGATATACGTAGCCCTTCTCGAGAAAAGTGATGAACGCATCGGCAACGCACGCCTCGTAGCTCGGATCCATCGTGAGATATGGCTTGTCCCATTGGCCCAAAACTCCCAGGCGCTTGAAATCCCGTTTGTGGGCCTCGACGTACCGCGCCGCATACTCGCGGCACATCCGGCGAAATTCCGCCGCGCTGACTTTGGAAGTCTTGCCTCCCAGTTCCTTCTCAACTTTCGTCTCGATGGGAAGGCCGTGGCAATCCCATCCCGGAATGTAGGGCGAACGAAAACCGGCCATAGTCTTCGACTTCACGATCATGTCCTTCACGATCTTGTTGAGCCCCGTGCCAAGGTGGATTTCGCCCGTCGGATAGGGGGGGCCGTCGTGCAGCACGAAAAGCGGTGATCCTGCGCGCGATTCCAGAATGCGGCGATAGAGCCCCATCTGTTCCCACGCGGCCAATTGCTGCGGCTCGCGTTCGGGCAACCGGGCCTTCATGGGGAATTCCGTCTTGGGAAGATTCAGAGTGCTCTTCAGGTCCGTGAATTTGGCCATTAGCGGGGAATGAGTGCCCTTTCCACTCGAAACAACTTGCGCAACTCGAATTTTCCGTTGAACGCTGTATGTTACAATGAATCCTGTAGCGTGTCAGCCGTGCCCCGGCCAGACATCCTTTTTCGCGGATGAGCGTCTAATAATCGGTATAGCTGTGCGTGCGCGATCCGGCCGGCTTTCATGGCGAATATGAGCGCGGGAATCGAAAACACAAATACAACCGCAACTCAGCCTCAGCGCTCCATCGGGCGCTACGCTTCGCCTTTGCGCGAACCGCGGCTGAAAACCTTCCTCTCGAATCTCCATGATTTTCTAAACGAACGTTCCGTAAAATTCCACAGCGGTCCAACGGCCTTTGCAACGCCGGAATTCGGCGGAACGATGCGCGAGAACCTGAAGGAATTATTCCGTCCAGCTCCGCGCGGCAAAGTGCAGTCCGATCTTCTTGTGGATTGGGGCGGAGGCGTCAGCGGGTTCTGGCGGAATATTCACGACGCGATCTTTCCTCCGAAGCTTCCGCCGCTGGAGGTTACCAGCAAGCCCGTGGACGTGCCGGAAATCTGGTCGAAGAACACGCAGTTCACGCGCGTGCAGGCGCTCTCGATCGCGTTCCACGTCCTGGTTATCGTTCTCCTGATTGTCCCGCTGTTGCCTGAGATTCTGTCGCCGCCGACTACCAAAGCCAGCAATGTGAATGTAACGCCCCTTGACCTCACGTCTCCTTATTTGCCGAAACTCGCGCCCGCTGCGAAACGAGCCGGAGGCGGCGGAGGTGGCGGCGAACATGCGGTCCTGGCCGCGAGCCGTGGCAAGGCTCCGAAGTTCGATTGGACGCAAATAACGCCGCCCATGGTCAAACCCATGGTGGATCCGAGATTGGCGGTGACACCCACGGTTTTGGGACCGCCGCAGCTGAAGGTTCCTGAGTCGAACGCTCAAAACTGGGGCGATCCGCTTGCCAAGGTGATTAACGATTCGAGCGGCACCGGCGGCGGAGGCGGCATCGGGTCAGGAAACGGCGGCGGCGTTGGAAGCGGCGAAGGCGGCGGACTTGGTCCCGGCAGTCAATACGGTACCGGCGGCGGCACACCCAGCGCGGGAACCGGCGGTTACGGCTATCCGGCTTGTCTGTATTGTCCGCGTCCAGATTATTCCGACGAAGCCATGAAGGCGAAGTATCAGGGCACCGTCCTCCTGATGGCCGTCATCACTCCTGACGGGCGCGCGACGAATATCCGCGTCGCAAAGGGTTTGGGCCTCGGACTTGACGAAAAGGCAATCGAAGCCGTCCGCACTTGGCGATTTAAGCCGGCAGTCGGCCCCGATGGCAGGCCCGCGTCGGTCGTCGTGCCTGTTGAAGTTACCTTCCGTCTTTATTGACGTTCGATATGAGGAATCCGCTGTAATTCCTGGTATCTAACCCGAAGAATCATCTCCGCATGTGCTGTTTACCATCAGGACCGCACCGTATCAGCGTACGTTCCCTTCTGCTACGATACCCAGCATGAAACGATTTGTAATTCCAGCAGCATTACTTTTATCAACGGCAATCTTCGCGTCTCCGCGCGCCGTCCCTCAATCCGGATCGGTTGATTTCACGGTTCGAGTTACCCCTTCCGCCGGATTGGAAGAGCCCGTTCGTGGATTCCCTTTCTACTTGCTCACCAAAAGTTTCGATGAAATCTCCCGGGAAGCGGACGCCAGTTATCCCAAGCCGGACCTGAATGCGTTCGTCGATAAACTGGATGTCTCCAAGGAACTGAAGGCTTGGATGAAAAAAAATCACACGGTACGGCTCTCGGGCGAGGAATTCATTCATGCATTGACGCCGGCCGAGATACAGGATGTCCCCGAGTTCTACAAGGCGTATATGGAACGAAACGCCGGCGATCAGAGTATCAATTTTCCGAAACCAAAGTACAAAGCGTCCGATAAAACGAAAAATCCCGAGAAATACGCGAAGCTCGATCAGCAATACCAGGACGCGATCCTGCGCTTCATCGGCGACCATCCTGAAACCAAGGCCGGGATGGACTTGGATCTCATGGACATCGATCCAAGCGCGAAGTGGGGAACGCTCGAAGCGAAGCGCCAGCCGGAAATCGAGCGGCGAATTCTCGAGATGGCTCGCTCCAAATACCTTGCAGGAAGCACGCAGACTAACCTTCAGGGGCAAGCCTTGCTTCGTGGCATCGCGCCGGGAAATTATTGGCTCAGCACGCTCGATGTATCGGCCGATGTGGGCGACGCGCGCCCGCGATGGAATGAGCCTATCGCGGTGCGCCCGGGCGAAACCACGTACGTCACACTGACGAACGCAAATGCCGTGCCACCGCCGCAGCCCGCGCCGTAATGCCGTTCCTCCGTTGAGGCTTGCATGCGGCGTAATCCCAAGGTAAACGCGCTCATACGCTCGCTGGCTAGCGCCGATTTCGCCGCCCGTGCCAGCGCGGCCACGGAAATTTTCGATCTGGGACGTGAAGCGGCGATGGCGGCGATTGAGGCTTGGCTCGCGGATTCGGATGTCGCAAATCTGTTCGTTCGCAACGAAGACGGTGCGCCCCGGGCAACGGTGGGCGTTGCCGTCCAACCGGAAACCTTCAACCAGATACGGGCTGCCAACGGTTCGCCGAGATTAGCCGATGTTCCGCCCGATCAGGACGTGCTGGAATTCGAGCTGCACTTCGGAGCTGGCGGAATCCGGCTGGACATTCTGACCGCGCGCGATCCGACCGCTGACGGGGCCATCGCGCGACACTTGGGGAAATTTGGCGAAGGCATCCAGCAGGTGGAGTTTCTGGTCCACAGCGTTGACCGCGCCGCCGAAATTCTCGGCACGCGATTCGCAATCGAACCTATTTATCCCGCCACGCGAAACGGCGCGGACGGAACGCGTGTGAATTTCTTCCTGCTCTCCGCGCCGGGCGGCCAGAAAGTCCTCGTCGAGCTTGTCGAAATAAAACCCTGAACCTGATGGCGCCGCGAGCCCGCATCAGCAAGACAAATCCTCAAACGCGGGAAAGCGTTACTCCCCGCTCTGCTCGATCAACTTGGCGACGAGCGCCGTCCATCCGGTTTGGTGACTTGCGCCGAGGCCTGCGCCAGTCTCTCCGTGAAAATATTCGTAGAAAAGAATCAAGTCGCGCCAGTGAGGATCGTTCTGAAATAGCGCGTTATCGCTGTAGACCGCCCGGCGATCATCCAGCCGGAGAAAAATGCGCGTCAGCCTCCGCGAAATCTCGCAAGACACTTCCCACAGCGTTTTCTTCTGGCCCGAACGCACCGGGCACTCCACCTTGAATTCATCGCCGTAGTAATAATGGATGCGCTGCAGCGATTCGATCAGTAGAAAATTCATCGGAAACCACACCGGCCCGCGCCAGTTGGAATTGCCTCCAAACATGTCCGTGGTGGATTCGCCCGGTTCGTAATCCACCGAATACGTCGAGCCGTTCACGTGCACGTCGAATGGGTGGTCTCTGTGGTATTTCGAAAGCGCGCGGATTCCGTAAGGAGACAGGAATTCGTTTTCATCGAGAAGGTAGCGATAGATGCGCTCGAGCTTCTGGCGGTTTGCGATCGTCAACAGCAACCGAACGCCTTTGTCCGTGCGGCGGCTCATGTCCACGTGCTGGGCCACGTCAGGGTGGTGCACCAGAAACCATTCCATCCGCTTGCGGAAACCGGGTAGGCGCTCGAGGTCTTGCGGCTCGAACGTCTCGACGGCAAACAACGGGATCAGGCCAACGAGCGAGCGCACTTTCATGGGAATGTGAGAGGTCTTGTTCAAATGCAGCACGTCATAGTAGAAACCGTCCTCCTCATCCCACAGCCCGATTCCCTCGCCGCCAATGTCGTTCATGGCCTGCGCGATGTAAACGAAATGCTCGAAGAATTTACTGGCCACGTCTTCGTAGGCGGGGTCTTCGTGCGCGAGCTCCATGGCCATGGCTAGCATGTCCAGGCAAAACATCGCCATCCAGCTCGTCCCGTCCGATTGTTCGATGAAACTTTCCGCGCTCAGCGGTTTTGACCGGTCGAACACCCCGATATTATCTAGACCGAGAAACCCTCCCTCGAACACGTTCATTCCCTCAGGGTCTTTGCGGTTCACCCACCACGTGAAGTTCATCAGAAGCTTGTGAAATACCTTCTCCAGAAAATCCCGGTCGGGTTTGCCGCTGATGCGCCCCGCAATTTTGTAAACGCGCCATGCGGCCCACGCGTGCACGGGTGGGTTCACGTCCGAGAAGTTCCATTCGTAAGCGGGCAATTGCCCATTGGGATTCATGTACCACTCGCGCAGAAACAGTACCAGTTGCTCCTGCGCGAAGTCCGGATCGATCAGCGCCATCGCAACGCAGTGAAACGCCAGATCCCATGCCGCATACCACGGGTACTCCCACTTGTCCGGCATCGAAATCACGTCCGCATTGTAAAGGTGAATCCAGTGGTGATTCCGGCCCACCCGCCGCTGCGGAGCCGGCGGAGGTTGCGTGGCATCGCCTTCCAGCCAGCGCCGCACGTCGTAGTGATAACTTTGTTTGCCCCACAGCAGGCCGGCGAACGCCTGGCGTTGCACCATCTTCGCGTCGTCGCTCAAATCGGGTGCGATCCGCTTCGCGTAAAAATCGTCTGCTTCCGCCCGCCGGTCTGCGAAGATGGAATCGAATGCTCCCCCGAAGAATTCACTGGCTGGCGCTTTGCTTTCCGATGGGTCGCGTTCCATCAGTCTCAGCCGGATGGTCCAGCTTTTACCCGGCTGGATTTCCGCATCGTAATGCGCCGCGGATTTCGTGCCCTTCATGGCGGGATTCACCGCGCCGCTTTCTCCGCCAACAATGTAGCGATGAAACGCATCCTTCACGTACGGCGTTCTGCTCTTCTGTTTGAAGAGCAGCTCCATATTGGTGTCGTTCTCGGTGAACAGCATCTCGGGCGCGCCTTCCGCGAGCAGCCATCGCTTGCCGTAATGAAATTCGGTCAGCTCGAACAGCGAAGTTCCCGCAGGCCCTTCACCGCGCACCACCTGTGGCGTCTCTATCGCGTCCCCCCAGGACCATCGGTTGCGAAACCACAGCGTCGGCAGCAAATGAAGGCGCGCTTCCTCCGGCCCGCGGTTCCAGGCCGTGATCCGCACGAGGATGTCTTCCGCCGAAGCCTTTGCGTACTCGACGAAAACGTCAAAATAGCGGCCGTCTTTGAAAATGCCTGTGTCTATCAGCTCGTATTCGGTCTCGAACCGCGTGCGCTTCTTGTTTTCCTCGACGAGTTGCTGGTAGGGATACCGCGCGTGCGGATATTTGTAGAGGTATTTCAGGTACGAACTCGTGGGTGTCGCATCGAGATAGTAGTAATACTCCTTCACGTCCTCGCCGTGGTTCCCTTCCTGATTCGTCAAGCCAAACAGGCGCTCCTTGAGGATTGAATCTTTTTCGTTCCACATCGCGAGCGCGAAGCAGATGTGCTGATGGCGATCGCAAAATCCGCCAATGCCGTCTTCGCCCCAGCGGTACGCGCGCGACCGGGCATGGTCGTGCGGAAAATAGCGCCACGCATCGCCGTCCGGGCTGTAATCCTCGCGAACCGTTCCCCACTGGCGTTCGGAAAGATATGGCCCCCATCGCTTCCAATGAACGCTCCGTCCCGCGCTAGCCTGCAATCTCTGCTCTTCGTCGGTCATTCCCGGTCCTTCGCCTCGATATCCCGCGTGTTTCGTGGAGCGATTGCTTGCGAAGCATTTTCGCAAACCGCAAAGCACTGTAGCTGCTGCGCGGGTTGATTGGCAAGCCGCGTCGGTTCGTTTGTCGGTTTCCTTTGCATGTGTCGCTAAGGCAAAGGACGCTATAGCGAAGCAATGGCGTGTTTATGTATTCTCGTCGGATTCGTTCCGGGAGATTCGCAATTCACGCAGCGCAGACACCGCAAGAAACACCAGAATATTCTGCAACGGACCATCAGCCCGGCTGCCGAACGGCTCTCATTCTCGCGATCGTCGCGGCCACCGCCGTTATCGCGCCTATGCTTTTTCTTGGCAGCGCTTCGGGCCACGATTTTCTGTTTCACCTGGCGTCGTGGATGGACGTTTGCCGCCAATGGCATGAAGGCATCATCTTTCCTCGCTGGGCCGAGTGGGCCAATTGGGGTTTCGGTGAGCCGCGCTTTATCTTTTATCCGGCGGCGTCGTGGATCATCGGCGCCGCCCTGGGAGCAATCCTTCCGTGGACCGCCGTCCCCGCCGCTTACGTCTGGCTGACTCTCATACTTGCCGGAATGTGTGCGTGGTTGCTGGCGAAGGAATGGCTCTCCAGCACGGAGGCGGCCGCAGCCGCGGTGTTCTTCGCAATCAATCCCTATCATCTCGTGATCGTCTATTACCGCAGCGCTTTCGCCGAACTGCTGGCAAGCGCACTGTTTCCGCTTCTCATATTGGCGGCAATCCAGGTGGCTCGCGGTATTTCGCGTGCACCGCTTAACCTTGCGCTGGTGTTCGCGGCGGTCTGGCTGGCGAACGCGCCTGCCGCCGTGATTGCCACGTATTCCCTCGCGCTGCTGCTCGTGGTTGGCTGCGTCCAGCGGCGAAGTTTGCGGCCGCTTGCCGTTGGAGGCGCAGCCATGGCGACGGGATTCGGCCTCGTGGCCTTTTATATATTGCCCGCCGCATGGGAGCAGCGATGGGTTCAAATCGGCGGGGCGTTTTCCGCCGAGTACAGTCTCGAACACAATTTCATCTTCACGCACACGAACGCTCCTGACTTCCTCTTGTTCAACTGGAAAGTTTCGGGCGTGGCGCTCTCCATGATGTTGGTCGTATGGATTGCGGCTATTTCTGTCGCGCGACGCCGCCGCGAATTCCCTCTCGCTTGGTGGGTGCTTTTCGCGCTTGCTGGCGCGTCCACGCTGTTGATGTTTTCTCCGAGTGCAATCTTGTGGCTTCACCTTCCGGTGCTGCGATTCGTGCAATTCCCGTGGCGGTGGTTAGGTCCGCTCGGATTGGCATTCGCATTTTTCGTGGCGGCAGCCGTTCCAGTTCCGGCGCGAAAGCAGCGGATCTGCTGGCTGGCCGTGATGACCTTAATCGCGCTGATCGGCGTTATCATCGCACGCGACGCACCATGGGACCGTCGAGACGTTCCCTCTCTCATCGCCGCGATCCAGTCCGGAAGAGGGTACGAGGGCGCCGACGAATATCAGCCAATCGGCGCAGACCGCTACAATCTGCCGCAAGCCGCGCTTCCGGCACCGCTCGTAAACTTTCCACAAGACGACGCGCGGAATTCTTCCGATCGCATTCACATCGACAAATGGACCGCCCAGCGCAAGAATTTTCACGTGGATTTGCATGCTGAGGCAACGCTTGCGATTCGACTGTTCTGCTATCCGGCTTGGACGATTTCGATGGACGGCAGGACGATTTCTGGCGAGTGCGATGACGATACCGGACAGCTCTTGCTGACCCTGCCTGCTGGGGATCACCGGGTTGTAATTCGCTTTCGCCGCACGCGGGACCGCACTGCGGGAGCGGTCATTTCGATTTTGTTTCTGATCGGACTCCTTATTTTCGCGTCCCTCCGGCGAAGATCGTGTAAACCTACCGGGTCTGTCTGACGACACGCCCCGTGGTTCGTTCCGCGAATCATGGCAAATCGATTGTGGTAAAGTTCCGCTACGTCCAATCGTTACAGGAGAAAAGTATGCAGAGAGTTCGATTTCGAGGGCTTTGCACGACGCTCGGGGCGGTTTTGGGATTGATATTTCTAGCGCCACCATTCGCTTTCGCACAAACGAACGGGGCAAAATCGCGAGATAAAGACCGAGGTACTTACGAGCAACGCACCGCGCGTGCATTCGAATCCGCTCGTGCCAACCCACTCGACCTGCACGCCTTCCTCGTCCGCATGCCGAAGGGTGGAGATTTGCACAATCATCTGAGCGGGGCCGTCTATGCGGAGTCATGGATTCGCGCTGGCGCGGAAGACGGCCTTTGCGTGGACCTCGCCACACTCGCGTTCGCCCGCACTCCGGCATCCGACGCGGCAACCGCATCCAAGCCGGCGTGCAAAGACGGCCAGGCGCCTGCGTCCCAGGCGTTTCAGGATCAGCATCTCTACGATGAACTCATCGACTCATTTTCGATGCGCTCGTTTGTTCCCTACGCAGGCGTCAGCGCTCACGATCACTTCTTCGATACATTCTCGAAATTCGGCGGCACTAGCAAACGCCACACCGGGGAATGGCTCGACGAAGTAGCCACCCGCGCCGCCGCTCAGAACGAGCAATATCTCGAGCTGATGGAAACGCCCGACTTTAGCCGTACGGCCGCGATCGCGATGAAACTCGGCTGGAATGACGACCTCGCGCAGTTTCGCAAAAATCTGTTGGCTGACGGTTTGCGCGACGATGTCGCCATCGCCCGGTCGCACTTCGACGAAGCGGAAGCGCAGCGCCTGCAAATCGAGCATTGCGGTGAGTCAAAACGGGCTCCCGCCTGCCAGGTGCAAATTCGCTTTCTATATCAGGTTCTGCGCGGCCTTCCAAAGCAAATCGTCTTCGCGCAAACCGTGCTCGGATTTGAGACCGCGTCTGCGGACCCCAGCGTCGTCGGAATCAATTTCGTGATGCCCGAAGACGGCTACGTTTCCATGTACGACTACGGCCTTCAAATGCACATGCTCGATTTCCTGCACGGTGCGTACCCGAGGATCCACATCACGCTGCATGCAGGCGAACTGGCCCCAGGTCTCGTGCCGCCGGATGGCTTGTGCTGTCACATCCGCCTAGCGGTCGACGAAGGTCATGCCGAGCGAATCGGCCACGGGGTAGACGTGATGTACGAGGACCGCCCGTACGATTTGCTCAAGGAAATGGCCGCGAAGCACGTGATGATTGAGATCAATCTCACCAGCAACGACGTGATTCTTGGAATCAGCGGCAAGAATCACCCGTTTCCCATCTACCGGAAATTCGACGTTCCCGTCGCGCTTTCAACCGACGACGAAGGCGTTTCTCGCATCGATCTGACGCACGAATTCGTCCGCGCCGTCGAGACCTACAACCTCAGCTATGCGGACCTCAAGCAAATGATTCGCACCAGCATCGAGCACAGCTTTCTTCCGGGCGCGAGTCTCTGGCGCGAGCAGGATCGCTTCACACGTTTGGCCGAACCGTGCGAGCGCGACGCGTCCGGCGCGGAAAAACCATCCTCGCGCTGCGAAAAGTTTCTAAAATCCAGCGAGAAAGCGCAGCAGCAGTGGGAGCTCGAGCGCAGATTCCGTTTGTTCGAATCGGGCTTCTGAAAACCCCCGGAAAAACGCGACAGGCAAGCTATTGGCACCTACCCGGCGCACCTTCGGGGCGCGAGAGGGTGACGCTCAGGTCAGGTGTCCGGGCTTAGGACCGTCGCCGCTCCCGCGCGTTTGCATTGCGGACAGGACGTCGGACTTGGTTAGAATGCCATCCAGTTTTTCCGGCGTCGAAACTACCAGCAGCATGTGGTTCCCGCGCTCGGCCAGCAACAAGCGCAACGCTTCCTCCAAATCGCATTCCGGGGGCACGTGCGGCACGCCGCGGTCCGCCAGTTCGCCAACGGTCATCCGCTCCCATTTCTCCGCCGGCACTTTCGCCAGCGAACTCACGTTGATGATGCCCAGCGGCAATTCGTTCAGTTGCACGGGATAGGCGGAATGACTGTGGTGTGCGGTAATGCGTTCGGCAAACTCCCGCACATTAGTCGCCGCATCCACGGATATGAACCGCTTCCGCATCACTTCTTTCACCGAAATTTTTGAGAGCTCCGCGATTTTCACTCCTTCGTGCAGCCGCTGATCCCCGGAAACCGAAGCCTCGCCCGACACCGCGTAGGCAACTGCCGCTCCAATCAGCGCCGGGATGATGTAAGAATGTCCGCCGGTGGCCTCGGCAACGAAAACCACCGCCGTCAGCGGCGTCTTGTACCCCCCGGCGATAAAAGCCGCCATGCCTACGGCCGCGAAAAGATCGAGCGCCGGACTGTGCGCAATCGATTGCGCGAACGCGGTTCCAAAGCTGCTTCCCACCAAGAACAGCGGCACGAACATCGCGCTGACTCCGCCGACTCCCAGAGAAAATAGCGTCGCACCCAGTTTTAAGATCCCGAAAGCAACCAGCTCGAACGAGCTATGCGATTGCTGCAGAATCTGCGGAACGGCCTCATAGTTTGGACCTAGTGGAATCAGCGGGCCGTGAAAGATCGAAATAAACAACAGCCCGCAGGCGCCCGTCAGCGCACCCCCGATCGCCATCTTGATCCAGTGCGGAAACGCCAGCGACACGAAAAACGTGCGAAATCGCCGGAAGGTAATGTCAAAGGTCATCGCCACTAGCCCGATAATTACGCCAAGCAACGCGGACCATAGCAGATCCTTCCCCGAGTAGCTCGTTCCGGTCACGAAATTAAATAACGGCTGCGCGCTCAGGAAGACCGCCATGGTCGCAAAGGATGTTACCGAGGCGATCAGCGACGGCAGCAGAGCCTCGTGCGCCAGATCGTCCTTGTAGGGCATCTCCAACGCAAAAATAACTCCCGTTAGCGGAGCGCGAAACACCGCCGACATGCCAGCCGCCGCTCCGCTGATCAGCATGATTCGCCGGTCGCGAGGCTCGAGTCCCAGCCTCCGCAGCTTAGCCCACAGAAAGGAGCCAATCGCTCCGCCTCCATAAATGCTCGGCCCTTCCAGAGCTGCGCTGCCGCCAAACCCCACGGTCGCGACCGCCGCCAGCAATTTCGGTACGAACGGCCGCATGTTGATGTCGCCCTGATGCTCGTGGTACGACTGGATGATTTCCTCGGTCGAGTGCTGATCGGGGTCCGGCGTCGTAAACTGCATGATCAGCCCCGCAATGATGAAGCCGCCCGCCAGGCTCGGCACGATTACGATCGGGTGCCTCAGATAAAAATGAAGGATTGGAGGCCACATGCGCTTCAGAATGGTTTCTGCGAGCAATGCAATCAGCAATCCCGTCAGCACTCCCATGATCGGCGCAATGAGCAGCCATTTGTGGAGCGCGCGAGAATACGTCGCGGTCAGGTCCTTGTGAACCAGCGAGGAGTACTTCCGCACCAGCGGATGATTCAGAACCCTGGAAGGCATTTTCATTCGCGTTTTATTCAATTCCATTTCATGGACTCGCGCAGGCGGCGCTGCACCGCGTCACGCAGCTTGTTTCGGCTTTGTCCTTCTACTGCCTGCCGAAAAGCGCGCCTCTCGGCGCAGCACGCAACTGATCCCGGCATTAATGTTTTGAACGCCGCGCTCTTCGGCCCCCGAGGAAGCTGTTTCATGTATTCTTTCGCGACCGATTCGCCCTGGGCGCCAGCGACAACCCTGTCCGAGCCTGAAAGCGCGCCAGTTCTCCGCGGTGCGGCGCTGCCAGCTTCGCCAGGATTTTGCCGCCTTCGGGTGTCAGCTCCACGCGCACGAACCGCCGGTCGCCCGCCACGGATTTCTTGCTCACCAATCCGCGGTCGCGCGCCCGATCCACGAGTCCAACCACGGCGTTGTGGCGTTCCTGCAAAAATTCCGCAAGTTCGGAAATCGTGGCCCATCCCCGGCCGTTGAACCCGGCCACGCCCAGCATCAATTGATGCTGTTGAGGCGTCACTCCCGCCGCCCGCGCGGTATTTTCGCTGAACCGAAGAAATCTCCGAAGCTGGTAGCGAAACTGCGCGAGATGTGCGACCGTCGTCGCAGCCCGGTTTGTCCCCACATGCTTGCTCGCGCGCGAGATCATCGTTATGATTGTTATATCACAATACGATGCTTTGTCACGCGGCCAGCCGTTTACATTTTGGCACGTGGATTTCTTACGGCTTACATTTGCGGAATGAAAGAAGTAGTTCCAGGTCAGCTTGCAGAGCGCAGCGTAATTAACGTGATCTCGGGCGGCACGCCCAGACGCACCGGCAAGCCAATCGTACCCAGTCCCCGATTGACGTAGAGGAACGATGGCTTGCGGATCGCGCCCGCCAGCAACACCCCGGCTCCCGCGGTTGGCGCGCCGGATGGCAAACGATATAAGCCTGCGACGAAGTCCGTCATGAACCGGGCCGGGCTAATTGAGTGATCCACAATCTCAACGCGAATCTGGCCGCCATGGGTATGCCCCGCCAGGCTTAGGTCAATGCCGAGCTCGGCGGCACGCTTGAATGAATTTGGATTGTGGGAAAGCAAAATATTCGGCACGCCGCTGCGAACCAGATTTTCGGTTCCCGCCAGCATCGGGCGCTTTTTCCCGGACCGCATTCGTTCCCGTTGATAATCCACGCCAATCAGGTTGAATCTTTCCCCGTGCCATTCGAGTTCCGCCTTCTCCTGGCGCAGGAGCCGCATCCCGTAGCGCGCAAAGAATTCCTGGGCAGCCGCCTCCGCGCCGGCATATATTTCGTGATTGCCGTTGCAACCCCACACTCCCAGCGGTGCGCGCAACCGGCTTAATTCGGCGATGCAACCTTCGAGCGGATCGTGCTCGTTAGTGATGAAGTCGCCGGTCACAACCGTCAGGTCGGCGCCCAAATCGTTCGCCATGTCCACGGCGCGCCGGACTTCGTTCCGCGGCATAAAATCGCCGATATGGATGTCGCTCAATTGCGCGATTCTCATCCCGTCCAAGCCGCGCGGAAGGCCCGGAATCGGAATTTCCGTTTTCCGGAATTCATAGTTTAATCGCTCCTGAAAGTACCCGTATGCCCCGGCGGCGAAAGTGAGGCTCCCGGCCATGTAGGTGGTATAACGAAAAAATTCGCGGCGTCCTTTATTGACGGAGCCCTGGTCGGGATGGCCCGCTTTCCGGAGCGCCCATTTTGCCGTCCAATTGAACGCCGCGATCAGTTTCACGGGGATCAGCGCAAGAAACGATGTCCCCAGCCACAATCTTCCGATCGCAAGGAGGACTCCCGGAAAACCGCTGCGAGGCGCGAAATCCCCTAACGCCGAATCAAGTACCGGCAAAAAAGCGAGAGCCGCCCCTGCGAACCACGCCGCTTGCAGAAACGGACGAACGGGACCACGCCCCACTCGTTTCGCCAGTCGCCATGCGCGCGCGAACCAGAAGCGCTGAATCAAATACGTCGCTAACAGAAATACGATCAGGAATGACAATCGCAAGGGTATCGATAAGAAGTGTTCATGCACCAATCTGTTCTCCTACGAACTCTCTGAATTATCCGGCGGACACACATTCGATTAGATGCAAGATTCGCCTCGCGGAACGAACAATTCGTCCGGCACTTCTATTCGCCGGCACCAGGGCCTGAAGATCCTCGCGAGGCTTCGAGATCGCTCACACTTGGTTGAACAAAAGTGGCGCTCCAAGCTTGGAGCTGTAGTTGGGCCTGTAGCGCTCGGTGTTGTAAAGCCGGTTTAAATCCATCTTGCGCGCCCCGAGCGACGTATCCGGCAGCGGCGCGTTCGCGTAGCAACCCTTCTGCACGCCCACCATTCGGCCCGTTTTGCCCTCGCGAATCAGATCGAGCGCGATGTTTGCAAACGTCGTGGCGACAAGCTGGTCGATCGCATCCGGCACGCCGCTCCGCAAATCGTAAGTCAAGTCGCTCACGATCGTTTCCTCTCCCGTCCGCTTCTGCACCTCCGCGGCCAGTGCCTGTCCGATATCCATCTTCTTGCGATGGCCGTACGCATCCGCTTCGCCCACCTCGTCGACTTTGCCTTGCTCCCACATCGCTCCTTCGGACGCGATCACTAGCGAGTAGTTGCTCGAATTGTTGCGCTTGTCCTCCATCAGCAACTCGATCGCGCGATCGAGATTGAAGCGAAACTCCGGAATGAGGCATCGGGCCGACGTGACGTAGGCGGTGTAAAGCGCCGTGAACCCGGCGTCGCGGCCGAAAATGCGGAAAATTCCAACGCGTTCGTGGGAACCAATCGTCGTGCGCTGCCGCGTGATCGCATCGCTCGCGCGTGTAATCGCTGTCGAAAACCCTATGCAATACTCCGTGCCCTGAACATCGTTATCCATCGTTTTTGGCACGCCGATCACCGGAAAGCCGGCAGCAGAAAGGACCGATGCGAAACTCAGCGTATCGTCCCCACCAACCGCAATCAAGCATCCGATGCCGAGTTTCTCCAAATTCTCCAGGACAATCGGCGTGAAGTCATAGTTCTTCCCATCAAACTTGAGCGTTTTCAATCGATCGGCAGAGATATTCGGCGGCAATTTCGACTCAGGCATCTTCCGCGGATTCGTGCGCGAAGTGTGCAGCACCGTGCCTCCCGTCCGATCGATCGTGCGCGTGTTATCGCGCGTTAGCGCCCGAACGTAGGTTTCGTCGCCAGCTCGAGCCATGTACGTCAGGCCCTTCCATCCCTTGCGTATCCCGGTGACGCTTCGGCCCATTTCGCTCGCGCCGTACACCACGGACTTGATCACCGAATTCAAGCCGGGCACGTCTCCCCCGCCGGTTAAAATCCCGATGCTAGTTTTTGTGGCCATCGATCCCCTTCCCGTCCAAGCTCTCGCGCTGCTGCCGGTCTTAATGCAACTCCGGGACGCAAATGAACGCAAGTTTCCAATGTGTTGTAGCGCCGACTAAGCTCGGCTGCCACGGCGTATGGCGCGCTACATTCAATAACCAATAACCTGCGGCGAGCCTATGGTTATTGTAATCAGATTGGAGCTTGGCATTCGCTATCAAAAAACATACGTGTTTCGGCGCCGTATTCGTTGGTGCATATCCCACTCGCGATATCTTCGCGGTGGGGACCGCATCGGCAGGCGGAGCGTGGGCTAGAACGTCGGGGGCGTGTTGACCCAGATCATGATGGTTTCTTTCTGGCCGGGGTTGAACCAGCGGTGTCCTCTGTCGCTTTCGAACCAGAAACTATCCCCTTCTTCGAGCACGTGGCACTCGACCTCATCGAGCCATATCTCCACCGTGCCTTTCATCATGTAAATAAAATCTTCGCCTTGGTGCGTGTACGCGCCGTCGCTCCCCGCGCCAGGCGGCACAATCATCATCATCGATTCGAGCATTTTCGTGCCCGTCGAAAGCAGTTCCATCCGTACGCCTGTTTCCGTCTCAAGCGCCTCTCGTTTGTTCGGCCGCACCACGCGGCTTGATTTCGGCGCGAGGTCGTACAAATCCAAAACGGTCGTATCGTACGCCGCTGCCAGCCGTTGCAGCGAGGCCACCGAAGCATTTGCCCGCGAAAGCTCCACGGCGCTCAGGAAGCCCACCGAGATACCGGCGCGCTTAGCGGCTTCCGTCACACTCAGCCCCCGCTTTTTCCGCAACCGGCGAAGCTTCGTGCCAAGGTCCGCGGCCCGTCGTCCATCCGCGGCAGGCTTCGGTGCCTTCGCGGGCAGGCTGTCCGCCAGCGCTTGCTTGATTCCGGGAACGTTCAGCCGTTTCACGTCGTGGAGGTATTTGATGCGTTTCAGAAGTTCCAGCAATTCAGGCGTGTAAAGCCGGAAGCGGCCAGCGCTGCGGGCCGGCGTCACCAGGCCGACATTTTCCCAGAGCCGCAACGTCGAAGGGCTCATGCCGAGAATCCGCGCCGTCTGCCCCACGGTTAGAAAACGAAACGGACCCGCCTCTTTTTTTCGCGGTCCCGCACCCGACGATTTTAATGGCGATTTTCGGCTCTTAGTCACGGCGTTATACAACAAAACAGTAACTATCGCATCGCAAGGCCGCGATTCTATCAGAGGTTGCTTTTTCTCCGCAATCGCAGTTTCGGGGAAGAACCATGATCGGCGTCGCCCGGTTGGCAAAGTTTTTTTGACTCGCGGGCATGGTTCCTGTAAGATTGCACGGTTGTTGTAAGGTTTGTGCAGGCGGCGCGGTGCGAAGAGATTCGCTTCTCTCCGAAGCTGCATCGATCGAGAGGCGTTCATGAATCGCACCGTGGAAAAGTATCGGGATTACGTCATCACCAGCTTCGTGAAGTCCGTCCAGCCCGTGGTGATCGAAAAGGCCCGAGGAGCGGTCGTCACCGATGTCAACGGCCGCGACTATATCGACTGCTTTGCCGGCATCTCCGTCGTCAACGCCGGGCACAATCACCCGGCAGTCGTTGCGGCCGCCCGAGAGCAGATCGAAAAACTCATTCACTGCTGCTCGTACGTCTACTACAGCCAGCCCACCGCGGATCTCGCCGAGAAAATGGCCCAGATTACGCCCGGCCGGCTAAAAAAGAGTTTTTTTGCCAATGGCGGCGCCGAAGCGATTGAAGGCGCGCTCAAGCTTGCGAAGCTCTACACCGGTAAGCATGAAGTGATCGCGCTGCAAGGCAGCTTTCACGGCCGCAGCCTGGGTGCGCTGAGCGTCACCGGCAACTCCGGCCGCAAGAAACGCGGCGGGCCTTATGCGCCGGGCGTTGCTTTTGCGCAGGCGCCTTATTCGTATCGCGCGTCCAACGTGACCGTCGCCGATTGGGCGCGAGCATTCGAAGACCTGATTCGCTTTTCCACTTCTGGCGACGTAGCCGCCTTCATTGCCGAGCCAGTAATGGGCGAAGGCGGAATCATCGTTCCGCCGCCGCAATATTTCCCGGAAATCAAGAAGGTCCTCGACCGGCACAACATTCTTTTCATCGCGGACGAAGTGCAATCCGGATTCGGCCGCACCGGTAAGATGTTCGCGATCGAGCACTGCGGCGTCGAGCCGGACATTCTCGTCACCGCCAAAGGCATCGCCGACGGCTTTCCTCTCGCCGCCTTTACCACGCGCGACGAAATTGCCGCCGCTTTTCAGCCTGGCGACCATCTTTCGACGTTTGGCGGCAACCCTGTCTGCTGCGCCGCCGCGCTTGCAAACATTGGCCTCATCGAACAGGAAAATCTCTGCGATAAATCGCGCCAAAGCGGCGAATACATCGTCGGCAAACTGAAGACGCTTCAAGGCCAGTTCTCGCTGATCGGCGACATTCGCGGTCTCGGCCTGATGATCGGCATCGAACTCGTGACCGGCGATGACCGCAAGCCCGCGTCCTCGCAAGCCGAAGCCATTCGCGAATCGTGCTTGAAAAAAGGCGTCCTGATCGGCGTCGGCGGAGTTTACAGCAACGTCGTGCGCCTGCAGCCGCCGCTCGTAATCAGCAAAGAGCAGATCGACCTGGCTCTCAAAGCGCTCGGCGAATCATTCGAAGAATTATCGAGTCGCTCGAAAGCCGCGGACTAGGGCGGGGTCGGGCTGTCCTGCAAACTGATCCTTGCGGGCTTTGTAGCACCGGGCTTCAGACGGGCGTCTTGCCATCAAAGAAACGGCGCTATGCGTGTCTGCGTTCCATAAGCTGCCGTGGACGAAAGGATTGTCGCAATGCCTGGCACAACCGAATTGCATAACCATTACGGCGGCAATTGGAACCGCGCCAAAGGAAGCGACTATCTCGACATCGTCAATCCGGCATCCGCGGAAAAGCTAGGGCGCGTTCCGCTAGGCTCCAAGGAAGACGTGGACGCAACCGTGCGAGCAGCCGCCGAGGCATACCCCGCATGGCGCCGAACGCCGCCCGAAGACCGCATTCAATATCTCTTCAAGCTCAAGCGGCTTCTCGAAGATCACCTCGACGAGCTCGCGCGAATCTGCACCACGGAGAATGGAAAGACGCTCGGCGAGTCGCGCGGCGAATTACGGCGCGCCATCGAAAACGTCGAGGTAGCCTGCGGCATTCCCACGCTGATGCAGGGCTACAATCTGGAAGACGTCGCCTCCGGCATCGACGAAATCATGATTCGCCAGCCGCTCGGCGTCACGGCCGCCATCACCCCGTTCAATTTCCCATCCATGATTCCATTCTGGTTTTTGCCGTACGCCATCGCCTGCGGCAACACGTTCATTCTCAAGCCATCGGAAAAAGTTCCGCTCACGGCGCAGCGCACCTTCGAAATCATGCAGGAGCTGAAGCTGCCGCCCGGCGTGCTGAATCTTTTGCATGGCGGCAAAGCTGTTGTCGACGGACTGCTCGAACATCCGGACGTGCGCGCCATCAGCTTCGTGGGCTCAACGCCCATCGCGAAATACATCTACGCGCAGGCTGCCGCGCACGGCAAGCGCGTGCAATGCCAGGGCGGCGCGAAAAATCACGTCCTGATCCTTCCCGATGCCGATCTCGAGACCGCAACGAAGATCGTCAGCGACAGCGCCTTCGGCTGCGCCGGCCAGCGATGCCTCGCGGTTTCCGTGGCCGTCACCGTCGGAGACGCCCGGAAGCGTTTCACCGACGAAATCTCTAAAATCGCGGGCTCAATCCGCGTTGGTAACGGCCTCGATAGCGATGTTCAAATGGGTCCGGTGATCAACCGCGAAAGCAAGACGCGCATAGAGGGATTGATTGCCAAAGGCACGAGCGATGGAGGGAACCTTCTTCTCGACGGCCGCAGCGGCAACGGCGCAGGCAATCACGCCGGGAATTTCCTGAAGCCGACTCTGCTCGACAACGTGCCGGTCGAAAGCGCGCTCACCACGACTGAAATTTTCGGTCCCGTGCTGAGCCTCGTTCACGCAAGAACTCTCGACGAAGGCATCGACATTCTTTCGCGCAGCCCCTTCGGCAACATGGCTTCGATCTTCACCTCGAGCGGCGCCGCCGCCCGAAAATTCCGCTACGAAGTTCCGGCCGGTAATATCGGCGTCAACATCGGCGTTGCCGCTCCGATGGCTTACTTCCCCTTCAGCGGCTGGCGCGACAGCTTCCTGGGCGTCCTGCACGGCCAGGGCCGCGACGCCATCGAGTTCTACACCGACAAAAAAGTCGTGATCGAACGCTGGCCAAAAGAATGGTCCCGCAAATTTTAGCGAGGTGCCCTCAATTTTCCGACAGGACTTCGGTACTTGCGAATCCGAAGGAAGGGCGGGGCGCACAGTTTGCGCTCCGGATGGGTTTGCGGAGCGAGGAATCTGCTTTTGCGAAAGTCAAGGAAACAGCAGATCCCTCGCTGCCGTGAGCGTATCCAGGATCAAAAACGACGGCGCCTATTTGCCCGGCATGTAGCTCAGATCGGAGCGATACTCCAGAAGTTCCGTGAATTCGCTCTCAACCGAAGTATCCAGCCGCTTTAGGATCGAATCCGCTTCGGATTGCCCGAAAGCATCCTTTAGCATCTCCTCGAACGGTTTCTGGCCTGGCTTGTCTTCGAAGTCCGCCCAATTCGCACGCGGTTCCACCAGCGCGTAAGTGCCTGCGCGGCCGCCATTCGCAAGCGCGTACCAACCATAGTCCACTGGCCACTTGGTCTTCTGTGCCGCTTCGGCAATGCGCCTAATCGCACTGCGAAAGTCGGCGGCGTGGCCATACCGCACCTCGAAAGTAATCACCTCGATCATCTTCGGCGGCCC
>JBOGNE010000045.1:0-30058 GCA_050747005.1 Candidatus Acidiferrales bacterium
TCTTTGACGAAATTGCCGCGGTATCCCAGGTGCCGCCCGTACACCATGTAGGGATTGACGTAGCTCCAAATTTCGTTCAGATCCGGAACGTTGCGCGCTTTGCGGTCGAGATACGCCACCGGCGGAATCGGCAGATCGTCGCGGATACGCAACGAACGCTTTTCACCGACGGGCTCGGCCGGTTGCGGAGCCACTTCCTCAGCGACTGCCGTTCCGGCGAACGTGTTTTGCTGCAGAACGCCATCGCGCGAGGCCGGATCGCTCAGTTCGTTCATCAGGCGCAAACCCGTCATCGCATCTTTCGAGTAGCAGACAGCCGTGCCATACTGCGGCGCGATTTTCAGCCGCGTGAATTTATCCGATAAAGCCGCGCCACCCACCAGAAGAGGCACCTCGATGCCAGCCTCGCGCAGGTCTGCCGCCGTGATCACCATCTGTTGCGCGCTCTTTACGAGCAAACCCGACAAACCGATGGCATCCGGCTGATGTTCGCGGTACGCGCGAATCAATTCTTCCGGCGGCACTTTAATTCCGAGGTTAATTACGTCGTAGCCGTTATTTTTTAAAATGATTTCCACGAGATTCTTTCCGATATCGTGAACGTCGCCCTTCACCGTCGCGAGAATCACTTTCGCGCGTTTCTCGGTGTCCGCCTTCTCCATGAACTGTTCGAGATGGTTCACGGAAGCCTTCATGGCTTCCGCCGATTGCAGCACTTCGGCGACGATCAGTTCGTTATTGTTGAAAAGCCGGCCAACTTCGGCCATTCCGGTCATCAGCGGACCATTGATGATGTCGAGCGGCGCGATTCCTTCGGCTCGCTTCCGGTTGAGGTCGTCTATCAATCCGTCTTTCGAGCCTTCTACGATGTAATTGGCCAGGCGCTGATCGAGCGGCAGATCGGCGGCGACGACTTTCTGGCGTGCGCCAGCCGCGCGGAAGTGAGCGGAAATCGCCGCGATGTGGAATTGATTGATTGCAGCCCGTTGTTCGCGTGTCTGCCCGCGCCAATCGGACGGCGCGGCGCGCAAGAGCGCGGCTTGCGAGTAATCCGCGGGTATATCCGTTGGAACATTGTTGAAGAGCAAATCCTCGGTGAGCTTTCGTTCCTGCTCGGGAATCGAAGGGAAGCGCTCGATGCGCTCCGCGTTGACGATGGCGAGATCGAGGCCCGCCTTCGTGCAGTAGTACAGAAACACTGAATTGACCACTTCGCGCGCGCCGGCGGGCAATCCAAACGAAACGTTTGAAATTCCAAGTACGGTTCGCACGTGCGGGATATTCTGTTTGATGAGGCGAATTCCTTCGATTGTCTCCACCGCCCCGCCAATGTAGTTTTCATCGCCCGTCGCACACGGGAAGACCAGCGGATCGAAAATAATGCTTTCGGAGGCAATGCCGTATTTTTCCGTCAGCAATTGGTACGAACGCTGGGCGATTTCAAGCTTGCGTTCGCGAGTGAACGCTTGCGCCTGCTTGGGGTCTTCGTCAATGCAGCCCACGATGATCGCGGCGCCGTAGGAGCGCGCTAGCGGGGAAACACGCTCGAATTTTTCTTCGCCGTCTTCGAGGTTGATTGAGTTGATGATGCTTTTTCCCTGGCAGTACGTGAGCGCCAGCTCGATGCCCTTCGCGTCCGTGGTGTCGATCATCACGGGGACCTTGATCTTGCGGATTAGCTTGTCGTAGAACGGCGGAATATCCTTGATTTCCTCGCGCTCGGTGCTCTGCAGGCACACGTCGACGATGTGTGCTCCGCTCTTCACCTGCCGGCGCGCGATTTCCGTCGCTTCTTCCCATTGTTCCGCGGCAACAAGCCCCTTGAATTGGCGGGAACCGATCACGTTCGTCCGTTCACCGACAATCAGCGGGCGCGTGCTTTCTTCAGCTTCGATCGCTTCGATTCCGGAGTAAACCGCGCGATGTGCCGGCTCGGGCGGCCGGCGAGGCGGTTTCCCGGCGGCCATTTGCGCGATCGCGCGAATGTGCTGTTCGGTTGTTCCGCAGCAGCCGCCGATGATATTCAGCCAGCCGCGATCGGCGAATCGCTCAAGTTGTTCCGCAAGAGATGTTGGCGTCTCCTGATATTTCCCTTCTTCATCCGGCAGTCCAGCGTTCGGATAACACGAGACGGCGCGGCTGGTAAGCTCTTGCAGCGTGCGGATGTGATCGGTCATGAACTCAGGACCAGTGGCGCAATTGAGGCCGATCGAAATCAGGTCCACGTGTGCGAGCGACGTCCACAACGCTTCGATCGACTGTCCTGCGAGCATCGTCCCCATCGGCTCGATGGTGGCAGAGATCATCAGCGGAATCGGTGCGCCGAGCCCGCGGCTCAGTTCTTGCACGGCAAGAACGCCGGCTTTGATATTCCGCGTGTCCTGGCATGTTTCAAGCAGCAGAACGTCCGCGCCGCCTTCGATCAGTCCGGCCGCTTGCTCGTGGTACGCGTTGCGAAGCTCGTCGAACGTCACGCCGCCCGTGACGCTGATGGCCTTCGTCGTGGGACCCATCGAGCCGGCGACGAATCGCGGCTTGCCCGGCTTCGCGAATTCATCCGCTGCTTGCCGCGCGAGTTCCGCTGCCCGGCGATTGATTTCGCGCGCGCGATCGGCGAGGCCGTACTCGGCCAGCACAATCGGCGCGCCGCCGAAGGAATTCGTTTCGATGATATCGGAACCTGCTTCGAGATATTTGCGATGAATGGAAAGCACCACTTCCGGCCGCGTGATGACGAGGTTCTCGTTGCAGCCTTCGAGATGCGCTCCGCCGAAATCCGCAGCCGTGAGGTTCGCCTGTTGCAGCATCGTGCCCATCGCACCATCCAGGATCAGGATGCGTTCACGAAGCAGTTCGCGAAGGGCGAGGCCCTGTTGAATGAGATTTTTCATAGGGTCAGCGAAGCCTCACTGGAATTGGATTCAACCCAATAGGATGAGGACGCAAGATGTTGCGGGGTGTGCGGAGATCCCCGTTTGACGGCGGCGAAGCAGGGCGAATTATCAGACGCTATCCGGATATTGAAGGTATTTCACTCACCATTACAGCTAAGAAACTCGGCTTTCACAGGCTTCGGCAAAAATCCCGCCGTAGCGGCGCGCGCGAGCAATTCCGTAACTGCCCGGCGGCCTTTTTCACCATAGTCAAGCGTCCAACGATTTACGTACATTCCTACAAATTTGTCGGCGAGTACCGGGTCCATATCGCGCGCGAACTGCATGGCGTAATCGAGGGCTGCATCCCGATGATCGAGTGCGTAGGAAACGCTTTCGCGAATCACGCGTCCCACCTGGCGGCCTAGCTCCGGCCCGAGGCTGCGGCGAATGGCATTCGCACCCAGCGGCAGCGGCAGACCGGTGGTTTCCTGCCACCATTGCCCCAGGTCCACCACGCGGTGCAGGCCGACCTGCGAAAACATCAATTGACCTTCGTGGATCAGCAGTCCAGCTTCCACTTCTTTGGCCTGCACGGCATCGAGAATTTTGTCGAAAGGCATCGTCACGGTTTCGACTTTCGGCTCGAAAAGCTTCAGCGCCAGATACGACGTGGTCAGCTCGCCCGGCACGGCGATTTTGCGTCCGGCGAGCTCCGTCTTCTTGATCGGGTGGGCCGCCACAACGATGGGGCCGTAGCCTTCGCCGAAACTTGCGCCGCAATCGAGCAACACGTATTTGTCCGCGACGAAAGCGTAACCGTAAAAACTCATCGCGGTCACATCGTACTTTTCCCGGTGCGCGTCCTGATTCAACGTCTGAATGTCGCAAAGCGTATGAATGAATTTCACGCCGGGCAGCCGGACTTTCCCGGTCGCCAGCGCGTAAAACATGAAAGCGTCATCGCTGTCAGGCGAATGCGCGAGCTGAATCTCCGCTGTCTTGGTTACGGCAACTGGCGTGGACATGGTCTGGGTCCGTCCTGGCGTTCACTGGCGCGCACGTTCAACGCGCCGCATTCCGCAGACGCTGGTGCGGGAAATCATTCCCGCTGCTGTGCGATTCCTGCGACTGAATCTGCGTGTGGCGTGTACGTCGTTCGGCGTGAGTGCCGTGTAAAAGCAAGACAAGAATATCACACCGTCCCACGAGCGTACAGGCGAGTCGCTGTAGTGGGTCAGTTTCGGTAAGACGCCGCATATTTTCGCATATCTCGGCTTGCGTCTTGCCGCTTTCGTGGTAGCTTGGGAGCCTCGAAAATGTTCGGCTATGCACTGAAGTCGAAGTTTTATCGTTTTTGCCACAAGCGCAAACGTCACTCCGCGAGAGGAAATGTGGCGCTGTTTGGCGCGCTCATAGCAGCGAGCGCTTTCGCGGGCTTGTTCGCGCCCCATGCGCACGCGCAGCAGGCTGATCGAGCGACGACGCCTGTTGTGGTGCAGCCGGGCGCGCCGGGGAAGCCGAGCAGGACGCTGCCGCCGTCGACGAGGGCCACGCTGCCGCAACGGTCGCAGGCGGATGTCGAGTTCATGCAGGGCATGATCGTCCATCATTCGCAAGCGGTGGAGATGACCGCGCTGATCCCATCGCACACGGAGAACAAGGATTTGCGGTTGCTCGGGGCGCGAATCAGCAGCTCGCAATCGGACGAGATTAATTTTATGAAGCGGTGGCTAGCGGCTCGCGGAGAACCGATTTCCATGGAGATGCCGGGAATGCCGGGCATGGATAAATCGGGTCAACCCATGGGTCTTATGCCCGGTATGCTGACGCCGAAGCAGATGGAGGCTCTGCGGAAGGCGAAGGGCGCGCAGTTCGACCACCTGTTTTTGACGGGGATGATTCAGCACCACAACGGCGCGCTAACGATGGTGAAGGATTTGTTCGATACGGCGGGCGCGGGGCAGGATGCCGCCCTGTTCGACTTCGCGACGGATGCGGACAACACGCAACGCGCCGAGATCAGGATTATGCAATCTATGTTGGAGAAAAAACCGTTGAAGGAGAAACAATGAAGCGAGTGCGCAATGGTGCTTTCCGTCTGGCGGGTGTGGCTATGGCCGCGATTGTTTTGTGTTTCGGTGCGAGCGGGATTCAGGCGCAGACGACGGCGCCCCCGGCACCCGCACCGGTGCCCGCGAAGGCGCCGGAGCCGGAGCAGAATCCGTTTGCAGCGGTGCCGGCTCCGCCGCTGCCGCCGGGGATGACGGGGTCGAATACAAACGATCCGCGCTACAAGTTGACGCCGGGGCTGTATGACGCGGGCGAAGCGTCGATGGGCATGAAGCACCTCTTGTTGCTCAAGAAGCCTGATGCATTTCAACTGGGCGCCACTGGGCCTGATGATCCGAAGGTGCAGAAGACGATTGGGCAGCTCGGCATTGGAAACATCTCGAAGATGCCGAAGCCGCTGCAGATGGTAATCGCGGAACTCGCCTTCTCAAACTCGGACCTTGCGTTCCAGGGCAACCACCTGTTCCAAGGAAACTTTTATGGAGTGAATATCTTTGACATCTCCGATCCGGCGAAGACCGCCTTGCTGACTTCGCTGGTGTGCCCGGGCGGGCAGGGCGACGTGTCGGTGTACAAAAACCTGCTATTCATGTCGGTGGAGATGCCGAATGGACGCCTGGATTGCGGCACGCAGGGGTTCCCTCCGGAGCCTCCGCCGCCTGCAGGGCATGAAAAAGAACGTCGCGTGCCGGTAGCGCAAAAGGACCGGTTCCGCGGCGTGAGGATCTTCGACATTTCGGATATCAAGAATCCAAAACAGGTGGCAGCGGTGCAAACGTGCCGGGGGTCACATACGCATACGCTGGTCGTGGATCCGAACGATAAGGACAACGTTTATATCTACGTGTCGGGGACATCGTTTGTGCGTCAGCCGGAAGAATTGGCTGGGTGCTCGGGCGGAGAGCCGGACAAGAACCCGAATACGGCGCTGTTTCGTATCGATGTGATCAAGGTTCCGCTGGCGGCGCCGCAGGACGCGAAAGTGGTTTCGAGCCCGCGGGTGTTCATCGATCCGCGGACGGGTGCGCTGAACGGCCTGAACAACGGCGGCAGCCACGACAAGGATGAGAAGAAGCCGGTGGACACGGACCAGTGCCACGACATTACCGTGTACTCCGCGATTGGGCTGGCGGCGGGCGCGTGCTCGGGCAATGGGATTCTGCTGGACATCAAGGACCCGGTACATCCGAAGCGCGTCGATGCAGTGAACGATCCGAACTACTCGTATTGGCACTCGGCTACTTTCTCGAACGATGGGACGAAGGTGGTGTTTACCGACGAGTGGGGCGGCGGGCTGGGGGCGCGGTGCCGTCCGAACGACCCGAACAAGTGGGGCGCGGATGCGATCTTCCATCTGAAGGGCGACAATCTGAGCTTGGCGAGCTATTACAAGCTGCCGGCGGCGCAGGGCGACACGGAGAACTGCGTGGCGCATAACGGCTCGCTGATCCCGGTTCCCGGGCGCGATATTGAGGTGCAGGCCTGGTACCAGGGCGGCGTCTCGATCATGGACTTCACCGACGCGGCGCACCCATATGAAATTGCCTACTTCGACCGCGGGCCGATTGACGCAAAAATGCTGGTGCTGGGCGGCGACTGGTCGGCGTACTGGTACAACGGCTACATCTACGGTTCCGAAATTGCGCGCGGGCTGGATGTCTTTGAACTGACACCGACGAAGTTCCTGACGCAGAACGAAATCGACGCGGCGAAGACGGTTCGCGTGGCTGAACTGAACGTGCAGAACCAGCAGAAGCTCGAGTGGCCCGCGAAGTTGGTCGTGGCGAAGGCGTACGTGGATCAGTTGGAGCGCTCGCAGGCTTTGCCGGCAAACCGAATCGCAGCTCTGCGGAAGGCGATCCAGAGCGCGGAGAGGTCGCACATGAGCAAGAGCAAACTGGCGAAGTTGAAGGGCATGGCGGCATCCTTGGACGCGAGCGCCACTGCGGCGACGAGTCCGGCGGACTCGGCCCGGCTACATGCTTTGGCGAATATTCTGCAGCATCCGGCGGCATGACCCACATCACAAACCTGAGCGGAACCTCGCTTGGATGCTCGCGAGCGGGTTTTCCGTTTAGCCGCAGAGTTATGCTCTGCTTCGCTTCGGGCGCTGCCCGCGAAGTAACAGCCACACATCTTGGTTGTTCTTTATCGCTTTCGTGATCGTCGTTTTGTTAGTGCTTCTCCTAAAGCGACCCGTCGCTCGCAAGCGTGGCTGAGTTGTCAACATCATTCCACATCCCCTGCAGATGCGAACGTCCAAACAGGTAAACGATTGTTACGATCACTAAGGCGGCTAAAGGCGGAAAAAGACTTCGTGGTCTTGGGAGCGTGGGTTCCCGCTTAAGGCCGGGAATCAACTCGACGAGAACAAAGGCCGCAAAGAAAACCGCAGCAATTGCGGGGACCAGGAACGGCCTCAAGTTTGCGGATTCATGCGGAATGCCAGCGGTCAGTAACGCAAGAAGCGCGCAAACGACCATCATGATGACTGATCTAATCCATTGACCCCGATTGTTCATTTCGTTGTCCCTAACTACTTGCCCGTTCTGGGCTCTTCGCCGGTGCGGCGGCGATCCAGGCGGCGATGTCTGCCACAACGGCCGGGCCCACATGACCCGGCTTGGCGTATTCTTGCGGCGTTGATGGGCCCGTGCCTGCAATAAACAAGTGGTTGAGATCCGGGTAAAGCTTCAGCGTTACGTTCTTGTTTTTCACTAGCTCCGACTTCCAGTATTGGAAATTCGACATGGGAACCTGATAATCGCGGCCGCCTTGAAGAATCAGAATGGGGATTTCCAAGAGGGCAGCGGTCGAGACGGGATGATACCCGCGCAGATCGAGCCAGTAAGAGGCCGGCGAGCTCGTCCCAAGGAACGGAACGTTATCGCCCTGCTTGAGATCGGGGCTTTCAATCTGCTTCGCGGCATCCTCCGCCATCTGAATCTCCTTCTGCGCCTGTTCGTTTGGCGGCCCGTTGAGAGAAGCTAGGTAGCGAATTTGCTCAACGACCAGTTGTTCCATGGGTTGCGAATTTGCCGCGAGCATGATGATGCCTGCGATCTCAGTGTCCCCGGTGGCAATTCGCGGCGCGAGATACGCTCCCAGGCTGTGCCCGAGGAGAAAGACGCGCACCGGGTTGATTTTCGGCTGCTTCGCAACGAGCGAGACGGCGGCGCGTGCGTCGCTGATCGTTTCGTCATTTACCGTCAGCCGGGCCGGATCGTCGCTCACCTGCGTGCCGTACTTCGCCGTACGCTTGATGTAGCGAAACACGGCAATGCCGTGGCTTGCCAAACCCCACGCGAGATCTTTGAAAGGCTTGCTCCCGCCGATGGTCTCGTCCTCATCCTCCGGGCCTGAACCCTGAACGAGCACAACCGCCGCGAATGGCCCGTCGCCTTTCGGCATCGTAAGCGTGCCGGGTAGTTCGTATTTGCCGTTCGCGAGCGTGAGCGGCTGTTCGCTGAACGAATCCGGCTTTGCATAAGCCGGGGCGTTCCAGGGCGCGGCTGGTTCTTGATGTGGACGAATGTTTATACCGGCAATTTTGCCGTCCGCATCGAATGCGATTCGCGCGTCGAGCACCGCCCTCTGGAACCGGCACGTAACCGTCGCAACGTCCTGTATGCCCGCACGATCCACGCGCGTCGCTTCCGTGGATTGGTAATCGCCCGTCTGCTGGATCAGGCTTGCCCATCCCGCGGCCAGTTTCCCGGGCGGCAACGCGGCGGCCATGCGCGAATCGTACTGAGCTTCGATCTTATCGAATTCTCCAGTAACCAATTCCCTGACGACTTGCTGGCCCGCCGTCGCAACCGGCGAAGGCTTGCTAGTGTTCTGTGCGGTGGCAGGCAACGCAGTTACAGCTAAAAGAAAGATGAGCCCAAGCACGCAAGTTTTCATGACGAATCCTTCCATCAGAGCGTTCCAGGTCATTGCACGGCCGAACGAGCGGGCGTGGGAAGCGGCGAAGCGTGGTGGGCTACCATGATCCATCGTCCTTCGCGCAGCACGAAAATGTTGGTTGCCTGCGCGGTGGATTCATCGAAGCCATCCGCATACGCGGTTGTGACGTGCTCGGTACACGACACCCAGGCGGCACTGTCTTCGACGCGTACCCACAAGGAACTGAGCGCGATGCGAACGCGCTTGGTGTTCGCGAAAAGGCGCGCCCAGCTTTCCCGCACCAGATCCCACCCAAAAAGCAGTTCCCACCCCGGGTGAACGCATTCGATCGACTCGTCGTGCTCCCAGACCGCTTCCATCTGAGCGATGTCGAGCGACTCGAATGCGGCGTAGAAACTCTGATTCGCGGCTCGCACCGCATCGTCGGGAGATTGCTGTTGAGGGGCGGTTTCAGCGGTCATTGCGGCGGATGCGACCTCTGCAATTCGGAAATCACCGGGCGCATGGCTCCGGTCGAATTTCGGTTTGCGACACGGTTTTCGCGCCGATTCCGGAGAGAATCCACCGCATTATACCCGAGGACCGCGCTCAGGGCGTCTTTTCACCGGAGAGCAACGGATCCTCGTAGGTGGCCACCGCGCCGTTCTTATCGGCTGCATGAACTTTGCCGGTTGTATCCATGAAAAAAGACCTGCGGCCCGATTCGCCATATTTGGCGGGAGTTGCGGCGAGCTCGAATGCAGCATCCGTTCCATTGACTTCTGGCACGATGCGGTAGCGATACTGGTATCCTCCGAAACTTCCCGCAGCGATTTGTGCATTTACGAGATTTGCCCGATCGGGAGAAATCCGGTCCTTGGGAGCGGGTCCAAGTTGCGCCAGGGTTTCCGGCAGCTTGCCGAATGCGTCGCTGTAAGTCTTCACGGCCGCCGCCAGATCGCGCAGCGCCTTCAGAGCAGTTTCTTCGCGCGCGACCATATCCTCTTCGGCCCATTGCTTCGAAAGTTTTGGTATGTCGAACAGCACCAGGCCAAGCGAAAGCAGCCGCCAGCCGCCGTTTTCGCGCACGAATCCAAATTCCGTTTGCTGGCCGTCCACAACGGTTACGGGGACGAACGCAAGATTCTCGTGGACGCGAGCATCGCCAAACCGAAACTCCGTTGTTGCGGCGGGGGCTTCGCAGCGCAGCACCGTGCGGTTGCGAGCGTCGGAGGAAAGCAACGGCCGGCCCGGCTTGTCCTCGAGGGACAGCCGCTCCATCAGCGCGTTTTTTTGCTCCGGAGGCAGGGCGCGGAATGATTCCGCGTTGTCGGCAGTCAGCGAGTTCGCAAACATCGTGGCGTTCAGACGGCACGCGGCGGATAACGCGTCGATCAGCGCTGCGGCAGGTCCGGCGCCGGATGTCTTCGCGGCGTCGCTCTGCGCGCGAGCGGCTGGGGCAATGAAAGCCACGGCCAAGATAAACGCGAAAGCCGCGGGCAAAATGGCAAACGATCTCATTACGATTGTGATTTCGTCTTCGAGAGGATGGTTGCCAGATTTTTCGTGAATTGCGACCGCGGCATCACTTCGTGGCAGCCGGCATCGCGGGCCTGCCGCGCCAGATCCACTTGCACGTGCGAAAGATACGCGATCAGCGGTAATTCTGCGGATGCGGCCCGCACTCGTGCGATTGCTTGCAGAGGATCCGAGTGCGCGTTGAGGTCCACGATCGCGAGCTTCGGCGCTTGCTTTGCGATTTCCTCCGCGAGCGCGTCGGGCGTCGTGCAGGTGCGCAGTTCAACGCCGAGTTGCTTGGCCGTCTCGAACATCTTAGCTTGAAAAAAAATGTCGTCCACCAGCGCCACAACGTCCGCCATCCCGCCTCTCTTCCTGCCGCACACCTTCCACTCTGGTGTATCACGCGCGCATTTGCCGCACAAGCCGCACGATTGTCGTCGTAAGAACAAAGGAGTTTTTGGCGCCAGCGCTCCATTTCTCCGTTGAATGCGTTACTCACGATTTACCCAGAGTTGGCGCGGACATTCTCATTTTGCGGCGACACAGGGGGCTTTTACCCTTGCTTAAACGAAGCATCCCGCTTAATCTTCGCCAGACCCAGAACACGACCTGCGGCTTTCAATGGCTTGCCCTTAAGTGACAACGTCTTCGCAAAATCCGCGTTAGGAGGAAAACATGTGGAAGGATTTCAAGAAATTTGCGATGCGCGGGAACGTGGTCGACATGGCCGTCGGCATCATTATCGGCGTCGCCTTCGGAAAAATCATCACGTCGTTGGTAAATGACATTATCATGCCGCCGATCGGTCTGGCGCTCGGAAGGGTCGATTTTTCGAGCCTCTTCCTGAATATCTCCGGCAAGCCCGTTCATTCGCTGGCGGAGGCGAAGGCGGCCGGCGCCGCGACCATCAATTACGGGGTTTTCATCAACAACATTCTCGATTTCATCATCGTGGCGTTCGCGGTCTTTCTCCTGATACGCATCGTGAATCGCTGGAACAAGCCAGAACCTGCTCCCGCACCCTCGACGAAGGAATGTCTCTATTGCGCCTCGCAGATTCCCATCAAGGCCACGCGCTGTCCGAACTGCACCTCGGAGATTCGCGGCTAACGAAGCGTTTCGGGGATGACAACAATCTGGGGAGAAACGCCACGCTTGTCATTCCGAAGCGCCGAAGCCGGCGAGGAATCTGCTTCTCGTGTTCGCGTTGGAGGGGCCTGAGCGGCGATAGCGAAGGCCTATTGCGCCCGATTTGGCTCAAAAAGACGCGCACGGCCTGCTATGGCGGCAGCCGACGGGATTCGATCTCCTGCAAGTGCAGGCGTAGCCGTTCGAGCGTTTCGGCCTGTTCCTTCCCCTCCGAGAGTTCGCGCTGCACTTCAGTCAGCGCGAAATGAACGATGTCGTGATGATGGATCTCCTGGCCGGGAAGTTTTTCGCTGAGCTCGAGCCATATTCTGTGCAACAGATCGATTTCCTTCGGCGTCAGGCGCGGCGCGTGCGGCCCAAGATAAAAAATCTGCTCCTGGCCGGACGGAGCGAAAATTTCCAGTGCCACGCGAGGCCTCGGCTCCGGCATACGCTCCCATGTGAGCCCGATTTCGCGCGCCTGCTCCGTCACCGAAACTTTCGACGAGCTTCCGGCAACGACCGCGGACGAACGAAGATTCATCGCGGTACGCAGGATACCTTCCCACAGGTCGTTGGCCGCGGCCACCGCCAGCCTCACCGGCTTCCCTTCCTTCTCGGCTATCGCCAGCACTTTCGTGAACAACAATTGCTCGATGGTGCTGAAAAGCTGGTCGGGCGCAAGATCGTACTCGCCGGAAGCCGCGCGACGCAGCATGCGCACGTGCAGCACCACAATTTCGGCGTCCCCCTGCCTCACGCGCCTCATCGCCGCTTCCAGGTGGTACAGGGCGTAATACGTGCTCACCGGGACGAGAATGTTGCCGGGGCGAACGCCCACATTTTCCAGCGTGAGATCTCCTTCCTGCGCCAGGTTGAATTGATCGAGCTCGACGTGCGAACCCCCGCGATGCCTCTGAATCCTTTTTTCGGAGAGATCGAACGCAACGAAGAGCAGCACCGAGAAAATAACGCCCGAAACGGTCGCCTGAGGCTTCGTGAACAGGTTCACCACGGCAATCGCCAGTAGTGTCAGCGTAATCAGCCCCAGCCCAAGCGGAATCTCCACTCCCGCAATGTGGAAATTCAGCGGCACGCGAAACTCCCGGTCCTGCGGGTGCGTGTAGCGCAGCACCAGCACGGCCAGACCCTTCATTGCAAAACTCCAAATCACGCCGAAGGCGTACAGGTTGGCGAGGAACGTCACGTCGCCGCGGCTGATGACGATCGTGATGATTTGAAAAATCACCACCAGATTGATGATCCGGTGCGAAGTTCCGAAGCGCGGGTGCGGTTGCCGAAACCAGTCCGGCAGCACGCCGTCCTCCGACACGCGATTGAGGACGCCGTTCGATCCCACGATTGCCGTATTCACAGCTCCCGAAAGAATCAGGGTGCCGACCACTACCACGAAAACGTGAAAGGCCAGCCGCGCGGGAAATGGGCCCACCAGGTTCATCGCCAGGCCGCCGATCAGGTTCTCGAAATAAAAGTGACGCGTATGGTCCGGAATAATCATCACCGCGAAGAACGAGACCAGCGATGTGAACAGCAGGCTATAAATGAAAATAACCAGCGCGGCTTTTTTCAGGTTCCGCAGCTTGGGATGCTCGATTTCCCGGTATACCTGCGCCAGCGATTCCTCGCCGCTCATCGCCAACACCGAATGGCCCAGTCCCACAAATACGGCCACCGCCGTAATGAACGCCGGAAAGTGCATGCCGTAGAGCCATCCGAGCGAATGCCTGTCCATCCGGATGTTCGACGGTATCGGCAGCGGCGGCATGTGCGCTCCGCGCACGAAGATCGTGTAAATGCACCAGCCGATCAGCACCACCACCATGACCGTGGTGAGCTGCATGATCCGCAGCGCTTTGCCGCTCGATTCCGGCACGCCTTTGATGTTTTCCCACCAGAAATAAATCGTGAAGAGAATGGCGAATCCGGCTGCCGTCGCATCCACGGGCATGCGAATCCCCAAATGGGTGTAATGCAGCAGTTCGTTCAGCACGCCGACGAGGTATTGCCCCGCGGACACGCCGCTGATCGGGCCCGTGAGGATGTAATCGAACATCAGCGCGGAAACGGAAAATTTCGCCAGCGTTCCGCCCATCGCCTCCTTGACCACGCGATAGACGCCGCCGCGAACGAACATGCTGCAGCTCTCGACGTACACCTGCGAAACCGCGTACGACAGCAGCATCGTTGCCAGAATGAACCAGGGAGCCGTCTTGCCGATGAGCTGCTCGGCCTCGCCGCCCGCGTAATAGGCCGAAGACGCGAGGTCGTTCAGGACGATTGCCGCGGCGCGCCAGTAGGAAATGAACGCCAGCATCGCCGTGGTCGCCACAAGCACCTTGGCGACCGGCCGACCAGAGGAAAGTGAAAAGGGAGAGCCTTTGGGATCAGATGCCATATGCGATTTGGATGCGGAAATGAACTATACGTCGAATCCGGCGCAAAACAAAGCGTGCCAGCACCGGTGTTTCCTCCGCAAAAACCATGCCATTCGAGGCTGAAAAGTAGCTGAATAGCGCATTCGCTTTCAAACTGTAACAGTGCGTGGTTTTGGCGACCGAGGTTGTGGGGGCCCTTTTGCAACGGCGTTTTGGAAGGGCGGGGTTTCAAGCCCGCCGTAAATGCCCGCCATTTAGTGCGGCTTACAGACTACGGGAAAATACATGTAGCGCCGCCCTTCAGGGCGGCATGCCGAACTAGGGCTCGGCGCTACAATGCCAAGCAATTCGTGAGTTGCCAGAAAATATACGAAGACTCTTCATCTCGGAATCGTCTACGCCGTTGTCTCCTTCGACCCGGCTCGAAAATCCCGCGCGCACGCTTCGCAAGGGCAAATCTCCCGCAGACACTCGAAGCTGAAAATCCCGGTTGCGTGGCTGTCGGAAAATTCGATTTGAATCGCGTAATTCCCCACCGCCGTCGCCGACTTCGCCATCGCACGCGGCTTGAACATCGGCAGCGCCACGGAATTTCCACCGGCCTTCGCTTTCTTCTCGCGCTCGTCGTTGCAAAGCGCGCAGGGACAGTGGTCGCGCAAGTACGGAAAATCGTAGTGGCTCGCATGCCCGTCCGACCACGTCACGTCCACTCCCTGCCCCGTCGTCACGTGGACTTTCACGCTCGTTGGCTTCTTCCGCGCATCCAGTGGTATCGGCATGCCGTCAATTCTAGCAGACCTATGTCGGCGCAATTATTCCGGTCTATGCCGAAGAAACAGAAAAGATATCTCGGGACGATTTGCGCATCGGCCGATTTTAGGGTTGGAGGTTGCGGCGGGGAAAAATGATTCCGGTTCTGCCGAATTACCGTGCCGAAGTTCAAAGCGCCGTCGTCGGGACAGTCTCCTATTTCGTCGAAAGCGCGGTGATCTGCACGAGGCGTCCGTGTTCGAGCTCGATGCGGCGGTCCGCCATGCGCCCAATCGCGGGCGCATGCGTCACCATCAGAATCGTGTGGCCCTCCGAATGCAATTCGCGCAACAAGCGAAGCACCAGCTCCTCATTCGCCTCATCGAGGTTTCCCGTCGGCTCGTCCGCGAGAATCAGCTTGGGATGATTAATTAGCGCGCGCGCCACGGCCACTCTCTGCTGCTCGCCGCCCGAAAGCTGCGCGGGAAGATGCGTCAGCCGGTCGCCCAGCCCCACGCGCTTCAGAGCCTCGCGCGCTTCGTTCTCGTCCGTGGTGCTGTGAAAGTATTGCGCCAGCATCACGTTTTCGACGGCCGTCAGGTACGGCACCAGGTGAAATTGTTGAAAGATGAAGCCGACTTTTTCGGCGCGAAACCGCGTCAGGCCCGATTCATCCAGCCGCGCAACATCGGTTCCCACAACCACCGCGCTTCCGGACGTCGGACTGTCCAGCCCGCCAAGAATATTGATCAGCGTCGTCTTGCCCGATCCCGAAGGGCCCATGATGGCGATCCACTCGCCCTCTTCGACGCTGAAAGAAATTCCGTCGAGCGCGCGAACGCTGCCAAACGCTTTTCGCAGCCTTTCGATCTCCGCCACCTTCGCCACTATTCGCCCCTCAAAATGACCGCCGGCTTCACTTTTCCAAGCAACCGCAGCGGAAATGCGCCCGCCAGAGCCACGAGAATCATCAATGCAATCGTCAGCGGAAAAATTTCCCAGCGCGCTGAAATCGCCGCGCCGAACACGCGTTCGCCCATCCATTGGGACAGCGCCAAACCGGCGACGCAGCCAATCAATCCGCCGGCCGCGCCCAGTACACCCACTTCCGCGAGAAAAAGCCCCACGACGCGTGAGATCGAGCCGCCCAGCGCCTTCATCAATCCCACATCCGCTCGCCGTTCCATCGCCAGCGCCGCCATCGTTGCAAGAACGCACAGCGCCGTCAGCGCGAGGATTAGCAGCACCATCGAAACAATCAGCAGGCGAATCCGGTTCAACAGCTCGCCCTCGGCCTCGGTCACCTGCCGGATGGGCCGCACCTGAAATTGCGGCAGCGCCTGCGCGAGCCGCGCCGCAAAACCGCCGATTGCCGCGGCGTTTCCGCCTACGCTCAATTGCGCGAGGCCGATCTCGCCATCGAGCGCCGCAAGATTCTGTGCCACCGGCAAATTCACGAACACCTGGTTGTCCGCCGTGCCGCCCGCATCCACCACTGCCGCGACGGCGAGCCTCGCCGAACGGCCTTGATACTCCAGGCTGATTTCGCTTCCCTGCTTCAAATGGAATTGCTTTGCGACGTTGCGCCCGACGAGGCATTGCGTTTGATCCGCGCGCGACGTGATCCATTCACCGTCGAGCTTCCAGGTCGGGTCGAGCTTCGGCGTTTCATCGAGCCACGTTCCCGCGACCACCACCGGCGTCCCCGCCGACCGCGCCACGATATAAAGATAGGGCGCAGCCGCAACCACGTCCGCCGTTTCGACTCGCTTCATCGCGCTCAGCACAATCGCTTCGTCCATCAGCGACGGCGCAGCCGTCCCTGCGTCTTTCGTCTGCATCGCCCGCCCAGGCGCAATTACCACGTTTGCGCCCAGCGTCCGAAATTCCTGCGTCAGCTTGCGCTCGATATCGAGATCCAAATTCAGCAGCGCGGAAATCACCGTCGCTCCGCTGATCAGCGCCACCAGCGCAACGATCAGCCGCCCGCGGCTGCCGCGAAGCAATCGCACCAGCAGGCGCGCGAACATTACTCGCCCCTCAAGATCGGCGCGGGATCGAAATGCGCCGCCCGTCGCAGAGGTATCAGGCTGCCCGCGATGGCCACGATCGCCGCGATTCCCAGCACGATCGGCAGAAGCACCATCCGCAACGAAGCAGGCGTGCCAAACACGCTTTCGCCCAGCACCCGCGCCAATCCCACGCCGCCGACGAAACCCAGTAAGCCTCCGGCGATCGCCAGCATCAATTGCTCGGCAAGGAAAATACCCGCCACCAGCGCGTTCGTCGCCCCCAGCGCTTTCATCACGCCCACTTCCGCGCGCCGTTCGAGCACCGTCGTTGCGGAAGTCGCGGCAACCGCGAGGCCAGCAGCAACAAGCGCGGCGATCGTCACAATCCAAAGCAGCAAGCCGATGCGCGAGAGAATCCTGCCTTCGGTATCGGCAACGCGGCGAATCGTCCGCACCTCCGTTCCCGGAAGCACGTTCCGAATCTCAAAACTGATGGACGAAATGTATGGGGAACAGGACCAGCGCTCGCGTTCGTCCGGCGTCATCGTGTCCGGATTGCGCTCGGAAAGTGCATCGGCCGGCTTGGTGAGCGCGCTGACGAAAAGCTCGCGGAATTCGCCCGGATGTCCCGAAATTTTTTGGGCCACGGAAAGCGGCGCGAGTACGGCACTGTCTTCTGCGTCGCCGGTAGAAACGATTCCAGTCACGAGGAGAGGAATGGGTGCGGTCGAGCTGACCGTTGCACCCGTCCGCGCCGCCACTTCAATCGTCTGGCCAATGCGAATGTCGCCAGGAAACGCGTCTGCCAGACTTCTCCCGATCACACACTCGTTGCTACCATCGCGAAACCAATGGCCCTCGATCTTCCACCACGGATGTGTGGCGCGCGCGCCGGTTGTGAATTTGTCGCCGCCGGGAACCGCCACTTCGTGTTCGTACCACGTGCCGATCAGCGTCGTGTGATTCGCATTGCCCTGTTCGGAAGCTCGGATCGAAACGGGTACGTCAAGAAATGGCGTGAAGCCAAGAATATTGTGTCGCCAGAAAATCGTCTTCAGCTTCCCGAGATCGGCCTCCTTCAAATACGCGCCCTCGTCCACCGGGCGGTAATCCACGCCGCCGATTTCAACGGGCAGAGTATCGGATTGTGGCGTGACCAGAAGATTTGCGCCCAGGCTGCGGAATTCGCGAGCCAGCCGGTCGCCCACGTCGAGAGCCACGGAAAGCGTTGCGGTCGCAACGGCCATGCCGACGATCAGTGCAGCCGCCGTCAACACTTTCCGGCGCGGATTGCGAACGAAGGATTCACCTACCAGGCGGGCGAACATTTCAATGGGTGTGGATCATCGAGTTGGCGCTCGCGAGCGCCGAAAGGTCCACGATCACGTCCGCAGCCTCCACATGCGATTTCACGCCGACCGGATTGCACCCGCCGCGCTCCCCGATCGAAGGAATGTAAATCGCGGCCGCGCAATTCCGGCAGATGATGTTCTGCCCCTGCTGGCGGTAGCCGATGCGGCCGCAAATCTGGCAGGCGTCGAGCGCCACGCCGTAATCGCCATTGATCTTGTGGATCACCAGGAAGCGCGTGACCGTGCCGTCCACGTCCACGTTGTAAAAGTGGAGATACGTGTCCGTCAATTCCGTTAGCGGAATGCGTACCTGGCCATCCACTGCAGTGAGGCTCTTCGCCTGCGGAGGCGCTGCAGCCGCTCGCGCGTAGACGAATTCCGCCGCAAACGTCAGCACCACGGCCACGCACAAAGACGCCGCCGCAAAGCTCCAGCGGCGCTGACGGCGGAATTCCCACTCGCGCATCCGTCTCTCGGCGGAATTTAGTGACACGTCCGGCACGGGCTGCTTCGCGCCGAACCATTCGCGCAGCACGGCCAGCGCTGCCGTCCCCAGAATCAGGATGAAGAAAAACACTTCGTTGCGGACGATCGGTCCGATCGTGGCCATCTCGGTGCGGCTCGACGGCAGCCACATCGCCTCGCTCAATTCGTGAATGCCGGTAAGCGCCAGTTGAAACGCGACCACCCAAAGAATCAGGCTGGTCGCGGAAAAAAACCGGTGCAGCGGAATGCGCAGCGTGCCTTGAAAGAAAAACAATCCAACCGCTACCGCAATCGCGATGCCGAGCCCCGTGCCGATCCATACTTCCACACCCGCGCTCGAAAGCTCCACCGCCCGAAGGATCAGCACCAGTTCCGCGCCCTCGCGCAGCACCATCAGAAAAACGAAGAATCCGATGGCCCATCCCGCGGCGCGCGTCGATTTCTGCGCGTACACTTCCACGCGCTGCTCGATCTCCTTGCGAAGGCTTCGCGCGACGCGATTCATCCAAATCACCATCGTCACCACGAGCGCCGCCGCCACCAGCATCATCAGCCCTTCGAACCCGTCTTCGCTGATGTTCAGACGCTGGAGCAGCAGCGCCGCCGCAACGCTGGCGAGACATGCGAAAATCACTCCGCCCCACGCATACCCGGCAAGCGCACGCCGGCCGGTGCGGTTCAAATAGACCAGCACGATGCCGACGACGAGCGCGGCCTCGACGCCTTCGCGGAGTGCGATTAGCAGGGCTGAGAGCATGCGTCAAAAATCTCTTGGCTGAAAAAACGTCTGGTTGAACACCGCCGGAAGCTAGTTGTAAATCGGTATCAACTGACATTTCGAGTCTAGCCGCGAAGCCTGTCAAATGCAAGAAAATTCATTCGTCCGAGCCCCTTCGGCCGTTCCTGTACAATGGGGACTTCTATGATTTTCAATCGCCGGCGTATCGCGTTTATTACATTCAGTGTAATCGTGTGCGCCTTGCTTGCGGTTCCCGGCCGACCGCAGTCCGTCGCAAACGGTTCGGCGCCCGCGACTAGCTTGCAGCAGGCCCAGACTCAACAGGCCCAACCGGCGACTACCCTCGCGATTGAACCCCGGTTCAAACCGGACGCAAAAAAGGCGAAACAAGCTTATAAGGAAGGGCTGCGCGCCGAGCAGCAACAGGATTGGCCATCCGCGTTCGAGCATTACTCGGATGCCGTGAATTTTGCTCCGAAAAATGAAAACTACCTCCTGCGCCGCGCCGTCGCAAAAAGCCGGATCGTCCAATCCAAAGTCGACGAGGCGGAACGCGACGCCGTTTCCGGACGCCTCCTCGATGCGCTGCGCGTGATGCGATCGGCGCACGAAATGGACCCATCCAACGCCGTGGTTCGCGACCGGCTGACGGAGCTTGCCGCACTGCTGCCCCGCGACAGCCGCCAGATAAAATCGGCGCCTGATATTCCGAGCCCCGTTGAGTTGGAACACTCGCCCGGCAAGCACACCTTCGATTATCGTGGAGACACGCAGGGAGCCTACGAAGAAGCAGCGCGGCAATTCGGCCTCGAGGTCGCCTTCGACGTGGATTTGCCGTCGCGTCCGGTGCGCATCCATTTCGACGATGTGGATTTCGCTCAGGCGATGGAGGTGCTCGGCGAAGCGACCCGCACATTCTGGCGCCCACTCACCAAGCATCTGTTCTTCGTCTGCGAGGACACCCCGCAAAAGCGCAAGGATTACGAAATGTCGGTGGTGCGCACCGTGCTGTTGCCCGCCTCCGAAACCCCCGAGCAGATGACTGAAACTCTGCGCCTGGTTCGCGACCTAACCGGCATCACGCGCACCGAACTCGATACGAGCACTCGGAGTCTCACCATGCGCGCCTCGCCTCGCGCCATCGCCGTCGCGGCCGATTTGATCGACAACCTCGAAAAGCCAGCCGCCGAGATGATTCTCGATATCGAGATTCTTCAAGTGGACCGGAATTACGCGCGGCAACTCGGAATCCTGCCGCCGCAGACCGCGCAGGTCTTTACGCTTAGCCAGCAGGAAGTGCAGGAAGCGCAGCAATCGTTTCAGGGCCTCGTGGACGCGCTGACGCAAGTTTTCGGCCAGCCGTCGTCCCTCGCGGGCCTGACGTCGACGCAAATCGGTTCCCTGTTGAGCGCGGGACAACTTGGAATCGGCGCGCTGGTTCCCCCGCTGATTGCCTTCGGCGGCGGCGGGTCCACGTTTCTCGCAACGATGCCCGGCGCGACGGCCAACTTCTCTGAAATGCTCTCGCTTGTCCGCCAGGGCAGGCGGATTCTTCTTCGCGCCGAAGACGGGCAGCCGGCCACGTTTTTCGTGGGCGACCGCATTCCCGTTTCACTGGCCCAGTTTTCTCCCAGCCTCGGCGGCCCGGGCACAAACGTCCCGGGACTGAATCCCACGAATCTTCCCATCACCACTCTGGACACCGGCAACGGGCCGCAATTCGTCACCGGCGGCGATTCGCGCAACAAATCGCTTCAGGATTTCTTCGCGGCAAATTTTACGGACAACACGCTCTCGATATTTCTCGGCAATGGCGATGGCACGTTCCAGACGCCAACCACCGTCGCAACCGGCGTCGGACCCGTGTGGATCGCAACCGGCGACTTCAACAACGACAAGGCCCTCGATCTGGCCGTCGCAAATCGGACGGCGAACACCGTTTCGATCCTTCTAGGCAACGGCGATGGCGCGTTCAAGCCAAAGGTTGATATTCCAACGGGCAACCGGCCCGTTGCCGTCGTGGCAACGGACTTAAACGGCGACGGCTTTCCCGACCTGGTGGTCGCGAATCAAACCGACAACACCCTTTCCGTCTTTCTCGGCAACGGCAATGGCACATTCAAGCCGCCAACGATCGTTCGAACGGGCAACGAGCCGTCCTCAATCGCCAGCTTCGATTTCAACAAAGATGGCCACATCGACCTTGCAGTCACAAATGAAAAAGACAACACGGTTTCCATTTTTATCGGCAATGGCGACGGCACGTTCAAGTCGCCGCTGAATTTCGATACCGGACAAGCCCCGGTGTTCGCGGCGGAAGGGGATTTCAACGGCGACGGGGTGCCCGACCTTGCCGTCGCCAACAACACGGACAACACCGTCTCCATTCTGCTTGGCAACGGAGATGGCACGTTCGCGCCGAAGACGGATTTTCTCGCGGGCAACGGCCCCGCCTCGATCGCCGTCAGCGATTTCAACATTGACGGCCGGCCCGATCTGGCGGTCACGGACTCAACCGACAACGCAATCTCGCTCTTGCTTGGCCTCGGCGGAGGCGCCTTCGGAACAAATTTCGAGCTGCCGCTCGGCACTCAGCCTGTTTCGGCGTTTTCAGCGGACTTCAACGGCGATGGCCGCCCGGATCTCGCCGTTGCAAATTTCGGTTCGAACGATCTTTCAGTGATCCTCAATTCTTCGCAGTTCACGGTTGCAAACGGGCTGACCGGCACGCAGTTTCCCGGTGTCGAATACATCGACGTGGGCGTGAAAGTGAAGGCGACTCCCCACGTTCATCTTGACGGTGAAGTCACCCTTCAGCTTCACGTCGAAGTCAGCAGCATTACGGCCCGGGATCTCAACGGCATCCCGGTGATCGCGAACGAGTCCATCGATCAAACCGTTCGCGTTCGCGACGAACATACTGCCGCGCTGGCAGGCATGCATCAGGCGCAAGTTGCCGGCGCGCTGAATGGCACGCCGGGAATTGCAACGATTCCCGGCGCGGGCTTGCTTGCGGGAACCCAAAACCTCCAGAATCAGGATACAGACCTGATGATTCTGGTTACTCCCCGCATTGTCCAGATCACCCCAAGGAAGGACCACGTCATCTACGCCGGACGCGGCGAACTGGGAGGCCCCGGGGCGTTCGGACCTACCCGCGAGGAACGCCAAGCCGTGCCCCGGTTCGAAAATCCTCGAGGATTTCCCCAGCCGGAACCAGAACAAAACCCACCGCGCTAGTGTAAGATCCCGGAAATAAATCGCGCTTGTTTGCGGCCGGTCGCGCTTCTCTTTAGGGACCTGGACCTCATCTGCGAGTCCTGTTACATCTCATTCCGAGCGGAGCGAGGAACCTGCTTTTTTGCAAAATGCGAAGAAAACATTTGAATTACGGAGTGGCTTCGAAAACGACCACGGGCTGATACGTGCGCGGCACAACCGGCTCGGCAATCGCGATCAATTCTCCTTGCTGATTGAAGACTCGCAGGCGCGCCGGCTTCCACTCGCCAGAATCGAGCTGTGCGGGCGCTCCTTGCGCCGCGGTCGTCCGGCCCGGCTGAACTTGCGCGAGCGGCAGATTGAACTTCGCGCCATGGCGAATCCGTTTTTCGATAATTGGCAGCACGGTGGCGCTCGGCAAGTCCCCCAGCAAATTCTTGAGAGCGATTACGCGACCGGCAATCTTTCCCGCTTTCGCATCCTGCGCTAATTCTTCGAGCGGCACGGCGTGATCGATCGTGAATTCGCCCACAGCCGTGCGCGTGATTTCCGCCAGGTGCGCGCCCGCGCCGTGCAGCTTTCCCATGTCCTGAGCGAGAGAGCGGATATAGGTTCCCGATCCGCACTCCACGGAAAATCGCGCGATCGAGCCCTCAATTCCCGTAAGCGACAATTCGAAAACTTCCACTTCCACTGGATCGAGCTTCACCGGCTTGTTCTTTCGCGCCAGCTCGTGCGCCGGTTGGCCGTGAATTTTCTTCGCGGAGAAAGCCGGCGGCGTCTGCTGAATGCGCCCAAGAAATTGCGCTGCCAGAGCCTCCACTTCTTCCGTATTCAGCGCGGGAGCGGAATCGGGTCCGAGCGCTTCGCCGTCCGCATCGTAGCTGTCGGTGGCGAATCCAAAGCGCACCGTGCACGTGTAGCGTTTCCTGCGGCTCGCATAAAAGCGGGCGAGCCGCGTCGCGCGGCCCAACACCAGCACCAGCACTCCCGTGGCCAGCGGATCGAGCGTTCCAAGATGGCCGATCTGGCGGAATCCCACCAGTCGCCGCACGAATTCCACCACATCGTGCGACGTTCTCCCGCGCGGCTTGTCGGCCACCAGTATTCCGTCGATGGGAGGAGGTTGTGGAGTTCGCGGCATGAAGTAGCTTTTGGTTTTGTCGCGCCGGCGCTTCGGGCCGGCAGTTTCAGAGCCTGTTGTGCCAACTCGGCACTCTGGAAGGGCGGGGTTTTAACCCCGCCCTTAAATACCAGCGGTCCAACGTGGCTCTGCTCTAGCCCAGTGAAGCCACGAATGTGTAGTTCTCAGAAGGCCCTTCCAGCACGTACTGTGCATACGCCCCAAGGCGCGGAACAAAATGCGGCCGTCATTCTGAGGTCCCTTTTCCGGCCCGAAGAATCTCTCTCGCCTTTGCATTCGCTCGACAAACATTCTTCGGGAAAGTGTATTTCGAGCGAATCCAAGGTCTTCGCGGAATAACGCGAAAACACAGCTACCGGCAAATGTCACACTTTCTCCGGCGGATGGACCTTGCGCAGCAAATCGTCGATGTGCTGGCCATATTCTTCCGATTCGTCAACCATGAAGATCACTTCCGGCGCGCGGCGCAATCGCATCCGCTCGACCAATTCATGCCGGATATATCCCGACGCGGCTTTCAATCCCGCGACAACCTCGGCGCGTTCGGCTTCGCTGCCGGCGATCTGCACGAACACGCGCACCATCCGCATCCCGGCTCCGAGCCGCACTTCCGTAACATCAATCGGGTTCGCCAGCCGCGGGTCCTTCAGCTCCCCCGCGAGCATCAGGCTCACTTCGTTGCGAATCTCTTCGGCCAGCCGCTCGGGCCGGTGTCCCGCGACCGTCATTCCCCATCCTCGAAAGTATCGATTTCCTGCGAAACCAGGTCTCGCCCGAGAACGCGTTCCGATTCCGCCGCAATATGGGCGAGCGATTCTTCCAGATGTTTGGCGTCGCCCGAGATCGTCACCACGCCGACCTTCGAGCGCTGCCATAGCTCCTGATGTTCGAGTTCCGCCACAGCGACGTTGTAGTGCGCGCGCAGCCGGTCCTTCAAGCTGCGCAACACTTGCCGTTTGTCCTTGAGGGACTGTGCATCCGGAATGTGAATTTCCAGTGTAAGGAGGCCGATCGGCATTTCCGCTCCCATGGATTTCAGCGGAAAAGAATGACGCTAACTGACAACTTCGCGTTTTCCCGAAAATGTGACGAGAAAAAAGAGGCTTCGCCGTCCGCGATCAGTTCCGCCGTGCTTCGGCGTTTTCCGGCGCGCGTCCGCGGTCCGGAAGCGGCAGATCCAGAGCCGAAGTTTTCTCCATCTTGAAGCATTCCAGAATATCGCCGACTTTCACGTCCGCGAAATTCGACACTCCCACGCCGCACTCAAAGCCCTGCCGGACTTCATTGGCGTCATCTTTGAAGCGGCGCAACGAGCTGACCCTGCCCGTGTAGATCACCACATTGTCGCGCAGGACGCGCACTTCGGCGTCGCGCTTGATGATGCCGTCCTGCACCGAACATCCGGCGATCGTGCCCACGCCTTTCACGCGGAACGTGTCGCGGACTTCCGCGCGGCCGAGATACGTTTCCTTGATCACCGGGGCAAGCAGTCCTGAAACGGCCTTCTTCAATTCATCGAGCAGCTCGTAAATGATCGTATGCAGGCGAATGTCCACGTTCTCGCGCTGCGCGAGCTCCGATGCCTTGCGCTCCGGCCGCACATTAAACGCGACGATGATGGCGTTCGACGCCGACGCCAGCAGCACGTCCGTTTCCGTCACCGCCCCCACGCTCGCGTGTATCACCTTCAGCCGCACCTGATCGTTGGAAAGCTTCGGCAGCATTTCGCTCAGCACTTCCACCGACCCCTGCACGTCCGCCTTCACCACCACCGGCAGTTCCTTCACTTCGCCGGCTTTCAATTGTTCGTGCAGTTGATCGAGCGTCAGCCTTCCGCCGCCCGCGGACTTCGCAAGCGACGCTTCTCGCTGTTTCGACTGCCGGTATTCGACGATGTGGCGCGCCTTCGCCTCGTCCGCCACCTGAAATTGATCGCCTGCTTCGGGTACGCCTTGCAAGCCAAGCACTTCGACGGGCGTCGCCGGCCCCGCCTGCTTGATGGCGCCGCCGCGATCGTCGAACATTGCGCGCACCTTTCCGTACACCGCGCCGACGATGAACACATCGCCAACGTGCAGCGTGCCGTTCTGCACGAGAACGGTCGCCACCGGTCCGCGGCCCTTGTCCACGCGCGATTCGAGCACCACGCCGCTGGCCGGCGCATCGGGATCGGCCTTCAATTCGCGCAGGTCCCCAACGAGCAAAACCATTTCCAGCAGCTTGGGAATGTTGACTTTCGTTTTTGCCGAAACTTCCACCATCACAGTATCGCCGCCCCATTCTTCGGGCATCAGCGTGCGATCCGCCAGTTGGCGCTTCACGCGCTCCGGCTGCGCCTCCGGCTTGTCGATCTTATTGATCGCCACGATGATTGGCACGCCCGCGGCTCGCGCGTGCGCAATTGCTTCTTCCGTTTGCGGCATCACGCCATCATCCGCGCTCACTACCAGCACGACGATGTCCGTCACTTTCGCGCCGCGCGCGCGCATCCGCGTGAATGCTTCGTGGCCCGGCGTATCGATGAACACGATACGCTTGCCGTCCGTGTGCGCTTCGTACGCGCCGATGTGCTGCGTGATTCCTCCCGCTTCGCCGCCCGCGACGTCGGCTTCCCGAATCGCGTCCAGCAGGCTCGTCTTTCCGTGGTCCACGTGGCCCATCACGGTCACCACGGGCGCGCGCGGCAGCATATTGCCCGTGCGTTCTTCCTTGATCTTTTCTTCGTGAATCACCTGCTCTTCGAACGACACCACCTGCACGATTCCGTTGAACGCTTCCGCCAGGTTGGTTGCCGTCGGCACGTCGAGCGCCTGGTTGATGCTGGCAAAAATCCCCCGGTCGAGCAGCGTCTTCAGCAATTCCTTGGCGCGAATGTCGAGCTTCTCGGCAAGTTCGCGCACTGTGATCCCTTCGGTCACCGTTACCGCGCGCGGCTCGCGCGGCACAACGGGCGTCGGCTCGATCATCGTTGCGCGGCCTGGACCTGCGCCTGCCCGCGTGCGAACCGGATGGAGCTTGCGTTCGCCTTCGGCGTATCGCTTTTCGATCAGCGGGCGCCCGCGCGAAGCGGGAGGTTTGCGTGCATAAAGCGGCTTCCCAGGCTCAGCCTTTGGTACGCCGCCAGTAGCGCCCGGTCGTTGACTGCCCACGGGCCCCTGCTCTCCAGGACGTCCGCCACCACTGCCGGGACGCTGCGGAAAACGAGATGGAGGCCCACCGGGACGTGGTGCGCCTCCTGGCCGTGGAGCGACAGCGCCGAAACTTGGCCGCGCGCCTTGCAGCGCACCTGGCCGCCCTTGTCCAGATCCCGATGGCCCTCCAGGGCGTGAAGGATATCTTTGAGTCGATGGCGAACTGCCGATGGGACGCGCTGCGCTGGGAGATGCCGGTCGCATCGGAACTCCCGGTCTCGGCCCCGTGCCAGGGCGAGCAATTCCTGGTGACGCTGGTGCGCCCGTTACCGGCGCGGCGCCCGGCCTTGCTGCAATCGGAGGTCTCGCCGCGGCAGTTGGCGCTGTGCCGGGCGTTCCAGCAGGCGCGCGCGGAGGAACAGCACCCGGACGTGCCGAACCAGCAGGTGTGCTGCTAGAAGCGGCGCCCGCCGGAACCGCGCCAGGTCGTGTTGCCCCAGGGGTGGCCGGAGCCGTGTGAACTCCCGGCGTAACCGAAGCCGGCGCGGCAGGCTTCGCCGCAATCGGTGGCGCCGCCGCAGGTTTCGCCGCCGCCTTCCCTTTCCCGGACGCTTTCGCTGCCTTCTCCGCTTCTGCCGCGTCTTCCTGCGCCGCCAAGTCGCGAAAGTGCTTCCGCACCCTTTCAGCGTGCTCGATGTCAATCGAGCTCGAGTGCGTCTTCTTTTCCGTGACGCCGGCTTCCGGCAGGTACTCGATCAGGGTCTTGGCCTTGATCTCGAGCTCCCGAGCCAGTTCGTTGATGCGGATTTGATTGGAATCTACCATTCGCCTCTATCTTTCAGACCTCGCTACTCGGAAGTCTCCCGCTTCTCCGAATTTTCCTCCGAAGCCGGAGTCGCTTCCTCATTCGTTGATTCTTCGGACTCGCCCGAAGCCGCTTCCATTCCAGCAGCCGCGGCGTTTTCAGAGTTTTCCGCAACCTGGCCCGGTTCCGCGGATTCACTCGCAGCCTCGGCGCCTTCGCCCTCCGCTGCAACATTTTCTTCTTCAGCAGGCGGAGCATTTTCGGCGGATAGTTCGGCGGACATGGACATTTCCGCTTCCGCCGCTTCGGCGACTCCAGCTTCGGGCGCAGCCGTAGCTTGCGCTTCGAGCGCCTGGAAATACGCCGCAACGGATTGATGAATCTTCTCGACCATCTTTTCGCCGATGCCGGGAATCTCTACAAGTTGTTCGGGCGTCATATCCGCGAGCTTTTCAATCGAAGTGATTCCGTGCGCTTCGAGCTTTTCGATCGTCTTCGGCCCCACGCCTTCCAGTTGCGCGAGCGGCGTGCCCGGCGCCGTCAGCGCCGCCATCTGCGCTTCGATCTCGCGGCGCTTTTCTTCCTCGCTCTTGATGTCGATGTTCCAGCCGATCAGCTTGCTCGCCAGCCGGACGTTCTGCCCCTTCTTGCCGATCGCCAGCGAAAGCTGCGTATCCTCGACGATCACTTCGAGGCGCTTCTCCTCGGGATCGACGATCTGCACGCGCGTCACCTTCGCCGGGCTCAGTGCTTTCTGCGCGAACGCGACCGTTTCTTCGTTGAACGGAATGATGTCGATCTTCTCGCCGCGCAGTTCGCGAATGATCGACTGCACGCGCATTCCCTTCATTCCCACGCACGCGCCCACCGGGTCCACGTCCTTGTCGCGGCTTTCGACGGCGATCTTCGTGCGCTCGCCCGCTTCGCGAGCTACAGCGCGAATCTGCACCGTCCCGTCGTAAATTTCCGGTACTTCCATTTCAAATAGCCGCTGCACCAGGGCGGGATCCGCGCGCGAGACCACCACTTGCGGCCCCTTGGCCGCGCGTTCCACCGCGCGAATCGTCACGCGCAGCCGGTCGCCCACGTTGTACGCCTCCAGCCGCGATTGCTCGCGCTTCGGCAATCTCGCTTCGGTGCGTCCCAGATCAACGATAATGTCCGGTCCTTCCATTCGCTTCACAACGCAATTCAAAAGCTCGCCCACGCGGGTGTGAAATTCGTTGTAGATCGTGTCGCGTTCGGCTTCGCGAACTTTCTGCAAAATCACTTGCTTTGCCGTTTGCGCCGCGATCCTTCCGAGCACGTCCGTCGGCTTCGTTTCGGTCACCTCGCCGCCCACTTCGATTTCCGGCAGCCGCTTGCGCGCATCTGCGAGCGAAATTTCGCGCAGCGGGTCGGTGACTTCATCCACCACCACGTGCACCGAAAACACGTCCACCTGCCCGGTTTCCGCATTGAACTTCGAACGAAGATCTTCCTCGGTGCGGTAATACTTCCTCGCTGCCACCACCATCGCATCTTCGATTGCCGCCACGATGATGTCCGGTTCGATGTGCTTTTCCCGGCTGATCAGCTCGATCGTCTGGTAAAGCTGACTCGCCATTTCCGTGTCTCCCCAATTCGTTCCTGCTCGATGAATCCCTACCCAACTCATTGCCTTTGTAGCGCCGGGCTTTAGCCCGGCATCCTGCATTTGCCCCTCGGCCCTCGGGGTTCGTTCCGTCGTCATTCTGAGCGAAGCGAAGAATCTCTCTTCTCTTTGACTTTACAACTCCACCACCAAATTCGCCTTGCGAATCCCCGCAAAAGGAACCGAGACTTCCCGATTATTCAGGTTCAGCCTAACCGCCCCATCCGCATAACCCGCCAGCCGGCCTTCCAAACAATTCCGGTTCTCGACCGGCTCATTCGTCCAAATCTTCGCTAGCCGTCCCGCAAATCGCTCGTAATCCGCCGGCTTAATCAGCTTCCGATCGAGACCCGGCGAACTTACTTCCAAAATGTAGCTAGGTCCTGGAACCAGGTCCTCGACGTCAAAGATGACGCTCACTTGCTCGCTCACGTGCTGGCAGTCGTTATGCGTCACCCCGGCGCCCTCCGGGTTCGACGGCCCAGGCAATCGGTCGAGATAAATCCGCAGCAACCGCTGCTTCCCGATCTTCCACTCTACGTCAAATACCTCGAGGCCCAACGACCGCGCCACCCGCTCCGCCGCCCCTCGAATCTTGTCCAGGTCCATTACTCTTCCCAGGCAGCTTCCATCCATGCCCCCGCCGGGACCGGTCCGCCGCGCGCCATTTTCTCGCGCCCAACAAAAAAGTGGGCTCGCGCCCACTCGATCGTGCGACCTATCTGGAAGCAACCCATTATAATTTCCCCGCCCCCAAAACGCAATACAGTGTACTCGTCCGCATGATTAGTGACACTCGGCTTTCTTTGGTTGAGATTTCCAACGCTCGAGGAATTCGAGCGGGGTGAGATAGCCGAGCGCCTGATGCGGACGCGCGGTGTTGTAGATATGTTCTCAGCGGCGGAGCT
>JBOGNE010000046.1:0-45936 GCA_050747005.1 Candidatus Acidiferrales bacterium
GCTTGATCGATTCGGTGACGCACCAAACTCAATCTCTGCTTCAATCGTTCGCCCTGTTGCTTCCTAATCGCTTCGTCACGGCCTTTATCGGTAAGCAGGGACTTTTCGAGCTGCGTCAGAACGTCGTCGGGGATATGAATGTCCTTAAGGATTTTCCCGAGCCGGAATGCCAGTTCTTCTTCGCGGAAGTAGGGCAGCTCACACTTCCCGCGAAAGCCCGTGCAACGGTAATAGGTATAGCGTTGCTTTTGAAGTTCCGCCGTGACCGCGCAGTTGTCATAGGCGCAGTGTAACAACCCCGCGAACGCGAAATCATGTTTGCGATATTTGGGCTTATTGTGTCCGCGAAAAACAGCTTGCACCTGGTCGAATAGTTCGGCGGTAATGAGCGGGGTGTGCGTGCCGCTGTAGAGCTTGTCTTCCCAGATGAATTGCCCCTTGTAGAAGGGATTCTTAAGCAGTCGTTCCAAATAGCCCTTGGCGAGCTTAACGCCAAACTCCGTTTTCAGAATCGCCTGCACTCCCTTGAGCGAGTGCTGGCCTGAGGCGTACAGTTCGAACATGCGCTGCGCGATGGGAGATTTCGCGGAATCAATTTCAATCGTGTGTTCCAGCTTGTTGTTGCGGTAACCCAAAGGTGGCCGACTCGGATAGATGCCTTGCTCGGCTTTCTCGCGCATCCCCTTGCGCACTTCTTCGCGCAAGTTCTCGATGTAGTTTCGCGCGATGACAACCTGAATGCCATGCACGAGTTTGGCTTGCGATTTCGAGTCCTTGCCGATGACTTGGCCTTCTTTCGGCAAATGGATTTCAACTTCCAGGTCTTCGAGCGTCACGCAGTCGCGGAAATTGCGATACAGCCGGTCGGTTTTTTCCACAATGGCGATGCGGCAAGATGGGTTTTCGCCAAAGAAGCGCACCATCGCGCCGAATTGCTTGCGGCCTGTGGTCTTGGCCGTCTCTACGTCGATGAATTCGTGCACGATCTCGAATTCATGCGTCCGGGCATACTCCCGGAGAAGCTTCAACTGCGCGGGAATGAGTAGCCCTCGCGTTCCTGGTCTTTGCTGGAAACACGGGCATAGATGACGGCTGGTTTCATGCGGGCCTCCTATCCCATGTTGCCTCCTGTGTGGAGGCCCTGATCTTACCTAACTGGAGTGTCCAGTTTTAGAGGGGAGCACTATAATTCCCAACGAAGGACTGCCGCATTTTTGGTAATCTTCTGAGCGCTGCGGAGGAAAAAATGCCGACTCATACACTCGATCCCGTGCTCCAACAATTGCTTCGCGGACGCTACATTGCCGCGTTCGGAACCGAAAACGCGGACGGTACCATGCACCTGACTGCCGTCTGGTACCTCTTCGAAGAAAGCTGCCTGTTCGTTGCAACGTCTTCCAAGAGCCGAAAAGCCCGCAATCTGGCGGCGCGGCCGAAGGCTTCGCTGATGGTGGACGTGCGAAAACCTGGGGCAGAGCGTGGTGTAGCTGCTGTAGGAAGGGTGGAACTGATTTCAGGCAACCAGTCTCAGGAAATAAATCGGCGTATACACAGCCGGTACATGAGCCCAGCAGCCATGTCCGATCCCCGTATCGGGCCTGTGTTTGCATCCTTTGATGATGTCACGTTGCGACTCACGCCTGTTTCGTGGACCTCGTGGGACATGGCAGCGTTGGATGCACAAGCCTTTGGGGGGCGATTGGGCAAGACACCCGGATACCTCCTGCCGCTGGATTGAGGATGGGCACTCCGTCTCCGTGCGGTGTTCTAGTTTCCGGCCCGGACGGCTTTCGCTCAGGCGCCTGAAGCTGGCGCATCGCAAGTCCACCCCGTTGGGGAGGAACACGGCTGGCGAGTGGGCCGTGTCGTTGACCCCTTCGGACATCACCGGGAGATTGCCGCCAGCTTTCCGCTTAGGAGATCGGAATCAGGCAGCGCTTCTCGCCACTTCGATAGCCCCGCCACGCGGAGTAAGTATCGCAAGAGCGATCGCGACAATCGCGAGCGCAGGGATGTCTCCCATTAGATGACCGTGTTCTGGGGCTGCGTTGATTGCTTGCACGGCCATAATCCCTGCGTGGACAAGGCTCGACCAGACCGTGAACCAAATCAGGCTCAAGTGTTGCAGAGGGTTTCGAGCGGCAATCAGGAGGAACACTCCGAGCGTCGCGTAGATCCCAAGGATCATCTGTTCGTACTCAGGTTGGTTGGGCTGCCACCGCCATCCCGCTTTTCATCTCCGAACGCGCTTGTTAGCGCACGGACGCTAGCTTCGGCAGAACAACTGAGGATGCTTCGAGTTCGGCGGCTTTGTGCGAAATGAGCTCGAGGCCGCGCTCGTGCGCTTGCTCGGCGAGCGAGACGAGTTGCGTCCGCGCGGCAGCCGGGTTGGTGCGCAACTCAATTTCGCCTAGCGCGAGCTGCGCTTCGCACTCGATGTCGTAATAACCCAGCCGGCTGGCCGTGAAGATGACGTTCTGAAGTTTCCGCTGCGGATCGGATAAATCCGGCCTTGACTTTGCGCGGGAAACAAGTTCAGCGGCTTCGACTCGCGCGTCCTGAATGACCACGGGCAATTTCAGGCTGGGATCCTTGCTGGTGCGACTGAGAGTAACGGCGTCAGAAATGACTTTACGTGCCTCGTATAACTTGCCTTGCATCAGCAGCGATCGGCTGAGGTCGGTTTCAGTGAGAATCTCGTCCATCGTGGTTTTCTCGCTTTGGAACTCCGCCAGAGATTTTCTCAGCCCAGCTTCCGCGTCCGATGGATTGCCTTCCTCAATGGAAAGGGCTGCTAACTCGGCCTGACTTAGAGCGATGGCAGTTTTATCCCCCAAGGGCTGGCGGATTTCGAGGGACCGTTGGTAGTCCCGCCGGGCCGCTGCCAGATCGTCCTGAGCCATCAAGATCTCGCCGCGCATCGCTGTGGCTCCAGCAATGTCGCTCGGCCCGCCTCTCGATCGCGCAGCATCAAGCGATTGATTCGCATAGCGCAGCGCCTCCCTGACATCGCCTTGCAGCAGCCGAATTTCCGCGATGTTACCGAGGTCGTATGCAACGGCGGTCGGATTGACCGCTTGCAGCAATGCAACCGAGCCCTGGTATTGTTTCTCGGCCCCCGAGAGGTTACCCCGCGCCATAAGAACATCGCCAATGTTCGCCATGCTGGTCGCGACATTCAAAGTATCGCCGCACTCTTCGAAATTCCGTTTGGCTTGTTGAAAGAGGACAGCTGCACGGTCGATGTGTCCCTGGTTTTCAAGAACGATGGCCATATTGTTGAGCACGGAGCCGGTTTTCTCGTGTTCGCCCAACTGACCGAGCATGGCGAGTGCGCGCTGGTAGAGCTGAACTGCACCATCGAAATCTCCTTCCGCGCCCCGCCGGTCGCCCATGATTCGCACGGCGTCGGCGGCCATCAACCGATTCCCGGCGGCCAGAAATATCTCGTAGGCCTCGTTGCACACTGCTTCGGCGGTTTGGGGCTTGTCGCTGTATATCAACCCGAGGCATTCCGTCAGACGAAACTGCGCGTAGAGGAGTTTTTGACCGCGGGCACTCGCCTTAGCCACGGCTTTGTCCATGAGTGGAGCAGCCTTAGGGCCGTTCGTGTAGCTGATGAGCCTTGCTTCCCAAAAATCAATCCGCGGATCATCGGAAGCAGGCGGCGGAAGTTGTCGGAGTTGCGCGACGACGTTGAGAGCCTCCTCACGGTGCCCGGCGGCGTTCTGCACCGACATTAGTTGCGTGGCGTAATCCACGCTGTCGGGATAAAGAGCGTGGAGAGCGCGATAGGCGGTAGCCGCCCGGTCCCAGTCCTTCAAAGTTTCGTAGTAAGCGCCTTCGATCAGCAACTTATCTGTCTGTGGAAGGCCCGCCGAAAGCACGAAAGCTTTTTGGGCCTCGTCGCGAGATTTCTGATCGTAACCGAGACCTGCCCAAGCGCGCGAAAGCATGAGATGAACCAGGGGAAAGCTGGGAGCAATTTTCTCGTCCTGCAGAAACAGGTCTTTCGCGGTTACGTAGTCGTATTCATGCATCTTTTGAAGGCCCAACGCGTAGAAGCGGTCCGCGTCCGGATCGGAAGGCAGGGAAGAGAGAACGCCAGCCTCTTCTGATTCGCTTACCTCGGGTAGTCCCAAGCGCTCGCGGAGCGCAGCACCGATCTTCGCGACGAGTCCGAAGAATTGCTTTTGAGTCCCTGCTTCAGCGCCTTCATAAAAGAGCTCGCCAGTCTGCGAGTCCTGCAAGCGAAAATCGACCCGAATGCTTCCGTTTTGCGGTTCATCGACGGTCATATATGAACCGAGCACTAGCAGATCGCCGTCAAGCGCCTTGCCGACTTGGGACGCGGTCTTAGGGTTCAGGGAATCCGTCAGGGGCCAGGGCGATGCCAATCGGAATTGCGCAACATCCTCTCCCGGAACAACGCGGAGCTCATTGCCAGCCCCGAGCTCCGTGCGAAGCATCTCCGTGAGCGCGGTCGACACCCAGGCATCGCCGCTCCTGCCCGAAGCGTTGTGAAAATCAAGAACGGCAACGGAGCGACGTTGGGGTTGAGGCCCGGCGGACGCCTGAACGGGCTGTGGCCGGCGGGGGGTTGCTTTGCGAATCCACAAAGCAGCGGCCAGCGCGGCGACGAGAACGAGTGCGGCTGCAACCGCGAATCTTTGGTATGTCCAGGTGCCGTGTGAGATGGCGGCCTGGCCTGCGGAAGCCGGCTGGATGTTTGTAATAGACCAACGGGGGCTGACCGGTATCGCGAGTTCGGGCTTGGTAGGGGCAGCGTCGATAGCTACTGGAGCGATCAAACGATAGCCGCGTTTCGGAACCGTCTCGATGAATCTAGGATTCTCGGGATCATCGTCCAGCGCGGCTCGAAGCCGCTTTAGCGCAGCGTTCAGGCTTCCGTCGAAATCGACGTGGGTGCCGGTTGGCCATAGCTCCTGCCGGAGCTCCTCCCGAGTGACGATTTGGCCGGCCCGCTCGAGAAGCATCGCGAGGATACGTAAGGGCTGCTCCTGTAAGTGGATGCGTACGCCCTTTCGGGTAAGTAGAGCATTCTCCAGGTCCGCTTCGAACAATCCGAATCGAAACAGTCGTAAAGGTTTTGGGGAGTTCATCGGACGGACCCCGCAAATGGCGTTGTGTTTTGCACGGGAGTATAGCACAGGCGATGTTCCCGAGCGCGGCTGGGTCAGGCGCATCACCAATCCTTTCGCTTCCAGCAGATTAGCGGGTCATGAACTCGTCGCAAGCGCGTCCTTTGACGTCTCAGCGGATACGGACTATTCCAATCGCCTGGCTTCGCATAGATCCGCCACACGCGATTGTTCCGGCGGGCATGCAAATCGGTGGCTGGTCGGCGCGAATGGGGTACCGCGGACAAGTCGTGATTCGAGACTGCCAACTTCTGGGAGGAGGATCAAGGCCATGAATGTGACAAGGCTGGCGTTGTTCGCGGTTATGACCCTGTTCCTCGGCGCGTGTGTAGGCTCCGCGCTTGCAACGCAGCAGAGTCCAGCGCCGCTGACGAATAGCGACGTGATCAAGATGGTGAAGGGCGGAGTACCCGAATCGGCGGTGGTCGCTTCGATTAAATCGCAACCCGCGAAATTCGATGTCTCACCGGAAGCGCTAATCGCGCTTCACCAAGCGGGAGTCACGCAGGACGAACTGAACGCGATGATTGCAGCGGTAGGGGTGCCGGCGGCAAGCGAATCAGGGCCGACCGCGCAGCCTGGGAGTGCGAACGGTGCAGCACCGAATCCCAATTTCCCCTCGGTCGCACTGATCGAGCGCACCACGCCACGCACGCTGGACATGGAGAAGACACAACTGGCAGAAACCAAGACCAAGCCAACCTCCATGGGGACGCTGGCCGGAGATCAGGCGGTTCAGGAAGGCATCAGCACGGCAGCATGGGATACCGCCGTCCATACGAACTCTGTCGCGGGAGGGGGTGCGGTACTGGCCGGAGGAAGTGTGTTTTCAGGGGTGATGTCGCACCGCAAGCCCACGGTCACATACGTTTGGGGCGTCCCGAAGGCCGCATCGACAAACGTGGTGCATACGATGTCGCCGTCGTTCTCCGTCAACTACGCCACGATGCCGGGCATTAACCCGGGGGATTTCGAGCCGGCGATCGTCAAGCTGACGCCAGCACAGAACACAATTCGTATCGTAGGCGCCACACAAGGCAAGGAGGACGCAACCTCCAGCTCGGCGGCGGATTGGGCAATCTATTCCTCATTTCTTGAAGACCGCGTGGCGGTGAACTCGCAAAAGAAAGATTCGGGCGAGTACCGGATTTCGCCTGCATCTCCCCTGCTGCCTGGCGAATATGCGGTCGTGATGCGTCCCGTTTCGAAGACGAAGAAGTTTTCTGGCGGAGAGGTGGCGCGCGGTCAAGGCGATGGATTGATGTTCGACGCTGTCTGGTCATTCCAGGTGGCGCCCGACGCCAAGGCTCAATAGCTCAAAACGGAAAGCGCACATTGAAAATCGGATGACGTGGATATTGCAAACGGCGGTGTAGTTACAAGTGCAGTAAGGGAATTGGTTTCGCGAAAAAAACGAAAGGAGCTTTTCTCATGGCAAATTGCGCGAAGTGTGGTGCGGTAGTAGCGGATGAGAGCACGTTCTGTGGAGCATGCGGACAGCCCACGAGATCACAGTCGAGCACGGCGGTACCGGCAGGCAGCTCGGTGGCTACTGCTCCTGCGGCCGCCGGCGGCATGTCCAATGACGCGGGGCTCGCGGCGAACCTGGCAGCGGCGCTGTCCTACTCGCTCGGAGCGATTACCGGCGTTCTGTTTCTGGTGCTCGACCCCTACAAGAGCAATCGCTTTGTGCGCTTTCACGCCATGCAATCGGTTCTTTTCAGCATCGCGTGCGTGATTTTCGCGATTTTGTGGAGCATCGTCTGGGGAATTCTGGCAAGCGTTGCCGGATTCTGGATACTCACGGTAGACCTGCCTCTGCGGCTTCTGATTGGCCTGGGAATTTTTCTGCTGTGGCTTTTCGTGATGTATCAAGCGTACAGCGATCGGGAGTTCCGCATTCCGTGGATCGGAAACATTGCGGCAAAGCATGTCGGATAGTTCCCACCCCACGGCTGGATCCGATTTCTGGGGAGGCGCCATGAATTGTCAGCGAAAGAGCGCAGTAAGTCTGCTGCCAGCGACTTTGCTGTTGAGCCTAATTTGCGCATTTTCCTGTTCGAGGAACTCCGCGACCGGGGGTTCGTCCGGCGCGGCCGCTCCCGGCACGCCGTCTCAGTTTTACACGCCGAGTGGAGTCGTGTACGACGTCAAATACACTGACAACACGGTTCGAGTTGATCTCCCGACCGTTCAAAAAGCTCTTCGCAGCGTGAGCAGTGACGGCCGCGTGGTTATTTTCGACGCTTCCGACCCGAGGCTTGGCGGACTCACGGAAGGCAAGGTGCTGTTTCTCGAGCATCTTGGTGTTCGCCGCATTATCGGCGTGCAAAAGCAAGGCTCGCAGATTGCGCTCGCCACCGATTCCGCAGCCCTCACCGACTTCATCCAGGACGGGCGAATCGAATTCTCCGCGCCCATCGATTTTCACGCAGCTCACGCCGATGCAATACCGCCATTTTTCGGAGCGCAACCGTTATCAAGAATATGGAATTGGACTCGGATGCCGGGCGTCGTTTATGCGGATGCCGGCGAGGCATGCGGCAATCCGCAAGAGTCGCGGGTAGGAGTGCAACTCAAGGGTGAAGCGGCTAGCTGGGAATTTGAGGTCGAGGGTGAGCCGGAGGGCAACAACCTGCTGTTCTGTTTCAATGCCACAAAAAAGCTCGCGAGTCTCAGCGCCAGCGTGAAGGCAAAGGGCGAATTGGAACATATCAACACTGTCTTCAAGGCAGTCATCCACGGAGGGAAGATGGACGACTTCGAGTATTCGTCTCCGATTGAAGGCAAACTCAAAGTCACGTGGGCGGCGCTCACCAGCAGTGCAGGGGCCGGCATTGGCGAAGGCCGGCTTAAATTTCCTCCGTTTTGGAAGCAGGTGATCGACGTGGATGGCCTTCCGTTCCTGCTCCAAGCCAACGGCAATCTCATCTTTACGCCAGGCTTTGGCGGAAGTCACGACGCCGCGGAGGGAGGATTTGAGGCCGACTATAGCGGCACCGGCGGTCTGAGCGTCCACGGCGACAAGAGCAGTCCCGAGGGGCAAATGAGCGGCGAGCCCACTCTGGAAAAAACTACAGCGGAATCGCTCGCCCCGCATGGCGTGGTAGTGGCGATAGCGGCGCCGAAGGTGGCTTTGTCCCTTGGCACCGAGAGTTTCGCCGCCGCCCTCGAGCAAGTGGCGCCCCAAGGATTCCTCGACAAGGCGGCAGAGGCCCTGGAGGGTGGCCCATTCGCAGAATTGTTCAAGAGCGTTAAGGAGAACTTCTTCAATATCGAGGGAGCTGCTTTTCTTCAGTTGGTCACCGAGTTCGATTATGCCGGGTCCGGCCCTATGAGCATCGTGCCGTGCTCGATGACGCACCTGAATCTTACGGGGCAGGCGGGAGTGGACGCCACGCTGCTGGCGCTCAAGGCCGGATCGCCGCACGTGGATCTCTTCAAGGTTTCCAAGGTTAACCGGGACCCAGATATCGATGCATGCGGGAAGAAATAGCGCTTTGGAGAAATGCAATGGCGATTACATGTAATCAATGTGCTGCGGCGCTGACGGAGCGCGATGCGTCCGCGCCGCTGCCAGTCGAAATAAGTACTCGAGAGCTTGAAGGGTCGCGATGAGGGGGAGAACTGACATGACGTTTCAGGCGGATGACAAACCATTTGTGAGGGGCATTCTCGCGACCGTGGCCGCGCTGATGTTGCTGGCTGCTTCCGGATGCAGCTCCGGCGCAAAATCTGACAGCGGGGAGCAGGCCTCTGCAGGTGGCTCCGGCAGCCACATTGATGTTGGGTGCATGCTGGGCAATGTCGAGAAGCCTACCGAACCTTTCCACTACTCATACAAGTACTCCGACTCTTCCGTCTCGGTGAACAAGGAAGCGGATGTCACGCCTCAGGCCATGGACATCGTGTTTAAGGACCAATCCGGTTCCCGCTCGCTTCATGCCGTGCGCTCGGACGAGAACAGTTGGAACAACGCACTCCTCGGGCTGTCCAGTTTGACCTTCACCGGCATGACCGGCAGGCTCGCTGGTATCGACGGCACTTCCGTAATCGTCCCCAAGGGCGCCGAAAATTTGAACGGCTACACAGCCACGAAGTATGTCATCGACTCCGCCAGCGCCAGTTCCTCGGACCAGAACACATTCGAGACGCTCTTCGGCCCAGGCAGCTTTGAAAAGGGCACGGTCTGGATGGGGCAGGACGGCTGCGCTGTGAAAGCCATTCTGGATGAAGGACTTTCTCAGACGAACGGCACCGTCGAGAAAAGGCATTTCGAAATTGCGAGGATCAAGAAATGAGGTCCGCCGAAGCGGCGATTCGCGAGGCCAAGAATGTCCGGCTGGACTTGCCATGCATTGGTAACTGGGGGCGTGATGGCGATCACTTGTAACCAGTGTGGAGCGGCGCTGACAGAGTGCGATGCGTTTTGCACCAAATGCGGCGCATTGCAAAATGATGCAGCCGCGCCAGCCGCCGCTCCACGATTTTGCACGAAGTGCGGCTCGCCTCTGTCGGAGAGTAAGTTCTGCACGAAATGTGGAGCCCCGGCGAGCGTGACGCCCGGTATTCCGGTGTCGGCAGCGGCGAGCGGCGGCGACTCCATGGGAAAAGCTGAGGCGGCAGCCTCAAGGAATGCGACAACCGGCGCGGCATCGAGCAGAGGGATAACAAGGGCAACTACTCCGGCCGGAACTTCCGAGGCGCCCGTCGCGAAATCAGCAGCCACAATTCCAAAAGTCGCCGTAGTCGCCGCCGGTCTCGTGGTGGTCTTGGCCGTGGCCGTGTTGGCGGGCGTCATCTATGCAGTGCATCGCGCGCGGCAACAAGCGGCGCAGGCCGAGGCCGCGCACGAAATTGAAAACATTTTCGCGAATCCTGCCGCGGCGGGAAACTCCGTAGCGGGAACCGGAAAGGAACAAACCCCGACGGACGTCGGCAAGAGCCTAAATGAACTGGCTGCAGCGGCAAATGCGCTAGCGCAAAACGCGCAGCAACAGGGTGGTATTTCGCCGAATGCCATTCCCAGCATTCCCGGCGGTTCAGGCAGTTCTGCTTCGACGGCAAATTCTAACCGCAGCCCCAACTCCAACCCCGCGCCCGGCTCGCCTGCCGCCATTGCTGCCGAATCAGCCGCTGCCGACGCCGCGCTTATTCCTCCGTCACTTCCCGCGCCCGCTCCCATCGTGCCCGTCGCCGCAACCGGAAATCAGGCGCATGACTGGGCGCTGGAATACGAGCGCACCGTCGGCGGTTCCGAAGCAGATCTGGTTGTGCGCACGGGAGACATCAACGATTTGGGATTCGGCTGGCCAAAGGGGTTTGATCCTTTTTCTGGCCAATCAACGGGTCATCCCTGGCCGAACAACAGTCAGATACCACCGAACGCGCCGCCGGGAACCGATCGAATCATGGTGGGCACTAGTGTGATGCCTCTGCACATGGTCATACAGCACGTGGCAGGTCAGGCAGACCGAATCGTAGCTGATTCAATGGTAAAGCAGGGACTCCCAAGCGACGGGTATAGCGGCGCTCTCGGAGATTGCTTCTTAATGCGGGATTTCGAAACGCAAATCGAAGACCCGCATGCGCCGAAAATTATAGCGTCCGAAGAAGAAGGACAGAACGAAGCGAGACGGGACTGGGCGCCTAAATGTATACGGGAGCGTGAAATCAGCATGCCGACGCCGATTGTGCTCGCCGTGGGTGAGTTACCGGGCAAAATCAATGCAGTAGTCGTCCAGATTTTTGCGGACGATTTTCAGCCTATGGCCATGCACTCGCACTTCCAGGTGAGCCTGAATGGCACGCGGATTCCGAGTTTCGAATATGCGATTAACTCCCTCGATCAGAGCGGGCCCATTGCCAAGCTGGTGACCATCGAGCTCCTGCCGGAATACTGGCCGCTGCTGAAATCTGGAACTGTAAACTTGCTCATCGATGATCCGACGACGCACGTACCGGACGGGTATGCGGTCGATTTTGTGCGCATTTTGGTCAATCCGCACAAGTTCAAATATCAAGTCTCGCTCAACGCGACCGTGACAGATGCCGACAAGCACACACCGATTGCCGGCGCGACGGTGAGCGCTGCACTCGAATCGGCGGCAACGGACAAACAGGGGAAATGCGAGCTCAAGGGAATTCCTGCGGGGCTTGTGGTTGCGACGGCGAGTGCTCCCGGTTACGACGAGAATTCGGTTCCTGTGGACTTGCCCGCAGGACAAAACGGCAACGCTGAAATTCAGCTTCACAAGCACCAGGAAAGCACCGCGGCGCTGGAGCAATCCATCGCGCAGACCGGCACGGCGACGATCTATGGGATTCACTTCGACACGAACTCCTCGAAATTACGCCCGGACAGTTTGCCGGCGCTCAACGCGGTGCTAGGGCTAATCAAGAATCACTCGGATTCGCACTGGATTATTTCGGGCCACACGGACAATCAGGGATCCGATGCACTCAATATTCCGCTCTCCAAAGCGCGCGCCAAATCCGTAGTTATGTGGCTGAAAGACCACGGCGTCGACAGCTCGCGACTCGAACCGCAGGGCTTCGGCTCAACTCGCCCCGTCGCCGATAACGCCACCGCCAATGGCCGCGCGTTGAACCGTCGCGTCGAAGTCGCGTTGGGGAAGTGAGGCGAGTTCCGAGGAGAGGACGGTATGAATTGGAAATTTACCTTGGCGGCGATCAGCGCAGGGTGCTTCGCCGTCGCGCTCGGCGGGAAGCGCGCCCATGCAGCGCAGCCGGCTGCGTGCAAACTGCTCTCGATGGCGCAGGTCAGCGCCGTGCTTGGCATCAAGGTGGACGAGGACAAGTCTGTGAGTCCCTCGAACAATAGAGTCTGCCAGTGGGATGCCCCTGTCGTTGTCGGCAAGGCCAGGAAGGGAGTCGCGCTTGCATTCCAGAGCTCCTCGCAGGGAGCCGCAAATACCACGAAACCGGCGGGGCAAGTCGCAAAGATCCCCGCTGACGGATTCCGAGGCGATGCTTATTACATGGCGATGCCAGAGGTTGGAGGGGTTAAGGTTCCGAAAGAGAGTTCCGTTCTTCAAATCCGCGTGTATGGCTTCCCGGTGGATCAGATTAAAACCAAGGAGAAAATCCTAGCGGACTGCGTGTTCGAGACACTGACGAATGGCCGTTTCCAAGGAGGATGCCCAGTATGAGCTCGAAATCAAGACTTGCGATGTTTTTGGGAGTTTCTTTCATTTTCGGTCTAGGAAGCTCACCAACGGCATACGGTGCGCCGCCAAACGATGCGTGCTCTCTCCTCACGCCCGCGCAGGTCAGCGCTGTTCTGGACGTTCCTGCCACGGGCAAAGCCCTCGGTCCGAAGGCTTGCATTTGGGTTCAGACAGACGTTAAGCCGGGGTCGCCTAGACGAAGAGTCGATCTACTTTTGCTGCTTATACAGGGGTTTACGGGGGGATATGCGGCAGCCAAGATGCCAAACGCGTCAACCAGCGCGACACACGTTAGCGGCTTGGGTGATGACGCCTACTACCTCAGCATGACCCAGGGCCGCCAATACATGGAGCTTCGCGTCAGAAAGGGAAGCGTTGCGTTCGGTACGCGAGTGCAGAGCAGCGGCACCCCCTTTACGCTTGACCAGATCAAGGCGAAGGAAAAGATGCTGGCGCTGGACGTTCTGGCGAAGCTGTGACGTGTTCTGAACACAGGACGGATTTTCAAAATTCAATAGGAGGGGAGGATATGAATTCGAGGCTCAGATTTTGGTTGATCACTGCAGCATTCTTGATCTTTGGCGCGAGCGGCGCGCGATATACGTACGCTGCGCCTTCCGCGGGCGGGTGTGCGCTACTTACGCCGGCTCAGATCCAGAAAATTCTCGGGCAGCCCTTCAGCGCACCCGCTGAAAGCAAGGCTCCGCCGGCCTATGGCCAACAGCCCTGGGGCTCACACTGCGAGTACGCCTCGCAAAAGGGGCCGAACACGAAAGTTGTTTTCATCGTCTATGAAGACGCATCGGCGCCGGTGGCGAAGCAGACCTTCGACAAATTGTCCATGTGGTTCGCGCCGAAATCCAAGCCGTCCATCGGCGACTCCGCGTATATTGACGCCAGCCACGCCATTCACGTGCTCAAGGGAAAAGTTCGTTACTACGTCTCAATCAATCCTGCAAACGAAAAACAGTTGAACGACCTGGCCACATTAGTGGCGGGGCGGATTTGAAACGCGTTCGGCGATGCGTTTCTTAAATAACGCGGCGAATTTGTTTTCCTTTCGGAATGGAAGTACCAAGCAGTGCGGCCCAGGTAGCGGTAACCAAAACTTCTCGAGGAGACTGAAATGAAAATGATTGTGTTGTGTGCAGTTTGTGTTTCCTCAATGGTGTTGTTGGCGCAGACGCAAAACAAGGCGCGGGAGACCGCTCCGGCTCCGCTCAAGAACGTGAAGCCCGCCCTTATCCCACTGAACGCGAAGACTGGCCTGTGGCAAATAACGAAGACACTCAACTGGACGCTTCCCCCGCAACTTCCCCCGCAGTACGCACAGTACGCAGCGATTTTGCAAAAGCAAAATGGGATCCCAGACCGGTACAAATCGTGCGTGAGACCCAAAGACCTGAGCAGCAACCCATGGTCGGAGGGCGCTGGCCAGAAATGCACTTGGACTGTGCTGACGTCCACCGGGACCGACATGGAGATTCAGGGATCGTGCGATCTCAGCCAGGAATGGGATATGCCAGCGACGGCGGAAGGGCACGGAAAGATTCACATGGTTGATTTCGAAAACGGCACCGGATCTGAAGACTTTACGTTGACGGCCAACGGCATGACGGCGAACGGCCATGCCGCTTACACAGGCAAGTGGATCGCCGCAACCTGCCCCGCTGGGACGGATTGAAGGGGCTACGCGCTTGTCCGTTGGAAGCCGGGCCGGTCGCGAAAGTTTACGAACAGGAGGCGTTATGAATGCGAACGTGAATCGTCTGTTAAAGAAGCTTCCTGTGCTGGGATCTGGCCTGCTCTTGCTCATCGCGTTGGGATGCAACTCCGGCTCTTCCAGGAAGGCGCCCGAAGACAGCGCAAGTCCGTTTGCCAGCACCGAAGCTCGAAGCCCTTCCGCCAGCCGTGAAGTTCCACGCCCTTCCCTCGATTATTACGTGGATCGTATTCGGAATGCTCCCGCGCCGTTTCATTTGTCATGGAAATTAGACGATTCGAGCGAACATTCTGACTGGGAGGCAGACGTTACCGCAAACACGATTGATGGCACTCGGATGAGCAGTTCTGGCACGCGGCCAATTCACGGCGTTCGTAGCGACAGTTCAAGCTGGCAGGAACTGCGTCAAGCCCGAAGATCTCAGCAAGGATCCCTTCTCGGACCCCAAAGAGAAGTGCACTTGGACCACCCTAACCTCCACGGGCAGCGGTGGCCGGGCCATAGGGACTTGCCTTATCCAGGACAAGGACAAGACCGGTAAAATGGACATCAACATGACCTATCAGCTTCCCAATCCGGAGACCCTCCAAGGGTCAGGAACAATCGTCATGACCTTCTACGGTCACACTGTAACCAGCAAGGGCAACCTCAGCGGCAAATGGCTCGGCGCGACGTGTTCGGCAAACGACGAAAACTAAAAGAGAAGGCAGCGCACGACCAATTGTTGCAGGAGCAACTAATTTCAACCGAGAATCGCATTGCGTTTGCGCGGCAGGTTCTACAACGACGAAGTAATGAAGTTCAATACGGCTCAAGCCACATTCCCGCGCAATCTCTTTGCAGGCGTATCAGTGCGTCAGGAGATCAAAACCGGTGAGGCTGTTGGCGGCAAATTGCATTCCATAAAAGCCGCGAACACAGCAAGGCAGCTCGAAAAACTCGTCAACACGGGAACTCTATCGACCAAGGACACCACCTTAGCCAAGGCGCTCATACAAGACCTTAGGAACGCCAGGGCCGGAAACTAACAGCGATGCAAGACTCATTGGTCTTTCAGGGCATTGAAAATGTTTTGCTTGCGAGATTTCCAGAGCTAAGGCCGCTGGTCGAGAGGACACTCTGGTACTACGATCTGAAGTCGGAAACGCCCGAGCCCTATCCCCTGTTCGAGGGTGTTCTCAAAGAGTTTCTTTTCGATCTTGTGGACCTCGGGGGAGACGATCCCCTACTGCCACGTATTTTTTCTTTTTTAGAAGAAATGGCTGACTCGTCAGATAGAAACGTTACTGACCTCTTAGGTATAGCCATCCTTGAGCCACTCGTTTTTCAGCCTGACCGAATCAGACGTGCCTGGAAATATATGGGTAGCAAGACGAAAGAATTAGCCCGGGAGAACGCACGATCTGGGGGCTGGCTGGAAAACCTGCCCCTTGGCGAAAACAGTGGCGGGAATGGACGGTGAGTCTTCCGCGACGTCCGCGTCCGACACACTGGGTTGCCGCTAGTTAACCGAGAGCGCCATGGAGCTGCAGAAAGAGCGGCGCTTCGCGCCGGGAGTTATGTGGACACACCACCCCAGAATGGGTGCTGCATAGCAACTTTGGGTGCTGGATAGGAACCATCAAGAAATCAGAGGCTTACAAAATCTCCCGCGCTGTGGAGCGTCAGGCGGGCGGTGTTGGTTAACCCGCTGAAAACAAACGAACGCCTGATTCTCGCATCGGTCCAATTGCAAAAGTTCGGAAATCGTCCCCTAGGGCGCGCCATCTTAACGTGCTCTCATTGCTTCGGTTAGGCTGCTTCTTAGATCTGAGAATGGACGGCCTGCGGCGGACCCACAGTTGCCCAACTCAGATTCCTCTACGGACTGCACCGGGCCAGGAAGTTAAAACCCTAGCCCGATCTCCTGTGCTCGCTGCTGCCGGAATTGAACATCCTCTCGCAGTTGCTCGGAATAATGATCCGTCCTGCGCGGCCTGCGTGCCCGTCCCAAAGCGTAATCAGATTTTCTTCCCAGGGGGATTTGCGCAGCCACGATGTTCGGAAGCGACGGAAAATGTGAAATCCAGCTTTCCTGCCCGTCACTCCCGGCGTTGTTTCACCACCTGCCACAATGGGATGAACGTAACGCCGAAGCACATTGGTTTGCGAGAGAGGCCCGCCCCGCTTCTTGCGGAATACGAGACCGGCCTTCCGAGCACCCGTGAAGGTCTGTAGCATCTCAGCCAGAGGCACACACAGGTCGATATCGCGTAACGCTGCTTGTGTCTTGGGAGCCTGCTGTTGACCATGCCAGTTCATTTATCCCGCGGCGGAGGCAAAGCTGAATCTCGTGGACACCTTGAGATTTGAATGGTCGAGCCGTGTCGATCCATCATCACAATTTCACGACACGCCGTTTTCCCCTAGCAGAACCGAGACCTCATGCTTCCGACTTAGTGTTGCCAGCCGCCACCTAGGGCGTTGTAGAGCTGAACGAGCGTGAGCCGCTCGTTCAGTTCTGCTTGCGCGAGATTGAGTTGGGCTGAGAAGTAATTGGTTTCGCTCGTGAGGACTTGCAGATAGCTTGCGCTGCCGTTCTTATAAAGCATCCTCGACAGGCGGTCGGTATCCTGCGCGGCGGAAGTTAGCAGTTCCTGCTGCTCCCGGAACTCGCGGTCCTTCTGATGCGCGATGAGGGCGTAAGAAACCTGCTGGAAGGCGTCCACGATCGTTTGCTTATAGGTCAGGAGCATTTGTTGTTCCTGCGCCTCCGCAAGCCGCATTCCGGACCGTAGGCCGCCGGCCTCAAACACAGGTTGCGTGAGCGATCCAGCGACATTCCAGAGTCCCGCCGAGCCGGTGAAGAGCCGGCTTAATGCGTAGCTTTCTAGACCTGCGGTGCCAGTGAGAGAAATGCTGGGGAAATACGCGGCCTTAGCAACACCAATTTGGGCGTTCGCCGCAATCAAGTTTTCTTCGGCTTCCCGTATGTCCGGACGGCGTTCCAGGAGTTCAGAAGGCAGCCCGGCGGGAACGGTGGGCAGATTTGGCTGCTCGGTGAGTTGGCGGCCACGGGGAATGGCCCGGGGATTCTCACCGAGAAGAATGCTGAGGGAATTTTCCTGCTGCGCAATCTGGCGTTCAAGGTCAGGAATCGTCTCCGCTGCGGTGTAAACAAGCTGTTCCGATTGCCGCACATCGAGCATGGACGCAGAACCGTTCTTGGCGAGCACGTTGGTGAGCCGCAGCGAATCCCGCCGCGAGGCCAGCGTGCTGTTCGACACATCCAACGCCAAATCAAGTTCGCGAAGTTGGAAATAGGCTGTGGCCACACTCGAAACCACGGAAGTGAGAACGGCACGGCGGCCCCATTCGGAAGCGAGCAAGGTGGCGCGCGCCGCTTCGGTCTGTCGCCGGTATTTTCCCCAGAAATCGAGATTCCAGAGAACGGATAGATCCACCTCCGCGACGTTTGTCTGGTAACCCGGGAATGCGTTCGAGACTTTTGGATTGAGTTCGCTCACGGCCTGGGCTCCAGCACCCGCCATCGGAAACTGAGGATGCCTTCTGGCTGCATCCCACACAGAAAAGGAAACTAAGAACACTGAATAGGAGAACACTCCATGTCCGAAAGCTAACGCGCGCGCTGTTCAATCCCTTCCCCTCTCTGCACGAATGATGAGGCTCATGCGAACGTTCTGACCGGTCGATCGGGCTGCAAATTGTCAAGACTTGAGTTTTGGCACGAGATATCCCGCCAGGACGGATTTAAATTCTTCAATCATCGCGGTCTTCTCGTCGGCGCCGGTCTGCGCGTACAGAATCAATAGCCCTCTGCTGACTTGTTGCACCACGGACGCGATGCGAAGAGCCATACTTCTGGACATGCGAGGCTTGTGCGCGATCAGTACTTCGGCAATTCGCGCACGAATCAACTCGCGCCGGCTCGGTGTGCGTGACGTCGAAGGAACGTCCAAAAGCGCCAGCAAGGCGGGGTGGCTTTTGACGATCTCAAGCTGCAAGGCCACCAGCCGACAGGCAAGCTTTTCGGCGCTCAAGGCCGCTGCCTGGCGGCCAAGAGCCACCCAGGATTGTTCAATCTCCTTGATATGCTGGGCCCGAAGCGCTTCGGCCACGGCTGCCTTGTTGGGGAAAAATTGATAGAGAGAACCGATACAAGAGCTTGCGCGTTCGGCAATCGCGCTCATCGTTGCCTGCTCGTATCCCATCTCGGCAATTACCGATGCTGCTGCGCGCAAAAAACCAGCCACCCGGCGCTGTCCCCGCTTCTGTTGCGGTATTCGCCGTGGCGTTGTGGCCGAATATGAGGGCACGCTCACATTATAGCAGACATGAGCGCAGACTCATATCTCTATCGAAGCCCATTTCGAACTGAGCCTCCCGCGATAACTGGAAGAGATTCCCATGCCAGGTCATTTCAGAGGCAGCTTGGTGAATCGGACCCCTGTGCTGTGCACCTTATAGCGGATATTCAAGCCAACAAGCAGGGCGGTGAGCGACTCGACAATGCGCGCGTTTTCGAGTTTTCCGCCATTTAGGGCGCGCGCCCCCGGGATCAGACCCGCTAGTTCAGAAGTGACTTGCTTGGCCTGTTCGTCATCACTGCACACGAGGATGTCGCAATCCACCGGGTCATCGGTTGCCAGTATCTCCGCGCCGAGATTCTGAAACGCCGCGGCGACACTGACCGTCGGCGGGACAAGCTCCCTGGTTTGTTGTGCCGCCGAGCCTTGCCAGACGCCGAGCATGCGGGTGGCTGTTCCTCCCACAGCCGCGGCCAGAGGGACCGTGGTGTCGATTAAGATCGTTCCTGGTTTCCATAAGTTCTTCAACTGTTTGAGAAGAGCGGGCAGGCTGGCAAACGGAATAGTCAGAACGATCACTTCACAGCGTTCGACGATGGACTCATTCACGGCGCCCGATACGCGAGCGCCTCCGCCGATGCGGTCCGCCAATCGCGTGGCCGTTTCTTCGGCACGCTTTGCATCGCGCGATCCGATAATCACTTCCCGGCCCGCGCGCAGCCATCGATGCGCAAGTCCCGAGCCCTCGGGGCCCGTGCCTCCAAGAATGCCGATTTTTCTTGCCATGAGTGGTTCACTCCTCCTGGATATTTTTTCGCAATTAGAAAAAGCGCATCTATCGCCGACGCAAAGCCAGATGCTTATGGACCGGCGCCTGAGCATTTTGCCTGAGTGAAGGAGCACATTGCGAATTTTGATTTTGACAGCGAGCAACCAGCGTCCATTCGAAGGCAATCAGGCGCACGGATGCGTTAACGAGCGTCTCGGGCCAGATAAAATCGACATTCGTTGAGAACGCGTGGGGGCGGATGAACGCCGGAGGTTTCAATTATCTTCAGATACGCTTTGAACTTCGTACGACGCCTATACTATATTTCAAAATCCGACTCGCTCCATGCATCCGATCGACGAAATGAGTTTTCAAGGAGGCCGGACTGATGAGCTTGGAAGATTTGCAGAAGTCCAACGGAAAACGCCGGGCACAAATAGGGCGCCGCGAATTATTGAAGTCCGCGCTGGCCGTGACGGCTGGTTTCGCGGCGGCGGCGCCGTGCTTGGAGTCACGCGAACGAACGATAAACGGGGATTCGCCTTTGCCGGAAGCAACATCGCCACCTCAGGCATGCGGGTCCGATTCAGCCGAAAATCTCGCCGACGTGCGGGCGGGTCGCCGCGTTGACGTTCATCTGCACGCGATCCTGCCAGAATATACGAAAGCACTGCAGCGGGCGGGTGTAACGGAGTCATCCTTTCGGAAGACTACGGCGAATACACCACAAGGCTTCCTGGATGCTACTTCGGAGCTGGGCATCGATATCGCTATATGGCTCCCCTTTTCGGGATCGGGAATTTATGTCAAGGATGATGCAAGCACCCGCTACTTGACTGAGACAACGAATGAAGCGATTGCCGCATTGGCCGCCAACGCCCCCAAGAAATTCGGTTTTTACGCAATTCTGCCTCTTCCAAACGTTGCTGCCTCCTTGAAGCAGATGGAATACGCGCTCGACTCATTGCACGCCGACGGCATTGCATTTTTGTCGACCCAGGATGGTCTATACATTGGCGATCCTGCATTTGAAGACCTTTACGCGGAAATGAACCGGCGTTCCGTGATGGCCTTCGTGCATCCGGCAAGACCTACCTATCCCGAACCTCTGAAGGTTCCCCCCGCGTTCATTGAATATACGTTTGAGACGACGCGAGTGGCCGTTAATCTGATCTACAACGGAGTCATGAAGCGCTATCCAAATATCAAGTGGGTTTTGGCGCACGCGGGAGGAGCGCTGCCTTATCTTCCGATGCGATTGGAAGCGCTGCAAGGTGACGACGTGCAAAAGCCAACGTTTCTGGAACGCGTTCCTGAAGGCTATCTCCCTTACTTGGAGAGATTCTATTACGACGTTGCCATGGCCGGTGCAGCTGGGCCCATTTTTGCTCTTACCGCCATCACTGATTCGTCTCACATTTTTTATGGCAGCGATTGGCCCTACGTACCCAAGAAATATATCGTTGAACAAGTAGTCCGCATGAAGCAGATGCCCCAATTTGCGGGCGATCGCCTCCCCGACATGGAAAGGGAAAATGCGCTTCATCATTTCAGGCGGTTTTCGTAGCGTCGCGCTCGGTTTCCTGGATGCCAACCAGATTGCATCGCAAGAGTTTGCAATGCGATGCAGGAAACGCCGTGAAGTATTGGTTTCGGGATGTTTTAGCGAAGCGTGGGATCGCGATCCTGCGTGGTTCGCAAATACCGATTGAAATCGCAGCGTGGTCTCTGCGGCCAGGACCGCCTCTTTCGCTCTGCTGCTGTCGAAAAACATCAAGACAGTGCAAGCGCCCGCGCCGACGTCCAGCGAATCAGTTTTGAGGGAGTAATCAAGAAGACGAACACCCGGCAATCTTCAGGAGCGGGTGAAGGTTGGCCCAAGGAGTCCGGAGCATGGCAGACGTGCCACACGTCGCAGTCTCCAAAAGCCCGGAGGAGACTGCGGAAAAGTATTCGCCGCGAGTAATCATCGGCGCAATTGCAGGGCCTGCGCTCGGACTGGTCATTTGGTTTGCGCCTTTGCGAGCCCAGCCCGCGGCCATTCACGCTCTAAGCATAATGGTTTTCATGGTCGTCTACTGGATTGCGGAACCGGTCGATCACAGCGTGACCGCTTTGATCGGATGTTTTCTCTTCTGGACGTTGCGGATCGTTAAATTCAATGTTGCGTTCAGTGGCTTTGCCGATGCCACGCCCTGGTTCTTGTTCGCCACCATGCTGATGGGAAGCGCCGCATCGAAATCAGGTTTGGCGAAGCGGATAGGCTTCTCGATTATGCGCCTCCTGGGCTCTTCATACTCGAGGCTTCTGCTGAGTGTCATCGTCTTCGTATTTATACTTAATTTTCTGGTTCCCTCCGGAATCGCACAGCTTGCCATTGTGGCGCCTATGGTCGTCGGCATCGTGGCAGGATTCGGGCTGGGGCCCAAAAGCAATGTGGCGCGAGGTCTTTTCATTACCCTCAGCTATACCTGCGGTCTGTTCAATAAGATGGTGTTAGCGGGTGCCGCCAGCATCCTCACTCGTGGCATCGTGGAGAAGCTTACAGGGCAAAAAATCTATTGGAGCCAGTACTTTATTGCGTATCTTCCAGCCGCCTTGATCACCATGTTTGCTTGCTGGCTCACGGTCCTCTGGCTGTACCCTCCGGAAAAAAAAGCGTTACCAGGCGGGCGTGAGTACTTAGAGGATGCGGTGAAACGCATGGGTCCGTGGACGGTTCCAGAGAAGAAGACTATGTGGCTCTTGCTGCTTGCAATCGCGTTTTGGTCGACAGATTTCCTGCACCATATCGATCCAGCCATTATTGCGTTGGGGGTCGCTCTCGTTCTCACCCTTCCAAAGATTGGGGTCCTGAAGACGCAAGACATCCGGGAGGTCAATTTCCTGTTAATCATCTTTACGGCTGGAGCTCTCGGCATGGGGACGGTTCTCGCGGCTACCAAAGGACTCGATGTGCTAACTGGCGCCATGATGTCTTGGATGGCCCCGCTGCTCGGCAGATCTTTTCATTCGGCCAGTGTTCTTTATTGGTCTGCGTTCCTTTTTCACTTTCTGATGGGGACAGAAGTGTCCATGTTGAGCACATCCCTGCCCGTGATTATTAAATTCGCCGTTACTCACGGCTATAATCCCGTCGCATTCGCCCTGGTTTGGAATTTTGCTTCCGGTGGAAAGATTTTCGTCTACCAATCCACGGTCCTGATTTTAGGATATTCCTATGGGTCCTTCGAGTCCAAAGATCTCATCCGCGTCGGGCTGGTTCTTACGGCTGTGGAAGGTCTGGTTCTTCTCTTTCTAGTGCCTTTTTACTGGCCGCTCATCGGGTTGCATTGGCTGCAATAAGCTGGGCGTGGAGGCGAGATTAAAGACCGCCCGGCGGGGTAGGTGAACCCGCGAGTCTTCATCAGTAAATCCTGAAGAGATCTTTCTCTTGGGTCCGTAGGTAAACCAGAGCATCGCGCTACCGAGAAAAGGTTCCAGCTTTCGAGAGTCAGCTAGTATTGATCCTGCCATCGCAGGAAGGGTGCACGAGCAAAAACTTTGAAGCGCCCACTCCACCGGCCAGCGCGGCAATTCTCATCAGTAACCGCTCACGGGATTACCGGAAGCCGGAACTGACGAGCCGACCCGGGAACGAACGCGTGGTAACTCCCGGTCGCGCGGCTCGGATTCGAATGTTTGCCGGATACGATACGTGGTCGTCCGTTCCGCTGGCATCCGGCCGATCGATTGGATGAGCGATTGGAACTCGGCGGGTGCGACCGATTCGCCAAATGCCGCGCCAGCCGCCTTCGAAATGCTTTCCTCCATCAACGTGCCGCCGAAATCATTCGCGCCGGCTTCGAGGCAGGCAAGCGAGACGTCGAAACCCATCTTCACCCAGGAGACTTGGATGTTCCGGATGTGTCCGTGCAGCAAGAGGCGAGCGAGGGCGTGGACTTTCAAGTGCTCCTCGAAAGTGCTCCCCGCGCGGGCTCCGCCGATTCGATAGAGGCGCGTCTTGGAATGGATGAAACCGAGCGGGACGAATTCCGTGAACCCGCGCGTCTCGCGCTGGATATCGCGCAATAAAAGAATATGCCGGACCCAATGTTCGGGACGTTCCACGTGGCCGTACATCATGGTGGAAGTCGTCGGTATGTCGAGCTCGTGGGCCGCGCGAATAATTTCAACCCATTGCGCCACTTTCAATTTATTGGGGCTCAACTCAGAGCGGACTTCGTCATCCAGTATCTCCGCCGCCGTTCCGGGGATGCTCCCCAGCCCCTCATCTTTCAGCAGCAGCAGGTAGTCGCGCAAGGAAAGGCCGGTCCTCTCGACGCCGTTAGCAATCTCCATGGGAGAAAACGCATGTACGTGCATGTCCGGGAGCGCGGATTTTATGGCGCGGAGCAGGTCCCGGTAATAGTAGGCGTTCAGGTCGCGCGGCAGCCCGCCTTGAATGCATACCTCCGTCGCACCAAGCTTCGCCGCATCGATCGTCTTTGCCACCAGCGTGTCGTTCGAATGGAAGTAAGCGTCCGTCGCATGAGGACCGCGGCTGAATCCGCAGAACGCGCATCCGACCGTGCAAATATTCGTGAAATTCAGATTGCGGTTCACGACGTAAGTGATCGCATCACCCACTGTTTGGCGGCGCAACTCGTCCGCCGCTCTTACCAGCGCAACCAGGTCCGGCCCTTCGGCCGCACTCAATCGCATTCCATCTTCGAAATCGAGGTCTCTTCCGGAGAATGCCTTTTCAAGCGTTCGAGCGATGTCCGGCCGCGCTTGCCGCATGGCATCCTGCCATGGGATTTGCCGCATGCGTCCTTCTGGGGTGGGCTGATGACCTTCCGTTGTCGTGGATGCCCGCATGGCCGTCCTTGTCCCGGAGCTAATTTAGACGCTGTTGAATGTTGGCGCGCGCGAAATCCAGGTGCAAAGCAAATTCAAGACGGATTTCCGTCCGCTCGCAAGAACGCGTTGCACGAGCGGCAAACTAAAAATTCTCGTGCATCCCGCAAAAGCGTTTTCATCTTACAGCGCATCCGAGCCGCTTGTCCATCCGTGCAAAAATCACATGTTGGCCTTGACATGGGCCGTCCGCCGTCATAGCTTACATGACTCCTGTAAGTTTAGCGCAAGAACGCCGGACAGGAAATCGGAAGCCGCGAGGCAACGTTAGAATGAAAGGCGCTCCAGCTAGAACCAAGCGGACGCCGTTCACCGTCTTGAGTTCTGGCGGAAGCTTCGCGCTACGGAGCTTTCTTTGGATGCAAATGGTCCGCCGGGATGGGCACGATTGGTGACGCCGGCGCGTGAATTAAGGGAACCCGCTTGAAACCGCCATCGTTCGGCGCCATTCTCATCGGACTGATTCCGTTCGTTGGCATGTGCTTTACGGTATCGCTTTGGGACCGTATCTATCCCCTCGTCTTAGGCCTTCCTTTTAATTTGTTCTGGCTAATCTCGTGGATACTGCTCACCCCATTATGTATGTGGGCCGCATACCGAATTGACGTACCGCGGAATTCTGATACCCACCGAGGGCGCGAGGGAGATCCAAGGCGATGAGCGCGCCCGCGATCGCGTTGACGATAATCTTCGGGATTATTGTGCTGGGTTCGATTATCGGTTTTTACGCTGGAGCCCGCCGCAAGATGGACCTCGAGCAGTGGACGGTCGCGGGCAGGGGCTTGGGCTTGGTTTTAGTTTGGTTGCTAATGGCCGGTGAGATCTTCACCAGCTTCACGTTCCTCGGAGCGAGCGGCTGGGCTTATTCACGCGGCGGCCCGACGTTGTACATTGTGGCGTATGCAACCTTAAATTACGTGGTGTCGTTTTTCATCCTCCCGCAAATTTGGGAGATGGGCAAAAAGTATAAATTGCAGACGGAGCCGGACTTCTTCGGACGGCGGTACCGAAGCAAGCGCTTGGCCGCATTCGTCTCCGTTGTGGGAGTGGCTTCGATCATTCCTTACCTGCAACTCCAGTTCACCGGACTCGGCATCATTGTGGAGGTTGCGAGTTTTAACGGCATTGGCCGCACCCCGGCGATGATCGTTGCCGTCGTTCTGGTAGCCGCGTTCATTTCCGTCAACGGCGTTCGTGCTGTAGCGGGAGTAAGCATTCTCAAGGATTTTCTGATGCTTTGCACCACCCTCGTGATTGGTATCGGCGTGCCGTACATTTACTTCGGCGGAATTGGCCCCATGTTCGCGGCTCTGGCGCGTGCGAGGCCCGCTCATTTGGTGATGCCGGGGGCCACCCGGAATCTAGGCCACGCATGGTTCATCTCTACCGTTCTGATGACTTCCTTTGGGGGCTACATGTGGCCGCATTGGTTCGGGACGAGCTTCACTGCCAAGAGCGGCGACACCTTGCGTCGTAATGCGATACTAATGCCCCTCTATACACTCACGCTTCCGCTCATGCTCTTCGTCGGCTTCGGCGCCATTCTAATCGTACCGGGTCTTCGGAATGGCGATCTTGCTCTCTTGGCGGTTGTTCGCCGGACCTTCAGCCCCTGGGTGCTGGGCGTGATCGGCGGCGCTGGCGCTCTTACGGCGATGGTTCCATCGGCAATCCTTATCCTGACCGCTGCCGCGCTATTCGCGAAAAATTTCTATCGTCCGGTTTTCGCCGCCACGATGTCGGACGAGCAAGTTGGCAGGCTGGCCCGAATCATGGTGCTGGTGATAAGCGCGGCAACCCTGTGCTTGGCCATCTACAGCTCCATTAGCCTCGTCTCCCTAATGCTTCTTGGCTATGACGGCGTGGCACAGTTTCTTCCAGGCGTAGTGCTGGGACTGTACTGGAAGCGCGCCACCATGGCTGGTGTTTCCGCAGGGCTGGTCGTCGGTCTTGTCCTCACGATTACGATGGTTCTTAGTAAGAGAGACCCCTTCATGGGCTTGAATGCAGGCTTTCTGGCTCTGTGTGCCAATTTCTTAGTATGCGGCCTCGTATCAATGTTCACTCCCATACAGCCCAGTGGATTTGACGATCCACCGTGCGCGATTTGAGTTGGGGGTGGAATGAATGGAGAAATGACATGGCTTGCAAAAATCATCTTCTTGCCCGAGTCGTTGACAGCCTGAACGAGCGCCATGCTCGCGCTTGCGGTCCTTTGAGGAGGGAGTTTCTGAGTTCCGTCGCTGCTTGCGGGATGGGCGCAATTCTGCTGCACCCAGCGCTCCGAGCCGGGCCTCTCACGGTTGCGGGCAAGCCGCGGCTTATCGATTTCCATCACCATATATTCCCGCCAGCTTTCCTGGCTGTCGCGCTCGGCAATTTCCAAAAATCGCTGGCGCTGTCGGATTGGACGCCACAGAGATCCCTCGACGAGATGGATTCAAATGGCGTGGCGACGTCTATCGTCTCGCTCACTTCGCCGGGCGTCTGGTTCGGAAATCCGGATGCGGCTCGGACTCTGTCTCGTAAATGTAATGATTATGCGGCGCAACTCGTAAGAGATTACCCCGATCGCTTCGGCTTCTTCGCCGCGGTGCCGCTGCCAGATACCGAAGGAAGTTTGCGAGAAATCGCCTATGCCCTCGACGTTCTTAAGGCGGACGGCATTGGCCTGTTGACAAGTTATGGGGACAAATGGCCCGGCGATCCTGCTTACGCAGCGGTGTTCGATGAGCTTAATCGGCGCAAGGCGCTGGTATATTTTCATCCCACCGTGCCGAATTGCTGCAAGAATCTCATCCCATCGATTGCGCCGCCATTAATCGAGTACCCGCACGACACGACTCGTGCAGTCGTCAGCCTGCTTTTCTCTGGGTCCTTCGCGCGACTGCGGGACATCCGTTTCATTTTCTCGCATGCGGGCGGGACCATACCCATGCTCGCCGGACGGATCGCCCAATTGGAACACCCGGCTGACCTCAATAAGACGGCGCCGAACGGCGTCGAATATGAATTGAAGAGATTGCATTACGAAATTGCGAACTCCGCCAACCGATCCTCCATATCCGCTCTGACGAATCTTGTGCCGATATCGCAGATTCTGTTCGGCAGCGATTTTCCGTTCGTGCCAACGCGCGTCACGGCGGTGGGGATGACGCACGTCGGTCTTTCAGCGGCCGAGCTTCGGGCCATCGGACGCGAAAACGCGATCGCGCTGCTGCCACGATTGAAGGCTCAAGTTCGAAGCGCGATGCCAGAGACGTCTGAGTCCGAAAGGAAGACGGTTAATCGTCAGGACGAAACATCGAAACTTTTTCCGGCGGAATGAAAGGTTTGTCTTGACAGAGGTTCGCTCATTGTCTTAGCTTGCATGAATCTTGCAAGTTTTAAGGCAGTTGAATTTGAGCAAGTTCGGGTTTGTATTTCAAAGGATTCGGGTGCGCGGCAAATCAAGCGGAACGTTCGAAACGAGAAGTTCGTGAGAACGCCTTCTGTTATCGCGTTCGGCGCTGCGTTCGGAGGGACATAATGAAAATCAGTGAGATTTCACTGGGCAGCTTCGTCAAAGTGATCCAAACGCTGGGCTTGGTCGTGGGGCTATTTCTTTTTTGTCGCCCCGTGTTTTCTCAAGCCAACCTGGGCAGCATCCTGGGCGCCGTCACCGACCAAAGCGGCGCTCCAGTCGCGGGCTGCAAGGTTACCGTCTCGGATCTTCAGCGAGGAATCTCCCGGCTCTTGGTTACCGATGATGCGGGACAGTACAGCGCCCCCAACCTTCTGCCGGGCAGCTATACGGTGCGCGCCGAATACAAAGGTTTCCAAACAGTCGAGCGCCAGAATATTTTGATGGAGGTAGGCAAGGACATTCGCGTGGATATAACCCTTCGTCCTGGCGCCCAAATCGAGACCGTGGTTGTTAGTGGGACGCCTCCGCCAATCGACACTACCAACGCTACTCTCGGCGGCACGATCAGCAATGCAACTATCAATGACGTGCCTTTGAACGGCCGGAATTATCAGGCGCTGCTCACGTTGCGTCCAGGCGTGGAGATTTATCCCGGCGGCGGGGCTTGGACTCAGAGCACAAACGGCCTGCGTCCGGAAGACAATAGCTACATTGTGGACGGACTAACCAACGACAATCCTTTTAACGCTTTCAGCATCGTCAATGGACCTGCCATTGTGGGTGATGCGGTGACCGTTATTCCGATCGACGCTATCCAGGAGTTCTCCACTCAGGTAAACCCAAAGGCGGAATACGGCTGGAAGCCCGGCGCCGTGCTAAATGTGGAACTGAAATCCGGTACCAACAACATCCACGGAACGGCCTATGCGTTCGGTCGCAGCGATGCCCTTGACGCGCTCAATTATTTCAGCTCTGCGCCGCAATCTCTTGCCTTGGAACAATTCGGCGCCACTGCGGGCGGCGCCATCATCAAAGATAAGCTCTTTTGGTTCGGCGGATATGAAGGCCAACGCTACTCGATTGGTACGACGCTTCCGGTTACCATTCCATCCCTCGTGGCCGGAGGCGGTCCAGGCACCAGCGTTCCAGATGCCGAAGCCGATCTGGCAGCGCACGGCATACCGCTGAGCCCGCTGAGTCTGAATCTCTTGAAACTGTTTCCGACGAATACGAATGGGACCATCGGCTTCCCGAACCTGAATAGCTCCGACAATTTTCTTGGACGATTCGACTATCACATTAACGATCACCACAGTTTGAGCGGTACCGTTTTTTACGCTCGAGACTCACTGGTGGGGCAGGATTCCGCCTACCTCCAGCCGCAATGGCGATCGAGCATGCCCCAAAAGCCGATCACCGTTGGTGGGAACTGGACTTGGACGCCTAATTCTACCTGGGTGAATGAAGCCAGGATTGGATATCTTTGGGTCGACAGGTACAGCTTTACTTTGGACGACAACGTGCCCGCGACAGCCTACGGGATCAACACGGGAGTGACGAACCCGGTGTTATTCGGAATGCCGCAAATCAGTATCGCGGGATTTTCCTTTTTGGGTGGTAGCAACGGGCAGCCGAAGGATGATTCGCGGCCAAGTACCGTTTGGCAGGGCATAGATAACGTCTCATATTTGCGCGGCAATCATGCCTTCAAGTTCGGAGTCGAGGTGCGGCGTAACAGGGGGAACACTGGCGGTTATCAGGGTGGCAAAGGTCAGATATCGTTCGGTAGCGGAAACGCATTCGACATTCCCGCGACGGGTAGCACGCCAGAAATAAAATCCACGCCTCTCGAGGACTATCTCGCCGGCTTTCCCAGGAAAGGAACAATCGACGTGGGAGATCCTCTCCGGCATTTGACAAGCTGGTTTTATGCCGCATTCGCTCAAGACGATTGGCGCGTTACTCCGAGGCTGACCTTGAACCTCGGAGTGCGATACGAGTACGCGGGGCCAATACGCGAGGACAACAACCAGCTCGGAAACTTCGACCCGACTCTGGGCCTGGTGCAGGTCGGCAATCAGACCGGATCCCGATATCCCTATAGGCCGGATCGCAATAACTTTGCGCCGCGAATTGGCATGGCGTGGGACGTCACCGGAAAAAGCACGACGGTATTGCGGGCAGGCTTCGGCATCGTCTATTCCACGCAAGCCATGGAGTTTTTCCTGAATCAAGGCGGCACGCAGAATGCGAATACTCTCGGACTCGGCAACATACCCACCGGTGCCACGATCGTGGAGAACGGAATTGCAAGGCCTGGCCCAGGCAACATTGCCACCAGCTCGGTCACCGTTCCGGGCGGACCGGGTTCGGCCTTGACGTCCAATTGGCAGAATAATGGTCCTGCCGTGCCGTTGTTTCAGGGCAACTCGGTGCAGTGCGGCGATGGCCTCGGCTCGGATCCCGCGCCTTGTAATATTCTCGGGATCGATCGTAATTACAGGACCCCTTACGTTAGTATGTGGAACCTCGGTGTTCAGCACGCCTTTTCTAGTAGTGTTTCGCTGCAAGTTGATTACGTGGGTAATCACGCCTCGAAGCTACCTGGCGTCCGGGACATAAACCAGGGAGCTCCGATTCCCGGAAGCGGTGCGGCGGCCCCCGGATCCTACAGCGCCCAGTTTCCATACCTCGGCTTTATCAATTTCCTTTCCAACATGTACACTTCCAACTACAACGGACTGCAGGCAACCTTGACCATGCGGCCCGTCCATGGTCTATCACTGCTTGCTGGCTACACTTATTCGCACGCTTTGGACTATTCCTCCAGCAATTTCAACCAATTTCTCCCTCAAGACAGCATGAATCCCGGGTTGGAATATGCCAGCAGCGACTACGACATAAGGCATCGCCTCACTCTCACGATGACCTATGCGCTTCCCGGCAAGGACGCGCCGGGCCAGATGCTCAAGGGTTGGGCTATCAATTCCATCGTAACGATTCAGAGCGCACAACCTTGGACTGTAAACGATACGGTGGACAACATCAGCGGGACCAACGAGAGCAGCGATCGCTGGGATTTCTTCGGCAATCCGTCCGACTTCATGTCTGGCCCGCACTCGATTCCCTATTGCACCAACACCGGGGGTTGCTCGGAGACAACTACATTCGGAGGTGGGCAACAGACCCTGCAACTCTCTTCAGCGCAATCTGCCGCCTTCTTCAGTGCCTGTTCGGCGGCGGCCGCAAAGGTCGACGGAGGAGCGACGACCGGGCCGACCACCGCCTCGCTCAACTCCTTCGGGTGCTATGCCCAAGGCCGTTCGGTCATGATTCCTCCGGCGCTCGGAACCTTCGGCACGATGGGGCGCAATCTCTTCCGCGATTCGGGATTCCGCAATTGGGATTTATCTGTGACCAAGGATTGGAGATTTCGAGAACGCCTCGATATGCAGTTTCGGATAGAATTTTTCAACGTTCTTAATCACCCCAATTTTGCCAACCCGTACGGGGGCACGAGCACGTACGGCGCCGGCGCATTTGACGACCCTTCATCGACGAGCCAGTTCGGCTGCGGCTGTGCGACGCCTGACCAGGCAGCAGGCAACCCTCTGCTGGGATCGGGAACGAATCGCGCAATACAATTGGGCCTGAAGTTCCTTTTCTAACCCGAATGTATCCTGTGCACAAATTGCGAACTGACGCGCGTGGTTGCGTTTCGTGATGAGAAACAGCAAATACTTTACGGGTACTCCTCCGTGAACCACTTTGCGCTAATGAATTCGAGGTCCTACAGGAACATACCGTGAAGCTCAGACGAATTTTGACTGGTATTCGCTAAGAATGGCTCTCGAACTCAGTCTATACAGGTTGGCTCAAGCGAAGGCCGGCACGGAGATATTTGGTCGGAGCGCTCATGTATAGGGTGGGTGTAGACATCGGTGGGACGTTTACGGATCTTCTTCTATTGAAGAACGATGGAAGCTCCGTCATTCATAAGACACTGACAACCCTGAGCGACCCTAGCTTGGCCGTCGAAAATGCGCTCACACACGCGTTAGATGAGGGTGGCATCAATTACTCAGAACCCGGAGAAATCATTCACGCCACCACGTTGGTGACGAATGCCCTCATCGAACGCAAAGGCGCGGTAACGGCTCTGTTAACCACCGCTGGATTCCGGGACGCCTTAGAGATTGGCCGCGAACAAAGATATGACTTATATGATTTGAATTTGGAGCTCCCTCGGCCTCTTGTTCCCCGGCACCTGCGCTTCGACGTACCTGAACGCATTCTTGCGAATGGAGAGGTACTCGAGCCACTAGATGGAGATTACGTTCGGCGGCTTGTCTCGGAATTGAGAAAGAAGGGCATTACTGCGATCGCGGTATGTTATCTCAACTGTTATAGGAATGCGGCTCACGAAAAACAAACCGCGGCGATTATCGCCGAAGTGGCTCCCGGAATCCGCGTTTCATTAAGCTCGGAGGTAGTGTCAGAGATTCGCGAGTTCCCGCGAACCAGCACAACAGTTGCTAACGTATACGTGCAGGAACTGGTCGCTAATTATCTAAGCAAACTGCGCGAAAGGCTGCAGCGATTGGGCTTTGTAGGCTCCTTCTTTACCATGCTGTCCGGCGGGGGCATTGCGACTGCTGAAACGGTAGCGCGTTTCCCAGTTCGCTTGCTGGAATCTGGCCCTGCGGCCGGAGCACTTGCCGCCGCACACGCCGGCTCTCGCGCTGGCTATAAGGACCTTCTCTCCTTTGACATGGGAGGCACGACCGCCAAACTTTGTGCGGTCAAGGATGGCCATCCTCTGAAGGCAAGTGAATTTGAAGTGGACCGCGTATATCGCTTCACGCGAGGAAGCGGTTTGCCGATCAGGATCCCAGTCATCGACATGATCGAGATCGGCGCCGGAGGTGGAAGCATCGCTCATGTTGACGCGCTTGGCCTGCTAAAGGTAGGGCCCGATAGCGCCGGCGCAGAACCTGGTCCAGCGTGCTACGGACGCGGTGGCCAGGAGCCCACCGTAACCGATGCGGATTTGGTTCTCGGCTATCTGAATCCGGGCTATTTCCTGGGCGGAAATATGAAACTCGACTTGGAAGCTGCTCGTCGAGCGCTTGCGCGCCCAGCGGAAAAACTCAGGATGGATATTGAGCAGGTGGCCTGGGGAGTCCACCAGATTGTAAACGAGAATATGGCGAATGCCGCCCGCGTACACCTTTCGGAACGCGGCAGCGATCCGCGAGGCATCCCGCTATTCGCGTTCGGCGGCGCGGGTCCTGTGCATGGCTACCGCGTCGCGGAGATTCTCCACGTCCCAACGCTCATTTCTCCCTTGGGCGCCGGCGTAGGCTCAACCTTCGGGCTTCTCGTGGCTCCTTTGGCATTTGACTTCGTACGCAGCGCGTACAGCACGTTGAACGACTTGGATTGGGAATATGCCAATGCTCTCTTGGATGAAATGTCACGGGAAGGGCGAGCCTTGCTCGAGGGCTCTGGCGTATCCGGCTCGGACATTTCCTTCCAGCGCAGCGCGGACATGCGGTACGTCGGGCAGGGCCACGAGGTATCCGTACCCCTGCTGGAGAACGCGTTGGATAGCAATAAAACTCCTCGGTTAGTGGCTAAATTCGAGGAAATCTATCGTTCGCTGTATGCGAGAAATGGTCCCGATGTTCCTTTGGAAGTGATCAACTGGCGAGTTATCGTCAGTGGGCCTTCACCCGTGCTGAAACTGCGCGCATCGAGCGCGAGGGCAAGTCCGGACCAGCTTGACTCGGTCAAGGGCTCTCGATTGGCGTACTTTCCGGAGTGCGGGCGCTACGTGGATACTCCCGTGATCGATCGCTACGCTCTAACGCCGGGCGCCACCTTCAGCGGTCCCGCGATTGTGGAGGAGCGCGAGTCGACTCTTGTGGTTGGTGTAAAAGGAAGGGCTCACGTGGACGAACACTTTAATTTGATCGTAGGGCTACAGGATGCGTGAAACGAGCATTGATTCCGTAAAGCTGGAACTCATTTGGAACCGGCTTCTCTCCGTTGCCAATGAACAGCAGAACGTCCTGACGAGAACCGCTTTTAGCACCATCGTTCGCGAGAGCCAGGATCTCGCTTGCGGAATATTCGACAGCCAGGGGCGAATGATCGCTCAGTCCGTTACTGGGACGCCCGGGCACATTAATGCCATGGCGACATCGATGCATCACTTCCTCGCGGCGTATCCGCCTGAGGCTTTGGCTCCCGGCGACGTATTGATTACCAACGATCCGTGGATGACAGCTGGACAGATTAACGACATTACCATCACTACGCCAATTTTCGTGGGTGAGCGGATGGTGGCCTTATTCGCCAACACATGCCACAGCGCGGATATCGGTGGCCGCATTCTCTCCGCGGAAGCGCGGGAGGTGTACGAAGAGGGATTGCGCATTCCGATCATGAAGCTGTTTGACCGGGTGAAGCCCAATAAGGTACTGCTGGATATCGTGCGCGCCAACGTGCGCCAACCCGACGAAGTGCTGGGCGACTTCTACGCACAGGCCGCCTGCAATGACGCGGGAGGGAAGGCGCTGCTCGAGATGATGAAAGAATTCAGCCTCGAGAATCTCGATTCCGTGGCCGAAGAGATTATTTGCCGCTCGGAGGCAGCCGTTCGGGCGCACATTCGAGAGTTGCCCAGCGGCGAATATCATAGCGAGATTTGGAGTGACGGTTTTGAAGACCCCATCGTCATTCGATGTTGCGTTCGGGTATCGGGGGACCGGATTGATTTGGACTTCGCTGGATCCTCTCGGCAGAGCACTCGCGGAATCAACGTGGTGTTGAATTACACGCACGCGTATGCCAGCTTCGCCATAAAAGCAGCGGTATACCCGGAGGTTCCCCATAACGACGGGAGTTTCCGGGCCTTGCGAGTCTCGGCGGAGCCGGGAAGCATTCTTAATGCGTTGGATCCGGCTCCCGTTGCAAGCCGCCAGGCGGTGGGTCATTTTATCCCCAGCGCCATATTTGCCGCTCTGGCCACGGCTCTTCCCGGGCGCTTGATCGCGCCTAGCGCCGATCCCATTTGGCTCAGCGTGTGGCGCGGCCAGGAACCAGCGTTTACCTTCACCCTCTTCCAAGTAGGCGGGATGGGTGCGCGTCCGAATAAAGACGGATTGAGCGCCATTGGTTTTCCGAGCGGTGTCGCCGGAGTTCCCGCCGAGGTAATCGAGAGTCTAACCCCGCTGTTGATGCGCCGGCGCGCGCTTCGCCCGAATTCAGGAGGCGCCGGTGCATGGCGAGGCGGGCTGGGTCAACTCACGGAGTTCACGAAGAGAGGCGGGGGTCGTTGGAGCGTCAGTTGTATTGTGGATAGGACCAAGCACCCGGCCGCCGGTCTTCTCGACGGCAGGCCAGGTGCCGCAGGCGAAGTCATCATTGGAAATGGCATCCATCCCAATCCAAAGCAACAAGTCGATCTCCGGTCGAATGAGACCGTTCAACTGAACACCCCTGGCGGTGGTGGCTTTGGCGATCCCTGCGCCCGCGACCCGGAACTCGTGCGCCGGGACGTAATCGAAGGTTATATAACGCCCGAGGAAGCCAGAACCTATGGCGTAGTCGTGAAGTTTCTGGGTGACGTTAGCGAGCTCGTTCGACTTCCGAGTCAGTGGGTCATCGATGAGCTCGCGACGGCGGACCTAAGGCGTGACGCAAAGTCCGAAAGCCATCCCTGACGGTAAATGGCTTTCACTTCCCGGTAATTTCTTGCATTTGTAGTGTGAGCAAACAGTTGAAGCATCAGAACGCCTCCTACCGCTCTGCGGAGCGCAAGGGTATCGTTCCAGGCGGCGCATTGATGCATCTGATTCGAAGGTTCATATGGAACTCGCAGGGCGCGTAGCACTTGTTACCGGCGGCGCTCGAGGCATTGGACGGGCGACCGTTCTGCAATTGGCTAGATCTGGCGTCGCTGGCGTGGCGATCAACTACCGCTCGTTGACGGAAGACGTGGAACGCCTTGCGGAGGAGGTTCGCCAAATCGGAACCGACGCGATCTGCGTGCCTGCCGATGTCCAGGTTGACGAACAGGTGCGCGCAATGGTCGAGCGGGTCGGTCAGCACTTCGGACGCCTCGATATACTCATCAACAATGCTGGTATAACCAGCTGGGTTCCCTACGCTGACTTAGAATCCCTAACGGATGAAATTTGGGACGAGATTTTGGATGTGAACGTGAAGGGAACTTTCCGTTGTACCCGAGCTGCCGCATCCCTGCTAACGGCGAATCGGGGCGCCGTCGTGAATATTTCATCCATTTCGGGCATCCTCGCAACCAGCACAGCCTCTTCCATCGCCTACGGCACGTCTAAAGCGGCGCTGATATATCTGACGCGGGCGCTTGCGGTCGCCCTGGCGCCAGACGTCCGCGTAAACGCCGTCGCTCCCGCCTTTACCGATACTCGCTGGATGCAGGACCATTACGGAAAAGAATATGATCAAGTTGTCTCGCGGGCGAGTTCCGTCATTCCTCTTAAACGAATCGCCTTGCCTGAAGAGATAGCAATGGCGGTTGTCAGCCTCGTTGTAGGGGGCGACTTTGTCACGGGACAGACGCTGATTGTTGATGGAGGGTTGAGTCTCAGCTAGCGGTTCGGACCAGGCTTAGAGGAAATGTTTCTGAAGCGGAGTGACTTGACCGTCGGTTAAATGGCCGGCTATTAGAACTTAAAATTGAAAGGATTCCTTGCGAACGAACGCAACCAAAGCGAAATTGCGGCTCGGGCAACCGGTATTTGGCTGCTTTCTGCGATATCCAGACTCGGGCTTGGTCGAAGTCCTTGGCTATCAGGGTCTGGACTTCCTCGTTTTTGATGGAGAACACGGCACGATTGAGCCGCGCGACTGCGAACATATGGTTCGCGCGGCCGAACTGCGTGAGGTGACGCCCATTGTGCGAGCGACCACCAACTCGCCGTCAATAATCCTTCGGTTTATGGACAGCGGAGCCCAAGGCGTCCATATTCCCTGGGTCAACTCAGCGGCTGAAGCGCAAGCCGCCGTTCGCTCAGTCAAGTATCAGCCTCTCGGTATCCGCGGCCTCACGTCCGTCCGCGCCGCCGATTATGCGCAAACATATTCGATCGGCGAATACGTCCGGAAATCAAACGCCGAAACCCTCGTGGTCGTGCAGGTTGAAACCGCCGAAGCCATCGAACACCTGCCCGAAATCTTGGCCGTGGAAGGCCTCGATGTGATTTTTATCGGACCCACGGACCTCTCCCATTCCCTGGGCGTGCCAGGGAATCCTAAACACCCGAAGGTTGCGGCCGCGATGCAACGAATTATCGAAGAAACCGTGAAATCGAAGATTACGCCCGGGATCATGGTTGGCGATGCAGAGGGCGCGCGCGAGTGGATGGATCGCGGAGCCCGGTATATAACCGTGACATTCGAATCACTGCTGCGACCCGCGGTTCGCCATTACCTGGAGTCCGTTCGCGCATGATTCCGTAAGTTACTTTTGACTTGACCTTCCGAGACCGTGGTTCTAAAGTTCCATGATTATTACAAGGTCTAAGAATATGGCGTGCGACGATCCGCTGAGGGCTACAAATGGAAGACCGATACGCGAACGGGACGAACCCCACGGTCTGCGTTTGCACGAGGAAAGTGAAGATAAATCCTGAAATGAAGTCGCAAACGCATAGATTTTCAAACCTGACCTAAAGGGAGCTACCACAACTATGGCGCGAGTCGGTTTTGGTCTCGGATACGGCAAGTTCATGGATGCCAGGGATATAGCGGACTGGATGCGAAAGGCGGAAGAGCGGGGGTTCGAGCTCGGGTGGTTCTCGGAAACCATCGAGTTGATGAGGGATTCCGTTACGGTGCTAGCGGCAATAGGGCTCGCCACCAGCAAATTGAGTATGGCGTCCACGCAGATCGTTCGACTGCGCAGCCCCGTTATTATGGCCCAGACTTTGGCTACTCTCGATGAGTTGACCAAAGGGCGCATGATGTTGGCCCCGGGTGCCTGCACAAAGAGTCACGCAAAGGTACACTCGCTTGAGCCAATGGAGCCAAGTTTGTTGCTGAAGGAGTGGATCGAGTCGATGCGGCTCATTTTAACGGGCGATAAGGTTTCCTACCACGGGACGGCGGTGAATTTCGACGACGTCGGCCTCGGTTGGAAGCCCTTTAGGAACTATGTTCCTCTGTATCTCCCGGCCACCAGCAAAACTGGGCTACGCTTGGCTGGTCAGATCGGCGACGGTGTGGTCTTGAATGCTACTTGCTCGCCGGAATACACCGCTAACGCGATCAAAATCGTCAAAGAAGCAGCCGAAGAGGCCGGCCGCGACTGGTCGAAATTCGGAATCGTGCAAATCGTGAATTGCTCGGTGGACGATGATCATCAAAAGGCGCTCGATGCGATTCGATGGGAACTCGCCACAAAGTTCGATCCGATCCAGCTCTCCTTCAATGCTGGCCCGCGAATGAGGGTTGGAGAGCCCTATATCAAGAGCGAGGACATCCCGATATTTGAGGAGGCTTATCGCAAAGGCGGTATGGAAGGTCTTGTGAAAGCCATACCTGATTCCTACGTCGAAGGAATGACCGCTAGCGGAACGCCGAACGAAGTGAAGGATCGCGTGCAGCGATATCGCGATGTCGGAGTTCAGGTTCCGATCCTGAGGCCCGCGGCCATGGAGCAGGCTGGGCGTCTAATGGACCTGTTCGCGAATCGCTAAGCAGGCTAAGCGCAGAAGGCCTCAGCCGATCAATTTGCAGTTGAACGTCACCTAGGGACTTTGAACTCGGAAACGATCAAGAGTGACAAGACTCCGGCTCAATTTGGCTTGCCATATTTCCGACCGAACGCGCGCTCTGCACGACGGGAGCGTGCCAGTCGAGGGCGCGGATGTTAACTGGATCCCACTTCACGTAGCGGAGATTTTCTGGCGCATGTGTCAGCATCAGGAGTTTGATGTCTCCGAAATGTCTCTTGGCGCCCACGCCGCTCTGATTGGCAAAGGGGATTCGCCTTTCGTTGCCGTGCCCGTATTTCCTTCGCGTATGTTTCGTCATTCGGGAATTTATATATCGGCGAAACGCGGCGTCGAGCGTCCGGAGGATCTGCGAGGCCGCCGAATTGGAGTTCCCGAGTACGCTCAGACCGCGTGCGTCTGGATGCGTGGATTGCTTCACCACGAGTATGGGATCGCTGCCGAGGAAGTCACGTGGGTATTTGGGGGGCTTGAGGTTCCGGGGAGAAAAGAAAGGGTCGCCCTGGAACTGCCATCTTCTATCCGTCTCGAACGTTTGTCTGAAGGCGATACGTTGAATCAAGCTCTTTGCGAAGGCAAGATCGACGCTGTGATGAGTGCGGACGCTCCATCTTCCTTTGTCGCAGGGGATCCTCGAATTCGGCGTCTGTTCCCGGACTTTCGTTCCGTGGAACGCGACTATTTCCAACGCACACGTATTTTTCCGATCATGCACACTCTGGTTATCCGCCGGGATGTTTGGGCTCATAATCCTTGGCTTGCGCAGAGCTTGCTGAAGGCCTTCACTCGCGCAAAGCATATAGTTGAGCGTGAGTTGACCGGGTACTGCGGGTGGCTAATCTGCATGCTTCCTTGGTCGACGGCCGAGCTTCAGGATACCAAGGATCTAATGGGCGATGATTTCTGGCCCTATGGACTCGATCCTAACCGCAAGGTCCTGGAAACCTTTTGTCTATATGCGAAGGAACAGGGAATAACTTCGCGACGCGTGCTTCCGGAAGAGCTTTTTGCTCCGAGTACGTTGGAATCGTGGAAGCTTTAAAATCGGAATTGCGAGATCGAAGGGTTGCGCTGACTTCCCCCGTTTTTGGTCCAGTCATAAGTTGGCACTCCGGGGTTCCTGCGCATCCGATTCGGCCCGCGCTGGGGCGGTAGAGACGACCGGCGTGGGGGACGCCCGGCGCACGGTATTGTAATCCACGTGCCAGGCCTCGCAAACTGACCCAGGTAGCCCATAATCCGAAATTTGCATGAGCTGTAGAATGGCTGTAAACTACCGAGGATTAAATGGCTTACTTCAATGGCGCCCGTAGCTCAGCTGGATAGAGCGTTTGGCTACGAACCAAAAGGTCGGGAGTTCGAATCTCTCCGGGCGCGCCACCCTCCTCAATCTGACTGAAGACGGAGGACTAAACGACATCCTTCCCCAGGGCTGACTTCCGCGACTACCTGCGCCAACTGACGCAGGAAGCCGAGCCGCTGTCCGGCGCGCTGAGCACCGTCCACAACCTGGCCATCACGGGCACGTGCGGAGATCACATCACGCAGAAACCGACAAACCCAGACCGGCCGTCGGACCGCGCCCAGCCTGCCTTGACGAACTGCCCAGGGCCTCACGGATTGCCGCGCGGATCGAAGAAGGCGCGCGCCTACGCATCGATGGCCGATCCAAGCAATTGCTTCAGCGCCCGGACGTATTCGGTGAGCGCCTGGCGGCCGGTTTCAGTGAGACGGTATAAAGTCCGCGGCTTGCGCAGCACGAACTTCTTTTCGACAGTCACGTAGCCGGCCTCTTCGAGTTTGAGGAGTTGCGCGCCCAGGTTGCCGTCGGTGGAGGCTGTGCTGGCGCGCAGCCAGGTGAATTCCGCTTCCTCGACGCCGCTGAGCAGAGAGAGCAGCGCCAGGCGCAGCCTGCCGTGAATCACCGGATTGAGCTCGGGCAAATCAGGCATGGGCCAGACCGTCATGAGTTCGGTGCCGCTTGCGCGCCTGGGCTTCGGCGATCATGCCATAGATGCCGAAGACGATCTGGCAGAGGAAGATGGCGACGAGAAACACGATCATGCTCTGCGTCTCCGTGCCAAAGCAGGCCGCAACGGCCGCGGCCCACCAGACGATGGCGCAGGCAAACTGGATCTTCCATCGCAGGAGCAGCCCCGACGCTCCGTTGGCCAGACCCAGTATGGCCGAGGCCACGGAGATGAAGATGTGCGCATCGGTGAGTCGGCCGCTCAGGCCGAGCGCCATGAAGAGCAGGAACATCGAAACCCCAAGCGCGATCCAGATGGAGCTGATGGCTCGGCCAAGAGTGGTCTTAGGATGATGCCGGCGTTCAAAAGAAGCAGCGACAATCGTGACAATGATCGCGGTGGCGATCGTGGCCGGCCACGCCCACACGTTGTGGCCCCATATGTTCCAGGCGATGGCTACACAGAAGGCTACGCCCCAAAGAACGAAGGTCCACCCCCAGCTTTCAGTGGTGCGGCGCCCTTCGGCGATCATGCTCTCGATGAGGCTCAGCCTGTCTTTCAGCTCCCGTTCTGTTGCATGCTCTTGCACGGCGGTTCTCCTTTGCAAGCTCTTGACATGTCCGGAGTTCATTGCGTCGATTGGCATGCGGCGCCGGAACTGTGACATTGGTTAAGGCTGGTGCTTAAGCAGCATCTCCACGCTGCGATGAGGAGGATTGCTGCCAACGGTCACTTCGGTGACTTCGTTCCATTCGCCCTTCCCGGTCAGGTTCATTGTGTTCACGATGCGAGCTGGACCGGCCGTATAGCTCCACGAGAATCCGTTGACGGGCACGGTAAGTTCCGTGTCGACGTAGTGGCCGTCGTTGTAAGCGCGGAAGCGATAGGTATGTGAGGCGTCGTTGTACGCAACCGTCGCCAAAGCGCTGAAAAGCACCTTGCCGTCGGCGCTCGTGCTCTTGCCCTCGATCAAAAGGACGAGTCCGTCGAGTTTGTATTGAATATCTTCGGTTTGAGTGAGATGGAGCGGCTCGCCGGGGCCACGAACGATGGTGACCGGACCCGACCAGCGACCGGCGAGAAACGAAAGCTTGTGCATGGCTTCGCGCTGGATGTCGGTTCTGGACGATCCCGGCTGCTGCGCAGCCAGCGCGACAGCGAGCGAAACAAAGAGCGCTGCTGCCAGCAGGCTACCGAAATGGAATGGCCGAGAAGTGAACTTCGGGGTGGTTCTTTTCATTTGCGACCTCCTTGCGGGCCGAAATCCTGTACCGGAAGCTAAGAATTCCGCCCTTTGTTCCACTAACATAGAGCACTCTATATTATAGAGAATAGGCGGTCAAGGAGGATTTTGGGCTCGGCTCGGCGTTGAGAGGTGCAGATCCCCCAATTGATTGAAAACATTGGAAGTCAAAACAGCGAATAGAGTGTCGAGAAAACAGCGTAGTGCTTCAAAAGCAGGCGCTCTTCGCGGCCATACGGACGAAGTGAGCGATACGCAGACGTGGTCTATTCGTTTCAGCGTGGCGTCACGGGCCACACGCTTGCAAATCTGGAGCAAGGACCTCAATCACGGCGGAGACAAGAGTTCGGAAATCGTCCCCTAGGGCGCGCCACTTTTTGGCAGTGTCTTTTCAAGGAATTTCGCCGATGCTGTCAATTTGTTTCGAATTCAAATTGCACGCTCCGCGTCCATGGGACCATTAAGGTTCCACTCGTCGGGTTAGAGTGTTATTTGGGAGTTGGCAATGGGCGTGCCACGTCAATGAAAGCTAAAACTTCTAGAATGGCTGCAATTCTCGACATTGACTGGAAAGGAACCCGGAAGGCAATGCGCGCATCGGCAAACGCCATGCTTCTTGCGGCGGCCGTGCTGCCCGTGCCACGCACGTTGCCTGCCCAACACACTCCCCCACCTGCTCGCGAAGTCGAAGTTTTCGCGGAGCGTGTACGCTCTGAGCGGTACATGGGGACGGAGGCACGCGTCTCAGATCAGCTCTTCCATGAGCTGACGGCAGGAGTCCCTGCTGACTATCCTTCTTGCCACTCAGGAGACCGGAATATTTGGAGGCTCATCAGATCTCGCTCGGGTCCCACGGGCCGAGCGGTTTGGCGATCCAGGGCCAAGGTGGGTGCTTCTGCAGCCCGACTGGAAATTGCGAATTCTGGATATACGAGCTCAAGGATGGGGAATATCGAGCAATCCTTGAAACAGGATGTCCAAATGTTTGGGTTTTTGAAGTCACGCACGCATGACTATCCGGATTTAGTTACCTGGTCGCACGGATCGGCCACCGAGTACGGAGGACGATTATTTCGATTTGATGGCAATCGCTACGGAACCTCTGGAGGTTGGGACGAGGAATACGAGTATCTCGGTGACGACGGTCGAATTGTGAAGCCGCACAAACCGCGCATCACGTCTCATTTCTCTAGCGAGGATGCACTTCCCAAGGAAGTGAAGCGGTGAGCAAGGGCGTCGCCGTTCCCGAGCCGTCTCGATAGCGGATTCCTTGCGCTTGCAACGCACGTAACAACAGTTGTCGCAAGCCTGGATGAGACGAAGTTCGCTGCACAAGCGACCTCGCAGCACGCCTCGGGGGTTCGACGCAGCTTTTGGCTTGGAGCGATTGCACGGCGATGAAGATGGCGCCGATTGCAGTGAGGGCCCGGTTGAACTGTGTGGGATGGCGCTGGTCAGCGAGTTCTTCTTGGGCAGTCCAGAAGTCATCACTACATACGAAGATGCCGCTCCGATCGCCGTAAAAAGCGGCGGGCACGCCGAAGCGCCGGAGTAGGTTCTGAAGCAGGTGCGCCGGACAAAATCAATCGCCGGGCCAACGAAATGTTCAGGAGTTTTGACACAGCAGTGTTCTGGCGACAGAAGTTTTGATACAGTTCTGACACAGCAGAGGGCACAAAGTGGGTTTTTGGACTTTGCAGGCGGTCGCAAGTACTTTAATATCAATAAAAGTTCCCGCTGTGGGCGTGTAGCTCAGCTGGGAGAGCACCTGCTTTGCAAGCAGGGGGTCGCCGGTTCGATCCCGGCCACGTCCACCAACCATCTGCATGCAATTCCAATCACTTACTACGAGGCCTCGGCAGCCTCTTTTTCTTCTTTGGGAGAAACGTAGTAAAAACGTAGTAGTTTCTGTTTCCCCTGATAGGCTCGTTCGTTGGCCTGTTCAATGCCCTCACGAACCTGATCAACCATACCGAGCTGGTAATGGCGTTTCGTCTCTGGACTGCTGTGCCGCATCGCCCGCTGCACCACCGCATCGGGAGCGACCCAACTGAGTCGCGTGCAGAAAACGTGACGCAGATTGTAAATCGGGAAGTACGGCACACCAGCGTTCTTCAGAGTCGTCCGCCACGCGTGTTTGACGCTGCATATAGGTTTGCCCTGCGTCTTCGGGCTCGGAAATACAAATGGACTCTCCGAACCCTGCTCCTTCTTCCATTCCTTGAGAACGTCGCAAGCCAACCGGCTCAAAGGCAACGGCTGAGCTGAGTCGGTCGTCTTGACTCCGCCGCCGAGATGTATGACACCGTGGGCGAGGTCCACCTGGTCCCACCTCAGCGACAATCCCTCACTGTAGGTTCTCCCACCGGTCTGAACGAGCAGCACAATCGCAACCCGGAGGTACGGCGGCGCCGCTTCAAGGATCCGATGTTCGTCTTCTACAGTGAGCATACTCTTGGTTGGCCTCTCAATACGCTCGTTGAAATGCTTCACACCGGCGGTCGGATTCTCGCCGATATATTTTCGCCTGAGCGCGAACTGAAAAATGCAGTGCAAACACGCCACTTCTCGGTTGACCGTTGCTCCTTTCACAGTTCGCTTCGGGTTCCACTTTAACGGCTGGCGGCGTCGATAATTGCGGTAATCCACGACGGCCCGCTCATCGATATCCGTCAATTTGCGGTCCCCAAAGTAGCTTCGCAGATGCTTGCCGAAAATCCGGTGGTTTTCCTGGCTTTTCGGAGAAAGCGTCGAACTGTGCGAGTCCATGAACTCTTCGCATAATTCTGCGAAGGTCATTCGCTCGCCAGGCCAGCCGACCTGAAAACGCCCCAGTGCGATCTCGGCTTCGCGTTTCTTCCATATCTTCTTTGCCAGATCTTTGCTGGAGGTTTTGGTCGACTCGCACCGTTGTTCGCCTTTCGCCGTGTAGTCCATCCACCAGAATCGCGAGTCTTTCCTTTTGTATAGCCCCACTGGCGCTCCTCTCACTTGCCGGAGCCGAGCGCCGCAGGAATTATACGCCTTGGGGAGGGCCATCGGGCGGCCGGGCGGATGTGCAAATCTTTGAATTTGTCCAACACGGAGCGACGGTACTCAAGACGACCGCAGAGCTTCCGAGATTCAATCCTCTGCTGGCACGCGTATCGGTAGAGCGTGCTCGTTGCTATTCCAAGATATTCCGCAGCCTCGGGGTGCCTTAGCCAGGGATCGGAATCGCTCCGTGGAGCAATTGTTGGTAAGGATGCCGAGGTTTCCGTCAATGGATCAGCGATTCCGGTCAACGCTTCGCGCAACAGTTCCAAGAGATGCTCGGGATCTCGGGTTTGGAATACCACGCACGCGACGACGGTTGGGTCACCAATCTGTCTCTTTCCAATCGGCGGTCTTCCGTTGTCCATCCGGGCCTCGCTACGTTCGAAGCGAATCGTAAGCCGTCCGGCCATGCTGTCAAACCGAATAGGCGAGGGCGTCAAGGTCATTTCGTTGTATGTGGTACGGACTGCGGCGTCTGAAGGGAATTGCAATTTGTTGGAGCGGTTGGCTTTTGTCTCAATTTGCCTCCTGAAGGCTAGCACTGCCGCGATTCGCTTTTCTCTTGGTCCCTTTTTTTGCCAATCCCCCGTTTCATGGCTACCTTTTGAATTTCTTGAGCAAATGGAGGCTCACACGTCATGTCCAGCATCGGAGTAAACAAAGTCATTCTTCTCGGGAATGCTGGGCGGAATGCCGAGGTGAAGTCCACGTCTGCCGGCAAATCTGTCGCGAATTTCTCGCTCGCCATCAATCAACCATTCCGCAACAAGAAGGATGGAAACCAGCACGTGGAATGGGTTCGTTGCGTCGCGTGGGACAAGCTGGCGCAGATTGCAGAAAAGCTTGTGGCGAAAGGGACCGTAGTCTTTGTCGAAGGCCGGCTGCAGACTCGGAAATTCGAGGATCGGGAAGGTGCGACGAAGACGGTGACTGAAGTCGTCGTAGCGTCGCTCCGGGTACTTGGAGAGGCGAAGAATTCGAGCCACTGCGACACTCATTCCGATGGCACAGCGAGTAGCGCCACGGACGCGGAAAGCGAAGCGGTTGTTCTGAAGGTTGTTCTCGCAAGTCTCCCAAATCCTCTATTCAGAAATGTCGGCATAATCAACGACCTCTCCGAGACGCACTTTCAGTTCCTTCAGCCACGCCTGCGGCCTAAGGCCATGAATAATTCGACCCAGGAAGCCGAGCCTCTCGGCCATGTTGCTGCGGTTCTGGAGAATGTCTTCTCTGGTGACCATCGTGTAGAGAGTCAAGAACTCTGTCATGCTGGCCGGTTTGGAGAATAGATAGGTAGCGTGGCCGAGTTGCGGTATTTCAACAATCACCGCCTTCTCAAAATCGAATATGTACTCCGACCGGAACAGATAGAGCCGACGGGCTCGCTTGCACAGTTGCCTGTAATAGAAGGCGTCGTAGTCTGCCTTCCATGTGATTAACGCGACGT
>JBOGNE010000047.1:0-45088 GCA_050747005.1 Candidatus Acidiferrales bacterium
TGTTCTGCCCGAAATACTGCCGAAGCTGCACAGTCTTGCCCGTCTCATCCCGAAACGTCAAATCGAGCGGGACTTGATTGTTCAATTTTTGGTCAATGCCCACTTCCTTCAGCAACTCCGGCCGCACGTTAATACTCTGCGTCGGCTCCGAAAACTGCGCTGCGGATATTGCGGGGAGTGCGAGAAGCGCAGCGGCAATCACCGCGCTGGTCAGCCATATTGTCGCGGAAAAACAGCTCAAACCGAAAAACGCTTTTGTTCTACCTTCCATTTCTCACCTTCTCCGCCACAAAAAAGCGGCGAATCCTTGCCGGATTCCCGGAACGCTACTGCGTCGGAATAGCGCCCCACTGGTTTACGTAACCGCACTGCCCGTACAAATCCTGAGCTGGCGGGATTCTGGACGCGCTATCCATCGTTCCACCCGCCGATACGAAAGCCCGTTCGTCACGTGGCGGGGTTTGATTTGCGGGCCGCGCCTGCAGCAGTCCGCGCTGAAGGGTTAAATCCATCGCGCGGTCCACTGGAATCCTCACGATCCCATTACCCTGGTCCACCCATCCATAGCTATCGAGCATTTGCATCTGCGCCGTGCAGTAATCGTGCAATTCAACGCGAGGCTCGGTCTGCAAGCGCGGGCTCGGAGGAAGCAGCCGCGCGTTGTCCAGATACGTGGCCGGCGGGCCCAGTGGCGTTGAACTCTGAAAGTAGTCGAAGGTCCACTTCATGACCACGAGTATTACGGCGATACAGACCGCCATGCCGATACCGAGCTTCACCAAAGTGCGAACGTTTGCATCACGCCGCTCGTACCCGTCGCCTCGCGAAGGCTGCGTGGTTGTGCGCCTAGTCTCCATGTGCATGTTCCAGAATTGCCTCAAACCGCGGATCGTGCAATGGCAGCACGGGCATTTTCGCCAGTTGCCACAAGAACCCGGATGTCCAAATCCCGCCGATTCCGATCACTGCGAGAACATCCAGGATGTGAAAGTGTGGACCGAGGCGGTCGTATGACGGCGAGACCAGCCACCATATATCCACGAACGTCATCACAACCATGCCGCCGGCGAGAATCGAGAGCGTTTTCAGACGGCGCTTCACGCCGCGCTGCAGCAGCAGGAAGAACGGCGCGAAAAAATGCAGCAGTATAAGGATGATCGCCACGGGCGCCCAGCCGCCAAACGCGCGCTGCGTGTACCACGGGATTTCGTCCTTCAGGTTGCCGGACCAGATAATCAAAAATTGCGAAAACGAAAGATACGCCCAAAGCATGGTGAACGTAAGAATCAAGTTGCCGAGATCGAGATACCGCCGTGGCTCAACCGAATCCCGAATCGGCTCATATTCTGAAAGCATCCTCAACATGAAGACCACGAACGAGAACGCGGCAAGGCATTCGACAACCATGAAGATCATTCCATAGATTGTCGAAAACCAGTGCGGCTCGAGCGACATGATCCAATCGACGGCCGCTGCGCTCACCACCAATCCCCAGACGCACAATCCCGGCCCGCTGAGCGTTTCCATGCGATCGGCGGTTCTTGGATCTCCCGTCAAATCCTGCTCGCGCGACCATTTGTTCAGGAAATAGACCATTACCAGCCACAGGAAGAAGTAAATGATTGCCCGCACCGTAAAACCCGTCGGGTTCAAGTAAAAGTGTTTGTATTGCAAAATCGGATCGGCTGCGACATCCGCCGGGCGCGCCCAGGCGTATAAATTCGGCATGCCGATCAGCACTGGAATAAAAAGCGCGGCCATGAACCACAGCGTTCTCGTGCCAGCCTCAAGCATCCGCCGAATTGGCAATCCCCACCAGCCGCTCGTGAGGTGATGCACCATCAGGATCGCCAGGCACCCGAGCGGAATCGTAATCCAGAATTCGTACGCGAGCAGGTAAGAGCGGAAGAATTGCTGCCATCCGGCGCCTCGCGTTGCGTTAATCACGCCAACAATCACGAAAAGAATCAGGCTGAGAACTCCCCAGACCGCTGCCTGGTTCTGTCGGCGCCGTATGTGCGTCTGAATCGTGTCCGACGGGTTCATTGCGGTTGCCCCGGTAAATTGCCGGTAGGTGCTTGTCCAGTAGCCGGTCCGCCGTTCGACGGTTGCGCGGCGGACGATTGATTCAATTTGCCACGCTCGGAATCCGGCACGTCCCGGAGCGTGGAATGCTGGCTCAGTTGCAGCACTCGGATGTAGGCGGCGATCCTCCAGCGATCTTCCGGTGAAACGCGCGCCGCGTAGCTGTACATTTTCCCGTAGCCGTTCGAGATGACTTCAAAGAAATGGCCCACAGGAACCTGCCGCAAGCGGTCGATGTGATACGACGGCGGTGCGGGGAACCCGCGCTGCACGATCGTGCCGTTGCCGCTCCCTGTGTAATCGTGGCAGGGAGTGCAGTAAATGTTGAAGCGCTGCTGCCCGCGCTCGAGATCGGCCTTGGTAATGGGAAACGGAAACTCGTCCGTCACAACTCCGTTTATCCTGCCCGTATAGAGCAGTTCGTCCGTTCGCAATTCTCCTCGCGCCACTGTTCCTGGAACTTGCGGCCGCTCCGAGCGTCCGTCGGCAAAGAAGTCCGATGGCTCGTACGGCAGGTATTTCGGCTGGATGTGCATATCGAGGCGGCATCCGGCCAAAAGCATCCCGATCGCGCCAATGTAGGCCGCGCGTCGGATGTAGGAAAAGATTTCGCGGCGAGCGTTGCCGCAGGCTCTTGAATCAGACATCAATCTCGGACACTCCATAAGGATTCAAACTTTCCAAAAACGCTTTCGTGCCAGGCAAATCAAACTTCATGTCGCTCGCTTCCACGCATAGGAAGAAGCCATCGACGGAAGCCTTTGCGAACCGCTCGACGTTAAATACCGGATGATACGGCATCGGCAGGCCGTTCATCGCGATCATGCCGAAAGCAGCGCAAAGCGCGGCGCCCAGAATCGTCAGCTCGAACGTGATCGGAATCCACATCGGCCAGCTATTGAAAGGCTTTCCGCCGATATTCAGCGGGAAGCTGATCACGTTCGCATACCAGCACATTCCGAAGCCACCCAGTCCGCCGAGCAGACCGCCAATAAACACGACCTTCGGAAGCGCGGTGTGATGGAAGCCCACCGCCTCGGCCAGCCCTTCGACCGGTATCGGGCTGTACGCCTCGATTTTCCTGTAGCCAGCTTCGTGCGTGCGTTCCGTCGCCGCCAGCAAAGCTTCGGGCGTTTCAAACTCCGCCATTAATCCGTAAAGTGGTGGGCGTTGCATGTTACGACTCATGAATCTCCGGATTGGGATTCTGCACGCGCGCCAGATAGCTGGTGCGCGGGCGGGTATTCAACTCCGTCAGCAGACGATAATCGCGCGACTGCGCCTTCAGTTGGGCAACCCGGCTGTTGGGATCGTTGATATTGCCGAACACGATCGCGTTGGCCGGGCACGCGCCCTGGCATGCCGTCACAATCTCGCCGTCATGCACGCTGCGGTTTTCTTCTTCCGAGCGGATTTTCGCCGCATTGATCCGCTGTACGCAGTAAGTGCACTTTTCCATCACGCCGCGGCTGCGCACCGTCACGTTCGGGTTCCGCAAACCGTACAAGCTCTTCGTCGTCCAGTCCGAGAAGAGATAAAAATTGAACCGCCGGACCTTGTAAGGACAGTTGTTCGAGCAGTACCGCGTCCCCACGCACCGGTTATACGTCATTTCATTCAACCCTTCGGGACTGTGGGTCGTCGCTCCCACCGGACATACGTACTCGCAGGGTGCGTTCTCGCACTGCATGCAAGGCAGCGGCTCGAAATACATCTCCGGAGTTTCAAGATCGCCCCGGAAATACGTGTCGATGCGAATCCAGTGCATCGACCGCCCGCGCTCCACCTGATCCTTGCCCACTACGGCAATGTTGTTTTCCGATTGGCACGCGACCACGCAGGCGTTGCAGCCAACGCACTTATTCAGATCGATCGCCATGCCCCAGGCGTAGCCGTTGTATTTGAATCCTGGATAAAGCGATAAGCCCGTCGTAGCTTCTTCTTCGGGGTTCTTTGCGAAGTTGGGATCCTTGCGGAACTCATCGAGCGTGGCGATACGCACCAAATCGCGCCGGAGGGCTTCGGTGCTCTCTTGCTCGGTCTCTTGGTGGTCGCGATCGATCGGGTATTGGTGCTGCACGGACGCGAAAGAATAATCCTTGCCGGTCTTTGAAATTCGCACGCCGGTTGCCTGCCACGGCGCCGCCGTGGTGCGCAACGGATAGGCGTTGAATCCAGGACCGCTGCCGATTTTTCCGGCGAGCCACCGGCCATAGCCCAGATGAAGCGTAATCGAATCATCGGCATGGCCTGGAACGATCCAGATACCCGCCTTCGTCTCGCGCCCCGCAAGCTCGAGCTTCACGTAATCTCCGCGCGAAACCCCAAGCTTCTGCGCGGTCTTCGGGCTGACCATCGCGGCGTTGTCCCATGCGAGCCGCGTGATTGGCTTCGGCACTTCCTGCAGCCAGCCATTGTTTGCAAACCGCCCATCGCCAACGGACGGGTCCGGCCGGAATACGATTTCGAGCGCATTTGGATCATTCGGTTGCTGCGCGGTCGATTGGCCCGCGAAGCCTGCTCTCGCCGCGACGGAAATCGGAGGAAGCGCGGTCTCGGCCATCACTCCGTCGTGGAGCGTGACCTCCCAGAAGTCCTCAAAGGCCTTGTCTTTCTCCGGCCGCTGGCTCTTCCAGTAATCTTTAAGGATGTCGTGGTTGGATTTGTCCTGCTCACCCGAAAGCAGGGAGATAATTTCATGCACACTGTGATTGTCGTAGAGCGGAGCGATTAGCGGTTGCACGATGCCGATCGTGCCGTCGTACCCGCGCGCGTCGCTCCAGCTTTCCAGGTAGTGCGTGGCCGGGACGTGCCAATGGCAATATTGCGCGGTCTCGTCCGTGTAAAGCCCGGAGTGGATTCGCAGGTCCGCTTTTGTGATCGCCGTCGTGAAATCCAAATCGGCTGGCGCATTATACGCAGGATTCGCGCCGATAATCAGAAGAATGCCCACTTTGCCGGCGTTCAGCTCGCCCACAAGTTCGCGCAGCGAATCCGCCTGATTTACGGGATCCGCTTCGAGCGCATCCGTGAACGTGACCGTCTGGCCGAAATTGCCTAGAACGGAATTCATCGCGTGGGCTAGCGCATGTACGATCGCTGGCTGCCCTTCGCCGGCAATCACGATTGACGACCCGCGATGGCCGGTCAGATCGCGCGCTACAGCGCTTGTCCAATCCGCCGGAACGCTGCCGTTCCCGGCCCTGCCAGCCCCGCCCGCGCCCACGGCGGCAGCCAATTGCCGCGCGAAGTTTTCCACCTCCGTGGCGCGGATTGCTCGGCGATGATCCGCAACTGCGCCAGTGCCGGTGGGCATACTCTCGACTGCGTAGAGGCGATTCAACGTGGGCTGCGAACCTTCCAGACCGCGCCGCCCGGCAAAATCTCGGGCGTAGCGCACATGGCCAGGGCCGGAATTAAGGAAATCGGAGTCCAACGAAACGACCACGTCAGCTTTGTCGAAGTGATAGACCGGATTGACCGCCTTTCCGAACGCCATCCGCGCGCCTTCGCGCTCGTTGTCACGGCCGCACGGCTCGTATTGGTGCCATTTCGCTTCCGGATATTTCGCCAGCAGGTTTTTCATCTGCGCGCCGAGGGTTGGCGACGTCACCGTCTCCGTCAGAATCCGCAGCCCCGTGCCCTTTGCGCCAAGCTGCGTGCGGAGATTCCCAACGGCTGCGACGAATCCGCCCCAAGTGTCGATCCGGCCCAGGTACAGCACCGTTTGCGAGCGGTCGGGATCGTAGAGATTCAGAATCGATGCCTGCGTCTGCGCGCTTGTTCCGCCGAGGCTGCCCGGATGCTCCGAGTTCCCTTCGATTTTCGTCGGGCGCCCCATGTGGCTTTCCACGAGAACGCCGGCGGCGACTCCCCCCAAGGACATCGAAGTCGCGTAAAAAAGCGCCTTGCCGGGAATGATTTCCTCGGGCGGCTTGACGTAGGGAACGATTTTTTCGAGCGGCATCTTGGTGCAAGCGGAAAGACCCGCCATCGCCGCTGAAGCCGCCATCAGCTTCAGAGCGTCGCGCCGGTTGATCCCCGCGGCTTCGGGTTCCTTTGCCGTGTCGTTCGGAAATTCGTGCTCGAGGAACTTATGATATTCCTGCGTTTCCGACAACTCATCGAGGCTTTGCCACAAACGCTTCCCACCGCTTTGCGCGAGGTTGGCGCGCGCCGCCTCTAAGTCCACCGAATTCGGGTATTTCGAGTTCGAATCTGAGCTCATTGTTTGTTAAGCCGCTTTCACCGGTGACACGTGGAACAGTTCGTCAGTTTCTGGATTTTGTATTCCTTCACAAGACGCGCCCCCATCTCCATCTGATTTGGAGGCGGTTCGTACCTGGGATTGAACACTTCGTCTTTCGGACGAACGTACTTTTCTGGCTGCCGGTGGCAGTTCAGGCAGAACTCCATGTAAAGCGTTTGCGCGCGATACGTCAGCGGCATCTGTGCGATCGGCCCGTGGCACGTAGTGCAGCCGATGCCTTTGCTCACGTGAATGCTGTGGTCGAAATACACAAACTGCGGAACGGTGTTCACGCGCGTCCACGACAAGGACTTGTCGTCGCGGTAGCTCGCGCGCACCGGCTCGAGCATCGGCGCATTGGTCCAGATTTGAGAATGGCAGGTCATGCACGTTTGCGTTGGCGGCAAACCCGCAAACGACGATTGGTCGACCGACGTATGGCAATATCTGCAATCCAGGCCAAGCTCGCCAACGTGATGTTTGTGGCTGAACGGAACGGGTTGCTGCCGCGCGAGGTCCACGTAGGTGTAGTACGGCGATAGTTCGATCGCGTACAGCGCATAACTCAGTGCGGCCAGGAAAAAAATGCCGCCGAAAATGGTCAGCCGCGAGATCAGATTCGTGCTGCGATGAAATATCTGCGACATCGAGCCTTTCGTTCCCCTCGTTACGTCTTGCTTGCGAGTTCTTTATTGGTTTCGTAAGCCAGCGACCGCACCTCGACAATCGAAATCATCGGTAGGTAGCGGATAAACAAATAAAAGAGCGTAAAAAACAGTCCCAGCGATCCGGCCAGCACGGCCCAATCCCACCGCGTGGGATAATACATATCCCATTTCGACGGCAAGTATTCACGCTGCAAACTCACGACGATGATTACAAACCGCTCGAGCCACATCCCAACGTTTACAATGATGGCCACAAAGAACAGCCATCCGGGGCTGGTTCGAACCTTTCGCGACCACAACGCTTGTGGTATCAGTAGGTTACATGTTATCAAGATCCAATATACGATCGCGTATGGTCCCGTCATGCGGTTCATCATCATGAACCGCTCAAACGGGTTCGCGCTGTAAAACGCCATGAACGTCTCGGTGATATAGCTGTAGGCGACGATCCAGCCCGTCGCTAGCATCACCTTGGCCATGATATCCAGGTGACGGATAGTAACGAAGTCTTCCAGTTTGTAAAACTTACGGATGGGAATCGCGAGAGACAATACCATCGCAAAACCCGAGTAAATGGCACCCGCAACGAAGTAGGGAGGGAAAATCGTGCTATGCCATCCCGGAACAATCGCGATTGTGAAATCGAAGCTCACTACTGTGTGTACGGACAGCACGAGCGGCGTAGCCAATCCAGCCAAGAGAAGGCTGCACATCTCGTAGCGGAACCAGTGGCGCGATGCCCCCCTCCAGCCCAATGAAAAGAAGCCATATATGATCTTCGTCGCTTTATTCTTGGCCCGGTCCCGCAATGTGGCGAAGTCTGGGATCAATCCTACGTACCAGAAGATCAGCGATACCGTCAGGTAAGTCGAAACCGCGAAAACGTCCCACACCAACGGGCTGCGAAATTGCGGCCACAACCACATCGGATTGGGATACGGCAGCAACCAGTAAAAAAGCCATGGCCGCCCCATATGAAGCAGCGGGAAAAGGCCCGCGCAAGCCACGGCAAAAATCGTCATAGCCTCTGCAAAGCGATTGACGGAGTTGCGCCATTTTTGGTGCAGAAGCAGAAGGAAGGCTGAAATCAGGGTTCCGGCGTGTCCGATTCCGATCCACCAGACGAAATTGGTGATGGCAAAGGCCCAGGCAATCGGAATGTTAATACCCCATATTCCGACGCCAACGGTCATCAGGAGATAGATCGCTACGTTCAGGAGTATGAAAAGCGCGAACGCTCCTGCAAAACCGGCAAGCCAGCCCTTGCTTATCCCAGGCTTCAGGACAATCGAGCTGATTTTTTCGGTAACGGATTCGAGAGTATGCCCGGGCGCGATCAGTTCATCGCCGGGAACCGCCTCGAGTTCGAATTGATTGCCCGAACCTTCAGGAGCCACTGGCTTCCCCAACTATAGTATTTTATGAATGACGGCGAATCGTTAAGATGGGAACCCTTCATCAGAATATCCGCGCACTTCTCTCGCGGTGATTCCCAATCTAAAGTGCATCCGGGACTGGAAAAAATCCGGCAATCCTTCCGCGTTCGGGTCGAAAATATTTCTTGCGGAACCCGAAGGCTCACGTAAGACTGCATAGCATAAGACCGGAAGCTCGCATACGCAAGGCGAAATAGAAAAAAAATTTCGATTGAGGAAATGGAGTAAATAAAATTTCCTTGCGGTTGTTACGGCACGAGCCCGAGACCGGTGCGTGCTTCAGTCCACGAAACAAAGCAACGTGAGCTTCGGGTCGATCAGGATGCGGCGCGGACGAACTCCGGTAGTGAAGCGAAATGGTGTTTCCGGCCCGATCGTCACGACCTCTCCCATGCGCTCGGGCCTGCCGCCCATTCGGGAAGAATAGAGAGGCACGCGGGCGGTGAACGTGTCGTCTACGTTGTTTTGAAGTAGGGTACCCGTCACCAGGAATTTCTTTCCGCGCGGCCTTGTTTTAAATTCCACAGAGTAACGCGGAATGCCGGTTCCCCGTACCCATTGGTCGAAGAACCATTCCATCGAATGCGTGCCGTCCAAATCCATTTGCGGCGTCATTTCTTTTTCAACGGCGTGCTGAAAATCGGCGTTTGTAAGCCCGCGAAAGCGGTCCGCGGTTAGGATCGATTGCAAAAGCTGGCGGAAACGGGCGTCCGGGTCGGCCGCTCGTGGATCCCGCAGCATCTCGCGAAGCATGTGAATCACCCATGTTCCCTTGTTGTATACGACGGTTTCGTAGGCCGCGGGATCCTTCGATGATCTGAGCCGGAAACCGAGATTCAACGGCCCGGCATCTTCGGCGTCTTCCGATGCTCCCGGCGTTTTCTCGATCAGCGATGCACGAAACCGAACCAGCCAGTTTGTCATCCGGTGTGCCGCGGGCTTCTTGCTGTCGATGTACAGCAGTGCCAGATAATTGGCCATGGCTTCTTCGATCCAGGCGTCGCGGTAACTTGACGCGCCCACCACATTGCCCCACCACTGATGCGCCACTTCGTGGAACGGCATCAACTCTTGGGTCTCATCCTCCTGCAACGAAGTCATTCCTGCCCGCTCTTGCGCTTCGCGCGGCAGGAAAGCGTAGGTCGAGAGGTACACCAGTCCTGGCCAGCCCTGGCCGAAGGATCCGGGAATTTGCGATACGCTCAGGTTCCGGAAAGGGAACGGACCGTTCATTTTTTCAAAGAAATGAATCGAGTCCGAAATGCTTCCACTTAGCTGTTTAAGAACGGCTGCCGGGCTCGGCGGGGGAGCTTCGGTGATTTGCGGCGGCCGCCTTGCCGCGCCGATGCCGGGAATCGGAGGCAATATTCCCGCTTCAATTGGATTTGCCTGGATGCGCGCGGCGATCGCATTCTCGAGTTGTTTGTTTGCGTAGACGCGGATGGTGGGAAGCGTGTCGCTGGCGGATGCCTCCGCGTACTCCCCCAGGTTGAAGCCCGCGACGAAAAACGGCACGCCCGATTGCCAGCGTCCCGTCTTGAAATCGCCATCATCATGAAATTCCACTTTATTTCCCGTAGCGACCAGCGTGAATCGTTTCGGCCAGCGGAATGTGAGATCGTAAGGAACGAATCGCGTCGCGCCGGTCGCGTGTGCGTACCACGCGTCACGCTCGCCCACGATTTCCACTCCGTTTCCCGCGTCGGAGATCACGCTCCCCTGGTAAGTCACCTGCAAGTGAAATGCTTCGCCGGGCTCGACGGGCGATGGCAACACGACGAGCACCGCATTATTTCCCCGGCGGATCGCATCGCGGTGATTCAAATCCGCATTCTGAAAATAAACGAGCGGCGTGTTGCCGCCTTCCATCGTGATTTTTTGCACCGAGAGGCTCCGCGCGAGTTCCAGCGGAACCACGCGCTCGCCTGCGCGGAGCGCCTTCAAATGAAGCGTTGTCTGGCCGCTGAGCGAGAGATCGTTGCCGATGGCGGTGTCTACGCGGTAGTCGAGTGGAGCAAACGTTTCCGCGATTCCACCAGTCCCTGCCCGAAATGACGACCAAATGTCGTACACGTCCCCGCCGTTCGACATACGCGACTGGCCGATCAAAACCTGCTCCGTGCGCCGGCCGTCAACAATTGCATCGAACGGTCCCAAAGGGCCGCCTCCAATCGAGGCGAAGAAGTAAGGCAGCGGGTTGGTGGAAAGCCAATCCTCAAGAATCCGTAGCGAATGCGATGGATTTAGCCGGCTGACCGCCTGCGCCCAGACCCCGGCGAATTGCGGATCGTTGCTTGGCGTTGAACCGGCGGCTTGGATCTGCCGCGCGATCCCCTCTGCCGTGTCATCGGTGAAGCGAAGATAAAGCGTCCCGAATGGCTGATCGAGGATAGGCACTCCGACGAATTGTGCGAGCGACCTTCGTTCACCGGCATCGGGCGGCGTTGCGATGATGTGGCCGACGCCGGTGAAGACGGCGCCCGTGATGCGTCCGTCCAGCGGCTGAAGAAAAGCGAGCTTGCCGTCGTTGAGGCTTAGGCTGATCGCGTCGCGCTGCAGATTGATTTCATGCACTTCATAAACGCGAGTGGCATCCGGCCGAAGAGCATTCAAATCCCGATAAAGCTCGCGAGCGTCCGCAGGAGCGGCATGGAAGTTCGTCGAGCCTGCGTAGCGACTAATCGGAAGTCGAGACGGCGCACGCCAGGCGGACAATGCCGTACCGGCCGCGCACACCACCACGACCGACAAAACTAACGCAAACCATCGAAACCACCCCATTCCGCGACTGTACCGCTTAGGGCAATGTCCGGCAAGCGAACCGATAGCCCTGCGGCATCGCTTGGTAAAATCAAAAGATGCGTTTCGCAGCGCCAGTTGCGATATTGATCGCCCTCGTGGCGTCATCCACGGCGGCCGATACCATCGTGCTGAAAAACGGCCGGCGAATCGTCGCGTCCAACGTCACGGAAACCGCCGACCGCGTCACTTACGAAACGCCCGCCGGCCAGATGTCCATTCCGAAGTCAATCGTCGCGCGGATCGACCGCGACAACTTGACATACTCTTCAGCGGCTGGCCCGGCGAAAGATCCCCCGGTTTCCGCTCCGCAGGTCGATCCCGTGCGCGGTTACGATGACGTCGCTCATCTCGCCGTTCACGATAACTCGATCGATTTTGCTTACATTTCCCGTCTCGAGATCGACGCACGATCCGGCGGCGCGAGTGCAATCGACAAAGTGGCCGCCGCGCATTACGCTGCCGCCCAATTCCTGTTGAGCAAGGGTGACACGGACTCTGCCATCGACCATTATCGTCAGGCGCTCGCGTTCGCGCCGGATAATTCCAGCCTGCTGCTGAATCTTGCGGTCCTCTATCTGCGCCAAAGCCAGTTCAGCGCCGCGCTTGAACCTCTCGAGCATGCGCGCCGTATCGCGCCCAATTCCGCGGATGTTGCGAAGCTGACGGGCTGGGCTTATTACGGCGCAAACAAAATGGACCAAGCCGTCGCGGAGTGGAAGCGAGCGGAGCAGATACGCCACGACCCTGATGTTGAACGGGCGCTTGCGAAGGCCGAGCGCGACAAAAACGAAGAAGAAAGCTACCGCGAAGGCGAGACCGCGCATTTCGCTCTGAAATACTACGGCGGCGCCACTCCGGATCTCGCTCGCGGCATACTCCGCGCGCTCGAAGCAGACTACAACGATATCGAATCGCAGCTTGACTATACGCCGCCCGAACAAATCGGCGTCATTCTATACACCGAGCAATCCTTCGCGGACATCACTCGCGCGCCAAGCTGGGCCGGCGCGATCAACGACGGGCGCATTCGCGTGCCCGTGCAGGGACTGACTGCCGTAACGCCTGACCTCGAGCGTGTGCTCAAGCATGAACTCACGCACAGCTTCGTCGGCCAGAAATCGCATGGTCGAGCGCCGACGTGGCTGCAGGAAGGTGTCGCGCAATACATGGAAGGCCGCCGCAGCGCTTCCTCCGCGGACGCATTGCTCAACGTGGCGGGCCAGGGAATGCCGCCGCGTCTCGAGACGCTCGAAGGATCGTGGATGGGATTGTCGGGCGATTCAGCAGCGCTGGCTTACGCGTGGTCGCTCGCCGCGGTCGAATCAATCATCGAGCAAGGCGGCGTAAGCGATGTCAGCCGTTTGCTCGATTCGATTGCAACGGCTCCGTCAACCGAAGATGCGCTTCGCGACACGCTTCACTCCGATTATTCCGGCCTCGATCAGCAAACACTCACCTTCCTCCATCACGAAGACGTCCGGTAATTTTGGTGGACGTAAGCTACGTTAAAGGGTCGCGAGAAGGCCTGCCAGCAGCGCGGCGCGTTCCGGTAGCTTGCGAATAATCACGTGCTCGCGCGGGCTGTGCGCGCCATCGCCGACTGCGCCGAGTCCATCAAGCGTTGGCACGCCGAGCGCTGCCGTCAAATTACCGTCGGAGCCTCCGCCGGTCGCGGTTTCATCGAGAGATAAGCCCGCGTCGCGCATTAAAGATTGCGCGTGGCGGAACAGCTCCTGAACCGCCGCGGTTCGCTCGAGAGGCGGACGATTGATTCCACCCCGCACTTCCACTCGCGCGCCTTTCAGTATCGGCCGTATCCGGTGCAACGCGCGATCGAGAAGCCGCGCATCCGCCATCCGCGCATATCGGATATCCACCTCAGCGCGCGCGTACTCGGGAACCACATTCGACACAGTGCCGCCGCTGATGACCGTGGATTGGACCGTGATCCCTCGACGCTGGTCGTTCAACTCCATCAAACGTGCGATCTGCAGCGCAAGCTCGTGGACGGCATTCACGCCATTCTCTGGATCGATCCCCGCATGCGCCGACCGGCCCGTGACAACGATCTCCGCCATGCCCACGCCTTTCCGCGCCGTTTTCAGCCGGCCATCGCGCCCAAAAGACGGCTCGAGAACGAGTACCGCCTCACTCTGCCGAGCTTCGCTTTCGATCGCACTCCGCGAAGCTTCGCTGCCGATTTCCTCATCCGACGTCCAAAAAAACACCAGGCGCTTTTGTGGCTTGAATTGTGCTTTCCGCAGCGCGTCCACCGCGAACAACGCAAGCACGATTCCGCCTTTCATGTCGAACGTCCCGGGTCCCCACGCACACCCGTTTGTTACATGAAACGGCATTCCGGCTATGGTGCCGAGCGGATACACCGTGTCTAGATGTCCAAGCGCCATAATTTGCCCATCGGGCTTGCCCTCTCCCAACCACAGCTCCGCGCGAACCAGATCTCCGCGTTTTTTTTGTGTCAGCACTCGAACGGTGGCTCCGCGCCGTCGCCATTCGCGTGCAACGATCCGCGCGAAACTGTCCACTGCGGCTTTGTCATGGCTCGGCGATTCGCACCGGACGAACTCGCCGAGCAGGCGGACCATCTCCGTTTGCCGGCCGCGGGAATGGCGCAGGAGATTCATCATCAGCGGTTTCGATCGCAAGGTCATTTCACCTCGATGCGGCGGGTATGCTATCAGCGCCACAGCCCGGCGGCAACGCCGTTTCGCCGTGCGTGCCTTTCGTATAGAATTGTTCGATTGTACTTGTAGCAAACGGGCGACTGTCGCGCGCAGGCCAATTGGGCGCAGCCAAGACGAAACTCAGAGGCGAAGAATGATCCTCGACATCAATGGGATCCAAAGCATCCTGCCGCATCGCTATCCTTTTCTTCTCGTCGACGCGGTCGAAGAAATGGAACGCTGGAAGCGCATTGTCGGAATTAAGAATGTCACAATCAACGAACACTACTTTCAGGGTCATTTTCCGGGGAAGCCGATCATGCCAGGGGTATTGATAATCGAAGCGCTCGCGCAAGCGGGTGGTCTCCTGCTGTTGCAGGAAGTGCCCGATCGCGAGAAGAAGCTGCTGTATTTCGTCGCGATCGACAACGCGCGCTTTCGCCGGCCGGTCGTCCCCGGCGACCAGTTGCGCCTGGAAGTTACCGTGGCAGCATGGCGCAATACCTTCTGCAAGCTGGAGGGCCGCGCCACCGTCGACGGAGAACTGGCGGCGGAAGCAACGTTAATGTGCAAGATGGTCGATCGCGAAATGCCTCAAACGACGGCTGCGGCAACCGATCCCGTCGTGAAGGCGCAATGAATGGGTCTCGCGAGACAGTTCGATGGGTCGGCGGAAGAACCCACGTCTGTGAGTGAAATCGATCCTCGCGCCGTGATTTCCCCCTCGGCCCGCCTGGGATGTAACGTAAAGATCGGGGCGTATGCGGTCGTCGGCGATGGCGTTGAATTGGGTGATGATTGCGTTCTCGATCATCACGCCCTGGTGCAGGGTCCAGCCCGTCTCGGACGCCGGAATCACCTCTATCCTTTTTGCGCCATAGGCGGCGATCCGCAGGATTTGACCTTTGCGGGCGAGCACACCACCCTCGAAATAGGCGACCGAAACGATTTTCGGGAATTTTCAACGGTGAACCGCGGGACGAAAAAGGGCGGAGGCGTAACCCGGATCGGAAGCCACAACCTGATCATGGTGTACGCGCATATCGCCCATGATTGTATGATTGGCGATCGCACGATTTTCGTGAACGGCGCGGCTCTCGCCGGTCACGTCACCATCGAAGACTACGCCCAAGTCGGAGCTTACTGCGCGGTTCACCAGTTTTGCCGCATCGGCAAATATTCATACATTGCCGCTCACACCGTCGTTACGCAGGACGTGCCGCCGTTTTCCAAAATTGTGGCTCCGCGACGCACTCGCTGCTACGGAGTGAACAGCGTCGGACTTACGCGGCAGGGATTTTCGCCCGACCGGATCGCGCCGATTGAAAAGGCTTACAGGCTGCTGCTGCGATCGAAATTAAACACCACGCAGGCGCTTGAAAAAATGCGTGGAACCTTGTCGCACTCCGAAGACGTCTTAACTCTGATCCAGTTCATCGAATCGGCCGAGCGCGGCCTGACAAAGTAGGCGCGAAATTGGCCGCGGCAAAAGACAATCTTTTCAAGCACATCGACGTGCACAACGATGCGCACTGGGGGATGATTGCGGGAAACGGCTCGTTCCCGTTTCTCGTCCTCGAAGGCGCGCGCAGCCGCGGCATCGAAATGGCGGTCGTTGCGATTCGCGAAGAGGCTTCCCCGGCGCTCGAACGCGCTGCCAGGCGATTCCACTGGGTCAGCCTCGGCGAGTTGAGCCACGCGATCGAGTTGCTTCAGCAGGAAGGTGTGACGCACGCTGTGATGGCCGGGCAGGTGAAGCACAACAAGATTTTCAGCTCGATCAAGCCGGACTGGAAGCTCGCGAAGCTGCTTTTTTCCCTGCCATCGAAGAATACCGATTCGTTGATCGGCGCGGTCGCGCGCGTCCTCCGGGACGAAGGCATTGAACTCGTGGATTCAACGAAGTTTCTGGGTCCGCTTCTGCCCGCCGCCGGCGTCCTGACGCGCCGTGCTCCGGATGCTTCTGAATCCGCCGATATCGCCTATGGCCGCGCCATCGCCCGGCAGATTGCCAGCCTCGATCTCGGCCAGACTGTGGTGGTGCGCGATCGCGCGTGCGTTGCTATCGAAGCGATGGAGGGCACGGACGAGACAATCGAGCGCGCCGCGAGGATCGCCGGGAGGCAACGGTTGGTCGTCGTGAAGGTGAGCAAGCCCCAGCAGGATATGCGCTTCGATGTTCCCGTTATCGGGCCGAAGACGATTGATGTGATGCAACGCAACAATGCCACGGCTCTCGCGCTCGATGCCGGAAGGACGCTTCTCTTCGATCGCGGCGACTTGATTCGCGAAGCCGATGCCGCCGGAATCGCGATCGAGGCTTTTGCGTTCGAGCCCGCGGGCACTTCAAGAAGATCGCGAACAAAACAAAAAGCGTGAGCGACAAGAACATTCGCGTAGCTGTGGTCGGCGTTGGAGACTTCGGGCGCAACCACGTCCGTGTTTGGCGCGAGATGGACGGCGCCGAACTGATCGGAATCGTGGATACGAATTCCGAGCGCGCGCAGGGTATCGCCGCCGAATTTGGCGCTCGCGTCATCTCCGATATCGGGGATTTGAATCGAGAACGGGTCGATGCAGTGAGCGTGGCTGTTCCAACGAGAGAACATGCGCGAATCGGCTGCCGTTTGCTCGATGCCGGCTTCGACGTGCTGGTCGAGAAACCCGTCGCTGCATCCGTCGAAGAAGCGGATGAATTGATCGCCGCGGCAAAACGGGGGGGCCGGGTTCTGCAGGTGGGCCACGTCGAGCGTTTCAATCCCGCTGTCGCGGCGGCTCAAATAATCGTTACTCGGCCGATGTTTTTTGAGGTGCATCGGCTCGGTATTTTCACGCCGCGTAGCCTCGATATAGACGTTGTGTACGACGTGATGATCCATGACCTCGATATTCTGCTTTCGCTGGTCAGCGCGCCGGTGACGGATTTGAAGGCCGTCGGAATTCCGGTGATTACGGACAAGGTGGACATCGCTCACGCTCGTGTGGAATTCGCGAACGGCGCGGTTGCCAATCTAACGGCGAGCCGCGTTTCAACGGAGCGAATTCGCAAGATGCGTTTCTTTCAGGACCACGAATACATCTCGCTCGATTTCGCGCGGCAGGACGTGCTTCGCGTGAGCGTCCAGTCCGGGCAGCAGCCGCCACGGATCGGATTCGAGAAATTATCCGCGGAGCCCCAGGAGCCGCTCCACGCCGAGCTGCACGCATTCGCGGAATCGGTGCGCACTCGTAAAGCGCCTGTGGTCGACGGCCAGGCCGGGCGGTGCGCTCTGGAACTGGCGGATCGAGTGATGGCGGGCATCCGCGACCACGCGCGCCGCGTCCAACTGGGTGCCTTCACTCCACAGGAAGCTCGATGATTCCCCGGACGCTTGTTCCGACGGATATAAATCCCGTCAAGAATGATGACGAATCGAAAAAGTCGCCGCGTCGTCTGACGACGCTGCTCGATGAACGAACGGTTGTGCCAACTGGAACGTCGACTGCGCCTCCTCTCGACGGCAAATCCAGCATTCCCTCCCATTTTCCTCTTGACGTTTTGGTGAATCGAACCCTCGTTCCGCGTGGAATGCCCGCAAAACCCTTCGAAAATCTTAACCCGCTGTCTGAGTACGCGCCGCTCTCAACCCTGCAATCGCGCACAGTCGTGCCGGCCTACGTCGAACCCATCGCGGCCGAGGAGTTGAAGGAATTCGAGCGCCCGCGCGAGTTCCCCCCCGGCCTCCGGGATATCGTCGAGCCCGATCTCTTCACCAGCGGCGAAGCAAACCTCCTGGTTGAACCCGAGGAAAAACGAGACGCCAAGTCCGACCTCACGACCCGCGTGCTCTCCGTCGCGGTCCATATCGGCCTGATTATTTTTTTGATCTTCGCCCCGAAAATTTTCCCGGCGCACGTTCCCACCGCGGAAGAAACCGAGCTTGCCAGCAAGGAACTTGGCGTGACTTATCTTTCGCCGAAGGATATTCCCGCATCGCCCGCGCCAGCGCCGAGAGTGCACATTGATCGGAGGACTCTCAATAAAGTGGCGCCGCCGCGAATCGAGGCGCCTGCTCCGCCTCCCGCAGAGAAGCCGACCCCTTCGCCGGCGGTTCCGCCGAAGGAATTGCCCTCCTCGCCAGTTCCGCATATCGCCGTGGTTCCGAAGTCGAATTCGCCGCTGCCATCTTCGCCAGTTCCATCGCATATTGAGCCGCCAAAGCCGACGCAGCAGCCCAACCATTTGAATTTGGGCATACCCAATTCGTCGCCGGGCAAAGAGCTGCAGGACCAGCTTCAAAATGCCGCCCCGAGCGGCAATAGCGGCATCTATTCGCAAGGCAACTCGATTCCAAGAGGAGCGGGAGCAGGAGGCAGAGGCCCCGGTATGGGCGAAGGGGTCCAGATACTCTCGGACACGCAGGGAGTCGATTTCAACAGCTATATTCAGCGGCTTCTCGCCACGTTGAAGCGCAATTGGTACGCGGTGATGCCGGAATCCGCAATGATGGGAGACAAGGGTGTCGTTTACACCACGTTTGTAATCAACCCCGACGGCAGCGTTCCGCTGCCGGAACCCACCCTTGAGCGAACCTCCGGTAAAGAGCCCCTTGACGCCGCAGCGATGTCAGCGATTCGCGCTTCGAGCCCATTCGAACCGCTCCCGCCGCAATTCCACGGACCCAATCTGAAACTGCGAATCATTTTTCTCTATAATATTCCGGTAGCTGATTTGAACTCCCATTGAAAGTGAACCGCATGCAAGTTCTGGGAACGCTCCTGCTCGCGGGCATCGTGCTGTTTCTTTTGCTTTTTCGCCTCTGGAAATTCGCGCAATGGAAGCATTAGCGCCCCTCATCGTCATTCTAGGGCCGACTGCCTCGGGGAAATCAGCCCTCGGCATTCGACTCGCTCAGCAGACCGATGGCGAAATTATCGTCTGTGATTCCACGCAGGTCTACCGGCGATTCGACATCGGAACGGGCAAGGTCTCCCCAGCAGAGCGGCAGGGCATCGCGCATCATCTCGTTGACGTCGTTGGCCCCGATGAACTATTCACGGCCGGCGAGTACCGCCGCCAAGCGTTGCTTGTTCTCGATCACCTTCGCCGTCGCGGCAAATTGCCGATTCTCACCGCTGGGACCGGCTTGTATCTTCGGGCGCTGCTCGAAGGCCTTTCCCACGCGCCTCTGCGCTCGGACGAATTGCGCGCGCGATTGCGTGACATTGCCAATGGAAGGGGCCCTGCGCATCTCCACCGCATTCTTTCGCGTCTCGATCGCGAATCGGCCGCGCGAATATCTCAAGGTGACACGCAGAAGGTAATTCGCGCCCTCGAAATGCGTTTGTTGGCAGGGAAGCCAGTTGGTGACATCCATCGGAGCGGTCGCCACGGGCTCGATGGATATCACGTGACGAAAATCGGGCTGATCCCATCGCGCGCCGAGCTCTATGCGAAAATTGACGCCCGCGTCAAAGCTATGCTGGATTCCGGCTGGGTTGCAGAGGTGCGCTGGCTAATCGCATCAGGTGTTCCAGCCGATGCAAAGCCATTCCAGTTCATCGGCTATTCGCAATTGCGCGCACATATTGAAGGAAGCCTCTCGCTGGAAGATGCCGTGCGACAAATTCAACAAGCCACCAGGCGTTTTGCCAAGCGGCAACTCACTTGGTTCCGCAAGGAGCCGGACGTTCATTGGATTTCCGGTTTTGGCGAGGACCTGCCGGTTCTTGAGGCCGCTCGTCGCCGGATCCGCGAAAGCCAATCGGGCAGTCAGCCTCAAGCTCGTTGACATTTCCAGTTGAATTGCGTATCGTGACCCACATACGCTTGCGTATGGCAACTCCCGCTCTCAAGCCGCCTCCTCTTCAACCAGAACACTGGATCGACGCCGCTTTGTCCCGCCTTTCCCGTGACGGGATCGAGGCCGTTCGCGTCGAACTGTTGGCGCGAGATCTAGGCGTCAGCAAAGGAAGTTTTTACTGGCATTTTCGGGACCGCGCCGATTTGCTTTCAAGGATGCTGGCGCGCTGGGAGGGCGGAGAAGCTGCCTGGCTGGACGCGGCGATCAGCGGCGTACACAGCCCCGCATCACGCTGGGCTCGTCTTGTGAATCGCAGCATTGAGCCGGACAGGCTTCGATGCGAAGCGGGGTTGCGCGCATGGGCCCGCGGGGACGCGGCAGTAGCGTCATGCCTCGCGACGATCGAGGGGAGGCGTACTGCTTATATCGCCAGCATCTTGCGGGAGGTGGGGTTCGCTCCGCGGGCGGCGGATACATGGGCGGAACTTGCTCTTCTGGTTTGCCTCGGCTGGTTCGATCGGGCTACGCGCGACGAGGATTTTCGCCTTGCGAGTGGCGGACTGGCGGAACTCCTTTCTGAAATGATCCTGGCTGCGTCAGACCGACTGGTAGCTCCAAACCCGTAATCGCGATGTAAGATGTAATAGGACTCATGGCCAGCGTATACTACGGTTATAGATGAGACTAATTCTTGCAACGCTTAACCCCTCCTGCGATTTCACAACCGAATGAAAACTGCACAGCCTGTCGATAATCGCGAACGAGTGCTGCTCGTTGCCATCGCCTTGAAAAAGGCGCGCCGAGGCTTTGCCGGCGATATAACTGCCGCTAGCCGGGATTCGCTGGCCGAACTCGAAGAGTTGGCAATCAGCGCGGGCGCCAGAATCGAAGGCACGCTCCTGCAGGTCCGGGATACCCTCGACCCAGCCACGCTGGTCGGGCGCGGCAAGATCGAGGAGATCGGCGCCGAAGCTCAGCTTCGCAGCGTGCCGCTCGTCATCGTCGATCACAATCTCACGCCCGTGCAGCTCCGAAACATGGAGAAGGGCATCGGCTGCCGCGTCATTGACCGCACGCAACTCATCCTCGACATCTTTGCCTGTCACGCGCGAACCCGCGAAGGCCAGCTCCAGGTGGAACTCGCGCAACTGAACTACCTGCTTCCCCGGCTCACGGGGCGTGGCGAAGAGTTGTCGCGGCTTGGCGGTGGAATCGGCACGCGCGGACCTGGCGAACAAAAGCTCGAAACCGACCGCCGGCGCATTCGCGATCGCGTGGGGAAAATTCAGCGCGCCATCGAAACGGTCCGCCGGCAGCGCACCACTCGCAGGCGCGCGCGCCAGGCAGTGCCGCTCGGCATGATTGCGCTTGTTGGCTACACGAATGCCGGAAAATCGACGCTCTTCAATGCGCTCACGCATGCCGAGGTTCTTACGTCATCCCAGATGTTTGCCACGCTCGACCCCACCGTCCGCGCCGTGCGCCTTCCGTCGCGACGCCGTGCGTTGCTATCGGACACCGTCGGATTTCTCCGCGATCTGCCTCCCGATCTGATCGCTGCGTTCCGCGCGACTCTCGAAGAAGTCCAGGAAGCGGCGCTCATCCTCCACGTCACGGACGTATCGAACCCGCGTCACGCCGAACACGATGCCGATGTTCTCAAAGTCCTCGCGGACCTTGGCGTTGAGGATCGGCCCCGCCTGCACGTATTCAACAAGATCGATCGCTTGTCCGATGACGATCTGGCGATGCTCCGCGAAGCGAATGGCCGGCAAGGCCAAAGGGCGTTCGTGTCTGCCGCGACTGGCGCCGGACTCGAGGATCTCCTTGCGCGAATGGACGCGATGCTCCCAATCGATCCGCTGATCCGAGTCCACTTGCATGTGCCGGTTTCAGATGGCCGCCACTTGTCGCTGGTGCATGCGTGCGGACGGATACTGCACTCGGAAATTTGCGATGGCCATATGGACATCGATGCGGAGTTGCCGGAGTCCTTCGCACGGCGGCTGGAGGATTTCACCGTTCCACCGCCCGGTCTCGAAGGTCCTCACGCCCGACATCGCTGATCCTGCTAAACGCGTTACTTGCCAAGTAAATGCGGGCTGTCATCTCACTTGTTCGGTGGAAATCTCTGTGGAAAAAGCGGGCTCTCCGTGGCTCAAATCTCTGGCGTTGCGGCGCGTTCACAATCGAGTGCCGAGACCAGAGGAGATGTAACCTACTTTGAATCAGCAAGTTGAATAGCCACTGAAGGCGAAGGGCACCCCAATTCCGCATCCGCGTCCGCTTCCAAGCCTCCTACGGGATTTGCACAGCCGTGCAGCAATTTGAGGGCTAAGAGTTACTAGCATAGGGATTTGCGGCGCGGGACCCAGAGGAATTCAAGGTTCCGCGAGGGTCAATTGAACTCCCCCCGGCCGTCGTTGACTCACCCCCATCGCGGGTTTATAGTGACTCAGTCCCATTGCCGTCGGCCTGCGACAAGCTTATGCTTTTTCCGAGAACCACATGAATCTGCCGAACAGCCTTACGATCCTTCGGATATTTTTCGTTCCTTTGCTTGTCGTCGTTCTCCTTACGCGGCAACCGAATTGGGAATTCTGGGGCCTCCCAATCCATTTTGAAGTCTGGGGCGTTTTGATTTTGTTGATGGCCGCTGCCACCGACGTTCTGGATGGATACATTGCGCGCAAGCGCCACGAGATCACCACGCTCGGAATCCTCCTCGATCCGATTGCCGATAAGCTTCTCATTTCCGCCGCCTTCATTTCTCTTGTGCAGATGGGCCTGGTGCCTGCGTGGATGGTCGTAATTATCATCGGCCGCGAATTTATCGTTGTGGGCCTTCGGGACATTGCAGTGTCCGAGGGTTTGATTATTCCCGCGTCCGCGCTTGGGAAAACTAAAATGATTTTGCAGGTCATGGCAGGCTGCGCCGTGATTCTCACCGCAAATCACCCGGCACTGAGGGTGCTCGGTATTACGCTTTTATGGCTCGTCGTTTTGAGCGCAATCGCCTCGGCCGTCCATTATTTTCAAATGTTTTGGGGCCAGATCGATTTGCGCGTGGAACAGCGCCGCCGAAGCGTATTGATAGTCGAGCGCAAAGAAAAGCCGCAGGATGTCCTCACTCGGTAATCGCGAAAGACGATTCTTGCTGGAAGTTGCCAGAGGCGCTCTAACCTGCGGAGTGGAACGCCACGAATTCCTGGCGGATGTTCCTGGCGAAGGCGTTTTGCGGGAGCCGGGCGGCGCATTCGTTACGATCCGCAAACGCAACCGGCTTCGCGGCTGCATCGGGCAGCTTCCATCGGTGGAACCCCTGATGGACGTGATCGCGCATTGTGCGATGGCTGTCGCTCGCGAGGATCCTCGCTTCGACCCGGTCCGCCTGGACGAATTGAGCGACATCGAGATCGAACTCTCCGTTTTGTCGCCGCCCGCCCCGATTACGCTCGAGCTGATAACTCCCGGAAAGCACGGATTGCTTGTCACGAGGGGATGTCAACGAGGAGTGCTGCTGCCTCAGGTAGCCGTCGAACATCATTGGACAGCGGAGCGGTTCCTCGAAGAGACATGCGTTAAAGCAGTCTTGGAGAGGGATGCTTGGAAAGACCGGGCCACTAAGATTGAGGCGTTTACCGCCGATGTTTTCAGCGAATCATCGCTTCAAATCGATGAAATTGCCGGCCCGAGCCCGGAGCAGAGGTAATTCCCGCCAATCTTGCTTATTCGACCTCGACGTAATCGCCCGCGTAAATCTCGCGCATGCTGAACGTGATCATCACGGTTGAGGAATTCGTCCCCGTGCGCACCACGATTCCTTCTCCGACCACTTCGCGCGGAACGTTGTCCCACTTGTACTTCGGCGGGACGCTCCCAAAGCCGTACACGCCCAGGTAGCCGTCGGCGTCGAACGCAAATCGCGGAGTCTGGTACGACATCTCATGCTCCGTTCCGGCATAGCGAAAGATCCGGAAATAGTCGCCAACTTTCACGCCTTGCTGGCTGCCGAGATTTACGTAGACGATGTCGTTAGTTCCGTATTCAACCTGAAATCGCTTTCCGGTAATCACCATCGCCGTCGTTTTGCCGCTGGGAGGCGCGAAGCGGTCGAAGTTAGCCTCGGATTTTAGCGGGGGTAACGGGCGCTCAGTAAAGGGCAATACGATATCGCCGCGCTGCAAGTATTCGCATGAGTGTTCCACTTGGGCCACCGCAGTGTTCGGCTGGGCGACAACCACACGCAACCGGCCCTCATCCTGCCAGACCGTCCCCATCGCGCGCAGAATGGAAAATTGCCACTTCGTCCACTGTTCGTCGATTGGGTCTTTCACGCGGCGGATTACGGAGAACTCGTCGCCTACTTTCACGCCCTGGCTCGATCCCTTGTTGATGTAGACGTAATCGCCTTCCTGGAAGGTGATCTTGTAGCTCGAACCTTCGCCGGTGATGAGATACGTGTCGCGCGGCATGGATTCCGTCGTGACGACTCCCGAGCAATAGATGTCGTCCTGAGTCGTTGTTGGCGCACTTCCTTGCGCCCACGCGCCCGCTCCGGAAAGAGCCAGAATCAGACCAGCAAGGGCAATTTTCCCGCGCATAATCCTCACTCCTTTGAAATCCGTGCGCCTGAGAACGGGCGCTCCCCGATACATCGACCGTAGCACCAGAATTCTGGGGGCGTCAATACAATGGTGGACCAGGCTTTACACATTGTGTACCACATGGTAGAAGCCTGAACTCACCCTGTCCGTGTGGACAGGTATACCTCGGAGCGGCCGAAGGCACTCATGTTCGATGGCGGCAAAATCTGCGGCGTGGTGGCGGCGCGAGACGCGAAATCGATGCTGAAGCAGCTCGATCGCGCGCTTCTGCGCACGCGTACCGTGGAACTTCGCCTCGATTGGCTCGCGAACGATGCCGAGATTACCCGATTCCTCCGTCGTCTCGCTGCAAGGACGCCGCGCGCAACCATGATCGCCACATGCCGCCGTCGCGAAGCTGGCGGACTGTACCGGGGTTCGATTGCCAAGCAACTCGTTCTGCTGGCAGAAGCTCTTCGCGCCGGCTGTGCGTGGTACGACCTTGACATCGAAACCGCCTCGAAATGCCCCAAAGAACCGGTGGATGTGCTGCTCGGGAGCGGGAAGCAGCTTGCCTCGGCGCATTTCTTTCATGGGATGCCGAAGAGCTTGAACCGAGTCGCCGCCAAATTACGGAAATCCCGTCCCGACGCCATCAAGATCGCCTCGGAATGTAAATCGTTAGCCGATGCCGTGAAGCTTCTTCGCGTGGCGCACGGCAAGCGCAGTGTCACAGCGGTGCCGATGGGCGACGCCGTACCCCCAGCCCGGATACTTGCCCTGCAGCAAGGGAGCGCACTCGCCTATGCGCCCGTTGAGAACACCACAGCTCCTGGTCAGTTTTCTCTCGAGGACATGGTCGATCTCTATCGCGCCGATCGCCTCGATCGACGGACCCGCACTTACGGCGTGATTGGCAATCCGGTAGGGCACTCGCTTTCGCCACAACTGCAGAATGCGGGATTTCAAGCGCGCCGCATCAATGCGGTGTATCTGCCGTTTCTGGTTCGCGATCTTGGGGATTTCCTAGCTGCCATCAAGCCGCTCGGCATCGCCGGCTTTAGCGTGACCTTGCCGCACAAGGAGGCCATGCTCCGGCGTCTGGATGGCTGCGACCCACTGGCTCGCGCGATTGGCGCCGTCAACACTGTGGTCGTTCGCCCCGGCGGGAAGCTATATGGTTACAACACGGACTACGTTGGCATTCTTCGGTCGCTCGAACATCGCATCCAGCTCTCAAGCAGCCGCGTTCTGGTCGTCGGTGCGGGCGGCGTGGCGCGCGCCGTAGCTTTCGCTCTGGTGCAAGCGGAAGCGGCTGTGTGCATTTCTTCCAGGAGGAAAAAACCCGCCCAGACGTTGGCGAAAATGGCGGGTGCTGTGGCATTGCCGCCCGACCGCATCAAGCACGAGTTTTTCGACGCCATCGTCAACGCCACGCCTGTCGGGATGTACCCGTTCGTGACCGATTCACCGTTGGATGCAGCAGAACTGAATTGCCGGCTTGTGTTCGACACGATTTACCGTCCGCGGGTTACAAAGCTCATGCAACTCGCGGCGCGGCGCGGCATCGAATGCATATCCGGGGTGGAAATGTTCGTCGCACAAGGCACCGCGCAGTGGGAAATCTGGACCGGCGAACGCGCGCCCGTGCAAACGATGCGCCGCGCGGTCGAGCGAGCGCTGGCTTGCGAAGAAACCGTCAACGCACACACCGGAGATCGCATCCAACAGGCTCCGCGATGATCCAGCCTGACTTCAAAACATTCTGCCGCCTCGCAAAGCAGGGGAATCTCGTCCCCGTGTATGAGACGTTCACGGCGGACCTGCTCACTCCCGTTGGGGCGCATCTCCGGCTTGCGCGGAATGCCAAGTATTCTTTTCTGCTCGAGAGCGTGGAGGGCGGCGAGAATATCGCGCGCTACACTTTCGCAGGCGCGAACCCCGAGGAAATCTTTCGCGCGCGCGGCCGGGCCTGCAGTCTCGAGAGTCGCGGCAAACGCATGCAATTTGACGAAAATCCCATCGAGCAGTTGCGCCGATTGACGACGCGCTACCGCCCGGTCCGCCTTCCCGGGCTTCCGCCTCTCATCGCCGGCGCAATCGGTTATTTCGCGTACGATATGGTGCGTCTCATCGAGCGCATTCCCGCCACCGGCAAAGACGATCTCGGGATGGATGATTGCGTCATGATGTTTTATCTCGGCTTGGTCGCGTTCGACCACGTTCAACATCGCGTGTGGGTGGTTCGCAACGTGTTTATCGAGGGCCCTGGAAGTCTCAAGCAGAAATACGAAGCCGCCGTCCGCGAAATCCGCCGCACGCGCCGCGCACTGGAAAGGCCGCTCCCGCGCAAACGCTCGGCGCGAAAAGCCGGCCCGTTGCGCATCCGCTCCAATATGACGCGTCCGCAGTACCTTGCGGCCGTGCGTCGAGCAAAGGGCTACATCCGCGCCGGCGACATTTTTCAAGTGGTTCCCAGCCAGCGATTCACCGCGGAAACGAATGCGGACCCTTTCGAAATGTATCGCGCGTTGCGCGTGGTGAATCCTTCGCCGTATCTCTACTACCTTCATCTCGATGATTTTTCGGTTGTCGGAAGCTCGCCAGAAATGCTCGTCAAGGTGCAGGGCCGCGACGCATTCTACCGGCCGATTGCCGGCACGCTGCCACGGGGCCGCAACGAGAAAGAAGACCGCGAATTCGAAGCCAAGCTCCTCGCCGATCCGAAAGAACGCGCCGAGCACATCATGCTCGTCGATCTCGGCCGTAACGATCTCGGCCGCGTCTGTGAGTATGGATCGGTAAAAGTCGAGCGGCTGATGTTCGTCGAGCGCTATTCGCATGTAATGCATTTGGTGTCGAGCCTTCACGGGCGCCTGCGCGAAGGCGTCGATTGTTTCGAGGCGCTCATGGCTTGCTTTCCGGCTGGCACGCTTTCCGGTGCGCCCAAAGTTCGCGCCATGGAAATCATCGATGAGCTCGAACCCACGCGCCGCGGAATTTATGCCGGCGCGATTCTATATCTCGATTTTTCAGGTAATCTCGATTCCTGTATCGGGCTGCGAACCCTTGTGGCAAAGGACGGCCGCGCTTACGTTCAGGCGGGCGGCGGCATCGTGGCCGATTCCGTGCCTGCGCGCGAATATCAGGAAACGGTTGACAAGGCTCGCGCGCCGATCACCGCAATTGAGATCGCCCATCGCGGCGAGGCCCGAGGCGCCAGGAAATGGCCTGCGAATTCGAGATGCTGAGTAGCGCTGGCGTCTCGCCGGCTCTTTTGCTTCGCAACCGTGTTTCGCGAAGCTACGCGGTCGAGGGCGGCCGCAATTTCTCGTGATTCGAAAAGCCAAATGATCCTGCTCCTCGACAACTACGATTCCTTCACTTACAACCTAGCGCAGTATCTCGGGCAGATGGGTGAGGAACTTACCGTTCGCCGCAACGATCGAATCACGATCGACGAAGTCGCCGACCTGCGCCCCGAGCGCATCGTAATCTCTCCGGGCCCATGCACTCCGAAAAAAGCGGGCGTCAGCGTTCCGTTGATTCAGCGGTTTGCCGGGAAAATTCCGATTCTTGGCGTTTGCCTCGGCCACCAGGCTATCGGCGCGGCGTTCGGGGCCCGGATCATTCGTGCGGCGAAGATCATGCACGGGAAGACCAGTGAAATTCGTCACGATGGCAAGACGATTTTCCGCGGGCTCCCGCAGCCGCTTATCGCGACGCGGTATCATTCGCTGATTGTTGAGCGCAAATCGCTTCCGCGCGAACTTGAAATCTCCGCCGAGACCAGCGATGGCATCATCATGGGCCTGCGCCACCGAAAAATGCTTGTCGAAGGCGTGCAATTTCATCCTGAGTCGGTTCTTACGGAGTCCGGGTTTCAGCTCCTGCAAAACTTTTTGAATCTCCGATCGGCACACCATGCGAAAGCTGCGAATTGATTCACGAAACTTTTCGCAAGCGCTTCCCGCTCTGCTGATGGCGGTTTTTTGTCTCGCGCTGCTTCCGGTTCACGGTTCGCAATTACAGCGGAAACTGACGAGCAGCAATGCGTCGCCGCCATCAAGCACCTACCTGGGATTCGACGCAAATGACTATCCTGGCGACGCGCCCGCCTTATCGCTCAAGAAAAAATTTTCATTCGCCGGCTACTGGCTGAACAATCCCCCGGGTGCGTCCGCGAATAGCTGGTCTGGAAGACGTGCAATTTTGCGTGAAGCCGGTTTTGGCTTTCTGGTGCTGTTCAATGGCCGTCTGGATCGTGAACTGAAAAACTCCGCCGGCCCCGCGGCACTCGGTGCGAACGACGCGCGAATTGGCGCGGCGAGCGCGCGGCGGGAAGGGTTTCGTTCGAGCGTAATCATTTTTCTTGATCTTGAAGAAGGCGGCCGGATGCTTCCAGAACAGAACGCCTACATCTTTGCATGGATAGATGGAATAATCGCCGCTGGGTTTCGCGCGGGAATTTATTGTTCCGGCATGCCCGCGTCCGAGGGGGAGGGAGTATCCGTCATCACCGCCGTCGACATTCGCAGTCAGGCCGCCGGTCGCGAAATCGCGTTCTTCGTCTACAACGACGCGTGCCCGCCTTCTCCCGGATGCGCTAACCCGGCTCGTCCGCCGAAGCCATCAGCCAGCGGCGTGCCGTTTGCTTCCGTCTGGCAATTCGCGCAATCTCCGCGCCGCCGCGCGTTCACCAAACATTGCAGTTCGACTTACAGTTCTGACGGCAATTGCTATGCACCCGGTTCGGGTCCGGGCTCGCCGTTCCTCGATCTCGATTCCGCCACATCGCCAGACCCTTCGCACGGCCGCGACTGATAAGATTCATAAGATTGACAAGATTGATGCTGCATCAGGACGTTACCCCGCAGCGTGGCCTTCCGATTCTTCGTTCGTGAATCGCACCAGCGCTTCGAGTTTCTCTCGCGCCGCGCCGGAATCGATTGACTCCGTTGCAATTCGCACGCCGTCGACAAAATTCATGGCCCGCCCGGCAGCCACCAGCGCCGCGGCCGAGTTTGCCAGCACGATATCGCGATGCGGGCCGTGTTCCCGGTAGAGCAGCGAGCGCCCGAGAACTTTGTGAACGATCCCGGAATTGTGCTTCGCATCGCCGCCCCGGATCGCCTCGATTGGCGCGCGCCGCAGCCCGAAATCCTCCGGCGTCACCGTGAAGTTCCGCACCACGCCCTCTCGCAGTTCGGAGACAAAGGTTTCACCGGAAATCGAAATTTCGTCGAGACCGCCCGCTCCATGCACCACAAACGCGCGCTGCACGCCGAGTTCGCCCAGCGCGTGCGCCACCAGCTGCGTCAGCCCTGCTTCATACACACCCACGATTTGCGCGGATGCTCCTGCCGGGTTCGTCAGCGGGCCCAGTAGGTTGAACACGGTGCGGACGCCCAGCTTCTTCCGCGCCGGTATTGCGTGCCGCATCGCCGTGTGTATCGCCGGCGCGAAAAGAAACCCTATGCCAATTTCTTCGATTGCGCGCGCCACGAGTTCGGGTGACGGGTTGAGCTTCACCCCAAGCGCTTCCAGCACGTCCGCGGATCCGCAGCGCGAAGTGAACGAACGGTTGCCGTGCTTTGCCACGCGCACGCCCGCGCCAGCCACTACGAACGCCGCGACCGTCGAAACGTTGAACGTGCCCGCGCCGTCGCCCCCGGTGCCGCAGGTATCCACCAGCACTTCGTTTGCAGGCGCGCACCGGTTCGCAAAAATCGGCGTTGCGTGGCGCCGCATTGCGGTCGCGAATCCCACGATTTCGTCCACGGTCTCGCCTTTCATGCGTAGGTCTGTTAGAAGGCTGGCGATCTGAGCTTCGCTCGCGCGGCCCGACAGAATGCATTCCATCGCCGCATCCGCTTCCGCGCGCGATAGGTCGATTCCATCGCCAACTTTTTCAAATGCTTCGAGAATCATGAAGTGTCCCGCCCGTACCGAAGGCAACCGTGGTCAGGAGTTTGCATCCGCCGATTTGCGGCGCGGCCGTCGAACTAGCTCACCACCGCAATTCGAACAAATCAGCTTTATCCGCCCGGCGCAATCCGCACAGAACGTGCATTCGAACGCGCAAATATAGGCCTCGACCACCGGCGGAAGCGCCCGGTTGCACTTTTCACACTCGGTTTTCATCTGCAGCGCCATAGCTTTGTTTTCGCGTCGGATATTTATCGCCCGTGGAACGAGCTGATCATCGTCAGTCCAATACCCAACACGCCAGCGCCGATCATGAAGAGACCGCCTGCCTTCGCAAACTTTTGCATGCCCGGCGTCATCGTCGCCGGAGGCGATGGGTTCCGGCCCAACGTGATGAATTCGGGTTTCGGCAAAAGTCCTCGATATCCGCGTCGGACGTTGACGGCACCCGAAATAATAAAGAACACGGATAGCACTAGATCAAAAATTCTGCCCTCACTCATCGGCGCCTCGCCTTGCTCGCTCTGGTGTTTACCAGTAAACTCTTTAGTTTCTATGCGCGTAAATTCTAGCACTATTGGATAAGCGATGAAGATTCACGAATACCAGGCCAAGGCAATTCTCGCGAAGTTCGGCGTTCCTGTGCCGCGAGGCGACGTCGTATTTACAAAGGACGAAGCCCGCGCGGCAGCACAAGGGCTCGGCACGCGAGTTGCGGTCGTAAAAGCGCAGATTCACGCCGGCGGGCGCGGCAAGGGCGGCGGCGTGAAACTCGCAAAATCGCCGGACGAGGCGGCAACGCTGGCCGGCCAGATTCTCGGAATGCAGCTCGTCACCCATCAGACCGGCCCGGAAGGGCGTCTCGTTCGCCGCTTGCTGGTCGAAGAAGGCCTCGACATCAAGCGCGAGCTTTACCTGGGCTTGCTGGTTGACCGCTCCGCCGGCGCGGCCGTTTTTATGGCCAGCGCCGCCGGCGGGATGGAAATTGAAGAAGTCGCGAAAGAAAACCCCAAGGCAATTTTGCGCCAGACGATCGAACCCGCCGTCGGATTGCAGCCGTATCAAGCGCGCAATCTCGCGTTCGGATTGGGCCTCGCGCCGGAAATTGTGAGCGCCGCTGTTCCATTTTTTCGGTCGCTGTATCGCGCTTTCATCGAGACCGACGCGTCTCTGCTGGAGATCAATCCCTGCGTTGTAACGGGCGATGGCCGGCTCGTTGCGCTCGATGCGAAGATGGTTCTCGACGACAACGCGCTCTACCGCCATCCCGAATTCAAGGAACTACGCGATCTCGACGAAGAAACGCCGCTCGAAGTGGAAGCCTCGAAATTCAAGCTCAATTACATCAAGCTCGATGGCACCGTCGGCTGCATGGTCAACGGTGCCGGGCTTGCTATGGCCACGATGGACATCATCAAACTCGCCGGCGGCAGCCCTGCCAATTTCCTCGATGTGGGCGGCGGAGCGTCGGAAGAGCAGGTGAAAAATGCGTTCCATATTCTCTTGAGCGATCCGAACGTGAAGGCCGTCTTCATCAACATTTTTGGCGGAATCCTTCGCTGCGATGTCCTGGCAAGCGGCGTTGTGAATGCCGCCAAAGAATTGAAATTCAAGACCCCGGTGGTCATCCGCATGGAAGGCACGAACGTCGAAAAGGGGCAGGAAATCTTGCGCGACTCCGGGTTCAATTTCACGGTTGCGAAGGGAATGAAAGACGGCGCCGAAAAAGCGGTAGCTCTTGCGGGAGGCGCGCGATGAGCATCCTCGTCGATAAAAGCACTCGCGTGATCGTTCAGGGCCTCACCGGCCGCGAAGGAAGTTTTCACGCGCAGCAGATGCTCGATTACGGCACGAAAGTCGTGGGCGGCGTGACGCCCGGAAAAGGCGGCACGAAGCATCTGGGCGTGCCAGTGTTCAATACCGTCGCCGACGCTGCAAGCAAAACCGGCGCGAACGCATCGGTCATCTTTGTCCCGCCGCCATTCGCCGCCGATGCAATTCTCGAAGGCGCTGACGCGGGACTCCCGCTGGTAATCTGCATCACCGAAGGTATTCCCACGCTGGACATGGTTCGCGTCGCGGCGGTGACGAAGAATTCAAATACGCGCCTCATCGGGCCGAATTGCCCGGGCATTATCTCCCCCGGCAAATGCAAAATCGGCATCATGCCCGGGTCGATTCACAAGCCCGGCAACGTTGGCGTCGTCAGCCGCAGCGGAACGCTCACCTACGAAGCCGTTGACCAGCTCACCCGCCTCGGCATCGGCCAATCCACTTGCATCGGAATTGGCGGCGATCCGATTATTGGAACGAGCTTTCTCGATGCAATCGAATTGTTCAACGACGATCCGGACACCCACGCCATCGTGATGATCGGTGAGATTGGCGGGAATGCCGAGGAAGTAGCCGCCGACTACATCAAGAAAAACGTGAAGAAGCCCGTGGCCGGATTTATCGCGGGGCAAACAGCCCCGCCGGGGCGTCGCATGGGCCACGCGGGCGCGATCATCAGCGGCGGGCAGGGAACTGCAGCGGACAAATATAAGGCCATGCGCGCCGCCGGAATCCACACCGTGCAGAGCCCCGCGGAAATCGGCCACACGGTGGCGGCCCTGATCGCAAGGGGAGCTCGCACATCAGCCGGGTCCTCCCGAGCGAAGTCGAAAGGCAGAATTAGTTCCAAGGCTGCATCCAAAAGAGCGGCCGGCAGCGCGGCAAAAAAAGGAAAGAAGAAAAAGTAGCGTCCGAAATATAATTCGAGACGTTCACGCATGGGAGAGAAAACGAATGGCAGTCGAGAGAACCTTGGCGATCATCAAACCGGACGCAGTGAAGCGCGGCTTGACCGGTGAAATTCTAAGCCGCATTCATGCGGCAGGCTTTCATATTGTGGCGATTCGTTCTCATCGCTTGACGCAAAAAGACGCGGAGGGCTTTTACGCGGTCCATCGTGACAGGCCTTTTTTCAAGGATCTCGTGGAATTTATGACCTCGGGAAAGCTTGTCGTAATTGCGCTGGAAGCTGACAATGCCATTGCGAAATGGCGCGACACGATGGGCGCCACCGATCCCGCTAAGGCCGCAGCCGGAACCATTCGCAAAGATCTGGGAGCGAGCATTCAGAACAATTGCACGCACGGGTCGGACGCGCCGCAAACCGCGGCCTTCGAGATTTCGTATTTCTTTACCGCGTCCGATCTGGCGTAGCAACGCACGCGAGCATTGCAAGCGCGGATTGCGCGCAACTGCGGTAGATCGAGTCCCCACTAGCGTAGAATACGCGAGAAGCGGATCGCATGGAACCGGCGCGCGAACTCGGCAAGCTGCTCGTCGTGCTTGGCATCGTGGCCACCGGTATCGGCGCGCTGCTCATCCACACCGGGAAGCTTCCATTTCGCTTGGGCCGCTTGCCTGGGGACATCGTCCACCAGGGTCGCCACGACTCGTTTTATTTTCCGATCGTCACGTGTGTCGTTCTCAGCATCGCGGTCACATTGATTCTGTGGATCGTGAACTCTTTCCGCCGCTGACGTTATGAGCCAAACTTCATTCTTCGATCTGATGCCCGAGCGCCGTGTCTGGAAAGTCAGCGAGCTCACCGAACAAATCCGCGTCCTGCTCGAAGGCGAATTTCCGGACGTGTGGGTCGAGGGGGAAGTCTCGAATTTCCACTCCGCGCAGTCCGGGCATCTTTATTTCACGCTCAAGGATCCGCGCGCGCAGATTCGCTGCGTCTGTTTTCGCGACCAGGTTCGCGGGCTGAAATTCCGCCCCCAGGATGGACTGCACGTCACGGTGCGCGGCTCGCTAAGTGTTTACGATCTGCGCGGCGAATATCAGATGTACGTCAGCCACATCGAGCCAGTCGGCCTCGGCGCGCTACAGTTGGCATTCGAGCAATTGAAGAAGCGCCTGGCGGAAGAAGGGCTGTTCGACGCGAGCCGCAAGAAACCGTTGCCCGCTCTTCCTCGCCGCATCGGCGTCGTGACGTCTCCCGCGGGCGCCGCCATCCGCGATATCGTGCGGGTACTCACGCGCCGGTTTCCCAACGTGCATTTGATGCTGTATCCCGTGAAGGTGCAGGGCGAAGGCGCGGCGCTCGAAATCGTCGAAGCGCTGCGGCATTTCAATCGCGTGAAAATTGCGGACGTCCTGATCGTGGCGCGCGGCGGGGGTTCGCTCGAAGACCTCTGGGCGTTCAACGAGGAAATCGTTGCGCGCGCGATCGCTGCGTCGCTGATTCCCATCATCACGGGAGTGGGGCACGAGACCGATTTCACGATTGCCGATTTCGTGGCCGACTATCGTGCTTCCACGCCGTCGGCGGCTGCTGAAATCGTCGTGAAATCGCGCCAGGAATTTGAACGCCATATCGAGGAAACTCAGCGGCAGCTCGTCCATCACCTGCGAAACCTGCTTTCCGACCGCCGGCATCGCGTGCGCGATTTGCAGACGCATCGCGGCTTCCGACAGATGGAGCTTCTGTTGCGGCGGCAGCGGCAGCACGTGGATGAATTGTCGACCTCTCTTGCGATGGGTTTGCGACTGCGGCTCGCGGCCACGCGCCAGCGTTTAACGACCGCGGGGGCGCGCATCGCAGGGCTCGACTTGCGCCATCGCGCGGAAATCCTGCGCCGTCGCATTGCGCAGCAGCAAAGCGCGTTGTATGCAGCGCTCGATCGCACCGTGACGCGCAAACGCAGGCGGTTCGGCGTCGCCCAGGTGCGCTTTGCGCGCCTCGATCTGCGCGCGCGAGTGGAAAAGGTTCGGCGTAAGGCGGAGCAGCGCTCGGGCGAATTGGCGTTGAAGATGGACCGCGTGCTCGCTGCGCGCCGCCGCAGGCTCGAAGCGGCCGCACTGCAATTGCACGAGCGCAGCCCGTTCCAAATTCTCGAGCGCGGCTATGCGATTGCCTACGATGCTTCGGGGAAGGTGTTGCGCTCGCCGGACCAGGTCGCGCTCGGCGATAACGTTACGGTTCGTCTGTCGCGCGGCCAGCTCGACGCCACCGTTCGGAATAAGAAAGCAGACTCGTAGCCTGGACCGCCGGCATTACCAACGTCATTCCTAGCCTTCGTCCGCAGAGCTGCCAGAAACCTTGAGCACCGCAAGGAACGCTTCCTGCGGAATATCCACGCGGCCCACGCGCTTCATGCGTTTCTTGCCTTCTTTTTGCTTTTCGAGGAGTTTTCGTTTGCGCGTGATGTCGCCGCCGTAGCACTTCGCCAGCACGTTCTTGCGAATCGCGCTGATGGTCTCCCGCGCGATGATGCGGCTGCCGATCGCCGCCTGGATCGCAATTTCGAACATCTGGCGGGGAATCAATTTGCGCAGGCGTGAGACGAGATCGCGGCCGCGTTCGTAGGATTGCTCTCGATGGCAAATCACCGTCAGCGCGTCGACAGGCTCTCCGCCGACCAGCACGTCGAGCTTCACGAGGTCCGACTCGCGATATCCCGAAAGATGATAATCGAGCGACGCATACCCACGGGAAACGCTTTTCAGCCTGTCGTAAAAATCCAGAACGATTTCGTTGAGCGGCATTTCGTAAGTGAGCATGATGCGCGTCGGAGAAAGATATTCGAATTTCTTCTGGACGCCGCGCTTTTCCTCGCACAATTGCAGCACGCCGCCCACGGATTCCTCGGACGTGATGATCATGGCCGTGAGAATCGGCTCTTCAATTTTCTCGATCGAAGTAGGCGGAGGAAACTTCGTGGGGTTGTCAACTTCGGCCACGTCGCCGGCGGTCGTCGTGATCCGGTATTGCACGCTGGGCGCGGTGGTGATCAGGTCGATGTTGAACTCGCGCTCCAGCCGTTCCTGCACGATTTCCATGTGCAACAACCCCAGGAATCCGCAGCGAAAGCCGAACCCCAGCGCGACGGAATTTTCCGGCTCGTAAAAAAAGGCCGCATCGTTGAGTTGGAGTTTGCCGAGCGCGTCGCGTAGCAGTTCGTAGTCGGTCGCGTTCACCGGATACAACCCCGCGAAGACCATCGCCTTGATGGCTTCAAATCCGGGAAGCGGCAGCGCGGGACGGTCCGCTTCGATCACGGTATCGCCGACGCGCGCATCCGCTACGCGCTTGATGTTGGCAATGATGAATCCCACGTCGCCTGCCGCGAGTTCGCCAAGCACCACAGGCTTCGGCGTCAGCGCGCCCAGATTTTCCACTTCGTAGACTTCGTTGTTCGCGCAAAGCCGTATTTTGATGCGCGGCGCGATGCGGCCTTCCATCACGCGAACGAGCACCACGGCGCCGCGATACGCGTCGAACCACGAATCGAAAATCAGCGCACGAAGCGGCGAATCGGCCGAGCCCTTCGGCGGCGGCACTCGAGCCACAATCGCCTCGAGAACGTCTTCGACGCCCAGGCCGCTCTTCGCGCTGATCAAAAGAGCATCGTCCGCCGGGATCGCCAGAACGTTTTCGATCTGTTCCTTGACGTGATCGGGCCGTGCGGCAGGGAGGTCGATTTTATTGATCACCGGAATAATCGCAAGGTTGTAGCGCGACGCGAGAAACGCGTTTGCCACCGTCTGCGCCTCCACTCCCTGGCTTGCGTCCACCACCAGCAACGCTCCTTCGCATGCGGAAAGCGCGCGCGAAACTTCGTAGGAAAAGTCGACGTGTCCGGGAGTATCGATCAGGTTTAGCTGATATTCGTGGCCGTCGCGCGCCTTGTAATGCAGCCGAATGCTTTTTGCCTTGATGGTTATGCCGCGCTCGCGCTCCAGGTCCATTGAATCTAGCACCTGAGCTGTCATCTCGCGCTGCGTCAGCGCGCCGGTCAGTTCGAGCAGCCGGTCGGCCAGCGTGGATTTGCCGTGGTCGATGTGCGCGATGATGCAAAAATTGCGGATGAACTGGGGATCCATGTCGTTATCTGAATGGCAGTCGGGCGGCTCTTGATTCTCACAAGCACGCGCCCGGTCGGTCCCTCAAACCATCGAGTTTGCCATAGATTATCGCGCGCGGCCAACGCCGCGCCCGCGCTGGCGCACCTGTCGGTCGTCATTCCGAGCGAAGCGAAGAATCTCTCTTCGTGAGAATGCCAGAAAAAAAAGAGATTCTTCGGGCCACGAGACGGCTCCCAGAATGACGGGGCCCTTTTTCAACAACCTGCCAAAAAACGAAAGCGGCTCCCAGGAGGAATGGGAGCCGCTCTTGTGTTGCGGGGTAAAATGATCCGGCTACTGCGCCGTCGGAACGATGACCTGCGAGAAGCCAATAGTGTTGATCGCTCGCAGCATCGGCGTCTTCGGCGGCAACAAACTCGGCGTCAGGAATTCGGTGTCGAAGTTGTAGCCGCGGGTCGGAGGTGAATAAACCGTATTGCAGCATTTGAACGGCCCAACCGCCTGGTGATTGTAGAAGAAGCTGACGATCGAACCACGATAGGACAGCGTCTGGCCGCCCCAATTTTCCAGATAGCGCAGAAAATTGTGCATACCTCCATCCGTGCCATAATCCTGCCCGTTCGAGCCTCCTGGGTTTACGAACGGGATGCCCTTGCCGCCCACGATGGCCAGGCGGTAGGTCGTGCTGACGCCCGTGCGATTGCCGAGGTTGTAAGGAAACGCGAACGAATTGACGTCATTCCATTTGTCGGAAAGCAATGTAACCGCGTCAGCGATTACACCCGTGGCGACGTGGTTCCCTGTAAATCCCGAACTCAGGTCCGAATTATTGTAATCGCCCTGGAGGTAGACGGGATTTTCCGAGACGACCGTGAGGCCGCAATTCACGGCATCGCATACGCCGATATTGATGTTCGAACCATGCACGATTTTCAGCGCGCGGCGGAAGAATACCGGTGGATTTTCGCGCAAGTCTCGTGCGTCCACTGCTGTCGAGCCGGGCCAAACCGTCGTGTTTCCCGGGCACTTCGGGTTCGACGCAAAGACGGGAAGCGGCGTCAGGGTCGCGAAAGTCGAGGATTCGACAGTCGCAGGCGCAACGCCGGTAAGCACCATCGCGAGGCTTGGATCGCTTCCGTTGACGTACCAGAACTCGTTGTAAGGACTCGTGGTCCCGGCTTTGCCGTCTACGGTAGCCGGCAAATTCTTCCCGCCGCCGTAGTCTTTAAAATTGGGGGTTAAGTCCACGCCCATGGTGAAGTCGTCCTCGACGCCTTCGCCGGCATCGAGAATTCCATTCGGACATCCATTGGTAATGTCACCAGGGTTCGCGAAATCGTCGTAGCCATAACCTCCGGTTTTCATGTTTGGTACACCGCCGCCGACGGAATTCGGGGGATTGGGATCGGTGCGGTCGCCGCGCCGGTCCGAAAAATAGATGGTATAGCCGGTCACGTTGTTGATCGTGCCGCTATTCGCGTTGAGGTATGCGGCGAGGTTGGCTACGTCAAGCTCAACGTAGGACATCGCGCCAGACAAGGGCAATTGTCCGCCGGGACTGAGCTGGCCGATTGCAGGCAGCGAATTATCCCGAGAGATTGCTTCTCGTGTGTCGTAGAGCACGTTGGGCCAGTAATCGCTGCCGGTCCACGTGGATCCGCCACACCCGCCGCTGGCGGCGTTCGAGGGGTTATCGCGCACCCGCGCCAGTCGAATAATCGCGGTCGCGCTGGGATCCGTGCATCCTACAGTGGCCACACCCGCGTTTGCCGTGGGTCCGGAGGCTTTCTCCTGACCGGCATTAGGCAGAAAGGGCCGCAATGGCACTGCGATGGAGGCCGGGTTCTTGGCGTTCTGCGCCGGCCAGTCGGGATAGATGTTCCGGCCAGTCAGGCCCTGCGCTAACACCTGCTGGGTGATGTCAACGAACCCAGTGCCTGCCTTGTTCTGATAGTCGATCTTGATGCAACCGGTAATGATTGGCTTTCCGTTCTTGATCCAATATCCATCGCTGAAATTCTTCGGCGGGTTCGCCCCTGTCGGCAATTCATTTGCAGTATATTTCAACGCGTTCTGGGCAGCGGAAAGCGGCAGAGGAAAGTTGGCGGCGCCGTACCATGCGGGACCGTTGCCACTGCCGTTGAACGCCAAAGTCGCGAGGTCAACGGGCACTCCCGCCGGATTCGGCGATTGATCGGGAAGGCTGTTGAGGTCGCTGTCTGCACAGCCGCCAGACGGGCCGTAGTCTGAAAGCAGGATGCGCAGGCTGGCTTGAGCGTAATAGCGTTCCGCGAGCTTGGCAGGATTCGTGCCGTCCTCTCCCGGGACCGGAAGGCGCAGCAAATCGATGGGCTGTCCGCCGAGCGATGGAGTCGCAATGCCGAGGTTCAGCGGCGCCACTTTGTTTTGGACGTTGCCGCCAAAGATTGCCGCCGGGAAGGCCGGGTTCAGCGAAGCGCTGATGGCTCCGACCTCGCTCGTGCTCCCTCCAGTCGTGCTGCCGTCATTGGGACCCATGGGCGCGTAACTGTTCGATCCTGGATTGGTGGTGATGTCAACCGTTCCGGTATATCCGGCGCTGGTGGGGTGGCCATTCTCGAGGTTGGTGCGAATGATCTGACCTACTGCGGTCACTTTGTCAGATAGCTTCAGAGTGGCGCCTTCGGCAAGCCACAAGTTGCCATTCGTGTGGACGCGGCCCCCGAAATTGAAATCGGGGCCCGCAAAGAAGTCCACGTCCGTGTCAGAAAATATTCCAAATTGAAACACTGGAATCGCCGCGGTCTGGACTACGCGCTGAAGCCTTACTTCAGAACCCTCGGCGGTCCGAGCGGTCACGGAAAGCGTGTAAGGCGTCAGCAACCCAACCAGCCCGGCATAGGTACCCGAGAGAATAGTGTGATTTGCGGCCAGCGGGTTCCCGCCATTTGCCGGATCGGGCGTAAAGGAAATGTCGTATCCGTTGCCGCCGGTGGGCGTCAGGAACTGAATGTTCGGCACGTCGACAGGCGGAGTGGTCATCAGTTTGTTGATGTCCGCTGCGCTCAAGTTGTAGTTAAGGTCAAACTGATTGTTCAGAGCAGCCGTGAGAGACTCCAGGCCCGATTCGGCGCCATAGAACGCGGTGTCCCGGTCGGCATTGTTTCCGCCGAGCCTCTGGTCGGTCATCACCATCCAGGCTAAACCTACCATGATCGAAGAGATCAGGAGGAGCACTAGGAGTGCTGTGATCAGCGCGATTCCATTTTCACGTCGATTCTTCACGGACGTTCTCCTTTATTCACAACCGCTTTACCTGAACTGGTTGATGAAGCACAAACTTCGGATATTGATCTCGGTTGCGAGATTATTCCGGAAATACTGCTTCGTCGGTGTGTAGGCGTTCTCCGAGCGGGCCGCGAGATACAGATTCACTTTGCGAATCTGCGACTCGGTATCCGGCCACACCAGTACGTTCTGATTGGCCTTCACCTGAGGCACTCCTTGCTCGGACACGTCGTAGGAAATCGTGAGATTTTCGAGCACGTCGCCTACGGCTTGCGGCGGGTGGAAATTTACCTGGCGCATCAATTGAGGCCGAAGCGGATTCGTCTTCGTATCCAGGTAATAGGTGACCATCCAGATTCGGGTGGCACTGGTTGGTGGATAAGGCCCACCCGGCGAATTGGCCCCTTGCAAGTTGGGAAGAGTTCCGCTCGGTGCGCCGGAGGCGTTAAAGCCGAAAAGATCGTTCGGACCGAAAGTGACGGTCTGGCCGTTAACGGCAGAGATGGTCTCGATTGCGTTCCCTTTCGCGTTCTGGAACATGATCAAATCGCCGGGTTGCAACGCGGTGTTCCCAGCATTGATGGTGATGCATGAAGCGTCAAACGTTACTTGCGACCCGTCAGCGGCAATGGTCCCGGCAGGCGCGGGCGCGGGATTCCCGCCCGCGCATCCTGCTGGATTCAGTCCAGTCTTAGCCAGATAGATGGGAAATTCATTCAATGTGTGGTTGTTGGCGTCAACCAGCGTATTGTCCGCGTAAATTACGGTGATTATGTCGGTGCCAGTTGGGCTGAGTAGGACTGCGCCGGGATTCGCGGGATCCGGCGTACTTGCAGGATAGCCCAAGCCGCCGCCCGGGCTAATTGCCGGTAGCGTCGTGTAGGTGTTGAAAAACTGGATCGTAGGCACGTCCGTGGGATCCAGTCCCGGACGATTGATAGCGCTATTATTTGCCGGGGGCGCTGCGGGAGGAATGGAAGTGAGACCCTGGTTGGGGATGGTAATCCCGCTCTGCGGAATGCTTTCTCCCGCCTGGATGATATCGCGAACCATATAGTTCATCGAAGCGCGCAGGTTTTCCTGCGTATCCGCGAGCATCGTCACGGCCTGGTTGGTGTTCACCGCTTGCGTGAGCATGCTCAGTGTGGCGCCCACGGCGATGGTAAGGATGGCGATTGCCACCAGTAGTTCGATCAAGCTGAATCCGGATTCGCGCTTCATGCCAGCTCTCCTCACCGAAAGTCCTAAGAAAACTGCGAAATCAGGGCCGTCACCGAGTACGAACGCTTGAACGTGCCCGAGGTGTAAGTGACCGTCACCAGAATGTCCTTTAAGTTCGCCGTGACAGGGTCAGGGGTGATCGTTATGGTGCGCGTAAAATTCGAAAGCGGAACTCTCACGTCGTCGCCGGTGCCGAGTATGCCGTCAGGCCCCGGTAAGAGCATCGCATCGGGGATGGCGCAGTTGTCATCAACTGTTCCGACGATGGCGTCCGGTCCGGGATCGCAAAGCGGCTGCGGGCCGGCCAGAAAAACGCCGCCAGCGGATGTATTGTTTATCTGTATCCATGACGTTTGCGAAAGGTCGCGCGCCGTGAATATCGATTCGATGGCCTCGGTTGCTTTCTGCTGCGCGATGTAGGAATCCTGCGACTCGTGCATCGAGATCATGCCATTGGCCAGCATGGCTGCGAGGCTCAGCACGCCAACCGAAAGCACCACCAACGCGATCAGAGTTTCCAGCAGCGTGAATCCTGCGTAAGAAGCGCGCTGTACCTTCATGTGTCCTCTCCCTGTGCTCATTGCTCGTTCCATCCCATGCCGTTTTGGCTATACGAACGCACGCGGCCGGTGTTGCCCATCACGGTGATTGCTCGCGCCGAGACGGGCACTCCAACGACTCCCAGGAATACGGTTCCATTGATTGGCGCGCCAGTGCCCCAATCCACAAACGTTCCATCGCTCTGAAATGCCATCCCAGCTGCGGGGCCCCCGGAAGTGCTCTCGAAATAAATCGGCGCCTTATTGCCGAAGCCCTCTGGCGTATCGACCTGCCCGGCGAAATTCACAAATTGCACGGTGCCTTCGATCGGTAGGGAAACAAAAGGCTGAGCGGCAATCGTCTGTATTCCGCCCGCGCCGATATTCACCTGGAAAAGATTAACGGTGTTGGGCAATACGAATTGCACCCAAATGCTGCGCCGCTCCGAAGTAGCCATTTCGCGAGCTTCACGCAGCGCGCCCTTTACCTGGTCCATTCCCGCGTTGGCTCGAAACCCTTGAATTGTAGGTTGCAGGGCAATCAGGGCCATGGCCGAAATGACAAAGGTGATCAGCACGACGATCATCAACTCGACGACCGAGAACCCTCGTTCGAGTCGCCTCAGACCGTCGCTGTGCTCTTCCTTCATTGTCACGCTCACACCCTCAAGGCACCCGTGGCTGCCGGGCGATCCTAAGAATCTGAACGTCTGAGTGCATGTCTCAGGCCAGCCTGAGCTTCCTGTAAGTATTTTTGTTATAGCTATTTGCGGCGAGTGACGAGAAATGCTCAGGCCCGTTTCGGTTTTGGCGGGGTAGAAATGTTACCAATTCGGTTGCCGGTTGGCGAACTTCAAGCAGCCGGGGCATTCACGCAACCGGGTTGCTGAGGCCGAGCCGTCTGCGGAAAAAATGATCGAATATTGAATCTTCTCGCAACTCACGAGTTGCTTGGTGTTGTAGCGCCGAGCTCTCGCTCGGCATGCCGCCCTGAACGCCGGCGCTACATGCATTTTTCCGCAGCCTGACTGGAAAGAGAGGACTTCAGACGGATAACTTCATCGCCACCTCAGTCCCGGCTGCGGGTTTTGGACAGCAAGCGAAGAATTTCCAGGTACAGCCAAACGAGCGTGACCATCAGCCCGAATGCGCCATACCATTCCATGTATTTTGGAGCGCCGGCGCGTACGCCGCTTTCGATGAAATCGAAATCGAGCACCAGGTTCAGCGACGCGATGATCACGACAAAGACGCTAAACCCAATGCCGATCGCGCCTGACCCGTTCACCGCCGCAAAATGCACGCCAAAAAATCCCAGCACGATCTCGGCGACGTAGAACAATACGATCGCGCCAGTGGCGGCAACAACTCCCAGCCGGAACTTTTGCGTCACCGCAATTAGCCCGGAGCGATACGCCAGCAGCAACACCACCAGCGTCCCGAACGTCAAGCTGACCGACTGGATTGCGATGCCCGGAAATCGCAGCTCGAGAATCGCCGAAATGCCTCCCAACGCCAGCCCTTCAAGCAGCGCGTAGACCGGCGCGGTCACCGGAGACCACGTCTTTTTGAACACCGTCACTATCGCGAAAATAAATCCGCCAATCAGTCCAATCCACATCAGCGGCGCCACGGTCGCCGCCGAGCGCGATTGCATGAACAGGTGCCACGTCCATGCCGCCGTCGCCACCGCGCACACCAGCAGCGCGCCGGTCTTGTTGACCGTGCCTTGCAGCGTCATCGCATCGCCAAACGCCGCAGGTTGCCCTTCGAATGCCCGGTCATTCAGCGCCGGATTCGACGTCCTCATCAATTGCGCCACTGACTGTCTCCTTTATACTCACCGCCGCCGCTGAAAAAATCGCGGCAAGCTCGGCAATTGGAAAGGCGGGGTTTCAACCCCGCCGAAAATACCCAGCGATGCGATGTGGCTTTCACCCCTGAAGCCACGAATCTACAGTTCTAACACGCTCGCCCGGACGATAAAACATTGAGCCTCCAGGGGTTCTAACCCTGGACGTATGCGCGAAATTTGCAACTCACCGCGCTCCGCCGGCCGCCGGAATCCGCGCCTAAGCTTATATAACTACTACGTCACCATTTTCGTTCGCTGCTCGACACCCGCCCTGAATGCCACGATCATTGAACAGGAGGTGCGAACCATGCGCGCCGTACTTCGTGGCACTACCGCATTCGTCCTGGCAATCCTGGGCTCTGCGCTTTCTCTGTCCAGCGTCCTGTTCGCGTTCGTGTGGCCAGGTCTCTGTGGAGCCTGCGCCATCGGGCTCGCCCTCGCTGGGCTGCTGGTCGTCTTCAGCAGCTTCTGGATTACGCGGGAAACCGACGCGGCGCCGCTGGCGGCTGGCTGCTTGCAATTTCTCCTTGCGGCAGGATTGTCCCTGCTGGTCCTCGCGCCGCTCTTCGCCATCTTCGGCCCCGAAAGGCACGGCACGCCTTACGCATATCTAGTGATCACCGGCGTCGTCTGCTTGCTGGGCTTCCTGAAATTCCGCGCCTATCGAAGCCAAGCGTAACCGCTCGCGCGAAGAAGGTCGAATAATTCTCTCGAAACTTACGGAGGAAGGGGGCGGGATTTTAACCCTGCCGTAAATTCCAGCGATTCGATGTGGCTTTGAGCCACTGTAGCGCCGCCCTTTAGGGCGGCATGATGGGCTAGAAAGAGAGCATGTGTGAGAAGATGCACTTTCCCGTAGCCCGCTGAGCGCTTCGTCTCAAAAACCAATCCTGCGGACAATCTTGGTAGCGCTAACGGGAGTCGAACCCGTATTTCAGCCTTGAAAGGGCCGCGTGCTAACCATTGCACCATAGCGCCAACGGTGGAATCGAATGCCAACGAATCGAGTGCCTAAGATTATCAGAGATCTCGCCACGATTGACAAGAACCACCTCGCCCTCTCGAACTCGAACCCAAATCATAAATTGGCGCGCGGCCCAGGCATTCGCAGTTGATTTTTC
>JBOGNE010000048.1:0-26298 GCA_050747005.1 Candidatus Acidiferrales bacterium
CTCATCAGCGAAACGCTGGCGCAGCGCTATTTCCCGAACCAGGACCCCATCGGAAGGCAAATGAGATTTGGATTTCCACCAAACAGCAATGTGTCGCGCGAAATCGTCGGCGTCGTCGGCGACGTCCGCGACGTGTCACTCAGCCAGAAACCGGCACCGATGATGTATGTGCCCTTCGCTCAGGCGCCTCTTTATGGAGGAGAGGTCGTTGTAAGAAGTTCGTTGAGCGCATCGAGCGTGGCCGCCGGCATTCGCCAAGCGGTTCACTCCATTGACAAGGACCTGCCCGTGACAGACGTCGAATCTTTCCGGGACGTGCTCGGCGCGTCGGTCGCGCAGGAACGATTCCGCACTTTGCTGCTGAGCTCATTCAGCGGAATTGCTCTTATTCTCGCCGCTATTGGAATCTTCGGAGTGATTTCGTATTCGGTGTCGCAACGCACCCACGAAATCGGAATTCGCATGGCCCTCGGCGCGCAGCGGCGCGACGTGTTGAGGTTGATTTTAGGTTACGGAACGAAGCTTGCCTTGCTTGGTTTGGGTGTCGGAGTCGTCGCTGCATTTCTGCTCACGCGCCTTATGGCGAGCCTGCTTTATGGTGTTTCCGCCAAGGATCCTGTGACTTTCGCTGCCGTGGTGGTTCTTCTCCTCGGTGTGGCGCTGCTCGCCTGTTACGTTCCCGCGCGCCGCGCCATGCGCGTGGACCCGATGGTCGCCTTGCGCTACGAATAACATCAAAACAGGAACATAAAAAGTTCCAATCGCAACGTAGTTGGCTGAACTCGCGGGTATAATCCCCACGCATCCTCAGATTAGGAGGGAAAATGCCTCACGTTCAAATCACGTGGGTGACGGGCCGGACGCCCGATCAGAAACGAAAGCTGGCGGAGCGCGTAACGCAGGCGCTGATCGAAGACGGCCGCGCCAAGCGCGAAAATATCCAAATAACGTTCATCGACGTGCCGCCAACGGATTACGCTGAAGCAGGCGTGCTGGTGGCTGACCAGAAGCGCGCGACGTAACTCCGAACGTTCTGGCAAACTGCGGAAATGGGCTGCGTTTTGTAATCGTGGAGAGACGCTTTCCATACGGCGCTACGGCGCTTGTTGCACTTCCATCGTTTGGTCCACGGCCCAATTCGTGCAGCCCGGCGATGTCGCGGCGGGGCAGTGCGCGATCGCTCGGAAACCGGTCGCCGAGGTTTCCACGTCGTAGGTATAGCCATCGCGGCTGGGTTTTGTCATCGTCATCGCGCCGCTGGAATTCAGTCCATCGAGCGAAGTATACGACCCATGCTCGGCCTGATAGGCGCGCTCGGCTTGCGCGATGGCGATTAGGTCATTCTTCACGCCGACGACATCAATCGTTTGAACGGGCGTTCCGGCGCCGGCGGATTCCATCTTCGAGAAGTAAAATCGGTAAGCTAGAACCGAGACCAGCGCAACGATCAGCAGCCCAATTAAGCTTCGCATATTTTCCTCCGTTTGCGATTCCGCCCTTCTTCGCTGAGCTTACGATGCAGGCCGCGACGCCGCAAGAATCAGAGTTACGGACGCTGCGTGTTCGTTACCATCGCGACGGTCTCGCTCGCAGCCATTTTCCCGGCGGGCGCGTCTAACGAAAATTACACTCGGTAGCGAGGTTGCGCCATGCGGGCGTTCGATCCGAGATAGCTTGGTGGCGATTCCGCAAGTTTGACACTCGCACGCCGCGTCGAGGATACTTGCCAACTCGAAGTCACCATGAACGCCGGTATGTGCTGATAGCTTTTTCGATGGGAGCCAACATGAGGAAATGGATTGAAATCTGCGTGCTGTTGCTCTTGGCGGCCGCATTTCCCACGTCTCTTGCCGCGCAGCGATCAACCGATGAAGTTCGTCCGCCAAAACTGAATTTTGCCGCCCATACGCTCGCGAACGGGCTTCACGTAATTCTTCTGGAAGAACACGCCGTCCCCATTGTGCACGTACAGGTTTGGTATCACGTCGGCTCGAAGGACGAGCGGCCCGGCCGCACCGGATTCGCGCACTTGTTCGAGCACTTAATGTTCAAAGGCTCCGCGCACGTCGGTCCTGACGAGCACTCCCGCATCATCGAAGCTATCGGCGGTTTCGATAATGCGAGCACCTACGACGACTACACAAATTTCTACGAGACGTTTCCGAGCAATTATCTCGCACGCGTGCTGTGGCTCGAGGCCGACCGCATGGGGAGCCTGGACGTCAGTGAAGCGAACTTCAAGTCCGAGCGCGAGGTGGTGAAAGAGGAGCGCCGCGTTCGGGTTGACAACCAGCCGTATGGCTCGATCGAAGAAGATCTCCGCGCCGCCGCTTTCACGGTCCACGGCTACCATCACACGCCGATTGGCAGTATGGCGGACCTCGACAAGGCCACGCTTGCGGACGTGAAGGATTTCTTTAATACCTTCTACAAGCCAAATAACGCCACGCTGATCGTCGTCGGCGATTTCAATTCCAAGCAGGCCCTGGCCTGGACGAAAGAATATTTTGGCGGCATTCCCGCTTCAGCGAAGCCCATTCCGAGACTCGATACGCCGGAACCGCCGCAGACTGCCGAGCGCATCGTCAAAAAATCGTATTCGAACACGCCGCTTCCGGCGGTCGTGATCGGCTACAAAATTCCGGCACGATACACGCCAGATTCGTATCCCCTCGATCTTGCGTCGAACATTCTTGCGGGTGGCGAGAGCAGCCGGCTCTATCAGACGCTCGTTTACAAAGACAGGATCGCGGTGCAAGCGGCCGGCTTTGGAAATTTCACGGAGGATCCCAATCTTTTCTGGGCGTTCGCGATCATGAATCCCGGCCAGACCGCACAAGCCGGAGAGAAGGCGCTTATCGGCGTGCTCGATCAATTGCAAACGCAACTCGTCGATCCAAAAGAGCTTGAAAAAGCCAAGAACCAGGAAATTTCAGGATTCATTCTGGGTCGCGACACGGACGAGGATAAAGCGGCGGCGCTCGGCGGCGCTTCCGTGATTGGCAAGAATCCCGATCTCGTCAACACGGAGCTTGGCAGATATCTGAAGGTGACGCCCGCAGACATCGAGCGTGTTGCAAAAGATTATTTCATTCCAGATCACGCGACGGTTCTAATCGTTACGCCGGCGCAGCGGGCTAGCCAGGAGCCGAAATGACACGCGCCATCAAGCGATCGTTAATTGCTTTAGCGGCTGCGCTTCTATCCGGCGTTCTGGTACAGGCCCAGCAGCCCGCGTCTTCCAAACCGCAGCCCGCTTCCGCATCGGCGAACCCGGCAAACCAGGATCAGAAGAACGGCACTGGGGTTGTTCCTGCCGGGGTGAAGCTCGTTCCACACATGCCTGCGGCCGGAACGCCGCGGCCATTCGAGTTTCCGAAAGCGGCCACGAAAACACTTGCGAATGGCTTGCGCGTGTTCGTCGTCACCGATCGCAGCCAGCCTGCCATTGCGGCACGGCTTGTGATTCTCTCGGCCGGAACGATCAAAGATCCGGTAGCCACGCCGGGGGTCGCCGGAATGACGGCAACGATGCTCACGCAGGGAACCGAAAAGCGATCCGCGCGCGATATCTCCGAAGCAATCGATTTTGTCGGTGGCTCGCTCAACGCGTCCGCTGGCAAGGACGTAACCGCGGTAACGCTCGACATCGTGAAGAAGGATCTTGCGACCGGGCTCGACCTGATGTCGGATATCGTCTTGCGTCCAGCATTTCGCGCCGAAGAGCTCGATCACCAGCGTCAACAGCTCCTCTCGGGGCTAACCGTGCAATATTCCGACCCGGAGTTTCTCGCATCGGCGGTTTTCAGCCGCGAAGTATATGGCAACTCGCCTTACGGATTGCCCGGGGAAGGCACGCCGGATACCGTCAAGAAATTGACGCGCGACGACCTCGCCAAATTTCATGACGCGAACTATGCGCCGAATCAATCGATGCTGGCTTTCGCGGGAGACATCACGCCAGAAGAAGCTTTCGCCGCGGCGGAAAAATACTTTGGGCCGTGGCCAAAAATCGAGCTTAATTCCGAAACTCCAGCAGCGCCGGCGTCTGCGTCGGGCGTCCATATTTGGCTGATCGATAAACCGGACGCGGTTCAAACACAAATCCGCGTGGGCAAGCTTGGCATACGGCGTGCCGATCCTGATTTTATCCCCCTTCAAGTGACCAACCGCATTTTCGGCGGCGGATACAACAGCCGCCTCAACACGGAAGTTCGGATCAAGAAAGGCTTGACCTACGGCGCTTATTCGTCGTTCACGCCGCATCGTTTCGCCGGTGCGTTCGTCGCCGGCACTTTCTCCCGCACCGATGCCACCGTCGAGGCCACGAGGCTTGTTGTCGATTTGCTGACAAAAATGTCCACCGGGCAGATCGCGCCGCAGGAGATCGATTTCGCGCGCGATTATTTGGCGGGTGTTTATCCGATCGAATCCGAAACCGCCGAGCAGGTCGCCGATCGCGTTCTAACGGTCGCGGCCTACGGCCTGCCCAAGGATTACAACAGCACGTACCCGGAGCGGATTCGCGGCGTCACTCCGGCGGAAGTGAAAGCCATGGCGGAAAAATATTTTACTACAGGCGATCTCGATATCGTGCTCGCCGGAAACATTAACGCCTTCCGGGACTCGCTGAAAAAAGCATTCCCCGACGCACAGTACCAGGAGATTTCCTTCGACCAGCTCGATCTTCTCGCGCCGGACTTGAGAAAGGCGAAAGAATCCGCCCCAGCGCCGACTCCGGAATCGCTCGAGAAGGGCAAGCAGGTGCTGCTGGCGGCGGCAAAGGCAGTTGGTGGCAATCCGCTCACTGCCGTATCGAGCATTTCGATGACGGAAACCGGCAAGCTTGGCGGCGACAACGGAACGCCTCTCGAAGTGATTTGGCAGATTGCCTATCCCAATCGTTCGAATGGCGCCGTGACGATTGGCGGCGAGCACGTTCTGCAAGTTTGTGATGGTAAGTCCGCCTGGATTGAAGTCCACAATCAGACGCGAGACGTTACGCCTTTTATCGGCGAATTCGAGCGGGGGATTTCTCTCTTCGGCGGCGGATGGGGTCTGTACAAGCTGGCGCTCGCTGGAGAGGTGACGGCGCAGTACACAGGCGAGGAAGAAATCGCCGGGAAGGAAACGCAAGGCGTCGCGGTGCAAGCTCCATTTGGCGCGGTGAAACTCTATTTCGACGCCGAGACCCATCTGCTCGCGGCAGCCCGGTATAAATCCGCCACGCCACAGGGAACAGCCGATAACGAACAACGGTGGAGCGATTATCGCAGCGTTAATGGCAGCCAGTTCGCATACGGCGCCACGGTTTATCGCGATGGCGTGAAGTTCTCGGAATCAACCATTCAAAACGTTCATTTGAACCCGCGAATCGATGTCTCTATTTTCTCGAAGCCGGAGGCCGCGCCGGCAAAGTGAGCGTTGCGATTCACTTTATCGTGAGAATGACCTTCCCGATATTTTTCCGGTCGTGAATGAACTGGTGCGCCGCGGCTGCTTCGGCCAGCGGGAAGGTTTTCCCGATGACGGGTTTGATTTTCCCCGCGCCGTACATCCGGAACAATTCGTCGATCTCGCCGCGCAGCAGCGCGCCCCGCGATTGCAAACGTCCGATATTTACGCCGATCACCGCGACGTTTTCGCTCATCAGCTTCAAGGGATGAAATCGCGGCGTTTGCATCAGGGCCTGCAATCCGCGAATCCAGCTTTTCTTGCCGTCCGGCCCGGCCGCAATCGAGAAGCCGTAAACGACCAGCCGACCGGTCGGTCCCAGACACGCGTGGCTTTCCGCGAAAGATTTTCCGCCGATCGCGTCCATCGCCATTTCGATTCCGTCAGGCGCGTATTTCCGCACCACCTCAACGAAATTGCTCTTCTCATAATCGATCGGATGGTCCACGCCGATCTTACGGAGAAAATCCTGCTTCGAGGGTCCAGCCGTTCCGTAGATTACCAGGCCTTTTGCGCGGGCGAGCTGCACCGCCGCGATCCCCACTCCGCCAGCCGCGCCATGAATCAGGATACGGTCGCCCTGCTGCAGATTTCCCATCACGAACATCGAATGGAACGCCGTCAGGTAATTCACTGGAATCGCCGCCGCATCGTCAAACGGCATTCCTCCCGGCAGACGGTAAACGCGCTGTATAGGAACCGCGGCCCATTCGGCGTAAGCGTTGAAGTGCGTGAACGCCGACACCGCATCGCCCACTCTCACGGTTTCACCTTCCGCGGCTTTTCCACCCTCGGCAACTTTTTCGACGACGCCGGCAATCTCGATGCCGGGGACGAACGGCGGCTTGGGAGTTCCCGGATAAAGGCCCATTCGTTGCAGAAGATCCGCAAAATTGACGCCGATCGCCTTCACGCGCACGAGCGCTTCGCCCGGCTTTGGCTGAGGATCCGGCACTTGCCGCGCCTCAAAAACTTGCGGTGCACCATACCTCCGAACCACCATTGCGCGCATCTAACTCTCCTTCCGCCGTTCCGGGCCGGCTCAGGCTGCTTGCCAGTTCGAACGGGGCCGAATCGGCTCCGCAGGTTTTCTCTTGGGGCTTCGAGGCATCCTATCTTAAACTGTAGGACTTTGCTTAGTCATGATTCGCACACATAAGCTCACCGTCTTTTTCGCGGCGTTGGCCACGCTCGCGGTTGCTTGCGCCTGTTTTGCGGCCGATCGCCCGGCGAAAGCTCCCGCTAAATCGTCGGCGACACCCGCTGTCCTGATCGCCATGCAGGACGAACTTGGCCGCTCGATGGCTTCGTTATCGAAAGCTGACCCGGCAACCTACTTCATCAGTTACACCGTTTCAGACCGCCAGTATGTCAGCGTCTCCGGCTCGAATGGCGCGCTGCTCGCAAGCAGCAACGATCGCGCCCGATGGCTCGAGGTACAAACTCGCGTGGGCGGCTACCAGCTTGATAACACGCACAAAATCGGCGATCGCCCGCCGAGTTGGACCAGCCCAGGCGCCTCCGTGGTGCTCGACAACGATATTCCCGTTCTGCGGCGCGAAATCTGGCGTGAAACAGACCGGCAATTTCGCGCAGCCGCTGAAGCGTTGATTAAAGTCAAGACCAGCCAGCAAGTGCAGGTGCAGACCGCCGAGGGCGCGGCTCCCGATTTTTCGCGCGAGGCGCCGCATACCTACGTTGGTCCGCGCGTCGAAATTTCCGTCGATCGCAAACCCTGGGAAGAGCGCGTTCGGAGGTACACCGCCGCATTCAGTAAGTCTCCCGCCGTGCTGAACTCTATCGCCACCTTCACGGCGCTCGCGCAAAATCAATATCAGGTGAATTCCGAAGGGACCAAGCTCGGGTTTGGGCAAATTCACTACCGCTTGGAACTGTACGTCCAAAGCAAGGCTCCCGACGGCATGGACATCAATCGCTACGCAAACTTCGATTGGCTCACGCCGAAAGACGCGCCGAACGATAAAATCGTGTTCGCGCGCATCCAGACGATGATCGCCGAGACGGAAGCGCTCGACAAAGCGCCGCTCGTCGATCCCTACGCCGGTCCCGCTCTTCTGACGGGCCGCGCCGCCGCGGTTTTCTTCCACGAGGTTTTCGGCCATCGCGCCGAGGGATTCCGCCAAAAGGACATCAACGAGGGCCAGACGTTCACGAGCAAAATCGGCCAGCAGATTCTTCCCAGCTTTCTTTCAATCAAAGATGATCCGACGGAAGCCACTCTCGACGGCCAAATGCTGCTCGGAAATTATCTTTACGACGACGAAGGCGTTCCAGCCGAGGACGTCGAGCTCGTCAACCATGGCATTTTGAAGACTTTCCTGATGTCGCGCTCGCCTCTCATCGATATTCCGCATTCGAATGGACACGGACGCCGCCAGCTCGGTTACGTTCCGGTGGCTCGCCAGGGAAATTTGATCGTCTCAAGCACAAACGCCGTCACCGACAGCGAGCTCCGCCAGAAATTGATCGAGCTTGTGAAGCAGCAGGGCAAGCCATTCGGCCTTCTGATTGACGACATCGCCGGCGGATTTACATTCACCGGCCGCGGCCAACCCCAGGCCTTCCAGGTTCTGCCGCTCGTTGTGTACAAGGTTTATCCAGACGGACGCCCCGACCAGCTCGTCCGGGGGGTGGATATCGTTGGCACGCCGCTCGTTTCGCTCACCAAGATCGTTGCCACCGGCGATAAGCCGGACATCTTCAACGGCTATTGCGGCGCCGAATCAGGCTCCGTGCCGGTTTCCGCCGTGGCACCCGCAATTTTAATTTCCGAAATGGAAGTCCAGAAGAAAGAGACGTCCACGGATAAGCCGCCGATCCTTCCGGCTCCCGCGCACGATCCGGAAGCGAATCATTCCGCAGGGGAGCAGCCGTGAGGAAATTCGCAACGATAGCACTTCTCGCGGCGCTTGCGGTCCCGCTGGCCTCCACTTCTCTCTTCGCGAAAAATGTGCGTGCTATCGCGCAGGAGCAAGCGAGCGACAACGATCAAACGCTTCGCGCCATGCACGACGAAATGGAACGCTCGCGCACACGGCTGCAAATTCCGGGTGTCGACAAGCCCTATTACATCGAATACCGGTTGCTTGATATCGATGTCCGCACCATTTCGGCGGAATTCGGCGGGTTGATTTCGACGAACACCACGCGCAATCGCTACATGAGCGTCGGCGTGCGCGTCGGCGATTATCACCTCGACAGCTCGAATTTCGTCAGCGAAGATGGCTTTCAAGGATTTCTCGGTTCCACGGGCCAAGTGGGCATCGACCGCGATTACAATTCCTTGCGGCAGGATTTGTGGCTGGCCACGGATCAGGCGTACAAATCCGCCGCCACGCAGATGTCCCTGAAACAGGCTTTTCTGCGCAGCCTTACGAAAGCTCCCGAGATCGACGATTTCTCGAAAGAACCTCCGGTCACCAAGATCGACCCGCGCGTTGAACCCGATTGGACTTCGCGCAATTGGGAAGACGAAGCGCGGACCGCTTCCGCCGCGTTGAAAGCGTTTCCCGATCTTTACGGCGCTCGCGTGAATTATTACCTGATTTACGTGACATCATACCTGATGAACAGCGAAGGCACGACGATCCGCACTTCGCACAGCATTGCCGGCATCGAAGCCGCTTTCGATACGCAGGCGGACGACGGCATGCCGCTTCACAACTTTTATGCGGTGTACGCCGCGAGTCCCGCCGATTTACCTGGCCCGCCTGATGTTGCGAAAGCCCTCGACAACGCGGGGGCTCAATTGATGGCCCTTCGCGCGAGCCCGCTGGTTCCGGATTACACCGGCCCGGTGCTTTTCGACGCGCCGGCCGCTGGCTCTCTGCTTGCGCAGGCGCTCGCGCCGTCTCTTTCCGGAGCGCGTCCTCCGCTCTCGATGGTTCCAGCTTTCGACGAAATTCTCGATCGAATGGGCGGCCGCAGCGAATGGTCCGGCCGCGTGAACACGCGCGTACTGCCCGCGACGGTCTCGCTCGTCGATGACCCCACGCTCAAGGATTTTCAGGGTCAGCCGCTTTTGGGCAGTTACGACGTGGATGATGAGGGCGTGAAGGCGCAGCGCGTTTCGCTCGTCGAAAATGGAATCCTGAAAAACGAGCTGATGTCGCGCCGCCCCGGCCCTGATTTTTCCGCGTCCAACGGGCACGCGCGCTCGGCCCTGCTTTCCGATCCAAAAGCGCTCAGCAGTAATCTTCTGTTTCAGTCGAGCGATGGCGCCGATCCCGCAGCGCTCCGCGTAAAATTCATCGCGGCATGCAAAGACGACGGCCACGAATGGTGCCTGGAAGTGAAGCGAATGGATAATCCCGCTCTTTCGTCCCTTAGCCAGCAGGATTTTTCCGACTTCATAGGCTCGGTCGCGGGCGGCCTCTCGAACGGCTTGCGTGTCCCGCTGCTCGTCTATCGCGTTTACGTATCGGATGGCCATGAGGAATTGGTGCGCGGCGGACACATCGAAGGGCTCACGCTTCGCTCCCTGCGCAATATTCTGGCGACCGGCAACGATGCTTACGTCCACACGTACATGCAGGCGCCTGCCGGCGGATTCGCTGGAACGGCCCTTGGCGCGTTCGGCTCCGTCCAGGGAGGCATTCCCAGCACTGTCATCGCGCCATCGTTGCTCCTCGACGAAGTCGAAATTCGCGGCTTCCACGGCGAACCTCGCCGCCTTCCGATCGTTCCTGCTCCGCCCCTGCAATAGCTCGCCGCACGTGGATATTCGCGTCCCGGCCTGCCCCAGCCCGCCGGTAGCGGGCGTTCCCTGGACGCGTGCGTGTCGCTTTGCGCCCAGGCGCGCGAGCGTATAATCGCTCGAGTCGATGCCCGAAAAACTATCGCGCGGGTCTCGGAAAAAGCGGGTGGCCGCCCTCGCATCCGTCGGCTCCGCGGTTTTTCTGGTGTGTCTGAAAATATTCCTCACCTTTGCCACCGGCAGCCTGGGCGTTCTATCGGAAGCTCTGCACTCGATCCTCGATCTCATCGCCGCGGTCATTACGTATTTTTCGGTTCGAGTCGCCGACAAGCCCGCCGACGCCCAGCATCTCTACGGTCACGGCAAGGTGGAGAGTTTTTCCGCGTTCATTGAAACAGCCCTGCTTCTCATGACGGCGGTCTACATTATCTGGGAAGCCCTCGAGCGGCTCCTGCTGCACCAAGCCCATATTCGTCCCAGCGCGATGGCGTTCGTGATTCTCGCGATTTGCATGGGCGTCGATATTTTCCGGTCTCGTTCCCTCGGTCGCGTTGCGAAAGAATATCCCAGCGAAGCCCTGGAAGCCGACGCTTTGCATTTCTCGACCGATGTTTGGAGCACATTCGTCGTCATCCTCGGAATCGCGGGAGTCTGGCTTGGTCAGAAATTGCAGATTCCCTGGCTTGGCTCGCTTGATTCCGTGGCGGCGCTGGTGGTCTCGGGCGTAATTATTTGGATTGGCTCACGACTCGGGAAGCGCACGGCCGATGCGTTGCTTGACGTTGCACCGCGGGGCCTGCGCGAACGAATCTTCAAGGCCGTGGAGACAACCGAAGGCGTGCTGCAGACCGAGCGCGTCCGAGTGCGGCGCGCTGGGCAGCGGTATTTCGTGGACGTCACGGTTAGCGTCCCGCGCACGGTGACGCTCGAACAGGCGCACGCCGCCACCGATCGGATCGAACGCCGCATCACGCAGATGATTCCGGCTGATGTCGTGGTCCACGTTGAGCCGCGCGCGCCGCGCGACGAGCATCTTTTCGATACCATCCGTGCCATCGCGCAGCGCCGCGGGCTGGCCGTGCACGAACTCTCCGCGCATCTCGTGGAAGGCCGCCTGTTCGTTGACTTGCACCTCGAAGTTGCAGAAACCTCAACGCTCCGCGAAGCTCATCACCAGGCCACGGGCATCGAAGATGAAATCCGCCAGGCGACAGGTCCCAAAACGCTCGTTAATATCCACATCGAACCGCTGGGAGCGCGAATCGCCGGGGCTGAAGAAATGAAAGGCCTCTCGCGGTCCGTGCAGGATTTCGTAAATTCACTTCAATCGGAGTACAACGAACTAAAGGATTGCCACGATGTGCACGTTCGTAGCGTGGACCACAAGATTCTCGTCTCCTGCCACTGCACGATGGACGGCAGCCTGCCGATTACCGAGGTCCACGACGTCACTGCTGGTCTCGAAGATCGCGTCAAGGAGCGGTTCCCCCAGATCTTCCGCCTGACGATTCATCCGGAGCCGGTCGAAGAAAGCTGAACAGCCGCCGGCATCACAGGCTCGTGATTTGGCTTCGACCAAACCTGCGCGGCCAAGGCAATCACGGCAGGAAAACATTCGAGGAGGTATCGCGGCTCAGGCGTCTCGACGAACTTCGCGAAAAATACCGTGCGCACCAGAATGAACAAAATCAGGAACGCCCAGCCAGGTCTTCGTCTCGCAATCCACGCTCCGGCAAGCGCCAGCGCAAGGAAAAAAATATTCACGGCTGTAAGCGCCAGCGTGGTCAGAAAATCCTGGCGGTCGTCTTCCCATTCTTCGCCCAGTGGCCACATGTGGCCCGAGACAGGGAGCAGTTCCACACGCGGCGTGAACCACAACGTTAGCGTGCGAAGCAGCGGGATCTCGAGGTACGTGCGCAGCGGATGGCGCTGCGTTCGCTCGCGGGCGATTTCGCGAAATTGGTTGTCGACCTCGGGGCCAACCGTCAGCGTCTCATTGTATTGGTCGAGCAAGTCTGACACGCGCGCCCGCTCTTGCGGAGAATCGAAAGCCGTCGAGGGCAGCTTATCGATCGAAATCTCGTCGACGTTCAGGTTCCATAATGTCAGGTAGACATCACCGAATCGCCACAGCCATGTATTCGTCCAGGCGTATATCCCGCGCGGCGTGTACTCGCCCGGTAATTCGCTGTATCGCGGCGCTAGGAATTGGACGTCGTGAAGGGTACGCCAATTCCGTGCGGCCCAAGGCACCAGCGGAAGAATTAGTCCCACACCCATCCAGACTCCCGCGCGCACCAGCTTGAGCCAATTTACAGGACGCCACCACTTGGCGAGTAATACCAGGCCTGCGGCAAAAAGCAGCAGTGGCGTCTCCGGTCGCACGAGAGCTCCAAACCCCACAATGATTCCCGCGAGAAACCACTGATTTAATGGACCCGTGCGCCGGGCGTTCGTAGCCGCCGGGTCGGCGTTGAGCTCTCGCTTCGCCACAAGGTCCGATTCGAGCAAAACTAAAATCGCCAATGCCGTCAGGAAGGTTACAAGGGTTTCCGTAAGCACCACCGCCGTGTAATTCGCTGTGAAAGGGCACAGCGCCGCGAGCCACAATCCGGCAATTGCCACCTTTCTTCGCGAATTTATGGGGGCCAGCCGTGAAGCGATCATCGCGATCAGGAAACACGTAGCAAGATCCATCACGGTTTGCGTTACCATAACCGCGCGCGTCGATTGGCCTGCGAATGTGAACACCGCAGCGAGAAATGCTGGATACCCCGGAACGCGCATATCCACAGGCGTTAACTTTCCCAAAATCGGGAAACCATAAACGCCATGCTTCAGCCAGTTCCATGCAAGCGCGATGTAAAATGGAGCATCGCCCGAATCCGACGTGGGGTACCGCAGCACGAAGAAAAGGCGCAGCCCCAGTCCCGCCAGCGTCGCGAGGGCGATGTTCCATCGAAGCTTGAGGCTCATGCTCATTGACAGCTTCCCGAAGGACCGATAGCTTGGAATGTCCCGATGCCTGAACGCAAGCCCATTTTCTACGACCAGGAGCGCCGCCGTTGGCGCCGAACCAGGCGCGTGCTCGAAATCTGGGGGGGGCTTTTCACGCTCGTTCTCATCGTTTTCCTGGTCAACGTGTTTCGCAATCCCGACCTGCCTGATTTTCTGCGTCCTGACACGCACGGCGGCCTACACGCTATTCATCGGCGCCAGAAGCCCAGGCCGGTGCGCCCAGGGCGCAAACGTCGCGTCGCGGCGCTTGGCAAGATTCCACAGAATTACGATCCCCTGCGTGCGGCATTTTACGTCAGCTGGGACGCCACCAGCCTGGCCTCCCTTCAGCAGCATTACAAAGATATCGACCTTCTGATCCCCGAAGCGCTGCACGCAGTGTCGGCGGACGGCCATGTCAACGTCGATCAGGATCCGAAATTGGTCAGTTGGCTGCGCACCAGCGGCGTTGACCAGCAACTGCCGATGATGTCGATGGTCAACAACTACGACGGCAAGGATTGGCTCGTAAAGGAAATGGCAGAAATGCTCGCGCACCCGGCCTCGCGAGCGCGGTTATCGAAAGAACTGACAGCCTTTGCGATGTCGCAGCATGAACCCGGCATCGTCGTGGATTTCGAGCAGATGCCCGAATCAAGCCAGCAGGATTTCGGGCGTTTCATCCACGATCTAGGAGCAACGCTTCATGCGGCTAACCTGAAACTCATGGTTGCGCTTCCGGCGGCCGATTGGAGCTACGACTACAAATATCTGGCGTCGCAAGCGGACGCCGTCATCCTGATGAACTATGACTTTCACTACCCGACTTCGGATCCCGGACCAGTCGCCGCCCAGGATTGGTTCGTCCGCAATATTCAAAATATTTTGAAGATCGTGCCTCCCGCGAAGATCGTGATGGGCATAGCAAATTACGGCTACGATTGGCCCGCACAGTCGAAAAAGAATCCGCATCCCGTCGCGCCATTCGTCACGTTCCAGCAAGGAGTCATCACCGCGCTCGAATCTGGCGCCGACATTGAATTTGATTCCGATTCACTCAATCCGCACTATTCCTACGAAGACGAGAACAACGAAGTCCACAACGTCTGGATGCTGGATGGCATCACCGCCTACAACGAGCTTCGGGTCGCCGAACGCGCCGGCGTGCGCGGCACGGCCCTCTGGCGCCTTGGCACCGAAGACCCTTCGCTTTGGGACATCTGGGATACAACTCACCCCGACGATGAGATTCGCTCCAAGCTCGAGGATGTCCCTCCCGGCTACGATCTGATCCTCGAGGGCGATGGCGACATCTGGCGAATCACCGCTACTCCTCAAAGCGGCCGCAGGACTTTCGACTACGATTCCGCCACCGACACCTTCACCGATGAAACCTTCGAAAGCTATCCTCTCACTTGGCGGATCCAGCAGATGGGCGCGGCGCAGCACAAAGTCGCGCTTACATTCGACGACGGACCTGATTCTAGCTGGACGCCGAAAATCCTCAACGTTCTCAGGGAGAAGCACGCTCCAGCGACATTTTTCGTGATCGGCGATCCTGCCAACCAGGATGCGAAGCTCGTGAAACGCGAGTACGCCTGGGGAAATGAAGTCGGCAATCACACCTTCACGCATCCTGAATTTGAAACGATTTCGAAGTCGCAATTGCAGATCGAGTTGAACCTCACCGAGCTTCTCCTCGAAAGCAGCCTTGGCGTCAAGACGCGCCTTTTCCGTCCTCCCTACGGAATCGATCATCAGCCCGAAACCGCCAGCGAAATTCAGATGCTTCCGGTTCCGCAGGCGATGGGGTACATCATCGTCGGCGCGCGTATCGATCCGCACGATTGGGGCGAAGCGAATGGCGGGCCACCTCCGCCGGCGGACACGATCGTGCAGCGCGTGGTGTCACAGGCGGTCACCGGGAAGGGCAATATCATTCTGATGCACGATGGCGGTGGCGATCGCAGCCACACCGTCGCGGCGTTGCCTCGCGTGATCGACGCCCTGCGCGAAAAGGGATTCGAGTTCGTCTCCGTGTCCGACCTTCTCGGACAAACCCGTGCGCAGGTGATGCCGCCGCTCAGCCACAAAGAATGGCTGTTCGCGCGAGCGGATGCATTTATTTTCGATATCTTCCGCTGGTTTCGCGCGGTCATCGCGTTTATTTTCATCGCGGGTATTTTGCTGGTGAGCGGACGCGCGCTCATCATCGGTTTGCTCGCGATCGCTGAAAAGTTTCGTCCGGCGCCGGACGATTATCCGGATTACAAGCCCGAAGTCAGCGTTCTGGTACCCGCATACAACGAAGAAACGGCAATCGTCGACACCGTGCAGTCTCTTCTCGCCTCGAATTATCCGAAGCTCGAAATATTGGTCATCGATGACGGTTCCGTTGACCGCACGGCCGAGCGCGTGCAGGCAAGTTTCGGACGCGATGCTCGCGTGCGATTGATCTCGCAGCCCAATCGCGGCAAGCCGACCGCGCTAAACCATGGTCTTGCGGAAGCGATAGGCGAGGTCGTCGTCTCAATTGACGCGGACACGATGGTCGATCCAGAAGCCATTCCGCGGCTCGTACGGCATTTCGGCAATCCGAAAGTCGGAGCCGTCGCTGGCAACGTGAAGGTAATGAATCTCAATCGCTGGCTCACGCGCTGGCAGGCCCTCGAGTACATCACCAGCCAGAATCTCGAAAAGCGCGCTTTCGATTTGCTCAATTGCATTCCCGTGGTTCCGGGTGCCGCCGGCGCGTGGCGCGCGGATTTGCTTCGAAGCCATGGCGGATTTTCCGGTGACACGGTGGCTGAGGATACGGACCTCACCCTCACGATTCGCCGCGAAGGCTGGAAGATTTTGTACGATGAAGATGCCATCGGCCGCACGGAAGTCCCCGATACGATGGAGGCGTTGGTTCGCCAGCGTTTTCGCTGGACGTTCGGAACGCTGCAGGCGGTTTGGAAGCATCGCGACACTTTCGGCAAGCCGCGCTACGGCACGCTTGGGTGGATCGCCATTCCCAACATTTTCCTGTTCCAGATACTTCTCCCGCTTGTTTCGCCGCTCATTGATCTCTTGTTCATTCTCTCGCTGGTTCTATGGGGATTGGCTCAACTCCAGATCGCGCATCTTCCGCAGCTCTGGACGGCTCAAGACGTCGAGCGTTCTCTTGTGTTTTTTGCGATTTTCATGCTCATCGACCTGCTCACTTGCGTTGTGGCATTTGCGCTCGAGAAGGACGAGGACTGGACGCTTCTGGCTCCGCTACTTATCCAGCGTTTCTACTATCGCCAGATGATGTACGTCGTGCTCTTCCGGGCTCTCAAGGAGGCAATCCGCGGGCGTCCCGTGGGTTGGCGCGGCGTCGAACCCCAGGTCCCGCCGCGCAAGGCTTCCGATTTGAAGATTTTCATGTCCCGGGAATAGCTTTCCGCGTTCCGCCTGCCGTCTGTGTCGATCGAAGATCCGAACGCCAGTCTGCATCTGCGTCAGGTATGACAGAATTCATCCTCGCGAGTGGCGAGGACATAGCGTCGAATAGGGAGTACGGGAAATTGGCGAGCTTTTTGTGTTTGGCGTTTAGGGGAAAAGTCCGCGAACGAGCGTGGCGTCCGCGACTCGGCCGACCGCCAAAGCGTACGCGCCGGTGCGCATGTGCGTTCGATGCTTGCGCGCCGATTCGTGGACTTCGTGAAACGCGCGGCGCATCACAGCCTCAAGCTTGGCATTCACTTCGGCTTCGGACCAAAAGAAGCTCTGCAGATCCTGTACCCATTCGAAGTAACTCGCCGTAACGCCGCCCGCATTCGCCAGAATGTCCGGCAGCAGCGAAATTCCTTTTCGCGCCAGAACTTCGTCCGCGTGGGGGGTAGTCGCTCCGTCGGCTGCTTCGACGACGATTTTCGCCTTGATCTGGTCGGCATTATTCAGCGTGATCGCGTTTTCAAGTCCGGCGGGAACCAGGATGTCGCATTTCATCGCCAGCACTTCGTCGTTCGAAATCCGCGATGTCCCGGGCATTCCGACGACGGTTCCGGAACGCTCCTTGTAGCGCATCGCCTTCAGCGGGTCGATCCCACGTGAATTGAACACGCCGCCCCGCGAATCGCTCATCGCAATCACGCGCGCCTTTTTCTCGGCAAATAAACGAGCCGCCACCGAACCCGCGTTGCCGAATCCCTGAATCGACACGGTCGCTCCTCGAAGCGACATTTTCTTGATCTTGCATGCTTCTTCCACCACCACAACGCACCCGCGCGCCACCGCGTCGTTGCGTCCTTCCGACCCGCCAATGGAAAGCGGCTTGCCAGTCACCACCCCGAGCGACGAATACCCTTTGGTCATCGAGTACGTGTCCATGATCCATGCCATCGTTTGCGAATCGGTGTAGACGTCCGTCTCAGGAATGTCTCTCTCGGGGCCGATCAGCGGAAGAATTTCCGACGCGTAACGCCGGGTCATGCGCTCGAGTTCCGGCTTGGTCATCCGCTTCGGATCGCAGATCACCCCGCCCTTGCCGCCGCCGAAGGGTATGTTTACGGCAGCAGTCTTCCACGTCATCCACGACGCAAGCGCTTTCACTTCATCAACCGTGACGTTTGGATGGTAGCGTATGCCGCCCTTCGCGGGTCCGCGCGCCACGTTGTGCTGCACGCGAAATCCCGTGAAAACCTTCACTTGCCCGTTGTCCATCTTCGTGGGAACGGAAACTTCCAGCACGCGCTTCGGCGTGCGCAAAATCTGGCGGAGGCCGGCGTCTAGTTTCAGATATTCCGCGGCGATGTCGAACTGGATTTGCGAAATGCGGTAGGGATTCAGATCTTCGCGCGGCGCAATCCGCGGTATGGGTTGCGGCACCGCCTTGGCAACAGTGGCCATCTTGCCTTCCTCCTGATCCGGGAGACTTTTCGCTGCCTTCGATCATCAAGAACTGTCTTTAAGAGCCCCAAGATACCCGTAACTGCTGCGAGAGACGAAGTTTAGTCCAGTCACGAAGGAAGTCAATCGAAACCCATTCTAGCTGGGAATGACGAATCAACGAGATACCTGAAAATTTACGTGGGATTGTCTCTATCAGATTGATTTAGAAGATGTTATCGTCTGCACGCGCTGATGCGGTACCGGAAACAATAGGCTTTCTTTTGCTCGCGAACGTATCTCTATTCTCCGTTGACCGCAACGCCTAAGCGGGATACGCTCTCCCCGAAGTTCATTTCCTGCAACGCGCGGAGAGTTTCTGGCAATCCACAAACTCTCTCCCGCGCGTACTTGAAGCAGCGGAACTGCAAGGATCTCGTGAGTTCGGAGCCGGGAGCGGATTTGAGGCCCGCGGATGCGGTCCTCGTTGAGAGAATCGTCCAGCGCAATGAGGCGGCGCTCGCGGAGCTATACGACCGCTACGCCGGAATGCTCTCGTCCGTCTTGAACCGCATTTTGCGGGACACGCAAGCGACCGAGGAGATCTTGCAGGACATTTTCTATCAGCTATGGCAAACCGCCGCGCAGTTTGATGCGTCGCGCGGGTCACTTCCGGGATGGCTGATGGTGATCGCGCGCAACCGGGCAATTTCGCGTCTGCGGCGGAAGAATCCAAGCCAGGGCGATGAGCTAACGGAAAATACCGTCGTATTGCCCTATAACCTCGAGACCGTCATTGCGCGAAACCAATTGGTCACTCGCGTCAGGATTGTTCTCGAAGAGCTTCCGAAAGAACAGCGCGACGCCGTCGAACTGGCCTATTTCGAGGGATTGACGCACAGCGAGATCGCCCAGCGCACCGGCGATCCGCTCGGAACCGTGAAAACGCGTTTGCGCACGGCGGTTGAAACATTAAGGCGAACTTTGCACCCATGAACGGTCATCCAACTCGGGAAGAAGATTTCGATCTCTACGTACTTGGCGCGCTCGAAGGCGCCGAGAAGCAGGCGATCGAAACACACGTAAGCTCCTGCGCCGATTGCGCGCGGAAGCTCGCCGAAGCGCGGGGACGCATTGCCCTCCTGGCTCTAGCGGCCCCGGAGACCGCGCCTTCTCCTCGCGTCAAGGAGCGCCTGATGCAGCAGGTTCACGCGTCTTCGGCAACGCCGGCTGCGATTTCCGCGAGACCGATATCTCGGCGGGACTTCGCTCGCGAGGGCGGAGTCCTCAGCCGGTGGTGGGTCGCCGTGTTTGTCCCCGCGTTCGCTATTGCCGCGATTGCCGCAATTTTCCTTTGGACCCAAAACGCAAAGCTCAACCGCCAGATCGAAGCGTCTCACGCCGCGATCCAGCAGCAGCAGACAGAACTCGACCGCGCCCGTGCGGTGGTGAATCTCGTCGAAGCTCACGACACAATCGTGGTAAAGCTTGCGCGGCAGCCTGGCGCGCCCGAAGGAAGCGCGCGGGTGCTCTACAATGCGCGCGAGGGAACAATGCTCTACGATGGCCAGCTCGCGCCCGCCCCTGAGGGTAAGAGCTATCAACTATGGCTCGTCCCCGCAAACGGGAAACCCATCAGTGCGGGTGTCTTCAATCCCGCCGCTGGCCGAATAACATCTCTGACAGCACAAGTGCCTCCAGGCATCGCACCAAAGGCTTTCGCCGTCACGCTCGAGCCCGCCGGCGGTAAGCCGCAACCCACGGGTCCCATGGTCCTGGTCGGCCCGGTATCCTGAGCCGTTTTCAGCCGCGTCATGGATCTTCCGCATCGTCCCTCCCCCGCGCCGAACCGTCCGCGATGATTTTGGCCGCTGGGCGAAATGAAAATAACATTACCTCAGGCAATCCGATTGTGATTTAGGCGCGTACAGGAGTTAGAATCTGAGGGTCGGCCGGGAATGTCGCCTGGCCGCCAGGTTAGAAAATCTCACTCGGAGGGGAATTCACTATGAAGACAGTTCTCAGCACGCTGGGCCTTCTGGCCATGCTGTTGGCGATGGTTAGCCTGCCCACCCTGGCCAAGGAAAAGACCATGACGTGGACCGGCTGGATCAGCGATAGCGCCTGCGCCGCTAAGGGCATGAGCGCGGACCACAAAGAATGCGCCACAAAATGCGTCAAGGAAAAGGGCGCTACATGGGTTTTCGTCGAAGGTAAATCGAAGAAAGTATTGAACATTCACAACCAGGATGCCGTCAACGCAGACACCAGCCTCGGTCAGGAAGTGAAAGTCACCGGCCACGTGATGACCGATGGCCAGCTCCACGTCGACAGCATCGCTCCCGCTTCTGGGATGTAGCGCCGCCTTCTGAGGGAGGGCCGCCGATTTTCAACCTCTGCGGCCCCGCCTCGCGTTCCCGGTTTCTTGCCGTCCCTCCTGGCCAACCATCGGAACTACAGCGCCTTCAGCTTGGAGTCAGCTGCTTCCCCGGACCCGCCCAGGAACTCACCCGTCGGGCAGACGCAAGAAATCTCGAATAATTCATATTCGATACATCCAGAGGTCGTCCTTGCGCGTACTGCTAATGAGGAATGTTTTCCACCTGTCTTCGGAACGATCACGAATCTCGGGAGTGAAACAAACCTGCCACGGAGGCGCGAGGAGGCGGCACGAAGCTTGTGCCGTTGTGTCTCCGTGGCGGGATTTCTAAGTGGCGGCCGGAATCCGGTCCACGCCCATGTACGGCTGCAACGCCTTCGGGATGACCACTGATCCGTCCGCCTGCTGATAGTTTTCCAGAATGGCGATCCACGTTCGTCCCACCGCGAGTCCCGAGCCGTTGAGGGTGTGCACGAATTCACTCTTACCGCCCTTCGATTTGAAGCGAATTCCCGAGCGTCGTGCCTGAAACGCTTCCGTGTTCGAGCAGGAGGAAATCTCCATGAACTCTCCTGTTGATGGCAGCCATACCTCGATGTCGTACGTTTTCGCCGCGGCGAATCCCAGGTCGGCCGTGCAAAGCTGCATCACACGATAGTGCAGCCCCAGCCGCTGCAACACAGCCTCCGCGTCGCGCACCAGAGATTCCAGCTCGTCGTAGCTCTGCTCGGGCCGCGTGAATTTGAACATCTCCACTTTCTGAAATTGGTGCTGCCGCTTCAGGCCCCGCGTATCCTTCCCTGCGGCGCCAGCTTCCGAGCGAAAGCACGCCGTCCACGCGCACAAGCGGATCGGCAGCGCATCCGCGTCGAGTGTTTCGTCGCGATGCAGACTCGTTAGTTCCACTTCCGAAGTTGGCGTCAGCCAGAGGTCCGTTCCTTCGACGTGAAACATCTCCGCGGCAAACTTTGGAAGCTGGCCTACACCGGTGAGCGAAGCCGTGTTCACTAGAAATGGCGGAAGGATTTCCGTGTAGCCGTGTTCGCACGTGTGGATATCGAGAAAGAAATTCGCGAGTGCGCGTTCCAGCCGCGCGCCAAGCGCTTTGTAAACCGCAAAGCGCGCGCCAGCGATTTTCACCGCCGACGAAAAATCCAGGATTCCCGAGGCTTCGCCAATCTCCCAGTGCGGTTTCGGCGCAAAAGCGAATTGCGGCGGAGCACCCCAGCGGCGCACTTCCACATTGTCCGCCGCGCCTTTTCCCACGGGCACGCTCGCGTGCGGAATATTCGGGATCATCAGCATAAATTGCCGGAGCCCGTCGTCCAGATCCGTCACGCGCCGATCGTCCTCCTTGAGCGCATCGGATACTTCCTTCATTCGTGCGAGAATCGCGGACGCGTCGCTACCCGATTTTTTCAGCCGGGCGATTTCGTCACTCGCTCTGTTGCGCTCGCCCTTCAGCCGCTCGGCCGCCGTGATGACCTGCCGCCGTTCAGCATCAATTTCGCGGAATAGCGCAAGATCCAGCGCGATCCCGCGATCGCGCGCCATCTTTTCGATGGCATCCAAATGCTCTCGTACGTATCCAAGATCCAGCATCAGCGCATAAGGATAACGGAATCTTTTCACCCTGAGAAGCGCGACTATTTCCTTAAGTAGGGAACAATTCGCCGACACCTCTCGTATCACTCACCGGGCAGACGACATGAATGCATGCCGCCGAATGGCGGCCATGCCTCGAGGAGCACCGGAATCGTGGGAACTTTCTGGCAGGACATCAAGTACGGTTTTCGAATGCTCCTGAAAAACCCGGGGTTTACGGCGATCGCCGTGCTAACCCTGGCGCTGGGCATCGGCGCGAATACGGCGCTGTTTTCCGTCGTCAACGGAGTGCTTCTGAATCCGCTTCCTTATACGCAGCCGAACCAGCTCGTCAAGATTTACTCGAAAACGACCCAATGGGACGAAGCCTCGATTTCCTACCCAAATTTTCTCGATTGGCTGCACGATAACCGCAGTTTCACCTCGATGGCCGCTTTCCGCGGGGATGACTTCAATCTCACGGGAAGTGGCGAACCCGAACGCCTACGCGGCTTCATGATCTCCGCAAGCCTCTTCGATATTCTCGGCGTACACCCGGTCCTCGGCCGCACGTTCCGCCCTGAAGAAGATCAAGTCGGTGCGGGGCCGGTCGTGATGATCAGCGGCGGACTATGGAAGCGCAAATTCGGTTCCGCTCGAGATGTCATCGGCAAGACTATGACGCTCAACGGCGCTGACTACACCATCGTCGGCGTCCTGCCTGCGAGTTTCCGTATCGCTGGCCGCGAAGCGCGAGACGTCTACGTGCCGATCGGCCAATGGAACGATCCCACGTTCCGCGACCGTCGCATCGGCATGGGAAGCCAGGCTATTGGACGCCTCAAGCCCGGCATTACTCTCGGACAAGCACGCGCGGACATGGCTGGCATCACGAAAAATCTGGCGGCGGCCTTTCCTGAAGCCGATGCCAACTCGGGCGTCACCATCGTGCCGTTCAAGAAGGATGTCGTCGGCGACGTCGAGCCCTATCTGTTCGTTCTGCTCGGTGCGGTGGCATTCGTTCTGTTGATTGCCTGCGCCAATGTTGCCAATTTGCTTCTCGCCCGAGCCACTGGACGCGCGCGCGAGTTCGCCGTTCGCACGGCGCTGGGCGCCAGCCAGATGCGCGTGATTCGGCAGCTTCTCACCGAGAGCATTTTGCTCTCTGTCGGCGGTGGTGCGCTCGGACTGCTCCTCGCGTGGCGCGGCACTCGGGCGATCATCGCCATTCTGCCGGATGCACTGCCTCGCTCCGATGAAATTGGCATTGACGGACGCGTGCTGTTCTTCACGCTGGGAGTTTCTTTGCTCGCCGGCGTCATCTTTGGTCTCGCGCCAGCCTTCAAAACGTGGCGCACCAACTTGCAGGAAACCCTCAAGGAAGGTGGCCGCGGCTCGAGCGGCTCTCGCCATCGCACGCAGAACATCTTCGTTGTGGTTGAAATGGCCATGGCGCTGATTCTTCTCGTCGGCGCGGGACTGATGATTCGCAGCCTCGCCGCGCTTTGGAGCGTCAATCCAGGCTTCGACCCGCGTAACGTGCTGACGCTGAGCGTTTCGCTTCCGCCATCGCTGGGCGCGAACCCCGCGACAATTCGCGCCGCTCTGCGTGAGCTTGACGATCGGATCAAGGCTATTCCGGGCATCGAGGCTTCGACGATCACGGCCGGATCGCTCCCGATGACCGATGATTCCGAGCTTCCGTTCTGGCACGAAGGCCAGCCAAAACCCGCCACCGACACCGACATGGACTGGTCGCTTTTCTATCTGGTTGAGCCGGGCCAATTAAACGTGATGCGTACCCCGCTCCAGCGCGGGCGATTCCTGACCGCGCAGGATGATGAGCACTCGCCGCCGGTTATCGTCATTGACGAAACGTTCGCGCGCAAGTTTTTCCCGAACGAAGATCCTATCGGCAAGCGGGTCAATTTGGGGCTCCTCGGCCTCGAACCCGAAATCGTGGGCATCGTGGGCCACATCAAGCAGTGGGGACTCGGCACCGATGGGCCGAAAGCAATCGAGGCGCAGTTTTATCTGCCGATCATGCAGGTTCCTGACCAGTTCTTGCCGCTTTTCGCCCACGGCGTAGGCGTTCTGCTGCGCTCGAAAGGCTCGCCGCTATCGGTCGTTGGCTCGGTTCGCCTTGCCATCGAAAAAATGAACAGCCAGCAGGTGGTTTACGACGTCCAGACGATGGACTCGATTATCGCCGATTCGATTGCCGCGAGAAAATTCTCCATGATTTTGCTGGCCGTTTTTGCGGCGCTCGCTCTTGTTCTGGCGAGCATTGGCATATACGGCGTGATTTCATATCTGGTGGGGCAGCGCGTGCATGAAATAGGCTTGCGCATGGCTCTGGGCGCGCAGCCGGGAGACGTGTTGCGGCTGATCGTGGGAGAAGGAGCGAAGCTCGCTCTGATTGGAGTAGGCATCGGCCTTGCGACGGCGCTCGCCCTCACGCGGCTCATGACTAAAATGCTCTTCGGCGTGAGCGCCTACGATCCGCTGACGTTCGCCGGCGTTGCCATCCTGCTCGTCCTCGTCGCGCTCGTCGCGTGCTACATCCCCGCGCGCCGGGCCATGCGTGTCGATCCCATGGTCGCCCTCCGCTACGAATAACGCCCGCTCTGATTTTGACGGTGGCGTTTGGCCCCGGGGTGTCGCGCCCGGCTATGTCCGCCTCTCAACGTTTGGAGCCGGAAGAAGCGGAACGAGAAAATTCACTGCATGCACGTGAACCCGGTTGCGCGCGGGCTGGTCCGTCACGCCAAAGACTGGCCGTGGAGCAGTTATGCGTTCTATGCCCAGTCGGGCGCGATTCTTCTTTCAATCGACCCGGACGAGTTGCGCATCCGTTGCGCAGGTCAAAAGCCCCACCCTTAAAAACCAAAGGGTAGGGCACCCCGCGCATGGTTTCGTGAGTCCGAGAACGACGGATCGTCTTTCAACGTTTATATTTGGTGGGAAAAATCTGGCCGAAACGGTGACCCACCCGCCCGAAGTGCAGGCCGTATCGATGGCTGGTGGAACGACTTCACCGCAGGATGATTCACCGTGACAGTTCCAGGGTTTCGGCCCTCAACCACTCTGGCAGCCACGCGGTGCTTCACAGCACTGCACCGAACACGTGTCTCTTGACAACGCCTTCTCTATGGTATCATCCGCCCTTGTGTTGCCGTAAAGGCGAAGTCCAAAATCAGAAATGTGCGGAGCCGAAAGGATGCGCCACCCGCCATTACGTGCCTCAGACGGAGGGCGGAATGATTCGATTCAATACATTGCTTCGGGAAGAGGGCATTGACCCCGCCCATGTCAAGTTGGTTCGCCATAAGGACACGCGCTACGCAGGGAGGCTAAGTCCGTATCAACTCTGGCTGGCCGCCGATGGACGGCTCGACCTCTATCAACAGATTCAGCGCCGACCCGTTTTCAAGGGAGCGCGATTACTCGCTTCCTTTGTGGCGACTCCGCTAGATGAGACTTTGTTTGTCGGGATATATGAAAACAAAGGTGTCGGGAAAGCTGGACGGGGAATTGTTGACCCGCTTTCCGGCAAAGACGTGACGGGTCTGAATTCTTACGATTTGGTGTTAAGTTCCAAGCTAGCTCAATACCGGGGACGCCTTATTGTTGAATGGGGACCGGGATATCGGAGTTGGGTTCAGTTAGCTCGCAAGAAAGAGAAGACCATCATAGAAATCCGGCGCTCTGCCGGTGAGCGGCAGTTCCCCGGCTTTTTGGATTTTTGCGAGAGATTGAGCAATTTGGTGGCGGTACCCGCCGCGTGGCGGGCTGCGTTGTCGGCGGTAGCGGGCATTTATCTGCTGACCAATCCTGACACTGGCAAGCAATACGTCGGCTCTGCCCAAGGTGTGGGCGGATTTTGGGGGCGATGGGAGCAGTACGCTGCATCGGGTCACGGAGGGAATCGCAGGATGCAGGATATTCCCGCTGCTGATTACCAAGTATCTGTGCTTGAAGTCGCTTCGTCGTCTGCTAGTCCTGATGTTCTTGCGAAAATGGAGGGACGCTGGAAACAAAAACTCCTCAGCCGAAAATTTGGGTTGAACGCAAATTGAGCCTCTCATCCTCCAAGCGGTGTCGCGCATGGTCGGGGATTTGCCTCGAAGGGAACGGCAGTTGCACTAGGATTGATTCAAACGAGCCAGAACAGGCGGGTGGCTGATTAGATGACGCTGTCGGCTCCCACTCCCGAGTAGACTTGGTTGCGCTAACGACCAGGGCTCGGGAGAAAGGAGCCGAGCAATGCTGATTATAGGATGTGATTTTCATACCCGCTACCAACAGA
>JBOGNE010000049.1:0-2859 GCA_050747005.1 Candidatus Acidiferrales bacterium
TGTTATTGCCGAGGAATTTTCTGGCAAAATCCTCGAACAAAAGCCAGCTCAGAAAAAGGTACACGCCATTTCGCCAATTGTTGAGAATCGCAATGACGATCGCTCCGCCCACGAGGCACATGGCCACGTAGGCCAAACCCTTCAGGTTGTCGTAGATGATATATTGCGCAGCTTCGTAAGCGCCAAAGGCGCCGGCAACCAGTATCCCGAAAAGAGTCACCCGGCTCCTGCGAAACTCGCCCAACCGAAGCGCTGAAGCGATTCTCATTTGTGCTCCCATACGCTGGCGGGGGCCAAACAAAGGGCAAAACGAATCGGGGCAATGGCTACCGTGGGTCTCCGCGGGGCTGAGGCTTCCTGAAAAGCTCCTGAAATCATGATCGCAACAGCTTGACGCCCTCGACGCAAATTCCACCGCCATTAAGAATCCGGCTCGGGTCCTCTACTTCTTCGATGTTGGCAATTTTGCTCTGGCCGCTGGTCTTGGGTTGAACTTCGGCGAAACCTACGGACTCAAATAGAGCGGCGAGCGAAATTGAATCATACATCCATTTGTGCGTGTGAAAATCTTGCCAGGAGTTGTAAATCCGGTACAGCAAATTGCCGCCCGCCGGGCTCGGCCAGCGCATGAGCAACCGCTGGTTGACCCGATCTGCGGGGGTTAGCGATGCCATCTCCGCGGATAGCTCGCCAAACGGGCGTTCTCCCATGTATTCCAGCATAATCGCATTGAGGTCGGGGACCACCACTCGCAGAACCCCACCAGGGGCAAGTACACGAAAAGATTCCTTAATTAAGTTCCGGCCTTCCTCAACATATAGATGCTCCAGAACATGCGATGCATAAACGGCACTGGCGGAGCCGTCGGGGAATGGCAGCGGCTCGCGGATGTCGTGGATAAAGATTTTCGAGCTCCACGGAATCTCGGACTTATCCTTCGCCATGAGATGCAGGGAGGCAAGCAAGCGCCGCAGTCGCGGATGCTTGGCGAGCCTTGCATTCCAAGAACCGTCCACATTGATCCATCCATCCGCCGTTTGCAGTCCGCAACCCAAGTTGAGGCGGAGAAGACCTTTCGCGTTTGTCATCTGACTCTCTCTCGCCTGCCAGGGGAAGCCCGGATGCAACCAGCGGCCCGTATTTGGATAATCAATAATTCGAAAAAATTAAGTATACAGCAGGTGTGAGTGCGGAAGTGCGGCGCCGGCGAGCGCAGCCGCCAGTGTGTTCTGCCTCCCCGCAACTTGCTTGCCCATCGGCCGAGGTTCTATACTGGCGCGGCGGGGAACCCGTGCAAGTGCCGTGAGTGCGTACCTTCCTAGAAAAGACGCACACCCAAATGCAAGATTCGAAGCTGTCTGGCAATGACCGAACTCTCCCTGAGACTCTCGCTTTCCCAGAAACCCTGAAAGAGCAAACCGCCGTCGACGTGATCGTCCCCGTTTACGGTGAGCGCCCGGAGGCGCTTGCCTCAACACTCGCGGCGTGCCTCAAACAGACTTATCCCGTTGCGCGAGTTTACGTCGTCGACGATGGCTCACCCGATGCCGTGTCCCTTCCCGATTGGGCGAAAACCAACTTTCAGATTGCCCTTCTTCGCCTGCCGCGGAATCAGGGGATTTCCGCGGCCCGCAATGCTGCAATCGCTCTCTCACATGCGACATTTCTCGCCTGCGTCAACACGGAAATTCTTCCCGATCCGGACTGGCTCGAAACTTGCCGAAATTACTTGATCAGTCGACCCTCCGTCGGTGCTTGTGCAACGCGTGTGGTCCCTGCGAGGCCGGAGCGTCTGTTCACCCGCTGGCGAATGCGGTTTCAAGAGCCAAAATATCCAGAGCAATCAGGCCCCATAGCTTTCGCTCACGGCCACGCCGTCTTATTTCGCAAGGAAGCGGTCGACGTGGTCGGCGGTTATGATGTCCGGTTTCGCCGCCACCATGAGGATTCGGACATCTGTGAACGAATGAAAAAGGTCGGATGGGAATCACATTTTGTCGCAAGCAGTGGTTGCGTTTCCATTCAGCAAGACTCTCTAGGGGAGCTAGCGATAAAGCAGTTACGCGATAGCGGCTGGTATTCTCCAGCGGAAAGCTCGCTGGTTAGGCTCTATTTTCATCTCAGCAAATGGACTCTCGTAAAAAGCGCACGGAACCTGCTCAAGGGCCGGTTTTACTTCCTTCCGGTTGACGGGGCAATCTGGGCTTATGCGCTGTCCATCGCTACGTATCGTACCCTGCGTTTTCCGCGCCCTTCCCCGGACAAAGCGCGAACTTCTTCGGTTTCCCTTGATCCGCCCTCCTCTGGCGCACAAGAACAGGGAGACAATTCCGGTGGAGTCGTCCCTGAAAGGAAATGAGATCAGCGTCTAATTCTTAGGCTATTTCCTTAGGTTCTGGCAAATCGTCAGATCCCCCGGCCTGCTTAGATCGTAGCAGTATTTTGAGAGTGCTCGGAAAAATACATCTTCACAGTCCGTGCCATGCAGTTCAACACACAAATTTTGCACGCGAGGCAGCCAATTTTCCGTATTGCGCGAGAAAAGCTCGAGTTCGCTTCTCTCAATGTCAATTTTCAGAAGGTCAATCTCAGGATTATTGGAGAGGCCGATCAGCGTCGGCACATCGTACGCCTCGACGCTGGCTGATTCCTGCCCGGACGTTGCCGCTTCCCTCACCTGGGTCGTCCATTCCCGGCCGTCCCGAAAGGCGCCTCTCTCAAGAACTAATTTTGTGCGTTCCACCCATGCAGCCCCATGAATGACCTTGGCGCGTTCGCCAAACGGGGCTAGGTTGCGGCGGCATATCGCGAAATTGCCGGGATCGGGTTCGACAGCAAGGACGTTGCATGTGGGATACC
>JBOGNE010000050.1:0-61004 GCA_050747005.1 Candidatus Acidiferrales bacterium
TCGTCAACTCGCCCGTGTTGCAAACAATCACTGCCCCTTGCCCCAACCATGAATTTTCGCCGATCGTGATTGTTCCTCCTGCGGTAACACCTTGTTCGTGAATAGGACGGCCAACATCCGAAAATTCCCGCCTTTGTCCGTTTACCCCCCTGCCTCTTCGCTAGGCGTATTAATTATTTTTCGGCGGCTCGGAAATACAATATGTAACAGGGTCTGACCTTCTTCGGCCGTCAGAGATTTTGTGAGAGTGACGGCTGGCCACGTAACAGCTAGGGAAGCTATCGTCACGATGCCCAGCCGAATAGCGGCAGTGATCCGCTCACCCGCCAAGGAGAAACGGGGCAGCGGAATGTGAAGTGCGATTGAACCAGCCGCGAGGATTGCCATTGTTGCTATCGCGACTTTCAAAACGTCGGGCAAAAGGGATCGAGTTTCAAAGCGACGGAAAGTTTGCTCTACAGCGTAAAACATAAAGAGCATCCCCGCGAGTTCCGACAGTGCCAGTCCGCCGAGGACGCCGTAGAAACCTAATTGGGGGGCAAGGAAAGAAACTACCAGCAGCGTCACAATCCCCAGGCCCTGTCGGATGTTGTCCATCACAGCCCTGCCGGACGCGCGATACATAACCAGTTGAAGTCTATAAAAGGCCTTGAACAGAGCCGCCAGAGCGACCAGCCACAAAGCGCCTCGAATGGACGGGTCGGTTTGCCCAGTCCAAGCCGTTACCATTAAAGTGCCGAAGGCAGCCGCAAAGGCCAGCGGAGGGAGTGAGAGAACCACCGTGATTTTGAATGACTTTATAAGCAGCGAGCGCATTCTTTCGACGGAACCCGAGGCGAAAACCATTGTGCCTCCGGATAGGATCGGAAGAAGAAAGGCCTCGTCGAGTATCAATGCAGCCGTTATGACGCGCGTCACAATCGCATACACACCGGCCATGCTATCTCCAAATGATCGCAGAATTGCGACCGGCAGAATCGCGACGTACAAGATCTCCAATACGCTCACCAGTTGGTAGCTTCCGCCGAATCGGGCGAGCTCGTAGAGGACAGTCTTTGTGACGTGCGCGGCGTTTACTCGAATTTGGGGAATGAGGCGCCGAGAGACGAAGAAGCAGAATGCAATGTATAACGCCTCCGACGCGGCCATCACGGTGGCCATGGCAAAAAGACCATATCCAAAGTGGAGCACGATAATTATCGCGATGGCTTCGGCAACCGTGGTCACCGTGCCAACCTTTCGGATCAGGTCGATCCGGTGCCCGCCCATGATGATCGATTCATAGACACATCCGGTGTTGGCAAACACCATGAACAACGCCAGCATGGAAATTGCGCCCGCAGCTGAATGGAGAAACACTCCTGGCACGCCTGCCGCATGAGCCAGTTGATGCGAGAAGATCGAGATAGGGATCAGTCCGGCGGCGGATAAAAGCAGCATCACAGCGGATCCCGTGCTAAGAAGCTTACTCGCCGTTTCGTAATCCCCGTTTCCTGTGGCTTCAGCGACGTACTTTTGGTAAGCGGACTTAATGCCGGCACTCCCAAACCGCATGTACGCGGCGGTTGCCATGATGATGTTCCAGATGCCGTACCCGCCTAGCCCGAGGTACGCGATGACTATGGGAACTGTGACGAATCTGGTTCCTACTTGAGCAAAGTTGGCGACGATGCCAAAAAAGGTGCCCTTCCCTACTGAGAGAGCCAAGCTGGAGGGCGCGGAAGCCGGATTGGACGAGTCTGCCATTCGCTTGCGAGGCTAAATTTTGTTGACTCAGGCAACGCCACCGGGATCGGCGGCTCGCCTCGAATCATAAGTATCAACTATCCATGTGAAGCGAGGAAGAGCAATGCGAGCCAGGCTGCGAGGGCCGGCCCTAAGAGTAATCAACAGGGGCCGGAGCAATCCTTAAGGAAGACTCATTGCACCGAGATTTGAATGTCTGTTGGCGGGACCGGGGCTTGGTTGCCAGCGCCATTGAACTGATATGCTCCAGCGTCCCAATTGCCGCTTCTGGCCTGCGGCGTACGGGCGGGGACGATCACTGTATGATTCGAGGTGTCATATCCCACGGCGTAGGAGGTGTCATCCTGGCAGGCGGCTGAGGCAGCGGAGTCGGGTATCATCGAACAGACGTTCGTTTGGCTTGTCCCCGCACCGACCGTCGCGCCGCTACCACTGGTAGGTGAGAACTCAAAACTTTGGTCAAAACTGTAACCTTGGCCGTTTGCGGAGGACAATGACTGAGTGACGTTGTTATGCTGATTTACGGTGCCACTGTCAACCTGTATGATTCCGCCGTTCGCCAGGGAACTTATCGTATGGTTGTTGAAGAGATTGGTCGTGCCACCGCCCATCCGATAGCAGCCGGTTGTTGGGCCACCCTGACCATTCGGTCCGCCTTCGCAAGTATTATTAAAGACGTATCGGGCACCGTTTCCGGTGGACCCAATCAGGAAGGTATTAACCCCAGCGCCGTCGATTGCCATGGTAACATTGGTAACCACGTTGTTGAAAATGAACTCATTACAGCCCGACCCGACTACCGGATTGAATCCTTCCCCGGATGCGACCGTAATGGCAACGTTGTTGTAAATCGTGTCGTTGCATTCGTCGAACGTGGCATTAAACAGATGCTCGTGGGTCCCCGCTCCATTCGAACCAGCGCTGATCGACACGGCGTTCCCGTTGAGGAACAGATTGTCATGCAGTGTAATCAGGTCGGACGGATCGAGGCTTTCCGGAAGGTCCTTGAAAACGTTGCGAAAAACCGTGCCGGGCCCGCCGTACATGGCTTCGCCGCTCGAATCTCCTAGGATCGATGCGTTCGTGGCGTCCGATCCATCGAATACGTTGTCATGTACTTCGCCGTGCTTTTCGTCGTTGCTGGCACCGGCTGATGCGCCGACGATGCATTGCGTATAATCTCCCGCGCTCGGATTGGACGTCCGGCTGGGCGTGAGCGACGAGGGGAACATCCATCCGTGGAAGTAGCTGTTCTCGATGTCGAAGTGGTCCGATCCTGAGCCGTTCGTCATCTCGATATACGAACCCTGGCCGAAATAGCCCCCGTTGGTTCCGGACGCCGAACACATTCCGGTAAATTCAAAGTTATCAATTATCCAGTACTTCTGGCCGCTTGCTATTAGCATGTTGTGACGCGGCGCGGCTTGGTCGTAGTGGCAGGAACTGTCTTCCGCTGCCCAGCCGCCGCCACTAAAGATGGGGCGCTCCCAGGAACCGCCAGAGAACCAAGACCGATCCACGCCATAATAAACGCAGCCGCCGCCAGCGTTGCCGCCATTGCAGCCAACGGAGGTGCTGGAGGATGACCCGCCGCCCTGCAGGGTCCACGGCCAGACAGTATAATCCCAGGTGACGCCGCCCTTGAAAATGAAGCTATCGCCAGCGCCGGGGGTGTGCGATGCGCAGTTAGCCGAACAGCCGTTCATGCCGGGAGCGTGCTTCCAGGGAGATGATTGCGAAGTACCGCTGTTGGAGTCACTGCCGCCTGAAAAATCGATATAATAGGTGGCGGCCGAAGCGGTTCCGGCTACCAGGAATAAGCTCAGGAAAATGGCAAGTACAACCAGGCGTCGCATCAATCCTCCAGACCCATATCAGCGTCACTTCACATAGTAGGGCACGGAAGGAAGGGCGTGCCACTGGCCCGGGGGCCAGTAACGGGACAGGGAATGCGACCTGCTCCGATGGAGCTCCCGCAGGCGAGCCTACGAGTTCGCTGGAAACCCGCCAGTTACGATCCAGGACTTCACCAGACCGAAGAATCGCTCAGGCACCAGCCTGGCGCCGGGGAAGAGCTTTTTGAGTTCGTCGCCGCTCAGCAAGCGAATCTCCCGGACGAGGTCGCGCGCCTGCACTGGATCGGCACAGGGCCCCCGCCAGCCGCAGGCCCTACGGCGAATGATCGATATCCTCAGACTCTCCGGCATCCATTGCCAGCCGGGCACGAGGAAATGCGGCTCCATGGGAAACCAGAAGTTCGGCGTCTGGACCCAGAAGGACTTGCCAACGCGCTGAACCTCCGATGCCATCCGGCGCTGGCTTTCGAGCGTGAACAGGTGCTCGATCACCGAGTTGCTGAACACGACGTCGAAACTGGCGTCGCCAAATTGGGCGAGGTTCGTGGCATCGCCGGCGAACGGCTGAATGTTTTCGTGCCGCCGTTCCTCGGCAGCGAGATTCAAGGTGATAATCTCGGCGTCTTTGCGGCCGGCCCAGCCGCGCTGCTCCCAAAACTCGTTCGTGCCGCCAACATCAAGTATGCGCAACGGCCTTGGCAGGCCCGAGACTAACGCCTCAAATTGACGGAACCGCTGCGTGCGGCGCTTATTCGAGAACGAATCCGGATCGCTGCCGTCCGCCAGACGCCGCATTGTGGGGTTTGTCGAGACCATTTGATGAACGTCCGTTACGAAGCTCTGCCAGGCGCCGTGGCCAGGATTTTCACGATACGGTGAGCGCTTTTGCCGTCCCACTTTTTCGGCATGGCGCCATGGCGGCGGCGCGAAAGCTGCTTGCGAATGGCTTTGCGTATCCCGGCGGCCGTGACCCCGGCGAGCACGTTCGTGCCGGAAGTGATGGTCACGGGCCGTTCCGTATTTTCGCGAATGGTGACGCAAGGAACTCGCAGGCAGGTGGTCTCCTCCTGAATGCCGCCGGAATCGGTGACGACCACGCGGGCGTTCTTCATCAGGCAGACGAAATCGAGATAGCCGCGGGGAGGAACCATGCGAATCCCGCAGCCGGGATTTTGATTTTCCGCGCGATCAGGCGCGCCCGATTTGCCGCCGGTGAAAAGATGAGCGAGACCGAATTCCTCGACGCGCTTTGCCGTGCGCGGATGAGCCGGGAAAATCACCGGCATCCGAGAAGAAAGCTCCGAGAGCCCCTCGAGAATTTGGGCAAAGGCGTCGCGATCATCAACGTTCGCGGGGCGGTGAAGCGTGAGCAGCGCGTAGGGAGATGTGATTGGCTTCGCGCCGTTGGACGACGCTCCGGCCCGGAGGCCAAGCTCGCGGAGAACGCTCGACGATTCCGCCTTTTCCTGGAACGCGACGAGGGTGTCGATCATCGTATTGCCGACAAAGTGGACGCGGCTGGCTGGAATCCCTTCGCGCTTCAGATTACGGATGCCGCTCGGTTCGGTCACGAAGAGGATGTCGGCCAGATGATCGGTCATCACGCGATTGTGTTCTTCCGGCATGGCGCGGTCGAAGGAGCGAAGCCCGGACTCGACATGAACGACGAGCGGCCGGGAACGCCCGCAGCCATCGGAGGGCAACTTTGCGGCGGCTAACGCGCAAGCCACGGTTGAATTCACGTCTCCCACGACGACCAGTACATCGGGCCGCTCGCGAACGAGCACCTCTTCAAATTTGCGGAGGATCTCAGCCGTCTGCGAAGCGTGCGATCCGCCGCCGACGCCGAGATGAATGTCCGGCTTGGGCATATTGAGGTCGATAAAGAATTGATCGGACATCGATTCGTCGTAGTGCTGTCCGGTATGCACGAGGATGTGCTGCAAGGGGCGTCCGTTACGCGATTCGTTGCCAGGGCGCGAGGTCTTCGCAGCACGCTCGTTGAATTCCCGGATGGCTGCGATGATGGGGGCGGTCTTCATGAAATTGGGCCGCGCGCCAACAACGCTCATGATCTTCATCGATTTCGTTCTTCGGCGGCGCGCGTAGCGAAAGCGTAGAGCAGCCAGCCAAAATGATACGGGCGGCATTCATGAAGGATTTCCATCTTCCTCCCGGATGCATTGCGGTACACGCCCAGGTGCGATGCCAAGACGTCAAGTTTCATCGTGTATTCCGGCGCGGGATGGACGCGCCTCCAAATCATTTTTGCCGAAAGGTCGCGAATATCACGCCCGAGTTCGTTCGCCCCGCCGATCCACCGCAAGCCTCGGTAGATATGTTCGCGAAAATCGGTTCCGGACACCTCTCCAAGCGGAAAGAGAGCCATCGGCGCCATGCCATCCTGATGCACCGAAAACACCGGATACATGCTCGCTACTTTTCCGGCTCGCGAATCGTAATGCCACCACCATTGCCCAAGCGGTCCTTGAACGCGGCAGATTGCTCGGCCGCACTCGAGCGCCCGGCTCAGAGCCTCCCGGGATTCGAAGGCCTGGCTATATCGGGTCATCGCCAGGATTGGATAGACTTGGTCGGCAAAACTGCCCATCCATCCACGTAATCGGCCGGCAATCGTTTTCGATGTGCTGACATGTCCAAAAAAGCCACGGCCTTGGTTTTTGACCAGGGCGGAGTACGTGCTCCGCGCCAGATCCGCCAGGCCGGGAAGCTCCGGCCGCGCCGAGAGAATAGCGCGGGAGAGACCCGTCAGGAGCCACGCGAGCTCCATCGTGAGTCCCGCACGAACATCGGCATACGCATCCAAAGCATTTCGCAAATTAAACCGGGAAAGAAGCGCGGGAAGCTTTTCGGGCGCTCGAATCGACGTGAGCCATAGCAGCAATCCGAAATCACCGGCGCCGACTGGCCATTTCTTGTCTTCCAACAATTGCTCTAGAATGCTCGAAATGGGAAACGGGGAAGGCGTTCCGGCTCGCTCAAGTTCGCAAAGCCCCAAGAGCGTAATCACTGTGTAGCGGTGCGAAAGACCTTCGCGGCGCAGACCTGCCGGCGTCTGGACCATCCGAAAGCAGAATTGGCGGCTGCTGGAATCAAACATCGGCAGGAGGCCGCGGACGGAAAGCTCGACCAATTCGCCGGCATCCACGTTCACCGCGCCGCCGCTCGCCAGTTTCGATGCCGGAGCGGAACTCAATTGCGGGATTTCTGCTTCGGTCGACACTCTAGATCCCCAATTCGGATGATGGCCTGCACGATGCTCTGCAAAGCCTCGGGCCTCGGTTCGCGCGCCCGATTCTTTTCGCGACGGACTAGCTCGATCTTCGTTCGAACGTCTTCCACGGATTCCAGAAGCACCAGCCGTCCGCGGTCAGCGAGAGAACGGTCCACAGCGCCGATCTTGCCGCGAAAAATGCTGTAGACCGGGATGCCGAGGGCCGCAGCTTCCCGGTTCATCGTCCCGCCGCCGCTAATCACCAGGTCCGAATACCATATCAAATTTAATCCATCGAGAGCCGCATTGGGGATGATCATTGTTCCAGAAGTGATAAGTTCGCCCCACTCGCTACGCAGTTGTGCGCCCTGCTTCGCATTTCTTGGAAGCGTGACCGCGCGGACGTCGGGCCGTTCCGCAAGCAGCCGCAACGTCGCCGCGAACAGTTCTTCGCTTTCCGGGTTGTGGTAGTGCGCTTCGGTGGCGGGAGGGCGGAGGGTTACGACCAAGTGATCCGGAGATATTCCCAGCCGGGCCAGGATTGATGGATCCGGCTTGAATCGTGGAATGTAGACATCCTCTTTCAGGCCGGGATACTTAAACGTCCGCTCCCGCTTTTTGCTCATGGCCGAGTCAGGCATCACGTCGGGCATCAGGATCCAATTCGGCGTGAGAAAGCCAGTTTTCGTGCTGTGCTCGTAATCGTGCATCATGATTGTCGGGATTCCCAGCGCAGTACAAGCAAGGATCTGCGCTCGAGAGCCATGAGATAGCGCCAGATCCGGCCTTGATTTTGCCGCCAGTGGAAGAAGCTGCGCCGCCCGCATGCAATTGCCAAGGACCTTAAGTATTTTGTGTTTTCCGTAGTGGCCGCCGATTACCTTGCACGGCAATTGATAAAATTCCAGCAGCTCGCAGACTTGATAGATGTTCCGCGCGGTCAGAATGAATTCGAAGTCCTGCTTCTGCAACTCTTCGATGATCGGCTTAAAAAACGGAACGTGAGGGGAGTTATCGATATCGATCCAGATTTTCTTTCGAGGAGAACTGCGCGGCGAGCGGCTGGGCGTATCGCTTCCGGGCCGCGACGCTTCGTTGGCGTCCTCTCGGATGGTGGCGAGAGACACTCCCTCAACCATTACGCTTCTTGTGGCGCTCATTGATCTCTCCTACCTGGCAGACGCCTGGCGAAAATACCGCCAGCGACGGGTTGAATCGGGTGTGCCTGCACCGGCCTACGGTCTGGGAACGAAACAAAAGCGGGGCAAGAACCTTGCGCCCGTCCGGCGTTTTCTTACCTGTGCGAAACAGCTAAGACTCCCGGCGATAGCTGTCTGCCTGCAGGAACTGCCGCGAGTTGAAGGGAATCACAACCTAGTAAGCGCCATCACCAAGCACAACCGCGCCAGGTGTCTTCAGAAGGATCTGGATGTCGAGCCATAGCGACCATTGCCGGGCGTACTGAAGGTCGAGCCTCACCATGTCATCAAAGCGCACGCGGCTGCGGCCCTTCACCTGCCACAAGCCCGTGATTCCAGGCTTGATTTCGAGGACGCGGCGGCGATGCCAGACATCGTATTCTTCATACTCGTAAGCCAGCGGGGGCCGCGGGCCAACCAAGGACATCTCGCCTCTCAAGACGTTGATGAATTGAGGAAGCTCGTCGAGACTGGTCCGGCGGAGGACGCGCCCGATGCGCGTGACGCGGGGATCATTTTTCATCTTGTAGACGGGCTTACTTCCATTCCCCGCATGTCCATCGTACTCTCCGCTGATGACACGCTTCATGAAGTCCTGGTGGACTTTCAAATCATTACCGGCATGCATCGAGCGAAACTTTAAGCATGTGAATGACTTGCCGAATTGACCCAGACGCTCCTGCCTAAAAAATACGGGACCTCGAGACGTCAGCTTCACGACCGCCGCAATCAACAGCAAAAGCGGCGAGCACAGAGCGAGCGCCGCGGCGCTGCCAGCCATGTCCATCGACCTCTTCACGAGCAGAGGGAGTTTCTTAGAGTCTTCGCGGTGGAAGAGATCTGGATAGAACGCTGTATTTGAAGGAAGGTCCGGATCCTGGCTGCTGGCATCGCCCGCAAAAACGTGTCCCGAAACGTGGACGTGACGAAGATCCTCGGGGCTCAACTGCGCTCGCAGCGATTCCTGGACCTTGTCAACCAGGCGCTGGATAGTGGCGGAATCGTCTCTGGCTCCTCGTCCGAGCTCTATGAAGAGAATTCCGAGAATCGTGTTGTGTTTGTACCATCCAGCGAGATCGATCTCCCGGCGTGTTATGTTTGCCGCGCTTACGATACCCTTCACAATCGCCGGATGGCGGGCCGTGCCGTGGGTTTCCTCGGCATCAATAAGGAGCAGAAGGAATTTCTTGCTCGAACGCTCCGCCCGTTTTCGCTCCAGGCACAGCATTCCGAGGAATAAGTCCTCCGAAAGAATCAACTGAGTCAAGTCCGATGGGTCGCGATCAGGCAGCGGAAATCCACGAATCAGCTTTCCGTTGCTCCGTGGAAGCGTCTTGCTTTTTGCTGCACCTGCGTTTGCCTTCGTCGTCATTTTTTCAAGTACTCGGCCCGGTGCTCTATCCGGTCCCTTTCTCTTGGAGTCCCCAAGATTCAACCGCTGCCATGCCAACCGACCCCTTTTTTCCGTTACATCCAAGCTACCGCCGCCAAAGTCCCTATCCGGTACCTTGCACGGGTGCGAGGGTGCAATTACCGGACCAAAGAAGGGAGGGTTCCGCCGCTATCCGAAATACCGCTCGGTCCGCATATGTTCAAGAAGACGCAGTACTTGGTGCGAGTCAAACCACGGTTCGCCTCCTTCTCCGGGGCTGGCACGTCCGAATCGGCTGCTAATAGAGAACACCGATACCGTATAGCTGAAAAGTTCTTCCATGAAGACAAACCCCGATGAATAAGCTGGGCCTTCCGCGTAACTTGTTCTATCTACATTGCAATTTCTCATGTTGGCGTCACTTACGGAACATTGGAACGGGACAAGAACCTAAGGTCGCACGGCGATCCGTCGTAAACCACAGCACCAGGGGAAAACTCATCCACATCAAATGCAGCAAGGTGCCACTTGTCGTCCACTCCGCCAAGAAAGCGCCCGAGCTTTCCCGGCTCCAAGCTAACCTCAAAGCTGTCGAGCGGTATCTCCAAACCCTCCCCGCACGCTTTGACGTACGCTTCTTTGCGGGTCCAACAGTTAAAAAATCCCAGTGACCTGTCACGCTGGTCCAAGGTCATTAATCGGCTGACTTCGCCCGAAGAAAAATACCGCCGTGCCACGTCTTCACCCCCAAAATCCTGCCGCATTTTTTCGACATCTATTCCGATATTTCGATCCCAACCGAAAGCGTATACAACCACATCGTCTGAGTGAGAGACGTTAAAATTGAGTGATTTGCCGGTTAACTTCCCATCCAAGCTAGGCTTCTTATGTCCGTCATAGTGAAACGTGATTGCCCCTGGTGGCAAACGCAGATAGCCACCGAGCAGCTCTCGTAAAGCGCCACGAGCCGCGATAAAGCGGGTTCGGTCGCGGTTGAAATGGAACCTAGAAGCGCGCTCATTCTCGTCAGCGCTGAGGTGCGGCTGCAACCGACCAAGCGTCGCAGGGAATGCGTCCAAGTAGAGTCTCCAGATATGAATCTCATGCGGCGCTAAGTCTGGAGGGCGCCTCGACGGCTGCCACTGCAAGGACTTTGTCTGCAAGGACGGCGATTTCCTCACCCGCTTATCCTAGCATCAGCAGTCGACGCGCCGAAGTCGGTGATTCCCCCTAGATATGGGTATGAGTGACTATAGTGCCTGGTCGCAATTACCCGCGACCTACCCAGACTTGGCGTAGATGGCTGATAAAAAGGATGTTATTTTGAGAATCGCTGTTCGGTCAAGATCGGTAGCCCGCTCCGTCACCCATCATGCGTGCTCGCATCCACAAAATGGTATGTTAATGCCTAAGATTGGGAAGCACGCTTCCTGAGCCGCTGGGAAATCGTCTTCCAAACGCGAGTGTCGTCATGGCGTTAAATAACTTATAATCAATAATTTATAGCAATATCGGATTGGCACGACAGTTGCACATTAACTGCGCGGGTGGCTGTTCGTGAAACTGGCGTGCGCATGCGTGCCACGCATTGAACGTGGGTGTGGTACCTTGGAATAGTCAAGAAGCCCTCACTGGTTTCTACCACCCGAGCGATATGAAAAACGGTTCCTATTACCTAAAACCGAACATAATGGCCGAGCCGCTTGTCGACGGCTGGTACGCGTGGGCGCACTTGATCCCCCCTGCAACGGCGGCCCGGAACTTCACCGAGCGCCATCTGCGCATCATGGACTCGTACATCGAGTCTCCCGAAACGCATCAGGCTGCGGTTAAGAACCCCGCGCTGCTCGGCGGCCCGTTCATGGATTTCGAAGGGGATCGCGTGGAAGACGTGAAGCGTTTGCGTGACAGGACGGTTCGAGACCGAAGCCATCTGGTTACGCTTTCCCAAGCGATCGAGCAACTGGATGCGATGCTTCGCGAGAAGGCTGAGGGCTATAGTCTCGAGGCCTTATACGCCGAAGTCCCCGCTTGCCTGCAAGGATACGTGGAGTTGGTATACGATCTCAACAATCATCCGTCGTTCCGGCTGATCGAACCTCTCCTATACAAGAGTTCGTTCTACGATCCGTCGCTGCAAAGCGTGATGCTTTCGGAAATCACGGGCGACGACCGTCCTTTCGTCCTGAGCACGCCGCGGCTGGACAGCGGCAATTCCGTGCAACTGCAGATGCCGTTTGCGAGCGAGCAGCTTGATACGCTGTTTCGGATGAAGACAGAACCGGCTCCCTACGCCGAAATCAAGAATGCCCTCGGTTTGAACGACGAAGACGCCGAGCGGTTTCGCGCGTTCCTGACGACCGAAAAGCCGCGCTCGTATTCGACGTATGAAGGCGAAGGCGCACGCTGGCGCTACTTCGGGCACGCGTGCATTTTGCTCGAGACGCGCGGCGTGACGGTGCTGCTCGATCCAGTGCTGAGTTACACGTACGAAAGCGACATCTCTCGCTATACCTACGCCGATCTGCCGGACGCGATCGATTACGTTCTGATCACGCACAATCATCAGGATCACATCCTCTTTGAAACGCTGTTGCAGCTTCGCCATCGCATACGAAACATCGTGGTGCCGCGCAACGGCGGCGGCGCGCTGCAAGATCCCTCGCTGAAGCTCTTGCTGAAGCAGTGCGGCTTCCGCAACGTCATCGAGCTTTCGGAAATGGAAGAGATCTCGTTTGATGGCGGCTCGATCACCGCCGTTCCGTTTCTCGGCGAGCACGGCGATTTGAACGTTCTGTCGAAGTCGGCATATCTGCTACGAGCGGGCCAGCACTCCCTGCTATTCGCCGCTGATTCGTGCAACATCGCTCCCAAACTTTACGAACATATCCACAAGATGATCGGCGACGTGGACGTTTTTTTCGTGGGCATGGAGTGCGATGGCGCGCCGATGTCCTGGATCTACGGTCCGCTGCTCACCCAGCGGCTCGAGCGGCCCAAGGATCATACCCGGCGCCTTGCAGGGTCGAATTACGATCGCGCGCTTGCCATCGTCGAGCAATTGCACTGTAAGGAGGTTTACGTTTACGCGATGGGCCAGGAGCCGTGGCTGAATTACGTGATGAGCATCAAGTACACGGAGAAATCGAATCCGATCATTCATTCGAACCGGCTGATCGAAACTTGCAAGTCCCGCGGCATCGTCGCAGAGCGTTTGTTCGGCGAGAAGGAGATCCTCCTGCCGTAAGCGATCCGGCCTCTCCGGATCGGCAGGAGCTGACAGATATGGCCTCCGATACTTACAAACTCGGTGGCGTGCCAGAGTCCGGGAGCATTAGCCAGGACTTGGCCGCACTTCTGCGCGGTTGGAATCAGACCGCCACGGATTATCCTCGCGACAAAACCATCGCGCATCTCTTTGAAGAAATTGCCGCCACCCATGCGGATTCCGTTGCGGTTGTATCCGGAGCGAATGAACTGACCTATGCGGAGCTGAATCTGCGTGCGAACCGGCTAGCGCACCGGCTGCGTCGGATGGGCGTCGCGCCCGAAACGATGGTGGGATGCTGCATCGAGCGGTCGCTCGAATTGATTGTCGCTCTCTTGGCTGTCTTGAAAGCGGGCGGAGCCTACGTGCCCCTCGACCCCTCCTACCCGGGAGAGCGTTTGCAGTTCATGATCGAAGACACGAGAACGCCGGTGATGCTCACGCAGAAATCACTCGCGCCGGCCGTGCAGATACGGAGCGATCTGCCCGTGATTTTCATTGATGAAGCGAGCGCGCAATCCTCTGCGTCTGACGATTTGAATCCAGCGCCGGCTGGCGGGCCCACGAATCTCGCGTATGTGATGTACACGTCGGGCTCAACCGGACAGCCCAAGGGCGTGATGGTGGAGAATCGCGCCATCGTGCGGCTGGTGCGCAACACCAATTTCTGCCATTTTGGCGCGGACGAAGTTTTCTTGCAGTTTGCTCCTATTTCCTTCGACGCATCGACGCTTGAAATCTGGGGGCCGCTATTGAACGGCGGCCGTCTGGTGATGATGCCGCCACAAGCCGCGTCGCTCGAAGATCTGGGCCGGGCGATCGGGACTCACAAGGTAACGACGCTCTGGCTCACCTCGGGCCTGTTTAATTTAATGGTGGAGCAGCGGCTTGAAGACTTGCGCTCCGTGCGCCAGCTTCTGGCGGGCGGCGACGTGCTTTCTCCGCGGCACGTTCGAACAGTTCTTGCGGAGCTGCCGAATTGCCGCCTGATCAACGGTTACGGACCCACCGAAAACACGACGTTCACCTGCTGCCACACGATGAGGCACGGCGAGCGAGTGCCCGAATCGGTTCCGATCGGCCGGCCGATTTCGAATACTCGTGCTTACATTCTGGATGAACGAATGTCTCCAGTGACGCCCGGGGTGACGGGCGAACTTTACGCCGGGGGCGACGGCGTAGCGCGCGGGTACCTGAACGATCCGAAAACGACAGCCGACAAATTCCTGCAGGATCCCTTCAGCAGCGAGCCGAACGCGCGGATGTACCGCACCTGCGATCTCGCGCGGTGGCGCGAAGACGGCGCTGTCGAATTTCTTGGACGTGTCGACAGCCAAGTGAAAATTCTTGGCCACCGCATCGAGCCTGGCGAAGTCGAAACGGTGTTGCGAATGCACTCGGGAGTGCAGCAGGTTTGCGTGGTTCCGTACTCCGGCGAAGACGGAAGCAAGCGCCTGGTAGCCTATTTCGTTCCCGTTGTGGATTCCGGCGTTTCGCCGCTTGAATTGCGCGCGTTTCTTGCAGGCAAACTGCCGCCCTACATGCTTCCTGCCCTTTTTGTAGAGATGGCTGCGCTGCCACTCTCGGCGAACGGAAAAATCGATCGCCAGGCTCTTCCGGAACCGATATTCGCCGCTGAGGCGTCCGCGTCTTCGGAGACGTCAGCAACGTTGACAGAGAAGACAATCGTGGACCTTTGGAAGCGCATTTTGCGCGTCGAGCGCGTCGGACTTGACGACAATTTTTTCGATCTGGGCGGCGATTCTCTTCTGCTCGTGGCCGTGCATTCCAACCTGCGGAAAGCGTTGCAGGTGGAAATACCCGTGATGGACCTCTTCGAATTCACCACGGTGCGCACACTCGCGCGGCACCTTGAAGAAAGGAACCCAGGCGCTCCGTCGTTTTCCGAAACGCAAGAGCAAGCACGGAAGCAACGGGATGCTTTTGCCCGGCAGCGCGAACGCAGGGCCGGCGGTGTGTCGTGAGTTTGCCTGAAACCCAAAACCCCGCGCTTGAGGGCGTCGCGATTATCGGCATGGCCGGACGCTTTCCGGGCGCGCGAAACGTGGCGGAATTCTGGCGCAACCAGCTCGACGGCGTCGAGTCCATTTCGCACTTTCGCGTCGAAGACCTGGAAATTCCCAATGCCGCCGAAGTCGCGAACCAGCCGAACTACGTGCGGGCGCGATCGGTCCTCGAAGACGCGGATCTTTTCGACGCCGAATTTTTCGGCATTTACCCGCGCGAAGCGGAATTGATGGATCCGCAACAGCGCATTTTCCTCGAGTGCTGCTGGCAGGCCTTTGAAGACGCCGGATACGACCCGGCAATTTATCCCGGTTCCATAGGCGTGTATGCGGGCTGCAGCGCGGGCACGTATTTTCTTTCGCGACTGTGCGCTAACCCGGCGTTCATTCAGAAATTCACCGGCGGTTACCAGGTTGCAAATTATCCTGAAATGATGGGAAACAACGTGGATTTCCTCTCGACGCGCGTTTCGTACAAGCTGAATCTGCGCGGGCCGAGCTTCACGATGCAGGCGGGCTGCTCGACTTCGTTGCTCGCCGTCACGCAGGCTTGCCAGTCGCTGTTGACGTACCAAAGCGATATGGCGCTTGCCGGTGGCGCGTCCATCACTTTCCCGCAAAAGCGCGGTTCCTTCTATCAGGAAGGCGGCATGATTTCCCCGGATGGCCATTGCCGCACGTTTGACGCGGACGCAAATGGCACGGTTTTTGGCAGCGGCGCAGCCGTTGTGCTGCTCAAGCGCGTGGAAGATGCGGTGCGCGATGGAGACCAAATCTACGCGGTCATTCGCGGGTTCGCGGCAAATAACGATGGCTCGGCAAAAGTAGGCTACACGGCGCCGAGCGTGGAAGGCCAGGCGCGCGTTATCGCGTTAGCCCAGGAAACCGCAGGAGTCGATCCCGCGACAATCGGTTATATCGAAGCGCACGGAACCGGCACGCCTCTTGGCGATCCAATCGAACTGGCGGCTCTTTCGCAGGCTTTCCGCTCAAGGACGAACGCTAAACATTTCTGCGCCATCGGGACGGCGAAGACAAACGTTGGACATCTGGACATCGCGGCAGGTGTTACCGGACTGATTCACGCGGCGCACATTGTCCGCAACGGGATGTTTCCGCCAACGCTGCACTTCAAAAAGCCGAATCCACAATTCGATCTCGAGAGCAGCCCGTTCTACGTGAACGCTTCGCGCACCGATTGGAAATCTGGCAATGCGCCGAGGCGCGCGGGCGTCAGCGCCTTTGGAGTGGGCGGAACGAACGCGCACGTGGTGATCGAGCAGCCTCCCGCGCAGAACGCGGCAGCTTCATCGCGCCGTGTGCAACTTCTGACTTTGTCAGCGAGATCGGAAACCGCGCTCGATCGAGCCACGGACAGTCTTGCCGAGCATCTCAAGGCTCATCCAGACTTGAATCTCGCCGACGTGGCCTGGACGCTGCAAACGGGGCGCCGCGCATTCGCATGCCGCCGCACCATCGTCGCTCGTGATACAGCCGAAGCGATTGCCGCGCTCTCGCAACGCGACCGTAAACGACTGCAGACCCGCCTGAAACCCACCGACAAACCAGAAGTTCATTTCCTGTTTCCGGGCCAGGGTTCGCAGCATCCCAACATGGCTCGTGAAATTTACGAGACCGAGCCTGTGTTCCGCGCAAATGTAGACCGCTGCGCGGAAATTCTGCGGCCGCATCTCGGCGCCGATCTTCGTTTGCTTCTTTACCCTGCGGAGGGCGCGTCAGAAGAAGCGCAGCGCCGCGTGACCGATACCATCATCGCTCAGCCTGCTATCTTCACGATCGAATACGCGCTCGCGCAACTTTGGATGAGCTGGGGAATTCGACCGCAATCGATGCTGGGACATAGCATCGGCGAATTTGTTGCGGCGAGCCTGGCTGGCGTCTTCACCCTGGAAGATGCGCTGGGGCTGGTCGCCGCACGCGGCAAAATGATGCAGGAGTTGCCGGCGGGCGGAATGCTTTCGGTGAGAATGCCTGAATCCGACCTGCGAGCGCGGCTGAATGGGCATCTCTCGCTCGCAGCCGTGAATTCTCCATCTCTTTGCGTCGTTGCGGGCCCATTCGACGCACTCGAAAAATTCGAACAGCAACTTGGCGTCGAAGGAGTGGCGTGCCGCCGGCTGGTTACTTCGCACGCATTCCATTCGGCGATGATGGATCCCATCATCGAACCCTTTACGGAACAGGTGAAACGAGTGCGCCTCAATCCGCCGCAAATTCCGTATGTTTCCGGCGTGACGGGCGCTTGGATTTCGGCTGAAGAAACCATCGATCCCAGTTACTGGGCGCTCCATTTCCGCCAGCCGGTGCAGTTTTCCGCGGGAATTTCGGAGCTGCGAAAGAATCCGAACTCTATTCTTTTGGAAGTTGGTCCTGGCAACGTGCTGAGCACACTCGCGCGGCAGCACGCGGCTGGTTCCAACGATCAAACAATCGCCTCGTCGCTCTCCGACGGGCATTCCGGCGAAGGCGATGCGGCGAGTTTGACGAATGCAGTGGGCTCATTGTGGCTTGCAGGGGTGCAAGTGAATTGGCCGGCCGTTCACGGGGGTGAACGCCGGCTGCATGTTTCGTTGCCGACGTATCCATTTGAACGCAAGCGCTTCTGGCTCGACGCGCCAGCAGCGGAAGCGCCGGTTGCTCCCGTAATGAGCGCGCCGCACGAAGAAAAGACAGTCAGCGTCGAATCCCCTGTACAAAAGGACGCAGAATCCGTGAGCGTAACCACTGCATCCCCCATCGCCGCATCGCCTGCAACAACCACGCCGCGCCGCGCGAGCGGCATTCGCACGATGCTCGCCGATATTTTCGAGGATCTTTCCGGAATGAATTTGTCGAGCGCGGATGGATCAACCACTTTTCTGGAAATGGGATTCGATTCTCTTTTTCTGACGCAGGTCACGCAATCCTTGCAGAGCAAGTTTGGATTGAAAATCACGTTCCGCCAGCTGCTGGGCGATCAAGGCACGCTCGACGCTCTGGCTGAGTATGTTGACAACAAACTCCCGCCAGACGCACCCGCCGCGCTTGCGCCAGTTGCGATCCCTGATGCAGCGAGATCATCGGCCACTACAGTGGCCTCCACGGCCACTTCATTGGCAGCCGCGCCCGCAAGCGGGAATGGAGACACTTCCATGTCTGAATCTCCTCTTGAACGCCTGATGCGCGAGCAGCGCGAAGCGATGAACCGGCTTTTCTCGCAGCAACTCGAAGCGGTTCGAGGAGTGGCACCCACGCCGGCGCCGGTTCGGATGCCTTCGCCATCAGCAATGCCAGCCGCGTCTGCCCCTGCGGTTACGCCTCCTGCGGCATCTCCAGCCACGCCCGCGACCGCGAAAGAAGAATTCAAGCCTTTCGGGCCCTATAAACCGCCGCAAAAAGGAGTTTCCGGCGATCTTACGGAACGGCAAAAGAAGGGCCTGCAATCACTGATCGAGTTCTATTCGAAACGCACGGCAAAGTCGAAGAGCATGACGCAGGAGTACCGCAAACCATTGGCAGATCCGCGCGTCGTATCGGGCTTTCGCACGCAGTGGAAAGAGATTGTTTATCCCATCGTCACCACGCGATCGAAGGGCTCAAAGCTATGGGACGTTGACGGCAACGAGTACATCGACATTCTCAACGGCTTCGGCCCCATCATGCTGGGCCATCGTCCGGATTTCGTCGAGAAAGCCATCGAGAAACAACTGCATGAAGGGTTCGAAATCGGTCCGCAAACTCCGCTCGCTGGTGAAATAGCAAAGACCTTTTGCGAGATGACCGGCAACGAACGCATGACTTTCTGCAACACAGGCTCGGAAGCCGTGATTGCGGCGTTGCGCGTCGCGAGGACCGTCACCGGCCGTAACAAAGTAGTGTTGTTTGCCGGCGCGTATCACGGAATGTTCGACGAAGTTCTCGTAAAAGGATTCAAGAAGGCCGGCGTGCCGCAATCCGCGCCCGTGGCGCCGGGAATTCCGCGCGAAAAAGTGGCCAACCTGGTGGTGCTGGATTACGGCACGGCGGAATCGCTCGAATGGATTCGGCAGAATGCCAAGGATCTGGCAGCCGTGCTGGTCGAGCCAGTGCAAAGCCGCCACCCGCATCTTCAGCCGCGCGAATTTCTAAAAGAAATTCGCACGATCACGGAGCAGTCCGGCGCGGCGCTGATCTTCGACGAAGTCGTCACCGGATTCCGCGTTCATCCGGGTGGTTGCCAGGCGATGTTTGGCATCCGCGCGGATCTTGCCACTTATGGAAAAGTCCTGGCAGGCGGTATGCCGATCGGCGTGCTTGCCGGCAAAGCGGCGTTCATGGATGCGCTCGACGGCGGCGCGTGGCAGTTCGGCGACGATTCGTACCCCGAAACGGGCGTCACATTTTTTGCGGGCACGTTCGTGCGCCATCCGCTAACTCTCGCTGCCGTGAAAGCCGTGCTGCAGCATTTCAAGGAAGAAGGGCCGGCGCTTCAGGAACGTTTGACGGAGCGGACTACACGGATGGTTCGCGCGATCAACGAAATCTTCGAACTGAACAATGTGCCATCGCGCCTCGAATCTTTCGGCAGCATTTTTTACTTTGGCTTTCCAGCGGAGGAACGATTTACCAGTCTTTTCTATTATTACCTCCGCGCCAAAGGAATCCACGTTCTCGAAGGCTTTCCCTGCTTCTTGACGACCACGCACTCCGATGCCGACATCGAGCACATTATTCGCGCATTCAAAGAGAGCGTCACGGAAATGCAAGCCGGCGGATTCTTCCCGGAGCCAGGAGACCGCACGCAAACTGCTGCTTCAGACACCCGAACGGACAGAAGCGTCCGCTGCGATGCGCCGGTGACTGAATCCCAGCTCGAAGTGTGGCTCTCGGACCAGCTCAGCGAAGAAGCATCCTGCAGCTACAACGAATCATTTACGCTTCGCATGCGCGGCGACGTGAACGAGGCGGCGTTGAAATCGGCGCTACAGAAGGTCATCGAGCGCCACGATGCGCTGCGGGTTTCGTTCAGCACGGATGGCGACCGCCAGCATCTTGCGGAGACGCTGCGTCTGGAGGTTCCCACTGTCGATTTGACACATCTGGGCGCTGCCGAACGCGATGCCAAGGTGCAGCAGATCATTGCAAACGACGCCCGCACTCCGTTTCATCTGAGCGAAGGACCATTGGTCCGAGCGCAAGTCGTGAAGCTCGAGCCACAACATCAGCTCCTCATTTTCACGTCTCATCATATTGTTTGCGACGGCTGGTCCACCAACATCCTGCTTGATGAGCTTTCTACGTTGTACAACGCCGTAAATCGCGGCGAAGCTTGCGAGCTTCCGGCGGCGTTGAGCTTTGCCACCTACGCGAAATCACAGGCTGACTTCCTCGAAAGCTCCGAGGGCGCGAAAGTGGAGAAATATTGGATCGAGCAGTTCAAGCAACCCGCTCCGCTGCTCGACTTGCCCACCGACCGGCCGCGTCCCGCGATGAAGGAGTTCAAAGGAGCAACCTACCGGCGAAAGATTGGAGCCGAGGCGTACAACACGATCAAGAAGCTCGGCGCGAAGCAGAAATGCACGCTGTTCGTCACGCTGCTTGCCGGCTTCGAGATTCTGCTGAGCCGATTGAGCGGACAAGACGACATCGTGGTAGGAGTTCCGACGGCCGGCCAGTCGCTATTGGACGAAGGCGTGCTGGTTGGCCATTGCGTGAATTTCATTCCTCTGCGCGGCAGGCTGGAAGGAAATCCCACGGCGGCGGAATTTTTGGCGCAGATGAAGCAAACCGTCCTCGCTGGCTACGAGCACCAGAACTACACGTACGGAAGACTGGTTCGCAAGCTTTCGCTGCAACGAGATCCGAGCCGGCTCCCGCTGACCGAGGTTCAATTCAATCTCGAACGCGTAGGCCAGAGCATGCGCTTCGACGGTTTTGAAGCGGAAGCCGACGCAAACCCCAAGAGCTTCGTGAATTTCAATATTTTCCTCAACATCGTCGAATCGAAAGACGGGCTGGTGCTGGATTGCGATTACAACACGGGGCTATTTGACGAAGAAACGATTGCGCGCTGGTTGAATTGTTACGAGATGCTCTTTGAAGGCATGGTTGCGGACGTGAATCGCCCGGTCTCCCGGCTTCCTTTGCTGGCCGAGCCGCAGCTTCAGAGGCTGGCAGAGAATTGGAACGATACGAAAGTCGCATTCCCCCGCGATTTGACGGTTCATAAACTTTTTGAAATACAGGCCAAATCCACTCCCGATTCAGTTGCCGTGGTTTTTGAGGACAGCCAGTTCACGTATTCCGAATTGGACTGCAAGGCCAATCAGCTTGCGAATTATTTGCGGAAACTGGGAGTAATGCCTGGGGCGCTCGTAGGATTATTCGTCGAGCGCAACCTGGAAATGACGATCGGCTTGCTGGGGATACTCAAGTCAGGCGGAGCGTACGTTCCCATGGATCCCACATTTCCCCCGGAACGTTTGCGGTACGTTCTGGAGGACGCAAATGCGCCGGTCGTGCTCACCCAAAAACCGCTAACCGAAAAATGGTCTTTTGGCAGCGCGCGCACGGTGTGCCTGGATACCGATTGGGACGTCATTTCACAGGAAAGCGCAGCGGGGCTTCGCGAAGAAGCGGCTCCGGAAAGTCTCGCGTATGTCATCTACACCTCTGGCTCAACCGGCAAACCCAAGGGCGTTGAAGTGCCGCATCGAGCCGTTGCAAACCTTCTGCAGGCGATGCTTCTAAAGCCAGGGCTGGCGAAAACCGACACACTCGCCGCCGTGACCACGCTTTCGTTCGATATCGCGGGATTGGAACTGTTTCTTCCGCTTTGCGTAGGTGCGCGGCTGGTGATTGTGAGCCGTGAAACCGGATCGTACGGGGTTCAGTTGCTCGAATACCTCAAGAAAGTCAACGCCACGGTGATGCAAGCAACTCCGGTAACTTGGAAGCTCCTGATGGAAGCCGGATGGGATGGCAACCCCTCGCTGAACGTCCTTTGCGGCGGGGAAGCATTCCCGCGGGAGCTTGCAAATGAACTTGTGAAGCGAAGCAACGCTGTATGGAATATGTACGGACCGACTGAAACGACAATTTGGTCTTCGGCAGGAAGGGTGGAAGCAGGTGATGGATCGGTTCCAATCGGTCCGCCCATCGCCAACACTCAGTTTTACGTCCTCGATCGGGAACTTCAATTGGTTCCCATCGGCGTTCCGGGAGAACTCTGCATAGCAGGCGATGGCCTGGCTCGCGGCTACCACAATCGGTCGGAGCTTACGGCCGAAAAGTTCGTGCCGAATCCATTCTCCGGGCAGCCCGGAGCAAGGATGTACAGGACCGGCGACCTCGTGCGGCGTCGCGGCGACGGAACGATTGAATTTCTCGGCCGCTTGGACGATCAGGTGAAGTTGCGCGGTTTCCGGATCGAATTGGGCGAAATCGAATCGGCGCTGGCGGCCCACCCCGGTGTAGCGCAGTCGGCGGTCGTGTTGCGAGAGGACGTGCCCGGCGAAAAACGTCTTGTCGGTTACGTGGTGCCGGCCTCCGGTGCCGCGCCAACGGCGGCGGAACTTCGCAGCTTTCTCCTGAATAAGCTCCCGGATTACATGGTCCCGGCGGCGTTTTTGCCGATCGAATCTCTGCCGCTCACGCCGAATGGCAAAGTGAACCGCCGCTCGCTGCCTGCGCCGGACTGGTCGAAGCAAGCTCGCGGCACGCCGTACGTTGCGCCGCAAACTCCCGGCGAAGAAGCCATGTCGAAGATATGGGCTGAGGTGCTGCGGCTTGAGCGGGTCGGCATCAACGACAACCTGTTCGAACTTGGCGCTGATTCGCTCCACGTGTTCCAAATCGCCGCGCGGGCCAGCAAAGCTGGTATTAGCGTCACCCCGAGGCATATACTCCAGCACCGCACGATCGCGGCCATCTTCCGCGAATTGGCGAACGCGGCTCCGGGCAAGAGCCAGGCTCCCGCAATCACCCCCGTGGCCCGGCAGAAATACCGCGTCGCGCGTGATGCGCCCCAGCCGGTCGAATCGAAGCGATGATGGATTTCACGCAGGTTGGAAGTGAGTATACTGGCCAGATGAGGCTTCCCTCTCCCGGGTCACCCGAACCCGCTGAGCGAGAGGGCGAGTTTTTCGCCTTCCCTCTCGCGCCGGCGCAGGAACGGATGTGGATTGCCGATCGTAAAGAGCCAGGAAACCCGGCCTACAACGGCTCTTTCCGCTGGAACATCGAAGGCGCGCTGAACCCTCGCCTATTGGAGCGCGCGTTCAACGAGATCGTGCGCCGCCACGAAGTGCTGCGTGCCACGTTTGCGGAATCCGAATCCGGACCCATCCAGATAATTTCGCCGTCGCTCCAGGTTCGAATCGACGTTCAGGATTTACGGTCGGTGCCGATGGATCGGCGCGAAGCGGAATTGGATCGCCTGAGCGCCGAGGAAGCCACGCGGAGATTCGATCTGGAAAAGGGGCCCTTGATTCGAGTTGGCCTTGTCCGAATGGAGGACAGCCGACACGTTCTGGCGCTCACCATTCATCACATTATTTCTGATGGCTGGTCCATCGGGCTGATCATGGAAGAACTGCAAAAGATTTACGGAGCGTTCGCCGATGGCCGCGAAACGCCTCTGCCGGACCTGCGAATTCAATACACGGACTGGGTAGTCTGGGAACGCGAGCGAGCCGGCAATGAAGAGTCCGCGAAACAGTTGGCGTATTGGGAAAACAAATTGGCGGGCTATCAAAGGCTCGATGTTCCCACGGATTTTCCGCGGCCATCGCAGCCAACCACGAACAGCGCGATAATTTCCTCTTTGCTGCCGCGCGATCTGACGGATGCGCTTAAAGAGTTCAGCAATCAGCAAGGCGGGACATTCTTTACCACCACCCTGGCCGCTTGCATGGCTTTGCTCACGAGGCACACTGGCAAAAATGACATCGCGCTCGGATCGCCTCTTGCAGGCCGGAACCGCACCGATATCGAAGACCTCATCGGGCTTTTCATCAATCACGTGGTGTTTCGAGCCGATGCCAGCGGCGACCCGCCCTTTCCCGAGTTTGCCGCGCGAGTAAGAGATACGGTCTGGGAAGCATTTGCCAGCCAGGATATTCCGTTTGAGACTGTTCTCAAGGCGCTGCGTCCCGCCGATCCTTACGGCGATCCGTTCTACGCGATCAATTTCATTTGCCAGCGGGAATATGCCCGAGCCTCCACGTTCGTATTCGAATTTGCGGGACTTCGGATGTCAACGATGCCCTCGAAATCGCAGGGCGCTCTCTACGATTTGAATTTCTTCATCGTCGAGCGTGAAGCCGGATGGCGGCTGTCGGTCGAGTACAACACGGACCTGTATCTCGAAGCTACGGCGCAGCAGATGCTGTCGCACTTTCGCGAACTGCTTGAGGCGATCGTCGAGAATCCCAACCGGAGGCTTTCCGAATTTCCGTTGTCAGGCGAAGCAGTCGTGCCCGGCAGCGCCGCTACAGCTGGCAAGCCCGCAGCCTCGACGATGACAGGTTCGAACAACGAAGTGAAACAAAACGCGCTCGATACCGGCGAAACCTACGCCATGCCAGCGAGTTCCATACAAGCGCGATTTTGGCTGCTTTCGAAGCTCGCGCCGGACAATGCCGCCTTTCATATGCCAGCCTGCGTCCGGCTTTCCGGACCGCTTTCCGAAGATAATCTTGAGAAAAGCTTTCAGTCTCTCCTGGACCGGCACGAAATTCTGCGGACGACCTTTGACGAAATCGACGGCCAGCTCGCCCAAGTAATCGCGCCCGCTGCGAAAGCCTCGCTGTCCGTGGCGAACATCGAGAACCTACAGGAGGCCGATCGAGAGTCCCGAATTGGAGATTTAATTCGCGAGGAAGCGGGAGATCCTTTCGATCTGGTGCGCGGACCGCTATTTCGCGCGAAGCTTTTCCGGATCCGCCCAGATGACCACATTTTGGTTGTCACCCTTCATCACATCATCGCGGACGGCTGGTCGCAGAATGTTTTCCAGCGCGAACTCTGGTCGGCTTACCAAGCGCTCTCGGACGGCAAGAACATTTCGCCGCCCCGTCTGGCCATTCAATATGGTGACTTCGCCGCGTGGCAGAAGGAGTGGCTGGCTTCCGAGCAGGCTCGCGAGCATCTTGATTTCTGGACCAAGCAGCTTCCAGAAACGCTCCCTATAGTTGATTTCCCCACCGATCGCCCGCCGAATAACCGGCTGCCTTCGCGCGGCGCCATCGAAACCTTACTCTTGCCGGAAGACCTGACCGCATCGCTCAAGCATTTGGCCCAGTCCGAGAACGTGACGATGTTCATGCTCACGCTGGCGTGCTTCGGAGCGCTGCTATTCCGCTACGCCGGCCAGGAAGATATGTTGATCGGTTCCCCCGTTGCTAATCGTTCGCCAGAAACCGAACCTCTGATCGGACCGTTTGCCCGGCCCATTGCTCTCCGCTTGGACCTTGCAGGCGATCCGACGTTTCGCGAGCTGCTTCAACGCGTGCGTGATGTGACGTTCGATGCGCTGGGCCACACCGATTTGCCATTCGAAGTCCTGCTGGACAAAGTGAAAGCGCGCTCCGTGCACGGACGCAACCCCCTCTTTCAATTTTATTTCTTTTATCAGGCTGCGTTTTTGCAGCCCCACCAGGCCGGGAACGTGACGGTCACTCCCATGCCAACTTTCAGCGTGGGCACGCCTTTTGAAATGCAGATTGGCATTATTGAGCGTCAGGAAGGAGTTCGAGCGCAGCTTGAATACAACCCGGACTTATTCGATGCGGAGACGATTCAGGACGTGCTGCGCTATTACGAAACGGTGCTACGCGTCTTTGCCGCAAATCCCGAAGAGCATGTTCAACAACTCGATTCCCCGGTCCGCCGCCTTAGCGCTTCTCTGGCGCAGGCCGATGCTACGCCGGTTCACGAATATGTGGCTCCGCGGAACGCGATCGAGCTGAAGCTGGTGCAAATATGGCAAGAGGTTCTTGACCGGCCGCACATTGGGATTCGCGACAATTTTTTCGAGCTGGGCGGCCAATCGCTTTTAGCGGCTCGCCTTATGGCTGATTTGGAGAAGCAATTTCATGTAAGAATCGACCTCTCCAGCCTGATTACGGCTCCCACGATCGAAGACCTGGCCCGCAAGGTGAAGGCCGAAGACGAGGGCAAAGCAAGTTATATCGTCCCACTTCGAGCGTCGGGCGCCAATCTTCCCCTTTTCTGCATTCATTGCGGCACGGGGCATGTGCTGCGCTACCGCGACATGACGGCGATTATCGGCAACGATCAACCGGTTTATGGCTTGCGGTCGCCGGATCTCGACGGCGCGCAAAAATCGGTCACCGTGGAGGATCTCGCCGCGAAATATATTTCCGATATTCGCGGCGTTCAGCCGCATGGACCATACCGGCTTTGCGGCTTGTCGTTTGGCGGACTCGTTGCCTATGAACTGGCGGCCAAACTGGCGGCTCAGGGAGAAGATGTTTCCGTGCTGGCATTATTTGACACCGGCAATCCTGCCTACTACCGGAATCTTTCTTTTTCGAAATTCGTTTTGTTTCAGAGTACATATCTTATCGACCGATTCAAGAAATACGGCCGGAATCTTTTCCGGGGCGACGTGAAGAAGATAGGCGCTGACGTGGGAATTTTCTTTGGACGCCGCGGGGCGAAGCTCGCGTGGAAAATCGTGCGCCGCGCCGCGCAGATGATGGACCGCCCCGTACCCGCGGCGATTCGCGACAACGCGATTATGTTCACGACGATCGGCCAGGCGTACACCCCCAAACCGTACCCGGGAAAAATCCAGCTCTTTCGCGCGGAAGGCCGCACGCCGGAATACGGTGACGACTTGGCGCTCGGCTGGGACGGAATCGCAAACGGAGGAGTCGAGATTCACCATGTGCCGGGCGAGCACACAACGTTGCTGGAGAAACCGCACGTATACAGCGTTGTGGAGCAGCTAAAGCGCTGCATGTCGGAAACTCCCGTTCCCGCTCCAACACAAAAGCATTGAAACATGGCCCCGTTCGGGAGTGTTGCAGTTCCCGCGGGCGTGAAGCCCCGCCGGTGCCGCGGCGCATCGCGCAATTCTCAAACGCGGCAGGCACCACGGAGACCGATTCATGAGGCCCCTAGAAATCGCATTGTCGCTGGCGCTTGTGCCGCCCATCCTGCTTTTCCTGTCGCCTACGCGTCCCGAGAGTGCGCGGACTGGCTGGTTTTCGCTGCTGGCGTTGGTTATCGCCGTGTTGCAATTGGCGATCGAACGTTATCGATGGCAGATGTTCCCCATTTACTTCGTCGTTGTCGCGCTCGTGGCTTACGAATGCATCCGGTGGTTCCGGCCGGTTCACCCGTCATACATCGCCGGCCTGGGCTGCCTCTGCCTGTTGCTAGGCGCCGTTTTCATGAGCACGGCGCTTCCAATTTTCACGCTTCCGGCTCTGACGGGCTCTTACAAGGTGGGAACGCAGGTGCGGCATCTCGTGGACGAAACCCGCCGCGATCCATTTTCGAGCAATCCCAACGACCCGCGCGAATTGATGATTCAAATCTGGTATCCGGCGGATCGTGCTGTTCGCGGGACGGTTGCGCCTTACCGCGAAAAGAGGAGTACCACCTTCCGGAATTCGCGCTGGGCATTGGTGAAGACGCATTCGCTTCTAAACGTGCCAGTTTCAAACGAGCAAGTCCACTACCCAGTCTTGGTGTTTGCACCTTCATGGATTGGACAGCGATGGGAAAACACCTTTGAGGCGGAAGATTTGGCGAGTCACGGCTATATCGTGATCGGCATGGATCATCCATACAGTTCCCGCGCAACCGTTTTTCCGGACGGCCGGATCATCTATCAAAAACCGACAGCCGGAGAAGATTATTCCTCGCAAGCCGCGCTGGATGCTTTCGTAAAGGCCGCTGAAGTTCAAGTGAACGTTCGCACCGCTGACGCTCGGTTCGTTCTGGATACGCTTGAACGGCTGAACCAGGACGATCCGGGCAAACTTCTTACCGGCAAGCTCGACCTGAACCGCGCGGGTATATTCGGATTCTCGATCGGCGGAGCGGTTGCGGTACAAGTCTGCTCGCTGGACCCCAGGTTCAAGGCGGGCATCAACATGGATGGCATGATCGTTGGCGAATCGGCCGAACATGGAGCGCGGCGCCCGTTTCTTTTCATGATGGGAGCCGACGCGCTGCCAGCGGCAATGGATGCTTCTTCGCGCAACGCGACGGAGCGGCGCGAAATTGAATTTGACAACTCGCAATTTGCCTTGATGAAACGGTCGCTTGCGGCGTACGGCGGGTATTGGATGGTGGTTCCGGACACGGCGCATAACGATTTCTCCGATTCGCCGTTCTCGTCACCGCTACGGATGGTCAGCCATTCGGGTTCGATTGACCCGGAACAAATGGCCCGGATCGTGAATCGCTACAGTCTCGCGATGTTTAATAAATATCTAAACGGCCAACCGGAACCGTTGTTGGATGGGCCTTCGCCGGAATTTCCAGAAGTCCACTTCCAAGTCTGGCCGGTTCGAAACGGTTCGGACGAGATCGCGAATCAAACTTCCGTACTTCAGCGGTAGTGATCCCCATCAACAACCGCTTCGTCCGGCGGCGTTTCCCGCGATTGTTGAGTGATCTAACCGACGATCGAACGATATAGGCCAACACCCCGCAGATAGGCGGCGTACGGTAACGCGCTCAGGCGAATCGCCCGGTATTTCGAGCGCTGCGACCATTCATACTGGTCCTTCACGAGACCGTTCCAGTTCGACGCGTTCACAACATTGATCGAAATAGTGATGGCGGCATCCAGATTTTTTGCCGTGTGCCACCATCGCGCGGGGATGAAAATCATCTCGCCGGGGTTCAAGACGCCTTGAATCGCTCGCGCCTTCTCGAAGAGAGGATGGCGCGAAAGGTCGGGGTTCTGAAGGTTAACGGTCGACTCGATCGGGTTATCCGACTTCGCATAGAGGAACGGAGTTTGATCGGGAGAATACATCGTGTACATCTTGTGGCCGTAAATCTCTCCCAGGAACGCGTGGGAGTTCAGCAAGTCATAGTGCAAGCAGGGAAAGCTTCGACCGGCGCCGCCCAGGAAAAAATCGGCGATAACGGCGCGTCCAAGCCGCTGGTGAACCTTGCCGGGGAAAAACTTCGTTTCGAGCCAGTTCGGTCGAGCGTAATCAGGCATCGGCGAAATGTCCGCCAGCCACTCCGCGCCAAGATTTTGGACTGGCTGGTTCCGGAGGTAGGGCGCGGGGTTCGCGGCGCTGGACTCGCGGACGGCAGCCACCAGATCCTTCAGCTTCCACGTTTTTCCGTCGACAACAAACTCATGCTCGCCTGCGCGGTCGCGTAAATACTCAGGCGTCCATTTATCGATGGCCTTCCAATGCCGCAAGGCGTCGGTGATAATCACCGGCTTGTGAGGAAGGAGATATTCCCGCGTAAATTCCTCACGAGAAAGATTAGACCGCCTTTCAATCGAGCCGGCCGCCGCCACGGGTGCCGCTTGCTGGCTAGATGTTCCAGATGCGAGTTCCATTTTTGTCTCCTCTTAAAGGACCGAAGGACGTTCGTTTTTGCGGAGTCTTTCAACGATATAGATCACGGGCCGTCCGCGCCGGAACCCTTGCCGGCCGGGACCGTAGGCGCGGCGAATCGGGTGGTCGTGGGCCCGTACAAATGATCGATCTTTTGATTCAAGGCCTGAATCTGTCCGTGGACTGTATTATCCCACCTCGACAAGACTTCGGATGCTGCCATTAGCTGCGTTGCATTCATTTTGGAAACATCCAGGGGCTCTCCCTTGCGCCGCAATGGATCGATTGAATCACGAATCCTCCAGCAAGAAAGGCTGCCCAGGTAAAGGGCATCCAATTGGGCGTCCAAATCCGCCTTCTCCGCGGGCCAATCGCGGTCTGCGCGCTTCACTTTTGCCGCGATCGGCCCAAAATCCACCTCGCGGAGAGAGTCACGATAGCGGTTCAGTTGTTCCACGATTTGCGCCGGGCGAAACGGAACCGGCAGCGAGAGCGTTTGCGTATCAAGGATGTCTCCTTTTGCGCCGAACACCGTAATGCCGCCGTCAATCGAAGCTCTTCCCCCCACACCAGCGTATTCCGCCCACTTGGCCGGCGCGTTTGTGCATCGCAGGCAGACAACGGCGCAAGGAGGCTTGCTATTCGGACGCTGATACGCGGAGGTTAGATTCCACACCCCCGCATATCGAACCTGCCTCCCCGGAACGCCGGCCCCAAGCAGTTTCAGAATTGGATAATCAAAATCATCCAGCGAAGCGTCCAGGCCGATGTCGTTGCATCCCGTCGCTCTTGCGTTCTTTGCAGCGGACACGTAGGACCCGATGAGCGAACTATGCATGTCCGAAAAATAGAGATCGGTGCGCGGCGTGCGTATTACGTTGCCGGCCTTCCAGGGTGCGAGTGGCCGCAGCGAATTCAACAGCGCGAACGGCAATGCCGCGGCAAGAAGCAGGGCTCCCAGCGCCACCAGCGCCGCGCGAGGCCAGCTTCTTTCCAAAATGACTCCGACAGCCGCCATCGCGAGCACGAAAAGCGGCAGGTGATAGCGACTATTCCAGGGCTGCCAGCGAATAAAAGCGCAAAAAAGAACGAAGGAAGCCGCAATTCCCAGCATGTAAAAACGAAGTTTGCAGTCTCCTAGCTTCCGGCTGAACAGCATCAAGCAGACCAGGACGATCAGCGCTAGCTGCAGCGGATTACCCGCATTTAGTTCGTAACTCGATGCGCGATTGATATGAAAACCCCCTCGATAGGTCGAAGCCGTATCGTTGGGATTAATGCCTGTGATCCGAAACATCGAATCTATGAACCGGGCGATTCGCTGGTTCACGGCCTCGCTGGGCGTTCCTACGTGGAGGGAAAGATTTTTGACGATGTTGGCGAGGGTTACGGAAGCAGATATGTGGCTGTTCGAATACTGGCGCTGAGGATCATCGCCCAGTGGAGACGAAAAGCCGAGCGGAGAGCCGCTCAGACGGTAATTCCGGAGATAAAGCGGCCCGTTTAGGACAACAACCGCGAGCAAAATAGCAGGCACCCGCACCAGTAAGCGTTTGCGGCCTTGTTTTGATGCAAGCCACCAGCAAGCTAGCAAAACCGGCGGCAAAAATAGATAAGCCGTCCCTTTCGTCAGGATTGCAAGTCCTGAAGCAGAGCCGATTGCCAAGCAGATTGCCCAAGTCTGTTCTTCTCTCCATCGAAGAATGTAGTACACGGCTACCGAGATCCAAAACGCGCCCACGTACGTGTTCATGGCCCCGGAGGCTTCGAGAACACCTTCTGGGATTGTTGCACAAGCAACCGCAGCCAACACTTGTCCCCGGCGACCGGCGCCGAGCTGCTGGGCAATGAGCGACACAGTCACCGCGCTGCCAATCATGCTCGCCAATTCCACCAGGTTCGCCAGGCGGTCGCCGCCATACAAGACATCCAAATGTAAAATGACGTACTCCGCCCAAGGAGACAAAAATAGCTGGGCCGAATAGAACGCCGGATATAGGTTCACGTCGTGATTGTTCATCCAGAGGGCGACGCGCGACATGTGGTAAGCCATCGCGTCCCACGTGTTCGGAGGGCTGAGAAGTCCCGTGACGCCGACCAGTCCAACCACGAGTCCAATGCCGAAGATCAGAAACCATTGCGATTTCTCTAGTCGTTCGGCGATTCGTGGAAGGCCGTCCGGCGAGGCTGAAGACAAAGTTCGTTGTGGCCGCCGCGCTCCTAGCCGCTGACCATACGCGAAAGCGGCCACGGCAAATAGCGACCAAGCGGCGGACAATGCAGGGCGCGCGATTAGGCGCGGTCCGCTTAAGATCTCGGTACAAAGAGCGACGAAAACGCCCCAACAAAGAGCCGCGTCAATCGCCGCGCTCCGCCAGCCTTCTCCACGGTGCCAAAACACACGGAAGCACGCGAGATACGCCGCAGCCGGCAAACATGCCAGCAAAACTCCAAGCGTGAAGTGCATCACTATTGTCATTCAGCTATGTTTCTCGAGACAAAGCGGATCGTTATCTGCTTTCTGCGCTCTGCCTCGTGAAATACATTCCCGTATGGCAGGGAAAGGATCTCTCTGGGTAACCAGGAATGCGTCCGGGATGCGTGTCCACACTCCAAGAATCAACGAGCGCATAACCGGCAGTGCAAACCGATTCGACGAAAGCCGCGCGATTAAACACGTATTGCGGATGGAATGCTACGCCGCCATTTTGCAGCGTGACAAATTGGGGGCCGTCGTACAACGGCGCCTTATTAACCAAAATATGGCCCGGTTTTCGTCCCAATGCAGCCAGCAGGGACGCCAAGGATGGCGACTCCACATATTGAAGCGACCCCGCGGCGATAAAAATATCGGCATTTTCCGCGTCCGCCATTCGATTCGTGAAGCGAAGGCCCCGCGCGTTTCGTTCCCTGGCGATCTCGTTTCCCACCCTCGTTATCTTGGGCAAATCGCAGACGATCCATTCCAAACCGCGCGGATAAGGAAGATAGTTCTGATAGGCATAAAAATGCGTTCCCACATGTCCGCCGAAATCAAAGATCCTGCATTCAGCCTGCATCAAGGTTCTGAGCCAATAGAGCATCGGATAATCGAAAGAAAATACCTTGAAGTGCCGGTCGCGAAATTCGCTGGCATACTCCGGGCAGTCGAATCCCAGCGGCTTTGTTTTTGGCGCCGACGAATTCGCCTCCGCAAACGACTGATACACTCCGCGGAAGCATCCCACGCAATTCGACGAAAATTGACGCTCGTACCACGACAACAAGAACGGCCGAAGGATGGATGACGATTCAATCGATCGTGTCAAGAATCGGAAAGGAGAGGCCAACTAAATTCACCCGCGTACTGTCCAATTTGTTCTCTCGCATCAGCCGGCAGGCGCCGCGATTCATTCACTCCTGTCGCCTCGCATTCGCCCTTAACCCGGCGAGGATTTGCCGCGCACCAAACGCCGCGCGCCGATCGCCGTTCCCATTACCGCCTTCTTTACCGAATCGCGAGCCGGGCTCACGCCCGGGGGAACCGGTTTTAATCCCATCTTTCTGAGGAAATGATTCGCGCGGTAAACATTGGCTCGCATCGAATCCACGAATTGAAGATTCACGCTCAGCGAAATCGACACGTTGTCATCATTCTCGAGCCAGTGCGGGCAGTTCACCGGAATGTGAACTCCGTTGCCGGGTTTGAGCTTGTACGCCCGGGCGCGATTTTGCAGGTGCGGCTTGTACGTTGCAGCGTTGTTATCCACCGACCAGAAGCGCTCAATCTCTTCTTCCGGCAGCACTTCACGGTCTTCCCGGTCGAAGACGTATAGTGTTTTCGCGCCGCGGATCTGCAGGAGAAAATTGCACTCGCGATCGATGTGATAGGTGGTCACGCGCTTCGGCGACGTTACAAAGATGATGATGTCTTCCTGGCGGATTTTTGAGTTGATTTCGGGGCCAATCAGCGCCTTCAGCTCCGCCATGCCGCGATCGAGCAACACCTTATACTCGGGATCGCGCTGCGCTGAACGGAAGATGAACCAAGCACCGCAATTCTCGATGCGCCGCAAGGCTTCGTCGGCTGTGAAACTGCGTCCGGGAGCCGCATCCCATCGCTGGTCCACGCGAATATCTCCCATATCGTAATAGAGATCGGCCGGTCGCGCCTTCTGGGTACGATCGGCGAGGGCCATCAACTGTGGGAGCTGAAAAAGAGGATGCGTCGCAAGATGGTGCGATATTTCAAAGCTCGTCTGGTTGAACTTCGCTTTGAACTGCGCTGGGTCCGCCTCCAGCCACCGGTCAGAAGTCTCGGGCTTGTGGGTCACCATGCTTGCCACGAAAAGGCTCCTAATATTCAGGTACAGCTCGACATCGTTATTGACTGCAATAATCGTGCCACAAGCGCCGAGCGGCGACGAACCGCATAAGAACCATAACACGCCGGCACCGCAGGGTACGGGCAATTGGCCCGTTATCAGTGCGATACAGCGGCACTCGTACGGGCGGCCCCAGAGTTCACACCGACAGGCTCTTGGCCCACTCAGCAAGGACCAGACAAAACCCGCCGTTTAGGGGTTTGAGACATAATTGTGCCCATTAGTGGTAAGGCTATGGCAAGCCTCCAAACGGAGACAACCAACTACCCGCCCAGCCCTCAAACTGCTTCCCCTTCAACCCTCGCGCCAAGTCCAGACTTCGCGGGTTCGCGATGTTTTTCGCTCTTCTCGAGGAGCAGGAACACGGGCAGGAGAAGAAGAAGCGCAAGTCCGAAGAACACAAATCCGCCGTCGCGGTGCAAGCTTCCGTGCAAAAAGCCTGGATCCACGTACACGCTGAGGAGCGTCAGGGTCACGATTCGAACGCCGTTCTTGACGACCGCCAGCGGCAAAGTGAGCAGAACGAACAAAAGTATTTTCCACCGCGTCCGCAGGTAGAAATGCGCCGCGAGCAGCGCGGTAATGAATAGCGCCACACTCGAGCGGATTCCGCTGCACTCGGTGGCCACTTCGATCGTCACGCCCGGAACGGAAAGTACGAACCCTTGCCGCAGCACCGGCACGTGAAACGCCTTGAAAAGAAAATAGGCAATCGCCGTGGATCCTTCCTGGAGGGCGTGAATCGTGCGATTCAAAACTGGATCGGGCAACGGCACCATCAAGATCAAGAAGAGCAGCGGAAAAACCCCTGCGCGAAAAGCCGCCATCCCATAGCAAGCCAGAAACCCGCCCAGCCAAATCAACACAAAGCCCAGCGCCGACGCGGATACGGATTCGTTTCCTTGCCAGGGAGCCACGTTCGTCACGGTCATCCAAAGCAGGCCGGTCCCGGCCACGATGCACGCAATTCCCGGACCAAGCGCTCGGCGAATCGTCGAAAATATCCGGTGTCGTTCGAGATAAATCAGATACAGGCTGATAGCCGGAATCAAAATCACGTGCGACGACGATTCGTTGTGAAGCCCGTAGGTAATCAAGGCCGCGAGTGGTTTCCAGAATGCGGCTACAGACAAAATAACTAAAGCGGCAAATGCCCCGTGCCGCTTCGCCCCTCGCATATCTATATCTCTATCTTTCATATTTTGTGCGTTCGCCGCGGAAGTTCATCCAATATGCTTATACAACAGCCGGCCCACGACGGAGAGAGCGCTCGCGGGCATGCGCGCAAAGATGCGCTTGGCGCATCGAACTTTCCATCCCGGTCCGGCTGGATCGAGCATCGCGGGGGTATCGCCGGGCGCGGCGTACCGCGAGTAAACCAGTTCAGACTGCGCGGCGCCCCAGCGGCCCTTAAACGTGATCAACCCCGTCTGGCCCGCGTCGGTGCGTCCGAAATCAAACAGGCTCATCTCCGAATTCTTGGCTTCTTGAATCGACTTCCAGAAAAGCAAATGCATCCCGCCGAGATGGTTGAATCGAGAATCCGAACAGCCATATTTGTACGTGAACGTTTGCTTGTAGCAAAGCGTGAGCATGCCGGCGACCGGCTTGCCGTCCTTGAACGCCACGCGAATCTTGAGTGCGTCTCCCATGCAATCAACCAGATTCCGAAACCATATTTTGGGCTGGGGCGGCAAATGATGGCGGCCTCGCGTCATGATCAGCAGCTTGTAGAAGGAATCGAGCAGGGCGCTTGCCGGTTCGTTGCGGTAGGTTAGGCCTTCGCGCTCGGCGCGCCGTATTTTCCTTTGCGTCGAATTCTTATGAAAGTTCCGAAAAAGAGTGTCGAGGTCAGGCTTCAGGTCCAGCTCGTGAAAGGTATAAATCTCGGTAGCGCGGCGCAGAGAAGTGGATATTTCCACGCTGCCGAGAGGGCGGATTTCGACGTACCGACACCTTTCCGCGTGGGATTGTTTTTCGGCCGCCGAAAACAAGACCTGCAAGTCAGCCGGACTTTCCAACAGCGGTTCACAGTAGTCCGAGAATGGAAGCGAAACCAGCCGCCGGCCGGTCAGCCAGCTTTCCACGCGGCAGAAGAGCAACGCGTTTCGCAAATCCTCATCCGGACGCGAGCTTGTGTAGGCGACGGGCGTGTATCCATACGTTCGGCGCAGAGCTTCTAGCCATTCGGCGGAGTGGAAAACGGTGGCACGCGGATGACCCGCAAGGAATGGCGTCCACCGCGAATCGGTGAGCGGATTAATGGCGTAGGCGGTCAACTTCGCGCCGTCCTGGCCGCGAATGGCGGCGGCCGCGTTCACGTCGTTCGCGATGGATGCCGTTGCGGAATTCATGTCAGAGATTCTCTACTTGAATGCAGGGCCGGACGCCACATGGCGTCGAGCAAATACCACACGCTGGCCTTCATACCACGAGTTCAAATTCGGGTTCTTGCACGGTTCCGCTTTCGCGGCGTCTCGTTCCCGAAGGTTCGAGAGAAGCCACCGATGCAGCATCAATCTCGGCTGCAACGGAGCGCTGGAGCAGCGTGATCGAGAGAATCAGCCGATGGTTTCCCTTAAGTTCCGTCAATATCCCTTCGAGGCCGCATAGGGGACCTGCCGTGATCCGCACCCTTTCTCCGATGGCCAGGAATGGACATGGCCGATTTGGCACCCCCGATTCAGCCAGCGCCTGGATTGTGCGGATCTCGTCTTCGTCAACCGGCGCTGGAATGCGGTTGTAACCGACGACTTGAATCACGCCAGGAGTCTGCAGAATCGGGAGCCGGTCGTAAGGATCGAACCTGCAAAAGATGTACCCAGGGAACAGCGGGGCTTCCGCTTCCTTGACCCGGTCCGACCATTGTTTCCTGCGCTTGCAGAGGGGCAGAAACCACTCGTAACCCTTTCCGCGGATGGTCTGCAACGCCCGTTTCATGGCGTGCGCGAACCTGCAAAGCGAACCACGGCATGCCCGACGCTTGCGGCATTTCGTCCGGCTCCTTGAAGGCCTTCTGAAGGATCAGTTTATCGCTCACGGAGTGGATACTTTCTTCCTTAAAGTCCATTGCGGGGAATGTGTCAACTGCGTTCCAGCGAGTCCGTTGCTGAATTTCCGGACAAGGCCTGCAGGACGATGGTTAGGATTTCTACCGCGGGAATCAGCCGCCGTCGCTCAGCGATTCGCGCCGTCTTTCGGGATTCCTTGACCATAGCCATACTGCTGATAGTAATACGACCCATATCCGTGGCTCTGTTCCACCGCGTTTAGGACTACGCCGATCATTCGCTTGTCCTGGAGTTCCTGACAAGCTCTCTGCGCAACCTCCGACGGGGTCGATCCCGCTCGCACCACCAGCAGCACGCCATCACACATTTCGGCAAGCATGCTCGCATCGTGGACCGGGAGGCAAGGCGGAGAATCTATGATTACCCAGTCAAAAACTGGGATTACGCGCTCAAAAAGCGTCTTCAGCCGGCCATTCGCAATCAGCTCACTCGGATTGCTTACTTCGTTTCCCCCGGGGATGAAGCAGAGATTGCCACCATCGCCATGCTGGATCACCGCCATTTCGTCGGCCTCGCCTTTTAGGTAATCCGTCAGTCCTGGCGCGGCGGGTGCGCCCAGCGGGACGTGCAAACGCGAGCAACGAAGGTCCGCGTCGATCATCAGCGCGCGGCGATCCGGCTGACGCACGATCGCCTGAGCTAGATTATTGGTCACGAACGTCTTGCCTTCGGCCGGCACCGAACTCGTCACGAGAATCGTGCGCAGTGGCTGCGCGCCGCGAAGCTGATATAGCCTCGATCGCAGCGTCCGGAACTGTTCGGCGCCCACCGCGTGCTCGTCCGAACCAAACACATCGGCATTCGGATCGAAATGCCAGTGTGGCTGCGAGCAGGCGGCCAGAAGATCGTTGAACCGAAGGTAACGCGCCTGCGAAACAGCGTTAGCGGCTTCAAGCGGCACGGCGGGAATCTCGCTCGGAATTGCGGTCGCGACGGCAATCTTCTCCGCCGGCGCGGAGCTTCCCTCGGCCGCCTGAATTGCAGCGCGTTCCTGTTCGGCTTTTTTCAGAGCTTCGTGGATGCGGCTCATGGCTTCCTCTCGGGTGACGAAGACGGCACAACATTTATATGGCGAAGTCGTCCCAGCAGTTCGTCAAGATTTTCAAGCAGCACCTGTGTGTCGGAAGCCTGTACGGCGCGCGCGGACAATGACGGACTCGATACCGGCTCTATTTCGTCTAACTGAAACTCGCGCGCTACCTCTTCCACGAGATGCGCTGGAACCGGGCGTAAATGATCCACGTAGGCATTGATGAGCGCGTGTTCGCAGAGCAGGTTGACAACGCGCGGTATCCCGCGCGAATACATGTGTACCGTCTGGATTGCCTCCTTCGAAAAAATGGGGTCGGCATTTGCCCCGGCTACGCGCAGGCGCTCTGCAATGTACCCGAACGTTTCTTCGAGCGTAAGCGCGGCGGTGCGGCTGCGCATCGTGATTCGCTGGCGAAGCTGGCGCAATTGCGGTAGCTTCAATTTTTCCTCGAGTTCCGGCTGCCCGGTAAGCACGATCTGCAGGAGCTTCTCGGTGGATGTTTCCAGGTTCGTGAGCAGGCGAATTTCTTCCAGTACTTCGAGCGACAGGTTCTGTGCTTCGTCGATGATCAGAACGGCTGATTCGCCGGCCCGGTATCGCTCGAGGAGCCACTGATTGAGCCGCATCAGCACGTGGCTTTTCTGTTGCGACTCGCACGGGATGTCGAAGTCGGTCATGATGAAATCGAAAAGCTGAGCCACATCCACCTTTGAGTTGAAGACAAACGCGGTTCTCATACGCTGGCTGTGCATCCAATCCAGCAGGCGGTTGAGCAGCGTCGTTTTGCCGGTGCCGACTTCTCCGGTCAGCAGGATAAACCCCTTGTGGTTTTGGATCCCATAGGTCAGTCCCGCCAGAGCTTCCTGCGTTTGCCTGGTCAGATACAGGTAGCGCGGGTCCGGGTTGACGTTGAACGGATTTTCTTTCAAGCCAAAAAAGCTTCTGTACATAATTCTCTTAAACCTTCGTTCCCATTTCGATTTGCGCCCTGAGAGACGATGAATTTGCCGGGATCGGGCGGTGGCTGCTTCCCAGCGGCTGAATTTCCGGCACCATCGCCAGCACCGGCAAACGCAACATGGTCTCGACGTCGCGCTCGCTTCGAAGCGACGTGTCTTGCATCTCGATCAGAAACACGATCCCAATCCCGATGGCCAACCCGCCGGCGAGCCCTCCCAGCGTGAAAAGCAGTTTGTTCGGAAACGACGGTTTGTCGGGCAGGTTCGCCGGATCGAGCACCCGGAACTGTTCCCCTTCCTGCCGGCGCTGCAGGTCCGAGGCCATCGCGGACTGGTCGCGCTTCTTGAGCAAGTCGTTGTAGAAATCCAGCGCCGTTTGGTAATCCCGCGTCAGCTCTTTGTATTCCTGCTCGACCGCCGGGCTGGATTGCACGCGCGCCTGATAGAGCCGTATCTGATTTTGAATTTGCTGCTCTTGCACGGTCTTATCTTTAATCATTTGATCGTATTGATGAACCTGCGCTCGCAACTGCTGAATCTGGAGCGGTTCTCCAGCAGTTCTCGCTGATTTTTCCGGAGCGGCGCCTTTCTGATTCTGCGTTTCCGCGATTTTCTTTTTCAGCGCGGCGATGTCGCTCTTCGCCTTAACCACGTCGGGGTAATCGTCGGTATACCGCGCCTGGAGCTCTGACAGTTGGTTTTGCAGCACGGCAAGCTGTTGTTCGAGCGTATCGGGGTTTTGCCCGGTTTGCGAAGCCTGCCATGCGTATTGTTGCTGCGTCAGCACCGATTCCGCGAAGCTCTTATCCTGCTGCGCGCGGGCCAGCGCCTGGGTCGCCGCATCGAGCTGCGACGTCAGTCCCATCAGCAAGTTCAGATTCGTCTGCTCGTCATCGGGCAGCGAACCGAGGTACTGCCGCTTGAACGCGGCCAATTTCGAATCCTGCGCGTCGAGCTTGCCTTTCGCGTCCGCCAGTTGATTCCCAAGAAAGTCCGTCGTTTCCTGCGCTTGCTCTTGTTGCGCTCGTGCGTTCTGTTCCAGGAACATCGAGGTAATCGCCGAACAGATTTGCTGCGCCAGGTAAGCGTTATCGAACGTTACACCCACCGTAAACCCCGGAAGCGAGTTCGAGCGCGTTTCCTCCATCGGCTTGACCGGCGTGATCGTGATCGCCTTTCGAACGCGGGCCACCAAATCTTCCATCGGCACTCGATTTACTTCGTTGCGATACAGCCCGAGTTGCTGGATGATCGGTTCCAGCCGGCTGCGGCTTAGAATTTGCGACTGCATCGCCGCCAGCCGCTGGTCCATGTCGGTGGAAATCACCGGCTTGACGATATCGGCGGGCACCGCTGGTTGTTCGACGATGACCAGGGTTTGCGAAGTGAACTTCTTTGGCAGAACCACCGACGCAATAAATCCCAGCAGCGTTCCGACGACCGCCAGCACGGCGATCATCGGCCACCGATGCCGGAGAATCCGGATGTAATCTTCCGTGCGCATTTCTCGTTGTACGGCCATCGCTTCCAGCTCTCTTTCGAACCTACCTGCTAATGCAGAAGGATCGGCGTTGCATGCCAGCTAAAACCGAGGGTGCCCTGCTGATTCACGAGATTCGTTGCGCAGCCCGGCGCCAGGCAAAGCGACTGCCGGGATGTTTGGTAATACATGGTGTAATTCGCAAAGATCCGCATGTTGCGTCCAATCGCGCGCGCGATTCCCCCCGATCCGGAAAGGGAATCGATGTTTCCAGAAAATCCTGGAACAACGATCGAGGCGGGCACAAGGGCGGAGTTCCGCGCGTACCCCGCGCTTACACTGGCCGACCAGTTGCGCGAAAGCTGCCGGGCCAGGCTTCCCGTCACCAGATCCGATTTCGAGCCGAGAAATACTCCAGTCCCATTCGAGAGGTAGTGCGTATACGACAAACTCAGCGTCGTCCGTTCGAGTTGGTAAGCCAGCAGCGCGTTAGCTCGCCAGGAAGCCAGCGTATTGGAAGCGAACCCCGGTTGATGAATCGTCGCAATGTCGGGCCCGGCGCCAAGTTGCAAGGACAATCGCCGCGCGATGTGGCGCCCATAGGAGGCTTCGACCACCTGTTCGTTGATCGATTGAAGGTTGCCGCCAAAATGCAAAACATCGAACAGGTAACTTACACCGACGGTGTCCTTGGCGGACAACTGGTAGTTATATCCCGCCTCGAACGCCCGGCTGTTGCTATCGATCAGGCCCGCGCCGTAGTAGTGAAGCAGCGTGGATGAACCAACGAAGGTGAACGAACCTCGCGGACTCGCCTGATAATTCGCTTCGGCAACCGCGCTGTTGTCCAAAATCGGCGACCGGTTCACGAACACCGTCGACATCGCCTGGAACCCGGGCTGTATGTTCAAGCCGGGGAGCCCTAGTCCGGATCCTGGCGCTCCAAGGCCATTGAACAGGGGCTCCGATGCGTAAGTCATTTGGTCGGCTAAAACACCGTTCCACCGAGAGGTCATCCACTTGTCTTGCAGACCGAACAGTTGGGTCGTCGAGTTGTAAATGTCGCCGTTGGGAGAAAACGATCTTCCGCCCAGATAATTCACGCTCAGCTCGTTCCTCGTGCCCACCTTTTCGAGAGTTATACCGCCCAACAAATACTGTTCCGTCACAACCTGGTTGTTATTACCCGCGCTGTAAGCGCCGTTTGAATTCACGCTGCTCAGGAAATCGAAACTCGGCACGATGTAGCTGTGCTCGGGAGCTACTCCGAAAGACGGTGTCAGCGCGCCCGTCAATGGAACGTTCGTCTCGTCGGGACCAACGACCGCCGGAATCGTGTTCGCATCCTCCGAGTTGTTTTGGGGTGCGTTGCTATCCGGGTTCGGGATGGGCTGGACTGGCTGCACGGGCTGCGTCCCCTGCTGCCCGTTGTTCTGATTTTGCTGGCCCTGATTTTGTTGGTTTTGATTTTGCTGGCTCTGATCTTGCGCACGAATTCCAGGCGCTGTTATCACCAAAGCGGCGCATCCGATAACCAGGGTTCTCAAAAACTTCTTCATCACTTCACTTCCTCTTTTCGATGTTTCTCCGCAATCCTAGGGAACGACGATCTGATCGCCCGAGCGGATCGTCAGGTTCTGTTCTGGATTCACGCCGTTGATTACTTCTTTGTAGTTAAAACGATATTTCGTCTGTTTGCCGTCGACCGAGCGCAACAGGAAGACTTTCTTTTCGTTCGCAAACTGCGCGAACCCTCCGGCGCTCGAAAGAGCCTGCAAAATTGTCATTCCCGGCAGCAGCGGATAGGCTCCGGGACGCATCACTTGGCCGATAACGTAAATGCGCCGGCTATTAATTTGCGTCACGATTACCGTCACCTGCGGATCCGCGATGTATTTCTTGAGTTTTGTCGTCAACGAGTCGGAAAGCTGCATCGGCGTCAGGCCCGCGGCCTGCACGTCGTCAAGCAGCGGCAGCGAAATCTTGCCGTCCGGACGTACCGGAACAGTGCGAGACACGCCCGGTTCCTTCCAGACGCTGATATCGAGCACGTCCTGCGCCCCAATCACGTAATTGGGGTCGGTGGTAGCCGCCTTCTGGGTGGCGCTCGATGAACTTTGCGCTGGGATCGTCTGATCTTGCGCGTGCATCGGCGCGGCCAGTGCGAGCGCGGCTAAAATTAGTGCTACGTGCAGCGGTTTCACCATTTTCTTCTCCTGCCTTTAATTCGTTCCCGAATCTGGCAACCGGATTAGCTTCAACTTCTGAAGCAGCGACTTGTAACTGATCTGCAATTCTTGCGCGGCTCGCTTGCGGTTCCACCGGGTTCGCTCCAACGTTTCCAGGATCATGCGGCGCTCGGCTTCGAGCGAAGCCGCTTTCGCCGCGGCCTTCAGCGAATGCGCCCGCGGCTCGGGCGGCTCGGCGCGCCGCAACTCTGGACGCACCGGCGAAATCTCCTTCATAACAAACGTTTCATCGCCCATCGCGACGATTTTCTTTATCGCGTTCTCCAGCTCGCGTATGTTGCCGGGCCATGCGTGATCCAGAAAAGCGTGCATCGTCCGGGCCCCGATGGTTGGCCGCGGCCGTCCGTATTGCGCCGCATGTTTTGTCAGGAAATATTCCGCGAGAAGAGGGATATCATCTTTCCGATCTCGCAGCGGAGGCAGCCGCAAGCACACGCCGTTGATGCGATAGTACAATTCGCTGCGAAAACGTCCGGCGCGCATTTCTTCATCCAGGTTCCGGCTGGTCGTGGAAATCACCCGCGCGCTCGCGGATAATCCGTTTCGTGGCGCCAACGTGCCGTCGGACAAAGCGTAAAGCAGAATTCGCTGGCAAGCGGCGTCGAGTTCGCTGATTTCATCGAAAAATACAGTGCCAGCCATTCTTTCGGCCGTCGCGCCGTGCCCGCTCGCCACGAACCCGAGATCCGAGGACAATGTCGCGGCTGAGCTCGATGCACACGCAATTTTTACCAGCGGCGCTTCCCCGTTGCGCGATAGCTCATGCAAGCGCCGCGCAAACATCTCCTTCCCGGTGCCGCTTTCCCCGACTAGCAAAACCGGTATGTCTGTCGACGCGACCTCACCGATAACACTCTCAAGAGTCTGCATCGCCGGGCTCATTCCCGGGATAAACCCCAGGCCTATAAGTTCTGCCGATCCCGTAAGTTGTTTGCTTGCCATATATTCGGTCAGATATTCCCTTCAACCCCCAGCCCGCAGGAGGGACCAACAGGGTTGAGATTGCAAGGCGTGTGCCAGCGGCCATCCAACGTCAAAAATGTGCTATCGGCAGTAAAATCAGTAATCTCTACGCCATAACATCCGTGATGGCGGTCCGACGGCGAATCGCGAAAATCCCACAATATTCCATGAATGAGTAAAGACTTTTCCCTTTGTTATCCCTTGCGAGGCCCGTGTCGCTGCAAAATCGAGATTCAGCAAGGTCAAATCTCTTAAAACAATGGTGTTATCGCGTACGACACCCCGGCAGGTCGCAACCTCGGGCTATCGGAGTCCTTTATGTCGCGCTGGCATATAATCGCTCGCTTGGTCTCGAGCGGTCTCGACTTCTGTGGTCACAGATGCAAGCCCGGGTAAATGAACGAAAAAGTAAGCCAGGCGCCACTGATGCGATTTAGGATAGTGACGATGAAGTCCCTCAGCCAACGGACGGCTTGGTACCTTGTAATAGCCGCGTGCTTATTGCCGGTCAGTTGTCATCGAAACCCCGAAATTGCAAAGCGGAAGTATCTCGACAGCGGCGCTTCCTATTTTCAGCGCGGCAAGTACCGCGAAGCCGCGCTTGAGTATCAGAACGCCATCCAAATCGATCCCCGATTCGTGCAGGCTCACTACGAACTCGCCCAATGTTATTTGAAACTGGCCGACTGGCCGCACGCCTACGCGGAGCTATCGCGGACGGTCGATCTGGATCCCGGCAACGCAAGAGCACAATTGGATTTGGGCCGCTTGCTGCTCGCGGGACGGCGCTATTCGGAAGCGCGCGATCGAGCTCAAGCCGTCTTGAAGTCCGATCCGCAAAACGCTCAGGCGCAAATTCTGCTTTCCAACGTGGATGCGGCCAGCGGAAATCTTGCGGTGGCGTTGCGCGAGGCCCATGATGCCGTCCGCAACGCGCCCCGCGATTCGAGCGCATCTCTCAACCTCGCTTTAATGGAGGAGCGATCGGACGACTTGAAAGGCGCCGAACAGAGTTACGCCCGGGCCATTGCGGCCGATCCGAAGTCCATCAACGCGGTTCTCGCTTTCGGAAATTTCTACGCGCGACGCAAAAATTGGCCTGACGCGGAAAAGCAGTACAGAAATGCAATCGCTCTTGACCCGCAAGGCACCCTGCCACGCACCCTGCTTGCTCAAATGTTTGTGGTTCAGGGCCGGCGGGACCTGGCGGAGCAAGTTGTGCAGCAAGCGACCAGGGATTTGAAGGACAACCCTTCCGGCTACCGCATGCTCGGCGATTTCTATCTCTCTCAGGGCGAAATCGATAAAGCCTTCACGGAATTTACCGCTCTTCATGCCGCGCATCCGAAAGACATCGCCGTCTCGAAGACTTATGCGGAGTTGTTGCTGGCCCAGAGCCGCGTCGACGAAGCGAGTAAAGTCACCGAGGCAATCCTGAAACAAGATCCCGCCGATCCCGATGGGCTGGTTCTTCGCGGCGAGATTTTGATGCGTCAGGGAAACGCCAGCGCCGCAGTATCGGACCTCGAGCGAGCCACCAAAGAATCTCCCGGTGACGCAGCCGCGCATTACCAGCTCGGCGTCGCGTATGCGGACGCGTGGAAGCTCACGCAAGCCGAAGCGGAATGGCGCCAGGCGGCGCGCTTGCAACCTTCTCTCGCCGCAGCCCAGCGCGCGCTCGCGAACTTGGCGCTTCGAAAAGATGATGCGTCCATGTTGAAGGACGCCGGCGAGCAATTGATAAAGATCGAACCGCAATCGCCAGAAGGCTACGTTTATCAGGCCGCCGCGCTCTTCAAATCAGGCGACGCCAGCGGCGCCGAAGAAGATCTGAAGAAAGCGATCGCCGCCGCTCCCGAAAATCCCACGGGCTATGCGCGCATGGGCGACTTGCGCCTGGCGCAGAAAAAATACGATGAAGCGGAGAAATTCTACGCACGCGCCCTGGGCCTCAATCCCGCCGCGCACGACGCGCTCGCCGGCCTCGTAAACGTGAATGTGGCGCGCAAGAATCCCGCGAAGGCCTTGCAACTGGTTCAGACCCAGATCGCTCGCGTTCCCAACGACAGCAATTTTTATACGCTGCTTGGCGAGCTCGAACTTCAGAACCAGGATTCGGCCAAGGCGATCGACGCATTCCAGAAGGCCACGCAGCTCGACAAGAACAACGTTCCGGCCTTCATCCTTCTCGCAAACACGCAATTCGCGCGTGGCTCGGCTGATGAAGCCATCGCCGGCTACCAGCAGGCTTTGCAGAATAATCCGCGCGACGTCCGCCTGTACATTTCGCTCGGTAGCCTGCTTGAGGCCCGCGGCGATTGGCAGAAAGCCGAGGACCAGTATCAGAAAGCGCTTCAAGTGCAACCCGACTATCCCGTGGCCGCGAACAACCTCGCTTATCTGATGCTCGAACATGGCGGCAATCTCAACGTGGCGGTCTCGCTGGCGCAAACCGCTCGCCGCGGCTTGCCCGATCTTCCAAGCACCGCAGACACGCTAGCTTGGGCATTCTACAAACAGGGCCTCTATCCGTCCGCAATCGACCTCTTGCAAGAAGCCATCAAAGGCAATCCGCAAAATCCCACCTACCGCTATCACCTTGGCATGGCCTACGAAAAATCAAACAACCCGGCTTTGGCCAGGCAGCAGTTCGAGTCCACATTGCAGATCAGTCCCGATTACGCCCAGGCCGGCCAAATCAAGCAAATTCTTTCGCAGCAAAAGAATTAATCGCTCTTTCTGCGAATCGGAATCACTCGCCGCCGATGGAGTGACGGCCCGCGATCTCCTTGTAGCGCCGGGCCTCAGAGCTTGTGTGGCAACTCAGCATTTTGGAAGGGCTGGGTTTCAACCCCCGCCGCAAATGCCAGCGATTCATATGGCTTCAGCCACTGAAGCCACGAACGTGAAGTTCTCACACAGCCTCTTCAATCCGGCATCGTCATAATTATTAACGACACTCGCGCGAAGCCCGCGCGAAAATGGTCATGCGCGCCGTGGGTCCGTGCAGTAAAATGCTCTTCACAAAATGGACTCGAAAACCAAGCAGAAAACTCTTCGACTGCTTTCGAACGGCATGTACGTCCTCACATCGCGCAGCGGCGACCGCTTGGGCGTCGCGACGATTACCTGGGTCTCGCAAGCATCCTTCAAACCGCCGCTGCTCATGGCCGCTGTGCGCAAGGACAGCAACGTTTTCCGCTGCCTCTCGCAGAGCCGCGTTGCCGCGCTGCACGTTCTCGGGGCCGATCAGAAGCAACTCGCGCAAAAATTCTTCTCGCCCACCCGGGGAGCGCTGGGTGAACTTAATGGCGAGCCATTCTTTGACGGCAAGACCTCAGCGCCGGTACTGAAGAACCTGCCCGCCTACCTCGAATGCAAAGTCATCGATATTCGCGAAGAATATGGCGACCACGCTCTTGTAGTCCTTGAAGTCGTCGAAGCTTCCTTCGACTCAGCCGTAAAGCCGCTCATCATCGCCGATACGCCCTGGGAATACGGCGGCTGATGCCGTCCCGGGTTTGTCGCGGCCCAGCGGCTCCCGATGCTCGCCTCGCCACAATCTGATTGAGACCCTCAGCCAACTCCTTTATAATTGTTTGTTCCCTAGGGCCGAGGAGCTACCCAGAGCCATGTTAAGAAGCATTCAGCAACGCGATCTCGACCGTAATCGCTGGGTCAAGATCACCATGAGCGTGATCCTGCTCATCATCTGCGTAACCATGGTCATCACTCTCGTCCCCGGACTCGGCGGGTTTTCCGGCGCCAGCAGTCCTGATTCGGTCGCTACCGTCGGCGGCCAGGATATCAGCTCCCAGGAACTCCAGCAGCAGCTCGATCAGCAAACGCGCGGCGCTTCGATCCCCGAAGCTCTCAAGGGCCTTTACGCGCGGCAGGTCCTCGACCAGATGATTTTCCAGCGCGCGCTCGAAATCGAGGCGGATCGTCTCGGAATCCGTGTTACGCCCCAGGAAGAAACCGAGAGGATCAAGCAAATTTTGCCGGCCGCCTGGTCAGGCGATACGTGGCTGAAAGACCGCTACGTGACCGAGGTGCAAACCCGCACCGGAATGTCCGTCCCTCAGTTTGAATCGATCATTCACGACGGTATGCTTCAGGAGAGGTTCCGCCAGCTTGTCACCGACGGCATCACCGTCACGCCGCAGGAAATCCAGCAGGAGTTCCGCCGGCGCAACGAGAAAGCTCAAATCGAATACGTGCTGATTAAGCCGTCGGAGATCGCCGCAACCCTTCATCCGTCGGACGCCGAGCTTGCCGCCTACTTCGCGAAAAATTCGTCGCGGTATCAGGTGCCAGAGATGCGCTCGGCTCGTTACGCCCTGCTCGATTTGAATGCGTTGCGCCAGAAAACACAGATCCCGGATTCAGACATCGAGGCTTATTACAATTCCCACCTCGACCAGTACAAGGTCGAAGATCGCGCTCACGTCGAGCACATTCTTTTCAAGACCATCGGCAAGACGGACGCTGAAGTCGCCGAGATTCACCAGCAGGCAGAGGACGTCCTCAACAAGATCAAGCACGGTGCGAATTTCGAGGATTTGGCCAAGAAGTATTCCGAAGATGATGCCACCAAGCCCAAGGGTGGCGATCTCGGCTGGATCGTCAAAGGGCAGACCGTTCCGGCCTTCCAGCAGGTCGCCTTCAGCCAGCCGAAGGGAACCGTCTCCGACCTGGTCAAAACGGAATACGGCTTTCACATCATCAAGGTGCTGGATCGCGAAACCGCCCACACCAAGCCCCTTGCGGAAGTCCGCAATCAGATTGTCCCTATTTTGCTCAACGACAAGATCCGTCAGCAATCTGACACTATTAGCGACCAGATGGCCGCTGCCGTCCGCCAATCGAATCGTCAGTCGCTCGACGATATCGCTCGAAAATTCAATCTCACTGTAGGGGTTACTCCGCCCGCCCCCGTCACCGCGCCGGTCGGCGTTCTGGGCAATTCGCCTGAAGTTCATCAAGTTCTATTCGAGCTTCGCCCTGGTGAGTTGAGCGAACCGATCTCACTCGAAAATGGCGTCGCAATCCTCACCGTTAAGGATATTCAGCCCGCTCATCAGGGCACTCTTGCCGAGGTTCACGACCGCGTCCTCAGCGACTACCAGCAGGATAAATCGCTCGAATTGGCGCGCCAGAAGGCGGACGAACTCTCGAAAGAGGCTCAATCCGGTCAGGAATTCGACAAAGCCGCCAAATCGCTCGATCTCACCACGAAAACGCCCGATGCCTTCGCTCGCACCGGCTCCGTTCCCGACGTCGGTGCCGCGACTTTCCTTGGCGCGGCCTTTACGATGCCCGTCGGGCAGGTTAGCAAGCCCACAAGCATCAGCGGGGACTGGCTCGTTTATCGCGTCGTTTCTCACCAAGCCGCTAACCCCGCTGAACTCGCCACGCAAACCCAGGACATCGAATCGCAGCTCATGCAATCGAAGCAGACTGCCGCGTTCGACGCCTTTCACACCGCGCTCGAAGATCGCCTCCGTAAAGAAGGCAAGATCACCATCAACGCTGACATCATGAAGCGCTTCACAAAGACAGGCTAGCCCTTCGCCATACCAGGCCATCAGTAGCCCAAAATAAGTTCTCCGTATACTATTGAAAAATAACTACTTACATCGGCAAGACGTTTTCCTTGCCTCCAAGCCTGCCGTCCGTTAGAATCTTCTTTCCGCAGAGCCTGCCCCGATGCCAGCGGGGTCTGTCCTGAGGGCAGCCGCCTTCCCGGCTTGTAGCTGCCTGGTGCGAACTGAATTCCCTTCTGAAGGAGCATCCCTATGCCGGTGAAAAGGTCGAAGGCTCGCAAAGCCGACGCGCGAAGCTTCGGGGAGCGCACGGATCGCCGCGCGTCGAGCCACGTGGTGTTCGGAGCCGTGGCGGGAAACGGAAAACCGAGGAACCCTTTGAAGAACCAAGTGACATCGAAAAGCGCCGGAAACGATTACTCCTGCACGATCGAGAAGAACCAGAACGGGAAATACAACATCCGCATCCGAGCATCTTTTGGGCGCGGCGGCTGGACGCTGCCCGTCTATTTCCTCGCCTCGTCCTTCGATGGCGCGATGAAAAAGCTCGAAGAAGCGCTGCAAGTGCTTCAGAAGAACGAAGAACGCCTCCGATTCTGGGGCGTCGAGCGCTCCGACGACCCCAACCTTGCGGGCGATCTTCTCCAGGAATTCGGTCTCTGGCTCGATCGCCGCGCGGAATTCCCGCGCAAAGCCGCCGGCATCGGCGTGCCCAGTGAACGCCCCGTCTCCGCATCAGCGCTCGCGCCTGTGCGACGCGTCCTGGCCGACGTCATCGCCCAGGAACGCTTGATCGATGGGCCTATGGAACGCTACTCGCACGGAACCACTCTCGGCGGGGATTAGATCTCTATACGATAATGGGCAGGTCGGCTTGCTCTTGTTCAAGCGAGGCCTAACTGTTGCCAGGGACAATTCGGCCAAAATGGCTTAACTGTTTCAGATACGAAGAACGGCGGTCATTTTTGACTTTCGGGCTTATAGATCGTAAAATTATGCTGAAGGTTGAACATTTTCGGATCAGGTTCAGTCCCTACCTCGATGTCATACATCTCGAGCACCATGTGTTCGATTGTGCCGTCCGCAGACTGGGTCGGCATCGTGTATTCAATCCTTAAGTCCAGATTGTATTGTTCCGAATGACATCGAGTGCCGACAACAGTTTCTACCCCAGTTGGACTTCGATGGGATACCGGATATAGCTTGCAATCAAATCCTGCAACCTGGGTATCACCGAGTGTCTGTGCGGTTTGCCGGTTGTTTGAACTTTCAGAGACCGGCATCGATGGGAGACGCTGAATATAAGCGTTGCGTGATTTGTAATCTACAGTATACAAAAGGTGTTCGTCGTTGTCCCATAATGACGCCAGGCCCATTTTATAAGGCGGGGTTTTGCCGTCGTATTGAACCGTCTGCCGCAATTCCGATCCGCTTGAAGACCGCAGAAAGATTACTTCCCTGACATGGGTCTTCACGGTTTTTCCATAGCGCAGCAGATCATCCGTTTGATGCATCTTTGCGGTAATTGGAATAGCCTGTCCAAAGGATGCTGAAGCCAACGTCCATGCAAATAGCAGCATCGCAAACGATTTGGCTAACATTTGTGTTCTCCGCAGAACAAATCTCTAGGTACAGCCGCAACAACCCCCAAGAATGGTCTGGGTCTGACCTCCACAGATGATTATTATAAGGTCTTGAGGGCAGCCGTCTTGGCACGCTCCAGAGAAACAAGGGAAAAAATGAATCTCGCAAGAAGCCGCCCTTGCCGGCGATGCAAGGGTTAGGCTCACCCCAAGAGCGAGACAGCAAAGCCAAGCAGAGGCCATCCTTCTCCTAAAAAGCTTCTTCATGGGTATCTCCTGCCATTCCGACCGAGACATCTGATAACCTTTAGTGAATATAAACTAAACTATAATCTACAAATAAGCCGAAAATTGTTTTACAATTTGCCAGCCTTGACTCGGGAGTCATCGGATGTGTCTGACGGTGGAATGACCTTATTTACCGCGGATCAGGACTTCGCCGTGGGCCACGATTTGCTCGTTAATCGAGAGGCGATACTTGTAGGAGCCGGGGGTTAGGCCCGCACGGGCAGGCCCGCTCACGAGCCGCACGCTTGGCGGCGCTTGAAACACATTCGAGGAAAACGGGCATCGCTGCGGATCGAACTCGATCTTGATGTTTCCCGCGTTTGAAATCCATTCCACTTGATCGCCCCCGTCCAGCACGACTACCTCGGGCACGAATCCCACCAGCACGCGCTTCTCAGCCACTCGGTTTTTCCTCTATTCCGCGCCCGCGAGCGGCGCATCCGAAAACATAGCACACTCGCGCGAAAGTTATCACCCTCCCGAAATGCAGCCGTACTCGATTTGATTTCCGGCATGCCCGGAAGTAAAGTTTCATCCATCACCGGGACCGCACGAGCGTAATGTCCTAGCTCACAGGCGCCAGAGGCGTTCGATGACGATGAAGAGAACCAGCCGCGCAGAGGAAAATGTTCCCATGAGGAATCCGAATCCCAGCCGCCGGGAGTTTCTTACAGCGGGCGCCGCAGGAAGCGCCGGTCTTGTAATCGGTTTCTACTTGCCCGCCATCGCAAAGGCCGCAAGTGCTTCGGGAGCGGCGTCTGGCAATTTTGCACCGAACGCCTACGTGGAAATCAACCCGAGCAACGAAGTCCGCCTTGTCGCTGCGCGCTCGGAAATGGGCCAGGGCGTTCGCACGTCACTCATCATGATTCTCGCCGAGGAGCTCGACGCCGATTGGGACCACATCAAAATCGTTCAGGCGGACTTGGACCCCAAATACGGCGACATGACCACCGGCGGCAGCATGAGCGTTCGCTCTTCCTGGGATCCGCTGCGAAAAGCCGGCGCGACAGCGCGCAGCATGCTGGTGAGCGCGGCGGCAGGCGCGTGGAACGTTCCTGCAGATGAATGCCGCACGCGCGCTAGCGTGGTTTATCACGCGAAAACAAGCCGCCACCTTACTTACGGCGAACTCGCCGCAAGAGCTGCAACGCTCCCGGTGCCGAAAGATGCGCCTCTGAAGAAGCCGGACGATTACCGCATCGTCGGCACAAAGAGAAATCGCGTGGATGGCCAATATATCGTTATCGGCGAGGCGCACTACGGGATCGATACGAAAGTTCCCGGGATGCTTTTTGCCGTCGTCGAGCGTCCACAGGTCTTGGGCGACCGCGTGAAATCTTTCGATGGCGCTCGCGCGCAGGCTGTCCCAGGTGTGCGGAAAATCCTCGAAGTTCCCGCGATCGAGATGCCGCCGCTGTTTGGCGAAGAGCGCGCGCCTAATTCTGGCCATCAGCACTACCTTTGGGGCGGCGTGGCCGTCGTCGCGGATTCCACGTGGCAAGCAATGGCGGGCCGCAAAGCGCTTGCGATCGAATGGGCTCATGGGCGCGGCACCGATGAGTCCACGGAGAAACAGCACGCCACGCTTGCCGAACTGCTTCAAGGTTCCGGCAAGGAACTGAAGAAGATTGGCGATCCGGCCGCAGTCCTCGCCAGTTCAGCAAAGATTGTCGAAGCGGAATATGCGACGCCGTTCGTTGCGCATGCTCCGATGGAACCGATCAATTGCACGGCGCACGTTCGCGGCGGCAAGTGCGAGATTTGGGCCCCGACGCAGAACCCCGGCGGGATGGCCACCGCCGCGTGCAAGGCGCTGAATCTGCCGCTCTCCGCCATCACGATTCACATCACGCTTCTCGGCGGAGGCTTTGGCCGCAGACTCAACATCGACTACGGCGTGGAAGCGGCGCTGGTTTCGCGCGCGGCCGGTGCGCCCGTGAAAGTGATCTGGACTCGCGAAGACGATATCCAACACGACTATTACCGCCCGATCAGCCGCCATCGCATCCGCGCGAGCCTTGACGCACTGAATAAAGTCACGGCGTGGCATCATCACATCGCCGCCCCTTCGACAGACGGCACCTATCTCGGCGGCAACCTCCCCGACACCGCCGGCACGGAACTTGCCGGTGCCGGATTGCCGAATGGCGCGGTTCCAAATTATCTCCTCGAACAAAGTTTCTTGGAAACCGCGATGCTTCGCGGTTACTGGCGGGCGGTGGATACCAACTGGAATCATTTCGCGGTGCAAAGCTTTATCGACGAAATCGCGCACGCCGCCGGAAAAGATCCTCTCGAAATGCGCCACGAGTTGCTCGCCACGACTCAATCGCCTGCCGGGGAAAAAGACGACAGCGGCGATTTGCCGGTGAATGTAAGCCGCCTTCGCGCGGTTCTCGATCTGGCCGCCGAAAAATCCGGATGGAAGAAGCCCCTGGGATCCGGTCGTGGACGCGGCATCGCGGGAATCTACGCCTTCGGCAGCTACGTTGCGCACGTTGCCGAAGTTACCATCGCGAAAGATGGAACTGTAAAGGTCGATCGCGTGGTTTCAGCGGTGGATTGCGGACAGGTGATCAATCCCGACATGGTGAAAGCGCAGATTGAAGGCGGAGTGGTCTTCGGCCTAAGCGCCGCGCTCTACGACGAAATTACGGTTGAAAAAGGGCAGATTCAGCAATCAAACTTCGACACGTTTCCCGTGATGCGAATCGCCGACGCTCCGCACGTCGAAGTCTACTTCATCCCTAGCCACGAATCCCCGGGCGGAATCGGCGAACCCGGCGTCCCGTCAGCCGCCCCTGCCGTGGCGAACGCAATTTTCGCTGCGACTGGAAAACGCCTGCGCCGCTTGCCTTTTCAGACGGATGAACTCAAGCAGGCATAGTCGATTGAGCGCGAGTTCCTTTGGATTTAGCCGCCACTCCCGCCGAAGGCGACGCGGTGCGCCTCCGGGCCGGCGAAAATCACGATGACGCCTAGCAGCACCGCGGCGAACGCGCCCATTGCGTCTCCGTATCCAAACTGCCTACTCAGTTCGCGGTTCATCGCGATGGGTTGTGCGGCGATATCGATTTCGGCCGCAGAATCGCATCGGTAACTCGTGCGACTTTTACCATTTCGGCCACGTCATGTACGCGTACGATGTGCGCGCCCTCCAAAATGCTAGCTGCAACCGCCGCCGCGGTTCCCCAGGCGCGCGCCCCTTTTGCTTCGCCACCCCGCGCTACAGACTGATGCAGAATTCGGCCAATGAACGACTTCCGCGATGCGCCGACTAAGAGCGGAAAACCGAGCCGCGCGAGATCAGGCAATCCGGCAATAAGTTCGCAATTCTGCGCGGCGCTTTTCCCAAAGCCGATGCCGGGATCGAGAATGAGCTGCGACTTTGCAACGCCCGCGCGTCGCGCGATTCCAATGGCCTTCCGAAGGCCCGTCGCGACGTCGCGCAGAACGTTGCGGGCAAACGGCAACTTCTGCATGGTGCGAGGTTCGCCACGCATGTGCATCAATATCAGCGGGAGCCTTCGTCGGCGGGCGATTTCGGCGATCCGGGGATCAACGTGCAGCGAGGTCACGTCATTCAATATTTCGGCGCCCGCGTTTGCAGCGGCTTCGGCAACTTCGGATTTGCTGGTATCCACGGATATCGGAATCTTCAGCCGCCCGCACAATTTTTCAAGTACCGGAAGAATGCGGCGCAATTCTTCGGCTGCGGAAATCCCCTGTGAACCTGGCCTCGTGGATTCACCGCCGAGGTCGACGATGTCCGCACCGGCGCGTTCCATTTCCAATGCGCGCTTGATGGCAGCATCCCGTTCGAAATAAATCCCGCCATCCGAGAAGCTGTCGGGAGTGGCGTTCAGAATGCCCATGACCAACGTGCGCTCACCCAGCACCAGCGTGCGGGATGGCAATCGCAACCGGAATTTGCGCCGTCGAAACATGGGACGCTATTGAATCACGGTTTTCCGCGGAAGATAAGGCTATTGAGCAGAAGCAGGTACGTAATAGGCGGCGCGATGGACGACCGAGACGCTTCCCCGGCCAATTACTTCGACGCGCAACTGATGCCAGCCGGGCTGCGGAGCGGAATCCGCGCCGAGCAGCGGCGAGATGCCCAGCGAATACTCCGTTCCGACGCGCGTCGCGATGCGGCGAAATGTCTCGGCGAGCGTATCCGCTTCGCGAAGAAAATACAACTCGCCGCCCGAACGGCGCACGAGTTCGGCAAGATAAAGAGTGTAGGCTGGGATACCGAGCTTACGCGCGTCAAGCATCAAGAGATTGGTCGCGCTGTGCGCCGCGAGCCAATCGCGCGTCATGATCTGCGGACGATTTTCGGTCGAGACGGCGAAGATCTGGATGTCGTGGGACGCCAGTTCGCGCGTCACGTCATCAAACGTCAGCCGGTTTTCGGAGTTCCACGGATGCGGAGAAGCGCTTGCGGGATCGAGAGTTAGCCCGAGGCCGCTGTCTTGACCGTCCGTCAGAAGCACGATTGCTTTTCGGCCGGCGCGACCGGGGAAAAGCTTTCGCGCCGTGAGATAGACGGCTTCGTAGATATTTGACCCGCCCGTGTCTCCCAGTATCTGGCGAACATCCACGCGATTGACGGCGCGCCGAAGGAGTTCGCGAACGCTCGAGAATCCGGTCTGCAGGTACGTGTGGGCTGAAAAATCGACAATGGCGACTTCGTCAGCCGGGGCGAGCCTCTCGATCAACGCACTGGCCGCGTCCTTCATTTCCTGCGAATCGCGCAGCACGCTGGGGCTGGCGTCGATTACGAGCGCAATGCTGGCCGGGTCAGACGAGCGCTCGTTGAACAGGACAATCGGACGCTCGACGCCGTCGTCGTACACGCGAAAATCCTTCGGCGTCAGATCGCGCAGAGGCGTGCCATCGGAGCCAAATGCGCTGCACGTGACCGGAACTACTTGCGTGACGACGCGAATCGCGCGAGCGCCCGAAGGTTGGTCGCGCTCGCCAGCTGCGCCGATACCGCCCGGCGAAGCGATTTCGAGTTCGCCCGATGCAGGATTTCTCAGGTAAGTTACTCCGGCATCGAGCCGGATTGGGCGCGAGAGTTTTTGAGGATGTTTTCGATCCTGTTTTGTCTGCGAATGTGCGGCGGGCGCCACCAGCCAAGCCGCGATTGTGAAGAAAAGCAGAAAGGAGATGACGTTATGCCAAACCGGCGAAGGCGAGCGGCAAATTCCAGTCTTGTGATTCAGGCGTCGTGTGGCGGACTCAAATGCCAGCAAGGGCTGAGAAGACACGCCAAGCCGCTCAGTCGAGATCGAAATCGCGAATGGGTTTTTCGATAGGGCCGTCTTTTGCCTTCTTCAGGCCTTCGGCAAATTTTCGCGCCAGCACATCTTCCTTGGATTTCTCGGCTTCCACGGACGCGCGAAATTTCGCCTCGACCGAAGCGGCTTGCTCGCGAAGCAGCCGGGCTGTGTCGTCGAGATCGACCGAAGGCGGCCGCACAGGGGCGACGTGCGAGAGCACAACGCCAAGTCCGCGATCGATCGTCAGCTTCGCGCGGCAGCAAGGGCAATCGGTTTCGAACGTATCAGAGACCTTGTTCGTCATGCCAGTATCTTACGACAAAGCGGTATGAATGGCGTTCGTCCGACCAAAAAAAAGGGGCGCGTCGATCGCGCCCCTTCAACAGCACGGAACCATGAGGCTGTTTACGCTGGCGCCGGCTTTTCGCCTTTGGCCAAGCCGGGGATTGGGCGTGGCTCCGGGCGCAGCGTGAGAGAAGGCTCCTTCGTCGGAAGCGGCGGTGCAGACGGAGGCGGGGGTGGCAGCTTTTCGGGAAGGGGCTTGCCTTCCATCAAGAGCTTGAGTTCGGTGGCATCGAGCACTTCGCGCTCGAGAAGCGCATGGGCCACGCGCTCGAGCCCATCTCGATCCGATTCGAGAATGCCGCGTGCGCTTAGGTAGCCGGTTGTAACGATCCGGCGGACCTCGACGTCAATCTTGATCGCTGTATCCTCGGAATAATCGCGGTGCTGCGCGATCTCGCGACCGAGAAAGATGGCTTCCTCTTTCTTGCCGAAGGTCAGCGGGCCAAGCGGGCTCATGCCCCATTCGCAAACCATCTGGCGCGCAATTTCGGTTGCACGCTCGATGTCGTTCCCGGCGCCCGTGGTGATATGGTTCAAGAAAATCTCCTCGGCCGCGCGTCCGCCCATCAGAACGGCAAGTTGCGACTCGAGAAATTCCTTTGTGTAAGTGTGCTTATCGTCGATCGGAAGCTGCATGGTAACGCCTAGCGCCATGCCGCGCGGAATAATCGTCACTTTATGGAGTGGATCGGCGCCCGGAGTCTTCGCGGCAACGAGAGCGTGGCCCGCTTCGTGATACGCCGTGTTGCGCTTCTCATCGTCCGAGAGAATCATCGATTTTCGCTCGGCGCCCATGAGAACTTTGTCCTTGGACATTTCGAAATCGACCATGGTTACGAACTTGCGATTCTGCCGTGCGGCCCACAGCGCGGATTCGTTCACGAGGTTCGCCAAGTCCGCACCGGAAAATCCTGGCGTGCCGCGCGCGATTACGGAGAGATCCACATCGTCGGACATGGGAACTTTGCGCGTGTGAACGCGGAGGATTTCCTCGCGGCCTTTCACATCCGGCCGCGGAACGACCACACGACGGTCGAAGCGGCCGGGACGCAGCAGAGCCGGGTCGAGAACGTCGGGCCGGTTGGTCGCGGCGATCAAAATCACGCCTTCGTTCGACTCAAAGCCATCCATCTCGACGAGCAAGGCGTTCAAAGTCTGCTCGCGCTCGTCGTGGCCGCCGCCCAAGCCCGCTCCGCGGTGGCGGCCAACGGCGTCAATTTCGTCGATGAAAATAATACACGGCGCATTCTTTTTGCCCTGCTCGAAAAGATCTCGAACGCGGCTGGCGCCGACGCCAACAAACATTTCCACGAAGTCGGAACCCGAAATCGAAAAGAACGGAACATTCGCTTCGCCAGCGATTGCGCGGGCAAGCAAAGTCTTGCCAGTTCCCGGAGGGCCGACGAGCAACACGCCCTTGGGTATGCGTCCGCCGAGTTTCTGGAATTTCTGCGGGTCTTTCAGGAAATCAATAATCTCGTAGAGCTCTTCTTTCGCTTCTTCGATCCCAGCAACGTCCTTGAAGGTGGCTTTTTTTTGTTGCGCCGTCAGCAACCGCGCTCGCGATTTCCCGAAGCTGAGCGCTTTATTTCCTCCGGACTGCAATTGGCGCATCATGAAGAGCCAGATCAGCAGCAGAACGATGAGCGGGCCAAGATTGAAGAGCAGCGAAAGCCAGTCGCCATTCTTCACTTCCTTGTAGTTGTAGCGGATATCCTTGTCCTGAAGAATCTTTGTAACGTCGGGGATGGCGGCATTGGCGATCGTCACGTTGCGAAATTTAGCGCCGTCGCGGTACTCGCCCTCGAGCTCCGCGCTATTCTGCGAGAGATAGATCGTTACATCCTTGACGCTGCCACCCTGCACTTTCGCCATGAATCCGGTATAGCCGGGTTCATCTTCCTTGGCCGATTGGCCGCCCGTGGAAGCCATCTTCCACAACACCACGGCCAACAAGATCATTAGTAGCCAGAAAAGAATTGTGCGTACTGTTGAATTCACCGTGCTACCTCACACTCTAAATACCGAAATCCGATGCGCTTGCGAGGGTCAAAGCCAAGTCGCCTATATGATCCAACGCGTATCCCGCAGCCCCGCAACTGGCGGAATCGAGCTTCCCACTATTGTTAGATGCCGTAGCCATGCTTTACGCATTCTGAATCTGCTGCCCTCAAACGTGAACTAAATGCGGACTTCCTTGACGAAAACTCCAATCCGCGTTCGATCGGTCGCGCAGACATCCTCAGCGGGGTCCATACCCCGCGCCCAGATTACGCGCCCCCCGCTTTCCAAAACCGGCCAGCCAGCACGCTGGCGCAGCGGAACGCGACCCTCCAGGAACATCTGTTTTAATTTTCGAACCTGGCGGCGGCCGCGAGGCCGGTAGGCGTCGCCGGGCCGCCAATTCCGCAGGATAAGTGGTGAGCGGAGGAGGTCAGCATCGAGGGCTACGCCGTCCCTTTTAGTGTCGCGCTCCTGTGCGGGCCAGTCAATGACTTTCAGGCTGAAGCAGCTGCCAAGTTCCGGAACGGAAACAATAGCAGCGCCAGCGTCTGGCAGAGTCAACTGATACTGATACGCCGCGAACCAAGGGATGAGGTTTTGGCTATCCGGCGGGTGCCACCGGCATTTGGAATGCGTGAAAATGAGATCGCCAAAGCTCCGTTCAACGTCAATCTCGCCGGGAAGCTCAACCCTGCCTCCCCCTGAAGATGCGCTTGCCAAATGAATTACTTGTTCGACATGCTCCGCGGTCAGCTCCCGCCGGTTGCCCCGCACTGCTTCGTAGAGACGCCGAATCAGGCGCTCGGTGAGGGCGCGCGGCGGCGATCCCTCGTTCGCCATTGGGATCGTGCGACCCGGCGCTCTTTCATTTGGATTCCAGTGAAGTGGAGACAATAAATCGCTGGCGGCAATTGCGTAGCTGCCGTCACTCGCCCGAACGGATGATGAAACACAACGCTCGACAAATTCGTCCCAAAATAACCCTTCTTCGCGCGCCAGCCGCGCCAGCCGGCCAAGGCGCTTCACGATTGCCGGCGAAAACTCGGTCTCAAGAACCGGAAGCAAGTGTTCGCGGATCCGCGCGCGCGTTCGACGGGTGTCGCGATTTGATGAATCTTCGCGCCACGGTTGCGCGAGCGACCGAAGATAGACGCGCAATTCATGACGGCGGACGAAAAGCAGAGGCCGGACGACGGATCCTGCGACGGGATGGATGCCCGCAAGGCCGGTAGTCCCCGTGCCACGAATCAAATGCGCGAGGACCGTTTCAGCCTGGTCGTCCGCGGTGTGCGCGACGGCAATTCGCGTCGCGCGGCGCTCCGCCACTATGCGGTCGAAGAACTCGTAGCGGACGCGCCGGGCAGCGTCCTCAAGATTCCACGCGTTGCGTGCCGCCCTTGCCGCCACATCTTCGCGCGCGACGATACACTCCACTCCATGCGCGCGCGCGAGCTCAACCGCAAAACTTTCGTCGGCGTCCGATTCCGCTCCGCGCAACGAGTGATTCAGATGCACGGTTGCAAGCGTGATCCCCAACTGTTCCCGAAGCGATTCGAGGAGCCGAAAAAGCGCAACGGAATCAGCTCCCCCGGACACAGCCACGCCCACGCAGTCCCCCGGGGCAATCATCCGAAGCGAACGGACGGTGGTAAGGACGGATTTTTCGAGCTGAGAACTCATGCGCGGCGATTTGGAAGTGCCGATGTTCGATGAGCGTATGGTAACACCGAACCGGAAGGCCTGGCGCAGTTCGAAGGGACGCGGGCGAAACAGAACCGGGGCGTCAGAAACGATCGGCTGCCTGCTGCATCAGAAGGTCGCGGCTATAGGAAATCCGGCGATCGAGCACGGCCGCCGCAAAATACGAGCAGCTTTGGCGTTCGCTTTCCGCCCACACGGAAAGTTTCGGCACCGTGGAGCGGGAAATCAGAATGATCCCGCGAAGAAGCGCGTAGTAAGTCCCGACGACCCGGATTTCGGTTCGATCGTCGCCGCGCTCCGGGCACAGGCGGACGAGTTGCAGCAAACGTCGGAAATCGCCGGCCGCAACGTTGGCGCCTGCAATACCCGTTACCTCGCGAACCCGCTCTGACAATTCAGCCTTGCGGCTCGAAGCCAAAATGGAGCGGCAATAGGACACAAAGAACTGCAAGCACGCAGCCGCCGAAATCACGCAGATGAGCGCTGCAATCATCGAGCCCTCGCCGCCACGAGCGCCGTCGCCAGACGCGAATCCTCGGGAACCTTAGTGAACGTGTACGCCCAGGCCAAGGGTAGCCAGAGACCGACCAACGGGAGCACGGATTTCAGGAATGATCTTTCGAGATGCGGAAAGAGATTGTGGAGCGCGTACATTCCAGCGGCCGCGCTAAAATAGACGCCAAGAGCCAGGACAAGTTGAATAAGCCTGGTGCGCGTCTCGCGAAGCTTCATGATTGCGCCCCACAGCAGATACGTCAACACCACTCCCACGAAATTGAGGTTCTGCTCCAACTCAACCACGAATCGGCTGGTCAGGTGATCTTGATTCTGATAAATGACCCCATAGGAAAATATGGCCGTCAAGAGAATCAGGA
>JBOGNE010000051.1:0-36095 GCA_050747005.1 Candidatus Acidiferrales bacterium
CATTAAAGGCGACACTGGAGCGCGTTGACAACCCGCCGCCGCGTTCTCCGAAGCCGCCCAGATTCGGTGCCCGTCCCATGAGCAAAGAATAGCAGGAGACAGGTTTTGTGTCAAGTGAATAATCTCATACTTGACAAGCGAACAAAAAGCGAATAACGTGACTCTCGTGCGGCGAGGCAACCAATGGCCACTTCCCCCATCCTTCGGTCAGATCCCCAAACGCTTCGGCGCTTGCGGACCAGCCCGGAGCAGACCAGTCTCACCCTTTTCCCCGCAGCCGCTCGCCACGGCAATTGTGAGTCCGTGGACGGTGCTTCCGCGCCCCCTCCGGCACCTGACCGGAGTGAGAAGCCCGCTCCCGAACTGGTCGGTATTGCGCGCCTCGCCGCATCCTCCCTTCGCGCCGATGCCAAGCGCGGGACGGAATATTTTGTCCTGCCCGTTCGTTCGATCCTGAACCGCTGCGACTCCGAGCGCGTTCCTTTTCGCTGGACCGTGAATCCCTACCGGGGCTGCGAATTCGGCTGCAAGTATTGTTATGCGCGATACACGCACGAATACATGGAGCTTGATGGATCGGAATTTGAAAAGAAGATTTACGTCAAAAAGGACGCGGGCCCGCTGGCCGCTCGCGATCTTGTTTCTGAAGATATTCTCGGGGAACATATTGCGATCGGGACGGCCACCGACCCGTACCAGCCGGCGGAGCGCGAATATGGCGCTACCCGCGCAATCTTGGAGAAAATCGCCGGGCGCGACGGACTCAGCCTGTCGATAACCACTAAGTCCAATCTGGTTCTCCGTGATATCGATTTAATTAAGCGCATCGCCACCCGCTCGGCGATTACGATCAACATGACAGTCACGACTGTGCAAACGCGCCTGGCGCGCCTTCTTGAGCCGCGCGCTCCCCGACCCGACCTCCGGCTTGCTGCCGTGCAGAAATTGCGGGAAGCGGGCATCGCTGTGGGAGTTAACGCGATGCCGGTGTTGCCTGGCCTCACCGACGATGAAAAGGATCTGGATGCGCTGGTGCGCGCCGCTCGTGATTCGGGAGCCCAATGGCTGGCTGCGAACGTGCTTTTTCTGATGCCGTCTTCGCTCAAGCAATTCTTGCCGTTCATCGAGCAGAAGTATCCGAAACTTGCCGCTCGCTATCACGCCTGGTATGCGCGCAATGGCTACGCGCCGGAATCGTATCGTAAGGAAATTGCGGCTCTGGTCGAGAGTTTGCGCCGCAAGTACGGCCTCAGCCCGCGTCCGCCAGTGCCGCTGACACGATCCTGGAAATCGCCGCAGCTTCCACTCGCGTTGAAAAATGAAGAACAGCGATGCCCCTCATGAGAACCCGAAGAATGAAGACGAATACCAATCGATCCTGTGCGGCCTCGCTGATCGCACACGCTGCGTCCATTCCCACCGACGAGAATTCAGTACGTGGTGTGAAGCTTAAAATCGTTTCCGCATTTACATTGATTTTCGCGCTCGCGTGTTTTGCGGCATTCATCGCGGGCCGTGCGCCTATGATCGCGGCAGAAAGCGAACAAGCCGCCGCGAAGGAGGAGAGCCCCACGTTTCTCGGGTTAATGAACGCGACGTACCAGTACAAGAATCTTGACGCCGCCAAGGCGTGGTATAGCAAGGTGCTGAGCATACAGCCGTATTTTGACCAACTTTACGTCGGGTTCAACGTTCATGGATACGAGTTAGGACTCGTGCCGGAGACGGCGGCCGGGGAAAAACGCGCCGCGTCCGGCGTGGCTTATTGGCGGGTCAAAGATGCACGAGCGGCATATCAGCGGCTGATTGATCCGGGTGCAACGCCGCGAGAACTCATGCAGGACGTGGGAGGGGACATTCTGGCGGCGAGTGTCCACGATCCCTTTGGCAACATTCTCGGGATCATTCAGAATCCTCATTTTAAGACCAACGGGAACTGACCGGTTCGCCGGCGGACTTCGTTAGGGAACCGGTTACGGAACGATAATACGAGAAGTTTCCTGGGCATCAATGCCCGCCGGCAGCGGAAACTTCGCGCGAAGGAAATCGAGGAAGGCGCGAGAGCGAGGACGCCCATTACCTTCCTGCTTGCCCAGCCGCAAGAGAAAAACGAGCAGGCGAAATATATCGGAATCCTTCAGCGATGGAAGCGCCGAGCGTTCGGCTTCTTCCTTTCGCCAGGCCTGGAGAAGCGCGGCGAGCTCCGCATAAAGACGCCGGGGAATTGAAGCCTCGGGCGGCCGTTCGTAAATGATTCCAGTTTCCAGAGTGCGGAATGTTTCCGCAAGCGCCTCGATCGCCGCAATCAATTCCACGTCGTTCAATTCCCTATTCTGTGATTGAAAAGCCAGAATCGCTCCAGCCAGCCCGGAGACGATCGCCCAACGCTCGTAGACGAACTCCACGGAAAACTGGACATCGGGATGGGGAACGTCCTGTGCCGCAACTGGCCTCCGATGCCCGGACTCATACCGGTGCGCCACGATCAGATGGAAACAACTCTGCGGGCAATCGATCGTGATCTCGCGCTCTTGTCCGCAACACACCGCGCAGATTTTCTCGCCCTTGGCAGGGCAGAAACGTTTGGACGCACGCTTTTCACAGATCGGGCAGCTCATCAGGCGCCTTGCGGAATCAAAAATCGAATCGCGGCAAAAGATTCAGGTTACGGGAAGAAGTTACCTGGCGGCAAGCTGCGCGCTACATTCTTTGAAGTCGCTCGTCAGGAGGCCTGGGATGCCGAGTGCCGATCGAATGCCTCGACGTACTCTAATATCATTTCGACGACGCGCTCATCGCCGTGTTGAGAATTGAACATCGCGTGATACAGCGGACGATGCGGCCATTCCTTGCCGAAATAATGTCGAATGAAAGAGGCGCGCTCGCGGTCCACTTCCTCGACGAGCTGGCGCGCTTCCTGTTCGCTTTTCCCTAGAGCTTTCACGCGCCGCATTTTTTCTTCGATGGGCGCGTAGATGAATACCCGGAATACGTCGGCGCGTTCCCTCAGAATAAACGGGCTGCCGCGTCCCACGATAACGCAATCGCCGCGCGAACCCACGTCCTCGATCACCTTGTGCAACGTCGCAAACATCCGGTCGGTGTCAAAACCGTGCGCTTCGGGCAACGGCAGCGCGCGTTCGTAACTTCCGCGCGCGTAAACGCGGAAGAGCCGCGAGAGGAGGGAATCCACGCGCTCGTCGCATCGCTGCGCGATGCGATGGTCCACGTTCGCCACGCGCGCAATCTCAGCGGTCAGTTCCTCGTCCCAGAGCTTCCATCCAAGCCTCGACGCGAGCTGGCGCGCAATGCTGGCGCCGCCGCTACCGTATTCACGCTCGACGGTGATGACCCGGATACGCATTTGCCGCTCCGCGGCGTCAGTGTACCGCACTCGGCCCGCCCGGCTTCACTTTCTTCATCAGGAAGATGAAGGGGATCAGCCATGAGACGAGTTACTTTAACCACACTTTGGGTTCGACGGACATTCCCAGCCGCAGTGAGTGATCCTTATTTTCGCCGGGGTCGAGCACGATTTTCACGGGCACACGCTGCACCACCTTCACGTAATTTCCGGTGGCATTTTCGGGCGGGAGCAAACTCAGCCGCGCGCCGCTTGTGCCGGCAAAGCTGTCGACACGTCCTTTATAATCGCGGCCGTTCGCGTCCACGTGGATCGTTGCCCGCTGGCCCGGCCGCATGTGTTTCAACTGAGTTTCCTTGAAGTCGGCGGTGATCCAAACGTCATCGAGCGGCACGATGGTCACCAGTTGCTGGCCCGGCTGAACATTCATCCCCACTTCCACGTTTTTCGTGACGACGCCGTTCACAGGAGCGATGATTTTCGTATATTGCAGATTGAGTTGCGCCTGATCGAGCGCCGCTTCCTTTTGTTTGACGCTTGCGTCTGCTGAAAGCGCGCGTGCCCTCGACGAAGCGACCTGCCTTGGCCCGGTCCTGGAAGTTCGCAGCGCTGCTTCCGCGCTGGCAAGCTTCGCGCGCGCCTGCGCCACCTGCTGCACGGCGGCGGCGGCGGATGAGCGTGCGGCGGCCACGGCGGCTTCGCTGGCTTTGGCCGTCGCCGAAGCCTGATCGTACATTTGCTGCGAAATTTCCTGCTTGTCCACGAGTTGTTTGTATCGCGCGAGATCCTGTTGCGCACGGGTGTTATTTGCCTGCTCCTGAGCGAGCTGTGCATTCGCTGCGTCCACCTGCTGCTGCGCCGCGCTGATTCCCGCCTGAGCGCTTTGCACGTCCGCCTCGGAGGACGAAACCTCGCTCGTTGTATTCACCGATGTGATGGGCACATTGATGTTGAGCGCCTGCGCGGCCGCTTCCGCATCAGCCAGCCCCGCGCGCGCCTGCTCGACCGCGATCTCGTAATCCTTGGGGTCGATTTCGACCAGCACCGTTCCAGCAGTGACGTATTGGTTGTCGTCCACATTGACCTTCGTGACGTACCCGGAAATCCGCGCGCTCAGCGGCATCAGATGACCGTCCACTTCGGCGTCATCCGTTGATTCGTAGCTTGAAAAATACCGGTAGGCAAAGAATCCGCCCACCAGCAGCACGATGATCGCAACGATCAAATACATTCGCGCGTGCGATCGCCGCCGAAAGAAGCCGCGAGTTCGCGAAGGAGGTGGAGAAGCTGGCGAATGCGTTTCCGCCGCAGCGCTTTTTTCCGTTTTCTCGCCGTCTTGCACTGCGATCACTCCGGCATCGCTCTGCTGCGTCATGGCTATTGTCCTTTGAAATATGCTTTGACGCCCTCTTCAGCCATGCCGACGGCCCGGGCGAGAGAAATCTTTGCATAGTTGTAGTTATATAAGCTCGAAATGTACGAGTCGTGCGCGCTTGCGACTGCTTCTTCGGCCTGGACCACTTCTACCGTGCTGGTCACGCCCGCAGCGAAGCGGTCGCGCGATTGAGACAGCGTCTGCTCGGCCAGATCGATGTTGCTTTTTGCGACGGCCACTTGATCGGACGAGGATTGCAGATTTAGCAGCGCCGTTCGCACGTCGGCGTCGATTTGCCCTCGTAGGTTTTCCAAGCGGTCGCGACTCTGCGCGAGCTGCGCGTCGGCTTGCAGAATGTCGGCGCGAACGCTGCCTCCCTCGAAGATCGGAATCGTCACCGTGCCGCGGACGTCAAACACGCCGTGGTTCGAATCGAGATGTTGTCCCGCGATCCCGTAGTCTCCGTTCAGGGAAACCGTCGGATAATACCCGGCCACGGCAGCCTTACGCGAAAAGTCGGCCGCGCGGACATCTGCAAGCGCCGCCTGATAATCGGAGCGCGATGCGTACGCTTGTTTCAGCGCCTCGTCCACGCTCATGCGTTGAAAAGCCTGGTAGGGTGACTTGCTCGTGAGCTCGAATTCCTGGCCCGGCGCAAGCCCGATCACGCGCGCCAGAGCGAGCTTCTGAATTGCGAAATCATTCTTGGATTGAATCAATTGCTGCTGCTGCGTCTGCAATTGGACGTGCGCCCGGAGCGCATCGATGGCCGGCGAAGTGCCGGCCTGCACCTGATCGGCGGCCTGATTGTAAAGCGCCTGCGCCGTGTTCACCTGCGCCTGAGTGCTTTCGATTCGCGCCGCATCCGCGATTGCCTGCAGGTAGTTGTAGCCGACGGCGAGTACCACGAGATCGTGTGCATCCTTATACGTATACTGCGTGGATTTCAAATTCTGCGTCGCCGCGCGCGTTTTGTTGACAGCCTTCCAGTCAAAAAGATTTTGACTTACGTAGGCACGCGCATCGAAATAAGAGAAGGGTCCTACAACGCTGGGAACGTTGACTCCTGGAAAATTAAAGGCGAACCCAAACTCCTTCAGGTTCACTTGGGAAACATCCACGTAGGGCTGCGCCGACAGATGCGGGAGAAGGGCGCTCAATTGCTGCCACCGCTGCCCACGCGCCGAACGCACATCTTCACTGGAAAGAAGCGCGCCGAGGTTCTGCTTCAGCCCTCGCTCGATAGCGTCTTGCAAAGAAAGCTGCAAAACGCCCGGGATGAGCTTCGAAGGAACACTCCCTGAATACGAGCCTTGCGCCGGCGATACCGGCTGCCCGGAGTTCGCCCCACCCGATCCGCCGTACTGAGGGCTTGTCGCGCTGCTGGAAGACGCACTTGGAGGCGGCAGTCCGGGGGGCGCTTGCTGCGCGCTTGCGGTAATCGCTGCGAGAAGCGATAAGGTTGCCACCAGCACGGTTGCGATTACCAATCGGCGTATCACGGGACTGCCTCCTGTACCCTTCCTAAAGATGATTTGCACTCCCTTGAGGACTCATCAAAACCCCGCGATTAAGTTCCTGTCGAGCTTTGGGAACGCTTTCTGCCAAGAGCTTTTCGTTTTGATTCAGAACCGGCGGCTTGTAGGCTCGCAGAGAGGAGTTCCCACACGTCCTCGCCTGTTTTCTGCAAAGCTTTCTCGGGGTTCATGGCCCAGCTAAGGGTCACGCCCATAAAAATAAGCTGCGTCATCCTCGCGAGTTCGGACGCGGGAATATCGCTCCTTATCTCCAGCCTCTTCTGCGCCATCACAAAGATTTCCGCCATCAGCGCGCGCCCGCGGCGTATCCGCTTTTGCAATTCCGCGCGAACCGGAGCGCAGGATGCGTGTGCCGAATAGATCGATCGAAGCAACGCCGGGCTCTCGCTTGCCTGGCCAGCGAAATGCGTGGCGAGTTCCCGGATTACCGGCAAGACCGCGCCGTTCGTCGCCCGCGCTTTCAGGAGGCCTCGGTCGATTGCCGCCACGCGTTCCATCCCAAATGTCGCCAGCACGTGTTCCTTGGTCGGAAAATAATTGAAGAATGTTCCCTTACCGACATCGGCGGCCTCCGTAATGTCTTCAACCGTCGTTTCCAGATATCCGCGCTCGGCGAAAAGTCTTAGAGCCGCGCGATAGATGCGTTCGCGCATTTCCTCGCGGCGGCGCTCGCGGCGGTTTGTCCGGGTTCGTGACGAAAATGGCGAGCGGGCTGATATGGGTAAGCGGGACATGTTTGTCACCGTCGTCGGCGGCCTAAATAGTAGATATGACTATAAGTCATATATGAGTAAAAGTCAAACCACCGTGGCCCGGCGAAACGCAGAGAATCAAGCGCCGAGGAAGAACGCTCCCCCGCGCTGGCCTTGCGATTTCGACCGAAACTTACTTGGAGAGGTTTTTCGGGCTATGTTGATTCAGGGTGGAAATCAGCGCTCGAGCGGATGACGGGACGGGCACGGCGCCGTGCAGCGCGATGTCCTTTGCGTCTATCCTCTTTCCGTAGATGCGCTCGTTTGCGTCGTTGTCAGGACGCAGGGTCGATCCGTCAAGCGAGATGCCCGCGAACAGGCCGCGCGAACGCGAATAGGTCAGCACTTCGGCCCGCATGGTCACGTCCGTAGCTGCCGCGGCGTTGCGTCCCTTCGGTCCGGCCGCTGCGGCAGCGTCGGCGCCGAGTTTCACTTTGCTGCTGAGAATCGAACTCGCGCCTCGCTGATTCATCACCAGCAAAACAAAATCCGTGGCTTGTCCGCCGAGTTGGAAGCCAAAGCTGACGCCCTCGAGCGCCATCATCGTCGGCGCTCCCCACGGTCCCTGGAAATTATCGCCGCTTCGGCAGGTCATCGCACCGCGGCCGTAGCTTCCACCGATTCCAAACGCGCCTTTCAGAACCGATGGAATCACGATCACGCAATCTGCTTTGTCCAGAAGGTCCTGGGGAATGTCGTCCGGGATGTCTAGAATTTCCTTCATCACCTCGCCTGCATTCTCCAGCCGGCTCTGATCTTTCGCTTTGTCATCCGCGCGCGTTGTTAGTGGGTTGAATAACACCGGCAATCCGATCATCGCAGCGGAGAGTATCGCAGACAGGATTTTCTTCTTCATGGACGCTCCTCCTCAGGGGGTGGGCCACTATCATATGGAACCTTTCCGCCGCAACGCAAGGAAAACTCCACGAAGAAGCCCTTCGAGCCGGCGGACTGGAATATAATCAACCGCTTTCGAATCTATCGCCGACAAAATGTCTCAATCAATGTTGCGCTTGCGCTCTTTCAATCACAGAGGATTTCCAGCGGCAGCCATGCTCGTTCTCGCGATTGTCTTTTTCGCGAAGCCGGCGTCCTCGCGCCGCGCCGATATGGCTCCCCAGGGAAGGCGACCAACCTTTCGCGCTTCATCGCGGCTAAAGGGCCGTCCCGACGTGGCAAGATTTCGCGCTCGCGCCGACGCGGCGCTTGCGGCGGCCGGAGCCCAACACGCATTCTGGGGCGTCCTTATTGCCGATCGAGATTCCGGCGACACGCTTTATGAATTGAACGCCGATCGATTCTTCACTCCTGCCTCGAATGCCAAAATTTTCACCACTGCGCTGGCCCTGGCGACTCTCGGCCCTGCCTACCAATTTCATACCACTCTCGAATCGAACGGCGCACTCGGCGCCGATGGACGGCTCGCAGGTGATTTGATTCTCGTCGGGCGCGGCGATCCGGATTTGTCGAACCGAAAATTTCCGTACGTCGGGAAAGCCGAGCGCGACGGGCCGGTGGAAAAAGTTCTAGCCCAACTTGCCGATGCCGCGGTTGCCAAGGGTCTCAAGGAAGTCGATGGTGACATCGTCGGCGATGACAGCTTTTTTCCGTACGATCCTTACCCGGCCGGCTGGAGCGTCGGCGATCTGTTCTTCACATTCGGCGCGCCCGTTAGTGCCATCTCGTTCAACGACAATTCACTTTCGATCAACGTTCTTCCGGGAGCGCGCATCGGAGATCCCGCCGTTCTCGTGGTCGAGCCCGCTGCGGCCGCGCAAAGCTTCAGCCAGGACGTTCGCACCGTCGCCAGCGGTGATGCCCCTGATTTCTCCGTCGTGCGCCAGGCGGGTAGCTATTTCATTCTGCTGCGCGGCTCCATTCCTCTGGGTCATGGGCCCATTGAACTCGATCTCGCGATGACTGATCCTGCGGATGCAGCCGCGCGAGCGCTAAAGCAACTGCTCGAAGCCCGCAGCGTCCGCATCACGGGATCGGTTCGCGTACAGCATGCACCTCCGCCGCAAACCGTTGCATCCGGCCTGCCGCCTGCACCTCCCGCGATTCCACCGGCGGCTCCGGCGGCGCACCTGACTGTTCTGGCGGAACACCTCTCGCCTCCGCTTCTAGAAGACGTTCGCTTAACGAATAAAGTCAGCCAGAATCTGCACGCCGAGCTTCTGCTGCGAGCTGCTGCGCGCCAAAAATGGGGCGTTGGCTCGACCGACGCGGGTCTCGCAGTCGAACGTACATTCCTTGCTTCCGCCGGAATTGCCGAAAATGACGTCGTGCTATCGGACGGTTCGGGGCTTTCGCGGGATGATCTCGTCACGCCGCGCGCTGTCGCGCAATTGCTGCGCTATGCCGCGAAGCAACCGTGGGGTCAGGAGTTCATTTCAACGTTCCCCATCGCCGGCGTCGATGGCACCCTCGAGGACCGAATGAAGCGAACTCCGGCGTCTGGCCTCATCCAAGCGAAAACAGGCTCGCTCGAGCACGTCCACAGTATCTCGGGTTATGCAACAACCCTTCGCGGAGAATACCTGGTGTTTTCGATTTTCGGAAATAACGATGCTGAACCCGGACACAACGCAACAGCCGCGCTCGACGCAATCTGCACCGCGATGGTACAGACTCTCGGCACGAAATCGCCCGGAAGAAAATACAAATGAAAGTGCGGCCAAAGATCATCACGGTTTTCGGCAGTTCGCGCCCGCGCGAGGGTGATTGGCAGTATTCCACTGCGCACGCGCTTGGTTCGGAACTCGCCGCCAAGGGGTTCATCGTTTGCAGCGGAGGCTATGGCGGAGTGATGGAAGCGGCTTCTCGCGGCGCGAAGGAGGCTGGCGGCGAAACTCTCGGCATCACCGCAAGTTTTTTCGGGTCGCACCCGAACGGCTGGATTGACAAAGAAATTCGCATGAAGTCCTGGCGCGACCGTCTCTTCGAGCTGGTTAAACGCGGCCGCGGCTACGTCGTGTGTCCCGGCGGGACCGGGACGCTTGCCGAACTCGCTGTCGTTTGGGAGCTTCTTAATAAAAACGTAGTCCGTGCCAGACCGCTGGTGGTGCTGGGAGATTTTTGGCAGCCGGTAATCAATCGCGTGCGCGAGGTCGAGCGCGGCCATACTTCACCCTGGGGCGAACAAGAAAAATCTCTCGTTCACATTGCGTCGACTCCGACAGAGGCCGCGGCATATCTTGTCGCGTATCTCGCAGCCGCGCGCGCGGCGAAGGGCGCGCCTTCCACTCGATCGAGACAGTTGAAGGCGCCATCAACTTTCTCATTCTGAGAAGAACCGCGGCGCGGAATCTCAAAAGCCGCCCGGTTCGCCGACTCGGAAAACTCGCTGCCGGATTCTTGGTTACTCCTTTCCCGAAGCCAGCCGCGATACAATCTCCCTTTGCGCTCCATTCGAGGCCCACGTGCCGCGCTCGGCGGAAGAACTTCTCGAATTCCATCGGCTGACAGAAATCGTCAGCGGCTTCACGACCTGCGCGCCCGGCCGTCGCGCCGTCGAAGCGCTCGCGCCCAGTAAAAACGCTCGAGAACTGGACGCTGAATTCGCCCTTATCCGCGAAGCAGTAGCGTATCTGCGTGCCGGCGCGGAAGTCGGCTTCGGCTCGCTTGCCGATCCTGCGGCGTGGCTTGCGCGGTTGGCGATTCCCGGCTCGCCGCTATCGAGCGTCGAATTGCTCGAAGTCGCGTCGCTGATTGATACGGTTGCAGGCGTCCGGCCGGTCTTTAAATCCGAAGTAGCGAAGTTTCCTCGTCTCGCGGAGCTCGCTGCGGCTCTCGCGGATTTTCGACATCATTCCGCCGCCATCCGCCGCGCGATTCTTCCGAACGGAGAGATCAGCGACGATGCTTCACCCCAATTGCGGCGCATCCGCACTGGCATCGTCCAGGCACGCGCGAAAATCCAACAATCGCTCGAAGCAATCTTGCGCGCTCGTGGCGAACCCGCCGGCGAAGACTACATCACGCTGCGCAACGACCGGTTTGTAATTCCCGTGCGCGCGGCCGACCGCCGCGCTGTCCCCGGCGTCGTCCATGGAGCGAGCGGCACGGGACAAACGGTATTCGTCGAGCCGCTTGGCGCCATCGATCTGAATAACCGGCTCGTGCAGCTCGGCGAAGACGAAACGGCGGAAATCGCGCGTATTCTCGAAGAGCTAACCGAACGCGTCCGGGTTGATCGCGGTCAGCTCGAAGCCGCAGCCGCGTCGATCGCGCACCTTGATTCGGTTTTCGCGCGCGCACGTTTTGCTCGTGACTTTGATTGCGTCATGCCGGAATTCACGCAGGGAAATTTGCTGCGGCTTGACGCGGCCCGCAATCCCGTCCTCGAAGCGACGCTTCGCCCGCAGGGACGCAAAACGGTTCCGCTCGCTTTGGCCCTTGGCGGGGATGAAACCGTGATGGTTATCAGCGGCCCGAACACCGGCGGGAAAACGGTCTCACTCAAGACCGTCGGCCTCGCGGCGCTCGCCGCGCAATCGGGAATTCCTGTCGCTGCCAGCATCGCCCAGTTGCCGATTTTCGATCGCGTCCTCGCGGACATCGGCGACGAGCAGTCCATTGCCGCCGACCTCTCCACGTTCTCCGCGCACATGCTTAATCTGAAATCGATGCTGGAAGCGGCGACGGAGCGCTCGCTGATTCTTGTGGACGAAATGGGCACCGGCACGGCGCCGGACGAAGGGGCCGCACTAGCCGTCGCGCTTCTCGAGGAATTTCGCGCTCGCCACGCCTTGACGCTCTCGACCACGCATCACGACCGCCTGAAGGCGTATGCATCCACAACTCCTGGCATCGTCAACGCCGCGATGGAATTCGATGAAGAAAATCTTCGCCCAACCTATCGGCTTCTCGTTGGCGTTCCCGGCACGTCGAGCGGGATCGAGATCGCACGGCGTCTCGGCTTGCCTGCGCGCGTGGTGGATCATGCTCGCGCCAGTCTTTCGCCGGAATCGCGCGAAGCTCGCGGCCTTATCGCGTATCTGCATCGCAGCCGAGATGAAATGGAAGCGATGAAGCTCCAGACGCGCGAGGAACTCTCGCAGATCGAAGTCGAGCGCCGCTCGCTTCAGACCGAGTGGGTCGAGCGGCAAAAGAAACGCATTGCGGAACTCGAGAGGGCTTTCCTCGAAACGCAGAAGCGCCTCGAATCAGAAGTCGCTCGGCTCACCGCCGATATCAAAGACCGCACCGTGCGCGCACAACTCGAAAAACAATCCGGCCGCCGCCTGGGGAGAATCGGGGCAGAAGCGCGCGCGGATACGGATGCAGCCGTCGTGGAAACTCTCGCCGCCTCTCAACCCGACCTCGGAGTCGCAGTGGAAGCTCCGGCCAAACCGGTGGCGCCTGAAAATCTTTCCTCCGGCCAGCGCGTGCAGGTGAACGGTTTCAAGCGGCCCGTGATTTTTCGTCGTCACGATGGATGCAGCGCGGAAGTCGAAGCCGGGCCGCTGCGCATGAAGGTTCCGCTCTCGGATATCGTCGGCATCGAAAGTGACGCAAAATCTTTCAAACCAGACGGTGTCGCGCAGCCCCGCGGCATCAGCGTCCACGCGCATCCCAGCGACGAGCCGGTAGCGGAAGAAATCAACGTCATCGGTTGCACCGTGGAAGAGGCCACGAATCGCGTAGACAAGTTTCTCGACGAGGCAGCTCTCGCTGCCAAGCCCTCGGTCCGCATCATCCACGGCCACGGAACCGGTGCCCTTCGTCGCGGCCTCGCCGAATTTTTGTCATTGCACCCGCTTGTCGAAAGCATTCGCGCCGAAGCCGAAGATCGTGGCGGCACAGCCATCACGATCGCCGAATTAAAGGGATAAAATGCCGATGGGTTTGTTAAGTTAACAAACTCAGGTTTAGGAGTTATCGCCACATCGCCGAGGCAGGGTCATTCGCGGAGCGCGTGAAACAGCAAGCGGACATCGTCCGCGTGATCGGCGAATACGTCCGCCTGAAGAAGAGCGGCGCGAATTTCACCGGCCTTTGCCCATTCCATCAAGAAAAAACCCCGTCCTTTGCGGTGCATCCGACCAAGCAGATTTACCACTGCTTCGGCTGCGGGGTGGGCGGCGATGTCTTCAAATTCGTGATGGAGATGGAGAAGTGCCAGTTTCCGGAAGCGATTCGTGTCGTCGCGGGAAAATGCGGCATCCCGGTCCCCAGCCCCCGCGAGCGTTCCCCTGAGGAGCGACGCGAAAATCAGCAGCGCACCGCGCTGGTTGAAATGCATCGCGAGGCCGCAGGCTTTTTCGCGCGGCAGTTGGCTGGGAGCGCCGAAGGGAAAGTTGCGTTTGCGTATCTCGAAGATCGCGGCGTGGATCGCGAGACCGTGGTGCGATTTGGCATCGGCTACGCGCCTTCCGCGGGTGACGCTCTTCTGCGGTTTCTCAAACAAAAATATCCGGAGAAACTCCTGGAAAGCTCTGGCCTGTTTTCGCGCGATCAAAGCGGCCGCCTTTACGACCGTTTTCGCCGCCGCATCATGTTTCCCATCGCCAACGAATCCGCGAAAATCATCGCGTTCGGCGGCCGCGCGATGGGCGACGACACGCCCAAGTACATGAATTCGCCCGAAACGCCCATCTATTCGAAGAGCAACGTTCTCTACCATCTCGATCGCGCCAAGGAAGCTCTTCGCCAGACCGACTACGCGATTCTGGTCGAGGGCTACATGGATGCCATCGCCGTCGCGCGAGCGGGACTCGCCAACGTCGTTGCCAGTTGCGGCACGAGCCTTGCCGAGCCGCAGGTCAAGCTACTCGGGAGGTTCAGCCGGCGCATCGTTGTGAACTACGATCCCGACGCTGCCGGCCAGGCCGCCACGGAACGTTCGCTTGTATTGCTACTCGAAAAAGAATTTGACGTCCGCGTTCTCGCCCTTCCCGGCGGCGCGGATCCCGACAAATTCCTCAAAGAGCAAGGCGCCGAGGCCTATCGCAACTTGCTCGTGCAATCGCCGCCGTATCTCGATTACCTCATCAGCCGCGCGCGGCAGATGGACCGCACCACCGCCGCTGGAAAAGTCGCGGCGCTGAATTTCCTGATGCCCTACGTTCAGCGGCTGCCCAACCGCCTGTTGCGTTCCGAATGGGCCAGCCGCATCGCCTCCGAATTGCGCGTTGATGAGCCGGTGTTGCGTGAATCCTTGCGCCGCGCCGCAGCCGAGCGCCGCAGCGAGGTGAAGCCCAAAGCAGAGTTGCTCGCTCCTGCCGTGAAGCCTGCCGAACGGCGGCTGATGCAAATGCTGGTGGAAGCGGAAGGCTTCCGCGAAAAACTCGCAAGCGAAATTGCTTCGGCTGGCCTTCATCGCGGACTGGATACAGAAAAAATATTCGAGGCGCTGATCGAGAAGGCGGGCGAACGGCCCGATCCGGCGACGCTCGCTGCGGCTCTCGAAGAGCGGGACCGTCGGCTGCTATTCGAGATTCTTTTCGAGCCATCGTCTGACCCAGCCTGGGACGAAGCCGAAAGCTGCCTCGGCGTTTTGCGCAACCGCCACGCCGAGCACGAACTTGCCGAGCTTCAGAGGAAGATCGAAGCAAAACCTTCCGGCGACGAACTGCGCCGCCTGCTGATCCGGAAGCAGGAATTGAATAAAAGCTTGGCAGGATTGTAGTTACGGCATTCGCGTTGCTGAGATCGGCGCAAGTATTTCTTAGAAGGGCTGCCAGGCGCTCACGAACGGCCGGGTTCAGGATACAACGGGCGCGGCGGGCGTTCGCCTCCGCCCTCGCCGGCAGTCCGGACTCCGCTTTGCGATTCGCCGGGCGGGTTCGACGGTTGCCGCTGCGATTGCTCGCCACGCTCGTCGTAGCGCCCGAAGATCATTTTTCCAGCAGTCGTCTGGTGAACGGACGTCACGCTGATATCGATGGTTTTGTTGATCATTTTGCGAGCGCCGTCAACGACGACCATCGTTCCATCATCCAAATAAGCAACGCCCTGATTGAATTCCTTCCCTTCGCGCAGGATGAAAACGCGCATCGCTTCGCCCGGGAGGACGACCGGTTTCAAAGCGTTCGCGAGTTGATTGACGTTCATGATCTCGAGGCCCTGCAGCGTGGCGATCTTATTGAGGTTGAAATCGTTCGTGACGATTTTGGCGTTGTAACGCTTGGCGAGTTCGATCAATTTCAAATCGACGTCGGCAATCTGCGTAAAGTCGTCTTCCGCGATCTGGACTTCGAGGTGCGTCATCTTCTGGATGCGCTGCAGCACTTCGAGGCCCCGGCGGCCGCGCTGGCGCTTTAATGGGTCGGCCGAATCGGCAACGAGTTGCAATTCGTGCAAGACGAACTGAGGAATGATGATCGTCCCGTCGAGAAACAGCGCGTCGGCGATATCCGCGATGCGCCCGTCGATGATGACGCTGGTATCGAGGAGCTTCAGGGAATGCCGAGTGCTGCGCTCCGTGCCGAAAAGCCCGCCGAGCGCTTGCAGATTCAGCATGTCGCCCTTGTTCGCGCCCACGATGAGCCCGATGTAGGTCATCACCAAAAAAATGCCGAGGCTGAAGAACGAGCGGGTGCTTTCCGGCATCGTGGTGTGCATCAGAATCAGCGATGTGAGGTAAGCGCCGAGAATGCCGAGGATCGAACCAATGGCCGCGCCAATCAACCGGCGCAGGCTCGCCCGGCGCAACCTGATCTCAAACAGAATCACCGCGACCGCGAAGAGCAGGCCTGCAATCGACCCCGCTTCCTTCGAAATGCTGAATGGCCGGAAATGGAATCCCGCGGCAACGCAGACGGCGGTAAAAATCGAACGGATAGCAAGCATGTCCCAAAAAGTGCCGACTTGATCGTGAGAAGCTCTGGAAAGAGCCACGCGCTTGGTGGAAGGGGGATCGGAAGGAGCGACGGGCGATGAATGAGCGGAAGAGCTTGGATTCCTTGGCATGGATTCACCTTATGAAAGTTATGATCGACTCAATCGTTATGATTTTCCAGGCACCGGCGCATTCTGCTCGCGGGTTCTATGAATACCTGCAACGTGCCGGGTAAGAATGACACACCCTATAAAGCTTTATTATGAGGGCAGTATAACATCGGAAATGATGAGAACGTCAACTACGCGCGAGGGGCAAGGAAACGCCTGACGCGCGCGCAAGATTGGATGCCAGGATTAGCCGCAGCCAGCCGCGGTCGCGGAGCTCGTTATTCGTAACGGAGGGCGTCCATCGGCTCGATACGGGTGGCGCGGAGCGCCGGAATGATGCAGGCGGCGAGTGCGATTGCAGCGAGGAGAATCGCCACGCCGGCAAAGGTCAGCGGATCGGTGGCGCTGACTCCGAAGAGCAGGCTTGCCATTAGCCGGGTAAGAGACAGTGCGGCAATCACGCCGATGGCAATGCCGATTCCGGCCAGTTTCGATCCGTGTCCGACGACCAGGCGCAGCACGTCGTTTTGCTGCGCGCCGAGCGCCATGCGCACGCCGATTTCGTGAGTTCGCTGGGTCACGAGATAGGCCATCACGCTGTATAGACCGATAGCCGCGAGCAACACAGCCAGCGCCGCGAATATGCCGAACAGATACGTTTCGACGGTGGCGTCTTGCATGGACTGCGCGACAATCTGATCCATCGTTTGCGGGCGAAACAAGGCAAGGCTGCTGTCGAGCTCGCGGACATCGCTGCGAATCCCGCTCAGAACACTCATTGGGGCAACGCTTGTCCGAACAGCCAGGTCAACGCCAAAGCCTGGATTACCGAGAGTGAGAGTCAGAGGGTAGTAAGCCTCCGGAATGATGCGATCGCGAATGTTATCCCATTCCTTGGTGTCGCCAACAACGCCGATCACCCTCACCTTTATTCCATTCTCATTGAAGACCTTGCCGACGGCATCCTGGTTAGGCCAATAGGTTTGTGCCATAGCGCGATTGATCACCGCGACGAAAGTAAGATCCGATGGCACGGACTTGAGATTCGGATTCTGCTTATAAAGGTCATCGATTTTCAGATTCACATCGGCGGTGCGTTGCGCGTCTTCCGGCGTGAAATTGGCGCCCTGAAGCAACGGAATTCCAAATGTGCGGAAATAATCCGGGGTGACGTAATTCCACTCAACGAGCTGATTGGCATGAGACGGATCTTTATCGCCATCCACGGTGACGTACCCGTTCGTACCGCCATCAAGCGGAATCTCCGTCGAGACGGAAGCAGCCTGCACTCCAGGCGTATGTTCAACGCGGTCGACGAGCCGATCGTAAAATTCGCGCTGCGCCGCCAGCGTCGTGTATTTGGTTTCCGGCAGAATGATTCCCATGGTGACTACGTTTCTGGCCTGGACACCGATGTCAGCACTGCGCATTCGCGCGAAACTGCGCAGCAACAGGCCAGCGCCCACGAGCAGGGCAAGAGACACTGCGATCTCGCCGACGACCAGCGCGTCGCGAAGCGCGCGCCGCCAGCCCGACGGGCTTACAAGCGCCTGAGCGCTCGACTTCAGTTCTTCGCTCAGATTTAATTGCGACGCGTGAAGCGCTGGAGCAAGCCCGAAAAGCACGCCGACCAGCACGCTCACGACAACGGTGAACAGCAGGACCGTGATATCAATTTGCACGGGCGCGGCGGCCGGAATCGGCAGCGTTTTCACTGATTGAAGAAGGTCGACACACCACCACGCGCCCGCAAGGCCGAGGGCCGCTCCTACCAACGCCAGCAAAATGCTTTCGGTAAGCAATTGGCGCACGACACGCCAGCGGCTCGCGCCAAGCACGGCCCGCAAAGCGATTTCGCGCTGGCGGCTGGTGGCGCGAGCGAGCAGAAGGTTGGCGATATTGGCGCAAGCAACGAGCAGCACGAGGGCGACTGCACCGAGGAGAATCAAGAGCGCCGGCCTGGAATCCCCCGTTAGCTCCTCCTTGAGGGGAATGACGATGGCGGCTACTTTAGCGTTATTGTCCGGATACAATTTTGCAAGTCCAGCGGCCACAGTTGCCAAATCCGACCGCGCTTGAGCGACAGTTACTCCGCTCTTCATACGCCCAATCGCGCGATAGGAATGCCAGCCGCGCTTAGTGAGCGTCTTTTGCGACATGTCCATGGGCATCCAGATATCGGTGTGGGCAACCGCGGAGGACGGGAAATTGAACCAGGATGGCATGACGCCGATGAGGGTGTAGGCTTCATCATTCAATTCGATCGATTTCCCAATCGCATCGGGCCGGCCGCCGAAGTGCCGCTGCCAGAAGGAGTAACTTAAGATCGCGACGTGATTTCTTCCGGCTTGATCTTCACCGGCCGAAAAATCGCGGCCAAGTTTCGGCTGAACTCCAAGAACGGAGAAAAAATTGCCTTGCGTGCTGGTGACCGCTGCAGGCTCCGTTTCACCCGCGCTGCTTGCGTTGTAGTCGCGACCCCAGGCGTACAGGCTCGTGGCGTCGAAGGTGCGATTTTGGGATTGCCACGCGAGATAGTCGGGGCCGGTGAGGGGATAATTGCCAGGCGCGCTCTCCGTTTCCCAGAGCTGGACCAGGCGGCCGGAATCCTTGAAGGGCAGAGGTCGAAGCAAGACAGAATTGATCACCGAGAAAATCGCAGTGTTAGCACCGATGCCGAGCGCGAGGGTGAGCACAGCGACGACCGTAAAGCCGGGAGACTTCAGCAGCATACGCACGGCGTACTTTAGATCTTGCGCTAGGATCCTCATTTCTTTTTCCCTTCGGCGCGAAGGACACTGAGCGTTTCTCTCGCGCGGCAGTTGATGCTCCCTGATACGCAGCCTTGACCGAGAAAGTTCCTGTTCGCGGCGGCGCTCAGGGCGCAAACACGCGCGTCTCTCGAGACGAGGCGCCTACAAGGCGGGAACAATGCGAGCGTCGTGCAATTTTCGGGCCATGGAATATCTGGTGATGAACTCAAGACGAAAGACATTTACGGGAAGGGAGAACATGAAGGCTTGAACGCAACTGTCCGAAAATGGGAGTGAAAGCAGCGAAAGCGGACGCAAAACTACACGGACTTGGCCTTCTCAAGTTCTTCGGTGAGGGCCGGGACGATTTCGAAAAGATCGCCGACGACGCCGTAATCGGCGATTTCGAAGATGGGCGCGTTCTGATCTTTGTTGATCGCGACGATGGTGCGCGAGCCTTTCATCCCGACGACGTGCTGAATCGCGCCGCTGATTCCGAGCGCGAGGTAGAGTTTCGGTGCGACGGTTTGTCCGGAACTTCCGATCTGGCGATCCATGGGAAGCCAGCCTTCGTCGCAGATGGGGCGCGACGCGCAAATCTCCCCGCCAATGGCATGCGCGAGCTTTTCCGCCATGGGAATATTCTCGGGCGCCTTGATGCCGCGCCCGATAGAAACGAGAATCGGCGCTTGCGCGAGGTCCACCGCCTGCTTCGCTTCACGGAAAAGTTCGAGCGGCTTGGTGCGAATTTGTTCGGACTTCAATTCCACGCCGACGGACTTCACGGCTGCTTTGCCGCTGGCGTGCTTGGCGGCGAGATCGGCTCGGAATGCGCCGGCCTGGAATGTTGCTATCCAGGGAGCCTCGCCGACGAAAACAACGTCCGCGACGGTGCGTCCTTGAAACATCTGGCGAACGAAAACCAGCTTTCCATTTTCATGACGATAGCCGATGCAGTCGCCGATCATCCCTTTACCCGCCTGACCGGCCGATCCTTTGCCGAGAGACGCGGCGAGCGCGGGCGCGAAATCGCGAACCTGATAGGTGTGCGGGAGAATCACCAGATCGGGCTTGGCGTTCTCGATTACCTGGCGGAGGGCGATGGCGTAGCCATCGGGCGTGTACTTATCGAGGAGATCGTGTTCGACAAGGAGGATCTCGTCGAGATGATATCCGGCGAGCTCATCGGCCAGCGATGCGACGCCTTTGCCGATGACAACGCCTGCAAGCGTGGCCTTCGTTTGCCGCCCGATTTCCTGCGCGGCGGCCAACGCTTCAAAACTGACTTTGTTCCATTTGCCTTCGCGCTGCTCGGTGATAAGAAGAATTTTCATGTGGCCATGAACCTCGCAAAATCATTATAAAACCCGCGCTTCGTGCTTGAGTTTCTCGATCAACTTGGCCGCGATTTCTTTCGGCTGGCCTGTGATGAACTCGGTCTTCTTCGTTTTTTGCGGGACGTAAATCCGCTCGACTCGCTGCGTGGGCGCATCGGGGACACCGAGGGATGCGCGCTCGACCACGGCGATTTCTTTTTTCTTGGCCGCCATGATTCCCTTCAGAGTAGCGTAACGCGGCTTGTTGATCCCTGATTGAATCGAAAGCACGGCCGGAAGCGGCAGTTCGACCCACTGGAACCATCCCGCTTCGAGCTCGCGTTTCAGTTTCATCCTGCTATCCGTGACCTCAATCGCCATGATAATGGTCGCGTGCGGCCGGTCGAGCAATTCGGCGAGCAGCACGCCGGTCTGGCCAAAGCCCTGATCGTCACTCTGGAGACCGGTGAGGATAAGATCGAAATTCTCGTTCTTGATTGCCGCCGCGAGCGAGCGAGCGGATCCGAGGGGGTCGAGCTTGAAGAATTGATCGTCGGAGACGTGGATGCCGCGGTCGGCGCCTTTTGCGAGAGCTTCCTTGATTGTTTGTTTCGCGCGCTCGGGACCCATGGAGATGGCTACTACCTCGCCTCCGTGCTTTTCCTTGAGGCGCAGGGCTTCTTCAAGCGCAAAACCATCGGGCTCGTTCGTTTCAAATCCGATATCGGATTCGCGAATCCATGAGCCGCCTTCGACGATGGACAGAGGCGCATCCTTCGCGGGAACTTGCTTTACGCAAACGCCGATTTTCAAGAGCGCCTCCTAGCTACGAGAATTGCGCGGCGGCCTATTCTTCGTGGTCTCGCACAGCGCGAGGCCGGTGCCGATAGATGAGATTGGTCCAAAATCCTCACCTCTAAAGAGGTGAGCTACAGCATCGGTGAAGGGCTATGCCGCTATTCCCAACGCTTAAACAAGAGCGAGGCGTTGGTACCACCGAAGCCGAACGAATTCGAGAGCGCGTATTGCACTTCCGCTTTGCGCGCGTGGTTCGGGACGTAATCGAGATCGCACGCGGGATCTGGATTTTCGTAATTGATCGTCGGCGGCAAAATCTGATCGCGCAGCGCGAGGATACTGATACCGGCTTCGAGTCCGCCTGCTCCGCCAAGCAAATGGCCGGTCATCGATTTCGTCGAGCTGATCGGGACTTTTTTGGCGCGATCGCCAAACACGTGCCGGAGGGCTGCGGTCTCAATGGCATCGCCGATGGGCGTGGAGGTACCGTGGGCGTTGACGTAGCTGACATCCGCTGGAGAAAGACCGGCATCTTTGAGGGCCGCGAGCGTGACGCGATATCCGCCATCGCCTCCTTCGGCCGGCTGCGTGATGTGATATGCGTCGCCGGACATTCCGTATCCGACAATTTCCGCGAGAATGTTTGCGCCGCGCTTCTGCGCGAATTCGAGAGCTTCGAGAATTAAAACGCCCGCGCCTTCGCCAACGACAAAGCCGTCGCGCTCGGCGTCAAAAGGGCGGCTGGCACGTTCCGGCTCGTCATTGCGCGTCGAAAGAGCGCGCATCGCCGCGAATCCGCCGACTCCCATCGGCGTGATCGCTGCCTCCGTGCCGCCGGCAATCATCACTTCAGCTTGTCCGCGCTGAATGATCTTGTATGCGTCGCCAACGGCGTGCGCCGAAGCCGAGCAGGCTGTTGCGGTGGCCGAGTTCGGGCCTTTCGCGCCATAGCGAATCGAGACGTGGCCGGAAGCGAGATTGATAATCGAAGCAGGAATGAAAAATGGAGAGATCTTGCCGGCCCCGCCCTGCAAATATTTCGAATGTTCGCGCTCGATTACGTCGAACCCGCCGATGCCGGAGCCAATGTAAACTCCGGCGAGGTCCGCGAATTCCGGCTTCACTTCGAGGGCCGACATTTTCATTGCGAAATCAGCCGCAGCGAGAGCCAGTTGAATGAAGCGGCCGGTTTTCTTGATTTCTTTTTTCTCGAGCCAGTTCAGCGGATCGAAATTGCGGACTTCGCCCGCAATGCGGCAGTCGAATCCAGTGGGATCGAAATGGGTGATAGGGCCGATGCCGCTTTTTCCGGCCAGCAAGCCTCGCCAAACCTCTTCGGTTCCGATACCGCACCCACAAATCAACCCAACGCCCGTCACGACAACTCGGCGGTTCAAAGAAACTTCTCCCTGTTCGGAATGGAATGATCCGCGGACTACTTTGTCGCCTTGGCGTGCTTCTCGATGTATTCGACGGCGTCCTTCACAGTGGCAATCTTTTCGGCGTCTTCGTCCGGGATCTCGATGCCGAACGCTTCCTCGAAGGCCATCACCAGCTCGACCGTGTCGAGGGAGTCCGCGCCCAAGTCGTCCACGAACGAAGCGGTCGGCGTCACTTCGCCTTCATCCACACCGAGTTGCTCGACAATGATCTGTTTCACGCGTTCTTCGACGCTGGCCATTCTGGTTCCTCCGATTTGCGATATCGAGCCTCGATGCCGCGACGCAGGCGGGAATGCGCGCGCCCGCCACGACTTGCCCATTCTATGCGCGGCTCAACGCCGGGGTCAACCTTCTGCAGCGAACCGATGCCGTTGGAAGCGTCACCCATCGATCTGAACGAGAATACTTCCGATATCGCGTCCGCGGCAAGACAAGTCCGCGCTACAAACTTCCCGGTAAAAATGTTATTTTGGCGCTGGTTCGTCGGCCGATTTCGACGCGACCAACTCAGCGATGCCTTCCGTCACGCAAGTCTTCGAGTTCGTGCTGTTGTCGGTCACATCCATATTTTTTCTCGTGGATCCATTTGCCGTAATCCCAATGTTTCTCGCGATGAGCGCCGATTCTCCTGAAGCGGAGCGACGAAGCATGGCGCGGCGTTCGGCATGGACCTGCGCCATCGTGCTGTGCTCGTTTGCGGTGGCGGGCAGCCTGATTTTCAAGGCCTTCGGCATCACGCTTCCTGCATTCAAGATCGCCGGAGGAATCATTCTGCTTCAAATCGGACTGGACATGCTGCAGGCGCGGCAGTCTGGCACAAAAGTGACGCCCGAAGAAACCGAGGAAGGGACGGCCAAGAGCGACGCGAGCATCATTCCGTTGGGGATGCCGATGCTGGCGGGTCCCGGAGCAATTTCCACGGTGATGGTGCTGGTTGGAGAATCGCACTCCGTGTGGAAGCATGTGGTGATTTACGCAACGATCATTTTGAGCGCGTACGTTTCGTTTTTGGTGCTCGCGGGCGCGAGTCGCGTGCGACGCTACCTGGGCGAGACGGGAATCCGAATCATGATGAGACTCATGGGTCTGCTGCTGGTCGCGCTCGCCGTCCAATTCGTCGCCAACGGGTTAATCGATTTCGGCGTGTTCAAGCTTCCCGTGGCGCCTTTCTGACGGCTGGATTAAACATCCATCTCCATTGCAGCACGGTCAGTCTTCGTCATCCCGCTTTTTTAGCTTCGTAATCTTTAGCGACGTGCGCAATTCCTGGGAGCGCGCATCGGCCAGGATTGAGCGGCGCGTTTCAACCGCAAGCTCGGACGGGCCCATCACCCCCGCGGAATCACGCGGAAAATGCTTCACGAAAAGCGCGGCAAGATGGGCCGTAGCGTACGAAATCGGAGTGGCCGTCAGGCCTCGGCGGCGAAGCTGGTAGAGAGTCGGAAAACTCGCATCCCAGCGCACGAGCAGCGGCTGCTCGTCCTTTTCTCCCCGAACCAGAACCGCTGCCGCGAAGCGCGCATTTTCGAGCACGCCGCCGCGGATCAATTTCGCTACGGCTCGTGGCGTGGGCGTTTTCGGAAAACGCTTGCGGACCATGCCTTGCGAACGATTCAGCCGACCCTGGCGGTACCACCGGCGCAGGCGCTCGAAATCATTGCCGCCAATTTTCGCGTCCACATCGCGCACCGCAATCACGTGCGGTAGCATGCAGACTTCATCTTGTGCGGCAAGGTACACGGGCGCTTGGCCTATTGGCGCTGGAAATCGGAAACTTTCGCGCTCGTCGAAGCGCCGCGCCAGGGAAAATCGCCCGTTGCGATACACGCGCGGGCGCGAAATGGCTTCGTCATACGCGCCGTCCGCTGACCAGGTGGAAACTGGATCCTTGCTCTCCGTGCTTTCGTACAGCCGGATTTGAATCGATTCCACCGAATCGAGGAGCTCCGCTCCGCGCTTGGCCAGCAGATTCGTCAAGCCAGGCGCCGCCCCTGTGCAGATAAGCGCCACACGATTCTTGGCAAGGAATTTCTTGTGATAGCGGAACTGTTCGGGCCGGAAGGGCGACCGGTTGAGATGCGAGTTCAGATCGAGATAATGCGCGCGCAATCGCAGCGCCGCGCGAAGAATGATTTCGTTATAAACGGAGGGCGATGCGTTGACGATCAGATTTGCGCCTCGGGCGGCGCGAATGATCGACCAGAGATTGCGGGCGTTGGTCTCGCGGACTTCAATCGTGCTCTTCTTCCCAAGGAATCGCCGCGCACGGTCAACGTCGCGGTCTCCACACCAGACCGAGTGGCCTTGGCGATCAAGCAACTGTGCAAGCAGTGAGCCGGTTCCGCCCACGCCGAGAACGAAGACGCGCATCGGCCCGCAACTTTACCATAATCGGAGCGACGGACGACGACACGCCACTCCCGAGCTTGGGTCCATCAGTGCGCAACGGATTCGATTGCTGCCGTAAGAATTTGGCTGAGCTAAAATCAGGATATGAAGAACCTGGGGAACCCTATCGATCGCGCATCTGTTCTGAACCGCCTCTGCCGTGCTAGAGCCTGATACCGAGCGCGACTGGGGGCGAATGTCCCCGCACCAAATGATTTGCCATCTAAACGACTCGTGCCGCGGACTTTGGGCGAGAAATACATCAGTCCGGCGACGGACGTGCTTCAAAGGACCCTTATCAAATGGGTTGCGCTCTGGCTGCCCGTGCCCTGGCCGAAGAATGCGCCGACGCGTCCAGAAGTCGTGCCGGGGGAAAAAGGCACGCCGCCTGTGAACTTCGAACTCGATCGGCAGTAACTGGTAAAGACCCTCGAAAGATTCTCCGATGCGACCCAGACTGTAGAGCGCAGCCCTCACCCATTCTTCGGAAACATGAGTGACTTCGAGCGGCTTCGCTGGGGTTACCTACACGCCGATCATCATCTTCATCTTCGTCAGTTCGGCCTATAAAGGAGCGCCTGTGTGGCCGTTTGCACCCGCCGCCGGCTCGGCGTAGAATGAGTTTGATTCTTCGATCCTCGTGGCCTGACGGAGAGAAATCCCACGGTTGCGCGGACGCGTCCCGGATGGCAAGGGACAAGGGTTCGGGTGGAAACACCCGCGCCTCCCTTCGCGGCGTATTGGAATCGTATTTGTTCCAAATCGCCGGCGATTTGGAAAGGAGAATGGCTCGCGGAGGACAATACCCTTCTGCGGCCATCGCCCATTTCCAAGATTTGGATTTGGGCGTTTTCATTTGCAATCGTGTTGGCGCACAATCGTGGGAATCAAGCGATTCCGCCCGCGCATCAAAGTAGAAAAGTAGAAATGACTCTGAAAGACAAATTCGGCCGGCAGATCACGGATTTACGGGTCTCCGTCACGGATCGCTGCAACTTCCGGTGCGTCTATTGCCGTTCGGCAAATCACGAAAATCACATGCCTGCGCGCGAACTGCTTGAATGGGACGAGTACGAGCGTCTAGCGCGGATTCTGGTTGGCCTGGGCATTCGCAAGGTGCGGGTCACGGGCGGCGAGCCGCTCGTTCGTACGGGCGTCGAGGAATTTATTGCGCGGCTGAAAGCGATAGGGGTGGAAGATCTTTCGATGACCACGAACGCTTTCCTTCTTGCCGAACGATGCCACCGGCTGGTAGCTGCTGGGCTAGATCGCGTCAACATTAGCCTCGATTCGCTCGACCGCCAGAAGTTCGAACGCATCACGCGAACACGCACGTTCGACCAGGTGATTGCGGGAATCGATGCGGCGCAGGCTTCGCGGCTGCGGCCCGTCAAGGTTAACGCCGTCCTGGTTCGCGGCATCAACGACGATGAAGTGGAAGCTTTCGCGGAATTTGCGCGCGAACGCGATTTGATCATGCGCTTCATCGAATACATGCCACTTGACGCCGATCGCGCGTGGACTCGCGACCTCGTGGTTACCGCGGCGGAAATTCATCGCCGCATTTCCGCTCGCTGGCCACTGGTCCCCATCGCTCACGAGCGCAGCGAAACGGCGCGTAAATTCCGCTTCGCGGATGGCCGCGGCGAAATTGGATTGATCGCGCCGGTTTCTCAGCCTTTCTGCGGGCATTGCTCTCGCATCCGCTTGACGGCCGATGGTAAGCTCCGCACATGCCTTTTCAGCAAGGACGATCACGACGTGAGGTTCCTCTTGCGCGGTGTAGCGAGCGACAAAGACATCGCCGACGAAATTCGCTCGATCGTAGCTGAAAAGGAAAAAGGGCACCGCATCAATGAGCCGGATTTCGTGCCACCGTCACGCACAATGGTCTCGATCGGCGGCTGATCCGGAAACCCGAAAGCAATCATGGCTGATGAAGAATCCAAGCTTTTTTCGCTGACCGAAGCCGAGCGTCTGCGCGTTCAACTGGAGCCTCTCCTGATTGAGGCGATGGAATCACGCCGAAAAATGGTGGACGCGGAGGAAACGCTTAGCACCCTCGCGGAGCGCATTCGCCGCTCGGGCGGCATGCAAGTTTCGTACGAAAGCGCGGCCGGCGCTCGCATGGAGCACACGCGCCTGGGAAACGCGGTTCAAGAAGCGCTCGACCGCATTCAGGCCACTGGCTGCGTGGTGAAGGATCTCGACGTGGGGTTACTCGATTTTCCCGCGCGCATCAACGACGAGGAAGTGTATCTGTGCTGGAAACTCGGCGAAGATCGCATTCGGTTTTATCATCGCCAGGACGAAGGATTCGCGGGCCGCAAACCGCTCGACCCACGCGACGCCGATTATCGCAGTCCGATTCAATGATTGCCGCAGAACTTCCCGGAAGGCGCCCAAGTGACGCATCGCACTGAAAATCGACTAAAGGATTCGGCCAGCCCGTATTTGCGCTCTGCGGCCCATCAGCCTGTCGACTGGCACGAATGGGGGCAAGAAGCTTTCGATCGTGCACGTGCGGAATCAAAACCAATTCTTCTTGACATTGGCGCGGTGTGGTGCCACTGGTGCCACGTCATCGACCGCGAAAGTTACGAAAACCCCGAAATCGCGGCGATGATCAATCAATTTTACATCCCCGTTAAAGTGGATCGCGACGAGCGCCCGGACGTGGACGCGCGCTACCAGTCCGCTATCAGCGCGATCTCGGGCCAGGGTGGGTGGCCGCTTACCGCATTTCTAACTCCGGACGGAAAGCCCTTCTTTGGCGGCACGTATTTTCCGCCGGAAGACGCACTGGGTCGCCCCGGCTTCAAACGCATTCTTCTCGGAGTCGCCGAAGCATTCAAAACCAAGCGATCGGAAGTAGATAGTTCAGCGCGCGCCCTCGAAGAGTCCGTTGCCAAAGCCGAAGTCTTTCGCGGCGCACACGGAACATTCGACGCAGGCGTCTTAGATTCGATCGTCGCGTCTGCTTTGCATCTTTTTGATGAGCGGCACGGCGGCTTTGGCGACGCGCCGAAATTTCCGCATCCGGCTGCAATCGACTTGCTGCTCGAACGATACCAGGCCACGCGCGATCCTAAGTTGCTGCATGTGGCCGAGCGGACACTCGAAGCAATGGCCCTCGGCGGCGTGTACGATCAGATCGGCGGCGGCTTCCATCGCTATTCGGTGGATGAACGCTGGTGCGTGCCGCACTTCGAGAAAATGACCTACGACAATTCGGAGCTGTTGAAAAACTTCCTTCATGGGTATCAGGTCACGCAAAAGCCGCTTTTTCGCGAAACGGCCGAAGGTATTATTTCCTGGGTTGGCGAGGTGCTATCCGACCGCGAACGCGGCGGTTTTTACGCCAGTCAAGATGCGGACCAAACGCTGGACGACGACGGCGACTATTTCACGTGGACGCTCGCGGAAGTTCGGGCCGCGCTCTCGCCAGAAGAAGCGCGGGCAATGGAAATTTATTACGACGTGAAATCGCACGGCGAAATGCATCACAATCCCGAGAAAAATGTTTTGTGGGTGGCGACGAGTATCGAAAATCTTGCGAAGCAGCCCGCGATCGATGAAGCAGCCGCTCGCCTTCTCTTAGCACGCGCAAAGGGAAAACTGCTCGCTGCGCGCCGTGAACGCCGCCCGATTCCGGCAATCGATGAGACGATTTACGTCGGCTGGAACGCGATGTTCGCCAGTGCGTATCTCGATGCGGCGCGCGTTCTTCGACGCGCCGATTGTCGCGATTTTGCGCTGAAGACGCTCGACCGCATTCTCTCCGAAGCCTGGGACGATTCGAAAGGTTTCCAGCATCGCGCCGGTGGCCCGAGTCTCGGAGGAACGCTCGACGATCAAGTCTTTACAATCGCCGCGCTGCTTGATGCCTACGAAGCAACGCTCGATCGCCGCTATTTCGATATTGCCGAGCGCGCGATGAGGCTTACCGTCGAACGCTTCGGCGATCCCGACGGAGGAGGATTCTTTGATCGCGCGAAGGATGCGCCGCCGATGGGCGGGCTCGAAGTCCGCCGCAAGCCATTGCAGGATTCGCCGACGCCGGGCGCGAATTCCGCTGCTGCAATCGCGCTAGACCGACTCTACGGCTTTACCGGGGAGCGGGTCTATCATGATTGGGCGGAAAAGACGCTCGAAGCATTTGTGGGATTGATTCCGCAGTACGGTCTATTCGCGGCGACGTATGGCCTTGCGGCGCTGCTTCACGCGCGACATCCGTTGCAGGTTGCAATTACGGGCGCGGCTGGCGACCCGAAAGCGGCCGAACTTGAGCGTGCAGCGGATGAAGTTTATCGCTACGGCAAATCGATTCTGCGCGTCACGCCGGAGCAGATCGCGTCCGCGTCGCTCGCTCCCGCGGTCCGGGAAACACTGCCGCATCTCGACGCCACGATTGCGCAAGCCCTCGTCTGCGTCGAAACCTCCTGCCATCCGCCTGTTGCGGATCCGGCGCAGCTTCGCGCTCTGCTTGCCGAAATCCTGTCCGAGCGCGAAACGTCCCGCCAGACAGCTTCGTAGGTCCGCTGCACCCGCGATCGTGATGTTATTTTGTGGTTCTTGCCGTCGGAGCCTAAAGTGTTTAGAGTGCAGACCAAGACCACGCGAAACTTTTATAGGAGGAGTGAAACCGATGGGTGTCTGCATCGCGGTGGGCATCGGGATGGGTGCGGCAATCGGAGCAGCCACTCACAATATGGCGGAGTGGGTTGCAATTGGCGCGGCCATCGGGGTGGTCATCGGACTGATCACCAGTCGGAAAATGCGACGCTCATGCTGATCGCAGCCGGCTGCGCCTACCGGTCGTTGCCTGTTGTTGCCGCCTCTGCGGCCGAGTGCCATAATCACCTAATCAAATGTCTTCGTATTCGATTGCGAGATTAGCTTGAGATGTAAATGGGGGTTCCCATGGGCTTGCGAGATAGCTGGATCGAAAATCGAACGGCGTCAATGAATGGCGGCGTGCGAAATTTTTCTCAGATGCATTTTGCGCGCAAGGGCGCGATCACCGAGGAAATGGAATTTGTGGCCAAGCGCGAAAAGGCCGCGCCTGAGCTTGTGCGAGACGAAGTGGCTCGCGGCCGCGCCATCATTCCCGCCAACATTCATCATCGCAGCCTTGAACCCATGGGCATCGGCGTGGCCTTCCGCTGCAAAATCAACGCGAATATCGGAAATTCCGCAACGACGTCGAACGTCAGCGATGAACTCGAGAAGTTGCACCGCGCCGTACACTTCGGATCCGACACGGTGATGGACCTCTCCACTGGTGGCGACATTCCCATGATCCGGAAGGCCATCATCGACGCGTCGCCTGTGCCGATTGGCACCGTGCCGATTTACGAAGCGCTCTCCCGCGTGCGCCGCGCCGAGGATTTGACGATCGAATTGATGCTTGAGGTGATTGAGGAGCAAGCCGAACAGGGCGTGGATTACATGACCATCCACGCGGGCGCGCTGCGCGAATACCTGCCGCTGGTGCGCAATCGCATCACCGGAATCGTGAGCCGCGGCGGCGCGCTACTGGGCCAGTGGATGAGTTTCCACAAGAAGCAGAATTTTCTTTACGAGAATTTCGACGCCATCTGCAAGATTTTTCAGAAGCACGACGTCAGCTTCTCGCTGGGCGATGGTTTGCGTCCCGGCTGCCTGGCCGATGCAAGCGACGAAGCGCAATTCGCGGAATTGCGGATTCTCGGTGAGCTGACCAAGAAAGCCTGGGAATACGACGTCCAGGTGATGATCGAAGGCCCGGGCCACATTCCGATGGACCAGATCGAATTGCAGGTAAAGAAAGAAAACGAACTGTGCTACGAGGCGCCTTTTTACACGCTGGGACCGCTGGTTACCGACATCGCGCCGGGCTACGACCATATAACGAGTGCGATCGGTGCGGCGATGATCGGCTGGCACGGTGCGTCGATGCTGTGTTACGTTACCCCGAAAGAGCATCTCGGTCTGCCCAATGCGGATGACGTTCGCCAGGGCGTGATTGCCTACAAGATCGCGGCTCATGCAGCGGATGTGGCGCGGCACCGTCCCGGCGCGCGCGATCGCGACGACGCGCTCAGCTACGCTCGATTTCTCTTCGACTGGAACAAGCAATTCGATCTTTCGCTGGACCCCGAGACCGCGCGCAAAATGCACGATGAGACGCTCCCCGATGATTTCTACAAAGAAGCGAAGTTCTGCTCGATGTGCGGCCCGAAATTCTGCTCGATGAACACCACGCAGATTGCAGAGGCCTATCAGGGTCTCGACCAGAAAGACCGCGAGCAGAAGTTCGCCCAACTCCTGGCGAAAGTGGAAAAGTAGCGCCGCGCGTGCATTAGATCTGGTGTTTTGGATGCTTGCGATTTGTGCAAGCCCCAAAGACACTCATCTCTAGCAGCTTGTTGAAAAACTCATTTCGGCCGTCATTCTGAGCGAAGCGAAAAATCTCTCTTCCCGAGAATGCCAAGAAAAGAGAGATTCTTCGGGCCACAAAACGGCCCTCAGAATGACGCCCGGCTTTTTTCAACAACCTGCTAGAGAGACGTCGTCGAAAGAATTCATGCCAGAAATAGAACCGCAAGAACAACTGCGCGAGGAATTCAATCGCTGGGCCGAATCGGGCAAAGGCGAATCGATGGAGCACGAGCATTGGCCCATCACGAAGCCGACGCTCGAACTGATGGAGATTGCGCCAGCGGACACGATACTCGAGGTGGGTTGCGGTGGCGGATGGCTTTCGAGAATTCTCTCGCAGCGCGTTCCGCAGGGCCACGTCATCGGCATGGACATTTCGGATGAAATGATCGAGCGAGCGCGGCAGGCCAGCCCGAAATTTCAAAACCTGGAATTTGTTACTGGCGCTGTGGACGAAATCCCGTGCGATCCGGATTCCTTCTCGAAGGTGATTTCAGTCGAGTCATCGTATTACTGGCCTGATCCCGCGAAGGGTATTCGCGAGATTTATCGCGTACTCGGCGACGGTGGCTCGGCATGGATTCTCATCAACTACTATCGAGACAATCCGCATTGCCATCAGTGGGGCGCAAAGCTCGCCGTACCCACGCATCTGCTTTCAGCCGATGAATGGACCGCGATGTTTCGTGAAGGCGGATTCATGCAGGCGGCTCACCGTCGCATCGTCGACCCGACTCCCGCGCCCGAGGTTTACACGGGACGTTGGTTCCGCGATGCGAGGCAGCTCGCCGAATTCCGAGCCCTCGGCGCACTCCTCGTGCATGCAACGAAGTGAGCCGATATCTCTTTTCGCAAACCTGCTTTGCATCCGTTGCGTGGATTTGAAAACGCAAGGCCGCACTTATTCTCTCGTATGCTACAGAAAACAACTCACTTATACTCGCCGTGACATTCCCACTCCATCAATTCATTCGTTACGAATTCAGCAAGAATCATTGAGTGTTTTCAAATTGCTCCTCTTCCGTGTATAGTGCGCGCGGCACTTTACCGCGGATGACGCAGCCCACTACCAAATCCAAACGCTGGTTGTTAGCCGTAGACCCTCGCGTCTACCACTGGGACACCCTTTTCGTGAAGGGTAAGGAGATGTGGGGGCACGCTGGCAACAAACCCGACGCCCTGCGACAGCTCAAGCAAGTCCACAGGGGCGACCGAACGCTTCTCTATCACGGCAAGCCCGAGCACGCCTTGTACGCACTCGCCGAAGTGAGCCGCGACCCGTATCCCGACCCGCATGACGCGGATGCGAAGAAGCTCGTCATGGACTTGCGTGCGATCGAGCGCTTGCCACGGCAGGTAGCGCTGGCCGAATTGCGCGATAATCACCTGCTGCGCAAAATTAAATTCCTTAAGAACACCCGCCTCACGATCTGTCCGCTCACCGAAGAAGAGTATTCGGAGATTCTTCGGATGGCGGGCATCGTGGCAGCGCCAGGAATTCCACTTCCATAGTTCCGGCGCACAGCAGTGGCAACCGCGCACAAAAAAATTGCCTTCAGGCATCCGGAGCGGAATTAAGATAGCCGCGTCTTTCATTCATTGATTGGGCGTCCGCCGCGACGTTCATACACTATCCTCACGGTGGAGGATTCAATGCAATCGTCGTTCCGTGTTTTCGCGGTCGCAAGTTTGGGACTTGTGCTGTCTGCTTCCGCGATGGCGCAAAGGCATCAGAAGAAGAAAGCGCCAGCGCCCTCAGCGGGAGCGTGGTTACGCGGCGTAACAAATGGAACCACTGCCGTTGTAGATCTAACCTACGCGATCGACAGCAAGTCACCTTCATGGCCAGGTGACAGCAAACCGTTTCAAGCGGAGGTCGTGGCATCGCCCGAAACGGATGGCTACTTCGCCCGCAAATTCTGCATGCTCGAACACTACGGCACGCATCTCGATGCGCCCGCGCATTTTCCACCCGGACGCCTGACGGTCGACCAAATCCCGCTGGAACGATTCTTCGGCCCCGCTGTAGTGATCGATGTCCGCAGGGACGTCATGCAGGACCCCAATTATCGGTTGACGGTAGCGCGCGTGCAAAAATGGGAGTCCGCGCACGGCCGAATCCCTCAAGGCGCCATCGTGCTGATGCACACCGGATGGGCATCGCGCTGGCCTAATGAAGTGCTGTACCGCAGCATGGACGACAACGGCGTGATGCACTTCCCGGGGTTCTCGGCGGAGTCCGCGAAATTCATTATCGCGCGCGGCGCCAGCGGACTTGGAATCGATACGCTGAGCGTTGATTACGGTCCTTCGAAAAAGTTCGAAGTACACTCGATTGATTTGCCAGCGGGCCTGTTCAATCTTGAAAATCTCGCGAACCTCGATCGATTGCCTGAATGCGGCGCATTTTTGATTGTCGCGCCGATCAAGTTGCAAGGCGGCTCTGGCGGTCCCGTGCGTGTGTTTGCATTGCTGCCTCCGGCATAGACACGAATGAAAATGGAAACGGGCGCTTCGGCAAGGACGATAGCGGCGGTGAGGATTCTCACCGGCGTGATATTTCTTTTCTTCGGCGAGTATAAGATCGCGGACCCGGCCTTCGCGCACGGCGGATTCGAGGGGTGGGTTCACGGCTTTTTGAATCAGGGCATGGCGGTCGGATTCTTCAAGCCTGTTCTTGTCAATGTGGCGCTCGTTCATCCCGTGTTTTGCGCACGTCTGGTGGGCTGGGGCGAACTGGCCATCGGGGTGAGCCTCGTGCTGGGGCTCTTCGTCCGGGCCGCTGCAATCGGCGGGGCGATCGAAATGATTTTACTCGCGCTCGCGACGTGGTTTGAACCCGGACACGGCGCGCCGCTATGGCGCTACTTCGGGGCAAATCTCGACCATATCCCATTGCTATTTCTGTTCGCGATATTTTACGCAACTCGAGCAGGCAACATTTGGGGGCTTGACGGGCTGCGCCGGACTCGCACCACCTCCCGACCAGTGTCCTCGTAGTTTCTTCGTGACTCACGGGTTCGGCGACGACTGAAATCCCGAAGGCCACGGCAAATCGGGCGATTGGATGTGTTAACTTTGTCTGAAGAGGAAAAATGCCGGAGTTGCCTGAGGTCGAAACTGTCGCGCGGGGTCTGCAACGCGTGTTGCCGGGAAGGCGCGTCGTGGAAGTGCGGCTCGGTAAGACGGATTTCATTGTTGATCCGGCGGCACTCGAAACACGCTTGCCGGGTAGCACGATCGCGGGCGTGAGGCGTTACGGCAAATTCCTGCTCGTGGATTTGGAACGCGAGCGTGGCGGGCCGACATCCTCTCTGCTCATTCATCTGGGAATGACGGGCCAACTGCGGACGTGCGCGCCCAACGCCGAGATTGCACCGCACACGCACGTCTTTTTTGCGCTGGATGACGGGTGTGAGCTGCGATACACCGACGTTCGCCGCTTTGGAAAGATGCAACTCCTTCAGAATGGCGAGCGCGAAACGATTCTGAGAGAGTTTGGCCTCGACCCTCTCGAAGCGAGCGAAGCGGACTTCCACGCGCGGATTCGTTCGCGGCGCGCGCGGATCAAGGCTCTGCTGCTGGATCAAAGCGTGCTGCGTGGAATCGGCAACATCTATGCCGATGAAAGCCTCTGGCATGCACGGATTCATCCGAAGCGCGTCGGAGCGAATCTAGGACGCGAGGAATGCGCCCGACTCTATCGTGCGGTGCAGAAAGTCCTGAAGGAAGCAATCCGGCTGCGCGGATCGTCTATTTCCGATTACATGGATTCTGACGGATTGCCGGGAGAATTTCAGCTTCGGCACCGCGTTTACCAGCGCGACGGAAAGAAATGTTTTCGCTGTAGCTCGCGGATTCGCCGCACGATCGTTGCCGGCAGGAGCAGCCATTTTTGTGCTCGATGCCAGAGAGCGCCGCGAACCCGTCCGTCCCAGCGAAAGAAGACGCCTAAGGTTCACCGCCAGCGATAAATCAGGATGGCTCCCGCCAGCGTGAAAATTCCGGCATACAGGAATCCTGCATTCGGGCTGACGCTTGACCACAACATTCCCACGACGATGCTTGATACCAAATCCCCAACCCCATTCACGGTTGCGAGCACGCCGAAGCCCGAGCCTCGATTCGTCGCCGGAAGCAATTCGGAGGCGAGCGATTTTTCGAGCGATTGCTGGATGCCGCCGTGAATTCCCGCGAGCCCGAATAGTACGGCCAGCATTGTCAGAGTGGGCGGCTCGAAGATAAAACCTGCAAACGCAAGCGCGCCGATGAGATAACCGGTAGCGAGCAGGCCACGTTTGCCAATACGGTCCCCAAGCATCCCGGCAGGGTAGGATGCGGCCGCGTTGACGAGATTGTAGAGCGTATAGAGTGCGATGGCCACGGTCGCGGCGCGGGCCGTGCCCAATCGCGGGGCCAGGATTTGGCTCGCTCGAAGGATCAAGAGCGTCGGCGCAAAATCGCCAATGCCGTGCGCAAAGACGCCGACAAGAAAATGCCAATAACTTTTCGGAAGTTGCGCGAGGCTTGTTGCGAAGGACGGCGCGTGATGGCCGCGAACCTGCTTGCCCGCGGGCGCCAGAAATGCAAACGCAATTGCGGCTGCAACTCCGGGTACGACAGTCCATTTCAACACGCCCCGTATTCCCAAAATCCCGACAAGGGCTGTCGCGCAGAGCGGCCCGAGGACGGCGCCGAGCGAATCCATGGCGCGCTCGAATCCGAAGGCGCGGCCTTCCTGTCCCGGTGCCACGCAATCGGCGAGAAGAGTGTCCCGCGAGGGACCGCGGCTTCCCCGGCCAGTCCATCCCAAGGCGCGCAAAACGAGAAGGGCGGGCCAGCTCTGCGCGAACGCGTAGCCGAATGTCGAGAGTCCAGTTGCCAGATAGCCAACGATACCCGTCGGCTTTCGCCATGCGGGGTGATCGGCGATCCATCCGCCTGCGAGTTTCGCAAAACTCGAAAGGCCATCCGAAACGCCCTCGATGACGCCGAGAGCAAATGCCGGCGCGCCGAGGCTGGCGAGAAACGCGGGCAGGATCGAAGTGGCT
>JBOGNE010000052.1:0-80272 GCA_050747005.1 Candidatus Acidiferrales bacterium
GTCTGGCCGGCGTTTACGAACGCTTTCGCGTTGGCCACCGGCGTCATCGGCAGAATCCCGTGGCCGAGATTCAGGATATGCCCGAAGCCGTTCGTCTGTTCGATCGCCGCGCGCGCCGCGTCGCGTACTTCGCCCTCGGAGCCCAGCAAGATTTCCGGGCTCACATTTCCCTGCAATGCCACGCGATCTCCAAGCCTTCGACGCGCTTCCGCTAAATCCGTCTTCCAGTCCACGCTCAATACATCAGCGCCAGATTTCGCCAGACTTGCCAGATGGCGCGTCGAATCTTTCGAGTAAAGAATTCGTGGGGCGGAAGATTTCGACAGACCGTCGAAAATCATTTGAGTCGGATCGAGCTCGAACGAATCATATTCGTGCCGCTCAAGTTCTCCCGCCCATGTGTCGAATAACTGAACGGCTGCAGCGCCGGCCTCGATCTGCGCCTGTAAGTATTTTGCTGTCGCTCGCGCAATCTTATCGAGCAGTTCGCGCATCAATTGCGGCTGGGAGCGAAGCATTCCCTTGGCTCGCGAGATATTGCCGCGCGTTTGCCCTTCGATCATGTAGCAGGCGAGCGTCCAGGGTGCAGCCGCAAAACCGATGACGGGCGCGCCAGGCCCAGCGGCTTCGCAAATTTTGCGAATCGCATCGCCGACGAATCCAGTTTCGCGCGCGGGGTCGAAATCGTGAAGCGCGCGAACTGCCGCCAACTCTCGCACCGGATTGCCAAGCACGGGCCCTGAACCGGGAACGTCCAGCGGCATGCCCATCGCTTCGGCCACGATCAAAATATCGGAGAAAACGATGATTGCGTCCACTCCGAGCGCTTGAAATGGCTGAAGCGACACTTCCGCTGCCAAATCGGGCGTCTTGCAAATCTCAAGGAAGGAATGCTTTGCCCGCACCGCCTGATATTCCGGCAGGTACCGCCCGGCCTGGCGCATAATCCACACTGGAACGCGTTCCGTCGGTTCGCACCGGCAAGCGCGCAGGAAAAGGTCCTTCCGATTTTCGGCGGTGGAAGTCATCGCGGTGCAATTCCCTGTCATGATAGCAGAAGCCGCGCGGCACCGCAGAATATCGCCGTGACCTCCGCGACGCGCTTCGCGAAGAACCGGAGTATAATCAACGGTTAATCGGAGTGAATTGTTCTTCATGGCGCACCATTGGGGCTACGTAAGTCTGGCGCTCTACGCGGCGAGTTTCGTCTGCTACGCCCGCGTGCTGTACGTTCCGAACGTCTGGGTCGGACGCGCGGCCTCGCTCTTGCTGGCGTTAGGCATCGGCGCGCAATATCTGGCGCTTCTCGAGCGCTCCCGGTGGATTCGAGCGGTTCCGTACAACGATCTCTACGGATCGATGCTGCTTTTTGCGTGGCTTCTTGGCGTGACCTATCTAGGTCTCGAAATTCTTCACCGCCAGCGCTCGGTCGGCGCGTTCGTGGCGCTGCTTCTTGTCGCCTGGATTGCCTGCCTCTCGGCGATTACGCCAGATTTTGCGCCCGATCCGCCTCCCGCGCGCGGGCCTCTTTTCGCGTTTCACGTTACGCTCAACACTTGGGCGTACGCGGCGTTTGGACTTTCGTTCGTGTTGAGCCTTGTCTACCTCGCGCAGGACCGGCTCTTGCGTTCGCGACGGCTAGGTACGCCATTCTGGCGATTCCCGGCGCTCGACGTGCTCGATCGAATGGCTCGCAGCAGCGTCTGGGTGGGCCTGGTCGCCCTCGCCTTCGGCGCCGCAATGGGATTGGTCTGGGAACATCGCCTGCGAGGCGCGTATTCGTGGAGTGATCCCAAAGTATTGGCGACGCTCGCAATTCTCGTCGTCTACGCCGCGTACCTGCGGCTTTCGCGCATTTCGAATTGGCGCGGCGCGCGAGCCGCGCTCTTGTGCGTGATGAACTTTGCAATCGTGCTGTTTAGCTATACATTCGTGAACCTCTATCTGACGAAGTTTCACAGGTATTTCTGATGGCCAGCACATCCACAAACGTCGGTCAATCAGGCGCTCCACGCATTCGCGTCGCGGTGATTGGCTGCAATCATCGGACGGCTCCCGTCGAACTGCGCGAAAGGATCGTCTTCACGCCCCAGCAGGCGCTCGATGCCGCGGACGAATTGCGCCGCAGGGGAATCCTCGATGAAGCTGTGGTGCTCTCAACGTGCAATCGCAGCGAACTGTACGGCGTCGCGGGCGACGCGGTTGAGGACGGCTCGGGTACGACCGCGATGGAAGATTTTTTCACCTCGTTTCACAGAATCCCGCGGACTGAACTGAGCGGCAGGCTCTATCGTTCGGTTGGGTCCGACGCAGTACGGCACCTCTTTCGTGTGGCTGCCGGTCTCGATTCCATGCTGCTCGGCGAAGCCGAGATTCTTGGCCAGCTTCGAACTGCCTACGGCCAGGCCCTGGACCACGGCAGCACCGGCCCCGTGCTGAATCGCGCGTTTCAAGGAGCTCTCGAAGTTGGCAAGCGCGTCCGTGCGGAAACAGAGGTCGGCGCGCGGCCCATGTCTATAGCCCTCGCGGGCGTGAAACTGGCGGAGCGCGTCTTCGGCAATCTCAAGGGACACGTCGCTCTTTGTCTCGGCGCGGGCGCGGTGGCGGAACAGGTCGTCGATCACCTTCGCAACCGCGGTATCGGCTCGCTGCGCGTCGTCAACCGCTCGTTCGACCACGCCGCCGAGCTTGCCGGCCGTCTTGGAGGCGAAGCCGTCTCCTGGAATTCTCTCGATTCCCTGCTGGTCCAGCCGGACATCATCGTTACGTCGGTAGGCGCGAGCGCTCCCGTCCTTACGCGCGAAATGCTCGATCGCGCGATTGCGGCCCGCGACGGACGCCCGATCTTCGTCGTCGATCTCGGCGTCCCGCGCAACGTGGCGCCCGAAGCCGCCGGACTCTACAACCTGTATTTGTACAACATCGACGATCTGGGCGAAGTGGTCGAGCAGAACAAAAAAGCGCGCGAGGCCGAAATCCCACGAGTGGAAGCGATTATCGCCGAGCATGTTGCCAAGTTCGAAGCTTGGCGGACGGCGATCGAGGCAGCGTCCATCGTTGACGATCTTCGCGGCCAGTTCCACAAGCATCGCGTCGCCTTTCTCGAAGAAAAGCTGAAGGACATGCCCGAGGTCTCGCGCGAGGAGCGGCACCGCATCGCGCTCATCACCGAGGAATTGATCGACCGCGTCCTTGACGAGCCTTCGAACCGCGTGCGCAACGGCGGCGGCATGCGCGGGCGACTGGGAGCTCTCGAAGCGATGCGCCATTTATTTGGCCTGGAGGAGAAAACCGGCGAGAAACGTAACGAACAATTCGACAGGAAGCGCGGCGATGACCGCGACGAGGAAAAAGATTGACCGCGCTTCGCATCGGAACTCGCGGCAGCGCGCTGGCTCTTTGGCAGGCGAACTACGTTCGCGAGCGTATCGCGCGCATTCACGGAACCGTTGCTGAACTGGTTCGCATCCGCACCACCGGAGATCATTTTCGGTCAGCTTCCGTCGCGCAACTCACCGCGCAATCGGGTAGCAAGGGAGTGTTCATCAAGGAAATCGAGGATGCGCTTCTCGAAGGAACGATCGATCTGGCAGTCCACAGCATGAAGGACGTTCCCACGGAGATTCCCGCCGGGCTGGCTTTTCCGGCGATTGCAAAACGCGAAGATGCGCGCGATTGCCTTATGTCTCGCGGCGGCCGCAAGCTTGCCGACCTGCCTTCCGGTGCGCGAATCGGAACCAGCAGCCTTCGCCGGCACGCGCAACTTCGTCATCATCGCCCGGATGTAATTGTCTGCGATCTTCGCGGCAACGTGGATACGCGCATGAAAAAACTCGATGCGGGTGAATTTGACGCGATTGTTCTCGCGGCTGCAGGAGTAATGCGCCTGGGAGCTACGGATCGGATCGCGGAAATTCTCCCCGTCAGCACGATGCTGCCTGCAGTGGGCCAAGGCGCGCTCGGAATCGAGACGCGAGCCGACGATCGCGCTACAACCGAGCTTATGCGGGCGCTCGATGACACCGATACGCGCTCTACAGTTACAGCCGAACGAGCGCTTCTGCGCGAACTCGAAGGCGGCTGTCAGGTGCCGCTGGGAGCGTTTGCCACGCTCGCGAACGGCGAGTTACATCTCGTTGCGGGCGTCTTCTCTTCCGATGGCTCCGACTATGTTTGTCGCGAAGCTACCGGCACGGCCAGCGATCCGGAGGCGCTCGGGAAAAACCTCGCATGCGTCTTGATCGAAGCAGGCGCGGGTCAAATCCTTCGCCTCGCGGGAAGGTCCATTGAACAAAGCTAGCGGGCCGCTCGCGGGGAAACGCGTCGTGATTACGCGCGCGCCCGAACAATCGCGGGCGCTGGCGGCGGCGCTCGAATCGCTTGGCGCCGGGGTGTCCTGGCTTCCCTGCGTCGCATTTGCGCCGCCTGAAGACCCAAAGCCGTTCGATGCCGCGCTGCTGAAGCTCGCTGAATTTGACTGGATACTGTTCACCAGCCAGAATGCGGTACGATTCTTCTCGATGCGTTGCCGCGAGCTCGGCTTGCCCGCGAGGCCGATCGAATCGCTGCAGATGTACCGGCCGCAAGTGGCGGCCGTCGGGCCGGCAACCGAACGAGCCGCGAAACTGGAAGGCATGCGCGTGGATTACGTCGCTAAAAATTACGCCGGCGAATCGCTGGTTGAGGAGCTTCGCTCGTCGCTCAAGGGCCGCGAAGTGCTCTTGCCCCGAAGCGATCGCGCGGACGCCCGCGTGCTGGCCGCACTGCAGGAAGCAGAAGCGCGTCTCACTGCCGTGATTGCTTATCGCACGCTCAAGCCGCAGTCTTTCGACGCCGCGATTCTGGATCGCATCTCGCGCGCGGAAGTTGATTTGCTGGTCTTCGCCAGTCCCTCGGCATTTCAAAACCTGTCAAGCGTGACGGGCACAGGCGAACTGGCGGCGCTTTCAACGCGCGTTCAATTCGCCGCCGTCGGCGCCACGACGGCTCGATCGTTGCGCGATGCTGGACTTCAGGTGGCTATCGAATCGACCGAAGCATCCGCGAGTGGCATCGCGGACGCGATTGCGGAGTTTTACCAGCGCCGGCCGCTGCAAGCGAGGACTTCATGACGTTCCCCGTCCAGCGGCCGCGGCGTCTGCGCCGCACGGACGCATTGCGCGGATTTGTCCGCGAGACGCACCTCAACACGAGCGGCTTGGTTTATCCAATGTTTGTTTGCCCCAGCTCGAATGTTCGAACCGAAGTCAGTTCCATGCCGGGGATCTTCCAACAGTCCGTGGATAAGGCGGTCGAGGAATGCCGCGAAGTTGCGGACCTCGGAATTCCCGCTGTGATTTTGTTCGGCCTGCCCGAACGTAAGGACGAAACCGGTTCCGATGCGTGGTCCCCCCAGGGCGCCGTTCAGCGGGCCATCGAGGCCATCCGCAAAGCCAAGATCGAGCTTCTCGTGATTACGGATGTTTGCCTCTGCGAATTCACCAGCCACGGCCATTGCGGCGTGATCCAAAACGGCGAGGTGCTCAACGATCCCACACTCGTGCATTTGGCGAATGCTGCGCTTTCGCATGCCCGCGCCGGCGTGGACATCGTTGCCCCCTCGGACATGATGGATGGACGCGTGGCCGCGATCCGGGCCAAATTGGACCAAAATGGATTCGCGGATATCGCGATTCTTTCCTACGCAGCAAAGTATTGCTCAGCCTTCTACGGGCCGTTCCGCGAAGCCGCGCAATCCGCGCCGCAGTTCGGCGACCGCCGCAGTTACCAGATGGACCCCGCGAATGCGCGCGAGGCGCTCCACGAAGTGGCGCTCGATCTCGAAGAAGGCGCGGACATGATCATGGTCAAGCCCGCGCTGCCGTATCTCGATATCATCCAGCGCGTTCGCGCGCAATTCGACGTGCCTGTCGCGGCGTACAACGTGAGCGGTGAGTATTCGATGGTTAAGGCCGCCGCCCGGAACGGCTGGATTGACGAGCAGCGCGTCGTGCTCGAAATCCTGACCGGCATCCAGCGCGCGGGCGCGTCAATCATATTGACGTATCACGCCAAGGATGTGGCCCGCTGGCTGAAGCGTTGCTAATGTAATGCAAAGCTCGTTGGTCGTCATTCTGCTTCCCCTGAGTGCATTTGCGAAAGGGAGCGAAGCGAAGCGCGCCTTTCGCGCCCCGCGAATTCTGCCGGGAATCTGTCTTTTCATTGGCATTCTCACGAAGAGAAACAGAAGAACGGCAGGAGAGCTGTTTAACGTAGGCTAGTATTGTGTCCCGGAAATAAATTGAAGACTCTCGCCCGCGCGATTCGTTGTAGGGGCGCTGCTTGCTGCGCCCCTTTTGTGCGGCGCACTTTCGGGACACGGCATCAGGAACACATTAGACAACAGCGCTCGCGGCTTTCGGCTTTATAGCGATCGCCACAAGCAGCGCTCTTTTTCTAAAAGGCAAATTAAAATGTCTTCAAATGGCAACCGTCCGCGGTCCGCGGAAATCTTCGAACGCGGAAAACGAATTCTAGTTGGAGGAGTGAATAGCCCCGTTCGCGCGTTCGGCGCCGTCGGCGATACGCCTCTCATCATCGATCGCGCCGAAGGCGCTCGTCTTTACGACGCCGACGGACACGAATACATCGATTACGTCTGCTCCTGGGGCGCGCTGATCCTCGGCCACGCTCATCCCGACGTGGTAGCGGTCATCGCCGATCAGGCGCGCCGCGGCACCAGTTACGGCATGACTTCTCCCCTTGAGATCGAGCTCGCCGAACAAATCAAGCGTGCGCTGCCATCCATCGAGCGCATGCGCTTCGTCAGCTCCGGGACCGAAGCGACGATGTCTGCCGTGCGCGCCGCCCGCGCCTTCACGAATCGCGATCTGGTCCTCAAATTCGAAGGCTGCTACCACGGACATTCGGACAGCTTTCTCGTCGAAGCCGGCTCCGGGCTCGCCACCTTCGGAATCTCTTCGAGCCCCGGCGTTCCGAAGGCTCTCGCGAAATTGACTTTGAACGTTCCGTACAACGACCTCGACGCCGTCGAGCGGGTTTTCAAGGAGCATTCCGGGAAAATTGCCGCCGTCATCGTCGAGCCGGTCGCTGCAAATATGGGCGTCGCACCGCCAGTGGCGCACTTTCTCGAAGCTCTTCGTGAGATTACGCGGCGTGAAGGCGCGGTCTTGATTTTCGATGAAGTGATCACGGGATTCCGCCTCGCTCGCAGCGGCGCCCAAGGTGTTTTCGGCATCCATCCGGACCTCACGACGCTTGGGAAAATTATTGGCGGAGGATTGCCGGTTGCGGCTTACGGCGGCCGTGCCGACATCATGGAATTGATTTCACCGCTGGGGCCGGTGTATCAGGCAGGAACGCTCTCTGGCAATCCGCTGGCCATGAGCGCTGGCCTCGCGACCCTTCCGAAACTCGAGTCGCTCGAATTCTACGAAGATCTCAACCGGAAATCAGATCGCCTGGCCGCTGGGTTGAAAGAGGCGGCCAAGCATGCAGGCATTCCCGCGCAGGTCAATGCCGCCGGTTCTTTGATTACGCTATTCTTCGCCGCGGACCCGGTTCGCGATTACACCGGCGCAAAAAAATCGGATACGAAGTGCTTTGCCGCGTTCTTCAACCAGATGCTCGATCGCGGCATTTTCATTGCACCAGCGCAATTCGAGGCGCTCTTCGTCTCCGCCGCGCATACCGACGCCGACATCGAAGCGACCATCGCCGCCGCGCGCGAAAGCCTAAACGCGATTAGCCCCGTTCGCGCGCAGCCCACCCGCTGAGATTCTTCATCCGCTGCGCGAGGCCCGAAATCGCAGTCTATGGTTTCGCGAAATCGTTTCGCACCACCGCGCCGCCCTTCATCACGAATTTCACGTGTTCGAGCTGCTTGATATCTTCGAGCGGATTGCCTTCGACGGCGATGATGTCGGCGTATTTCCCGGGCTCGATGGCGCCCACTCGGTCGGCCCAAGCCATCAATTCCGCCGCGTGAATCGTCGCGGCTTGAATCGCGGCCAGTGGCGTCATCCCGAACTTGGTCAGATACTCGAATTCGATTGCTTGCGTTCCATGCGGAAACGGGCCGACGTCTGTGCCGAACACGATCTTCGCATTTGCCGCCAGCGCCTTCTTGAAGCTGATTTCATGCAGGCTTGCCCGGCTGAACTTTCCGCTCGTCGCTGCTTCGTCTTCCTTCCGCGTGTCGCCTTCGTAGACGTACAGCGTCGGCACGTACCACATTCCTTTCTGAACCAACTCTCGCACCTGGGCGTCGGTCATATCCAGCCCGTGTTCGAGCGAATCCGCCCCCGAGTCCAGGCAATTCTGCAATCCAGGCCCGCCGTACGCATGGCAGGCGACTTTCACGCCTTCGCGGTGCGCTTCGTCCACGACCGCGCGCGTTTCTTCGAGCGTCAGCGTCGGCTGGCTGAACAGCTTCCCATCCGGGGTGAAATGAGATTTATGCGTGCTGTAAATCTTGATGAAATCCGCGCCGTACTTGATCTGCTCGCGAACGGCTTTCCGCGCTTCCACCGGGCCATCGACGATCTGCACTCCCGAGGGAACCGTCACTTCCGGCGAATATCCTTCGAGCGGATAGCCGCCGGTCGTTGAAATCGCGCGCGTGGCGACTTCCAGCCGCGGTCCCGGAATGAGTCCGCGCTCGATCGCGTTGCGTACATCCACGTCGCTGTACATCGCGCCTTCCGTTTCGCAGTCGCGCATGGACGTGAATCCGGCCTCGAGGTCCCGTTTCGCGTTGACCACCGCCTCGATCGTGCGGTATTGCCAGGATTCCTTCAGGAGCTGTTCGTCGTAACGGCCGTTATCCTCGCCCGTAAGGAAAATATGCGTGTGTGCGTCGATCAGCCCCGGAAGCACCGTCGCGTTGCTTAAATCCACAACGGTTGCGCCGGCGGGAATCGTGGTCGCGCTGGCCGCGCCTGTGCTTTCGACTCGATCTCCGCGAATCACAATCGCTTGATCGGTCAGCATTTTCCCCGACCGAACATCGAGCAACTTCCCGGCGCGGATGTATGTGACAGGCTGATCTTGCGCGCCAACTCCCGCCAGCGCCGCCATTCCCGCCAATATCGCCACGAGGGTAAACCGAATCGTGCGTCGCATGTCTCCTCCGTTTTTCCTTAAACACCGTTGCAGTCCGATGGATACCGCCGGATTGTAATCCCAAACCACCCAAATAACTTTCACGAATTCGTTGTATCTGCGACCTGGCAGCACGGCGTACTGCGTGTGTTAGAGTAGCCGCCGGGAGGGCAAACGTGCGAACTCCGTCCTTGCCAGCGGCATCTTGCTATTCGGATTCATTTCCGGGTCCGCACTGTCGCGTCAGGAACCAAGGCTCAACACACAATGCACTGATTGGATCACCGCCAGTTTGAAATCCATGCAGGACATCAAACCTGGTATGACGCGCAAGGACGTGGTTCGCGTCTTCACCACCGAAGGCGGTCTTTCCAACCGGCAACGGCGCACGTATGTTTTTCGCGGTTGCCCATATATAAAAGTCGATGTTGAATTTAATCCTGTCGGTGGCGGAGATCCCTTTTTGACCGAAAACTCCGCGGACACCATACGCGAGATATCAAAACCATACTTGGAGTGGTTCCATTCCGATTAGACGAAGGAACGGTTGCGAAGCCGCGAGGCATCCTTGACCAAACCATCGACCTTCAATAACGTATAGTTACGTTCCCTTGGGAGGAGTGATGCAAGAATTCGATCCGCAGGTTCTCAACGAGAAGCCGATTCCGCCGCCGGAGGAATTCAGCAAGCGCGCGCACATTCGTTCGCTCGACGAGTACAGCGAAATGTACGATCACGCGCTACGCCGCCCCGACGACTTCTGGGGCGAGCAAGCCAAGATGCTCTCGTGGTTCGAGCCGCCCAAGCGCGTCCTCACCTGGGACATCCCGCACGCGAAATGGTTTGAAGGCGGCAAGCTCAACATCTCGTTCAATTGCCTCGACCGCCATCTCGAAAAAAACGCCAACAAGCCCGCGCTGATGTGGGAAGCCGAAGACGGCGCCACGCTTCAGCTCACCTACGCTGAACTTCACGCGCGCGTTTGCAAATTTGCCAACGTACTCACGTCGCTCGGCGTGAAGCCCGGCGATTGCGTCGCGATTTACATGCCGATGATTCCCGAGCTTCCCATCGCCATGCTCGGCTGCGCGCGCGTCGGAGCCATGCATTCCGTGGTCTTCGGCGGATTCAGCGCCTCGGCGCTTGCCGACCGCATCGCCGACGCCAAATCGAAAATCCTGATCACCGCCGACGGCGGATTCCGCCGCGGCAAGATCGTGCCGCTCAAGGAAACCTCCGACGCCGCGCTAAAGAATTGCCCCACCATCGAAAAAGCCATCGTCGTGAAGCGTACCGGAGAAAAAGTCGGCTGGCAGGAAGGCCGCGACCTCTGGTGGCATGACCTCGAGGAAAAAGCTTCGAAGGATTGTCCCGCCACGCCTTTCGATTCCGAGCAGCCGCTTTACATCCTCTATACCAGCGGCACCACCGGAAAACCCAAAGGCGTCCTGCACACTTCCGCCGGCTATTTGCTGCACTGCATGTGGACCACGCGCCTGATCTTCGATCTGCGCGATGACGACGTTTACTGGTGCACCGCCGACATCGGCTGGGTTACCGGCCACAGCTATATCGTTTACGGCCCGCTCGCCAACGGCGCGAGCATCGTGATGTACGAAGGCGCGCCGGACCAGCCGCGCAAAGATCGCTTCTGGGAAATCATCGAGCGCTACAAAGTCACAATCTTTTACAGCTCCGCCACTGCCGTTCGCGCGTTCATGGCGTGGGGTGCGGAATGGATAAATTCGCACGATCTCAGCAGCCTGCGCGTTCTCGGCACGGTTGGCGAGCCTATCAATCCCGCCGCCTGGAAATGGTATTTCGAAGTCATCGGCAAGAATCGCTGCCCCATCGTTGACACCTGGTGGCAAACGGAAACAGGCGGCATCATGATTTCTCCGCTTCCCGGCGCAACTCCCACCAAGCCCGGCTCTGCAACTCTGCCGCTTCCCGGTATCGTGGCGCGCGTCGTGAATCTAAAAGGCGAACCAGTTCCGCCCGGCGAGACCGGCTATCTCACGATTCAGAAGCCCTGGCCCGGAATGCTTCGCACCATCTATGGCGATGACGAACGATTCAAACGCGATTATTGGTCGCGCATCCCCGGCGTCTATTTCACAGGCGACGCCGCGCAGTGCGACAAAGATGGTTACATCTGGGTCCTCGGCCGCGTGGACGACGTCATCAAAGTTGCCGGGCACCGCCTCAGCTCGATGGAAATCGAAAGCGCGCTCGTCAGCCATCCCGCGGTGGCCGAAGCCGCCGTCGTCGCGCGTCCCGATGAAATCAAGGGCGAAGCCATCGTCTGCTTCGTCACGCTGCGTTCGGGAACCGCGCCAAGCAAAGATCTGCGCGCCGCGCTGATAGATCACGTTGGCTCAACTATCGGAACTATCGCCCGCCCCGCCGACGTTCGCTTCGCAGATGGCTTGCCGAAAACGCGCAGCGGCAAAATCATGCGCCGCCTCCTGCGCGAGCTCGCGCAAAAAGGCGGCCTCTCCGGCAGCCTTACCGGCGACACCACCACCCTCGAAGATTTGTCCGTCATCGAGCGCCTGGCCAAAACCCAAGGCCAAGACGAAGAATGAAACGCGCAAGCCGCGCGAGACTCGCTACTTCAGAGCTCTTGGCCCGGACTCGTTCACGTTCGACTTTTTTGTTTTGTTCAACTGCTTGTGCTAGGGTTCAGAATCAGGACTGAGGTCATTGAACCCATACCATAAGACAAAATACGGCTCGATGATCCTAGGAAACTCTCTCGACCATCTTTCCTCAATCAAACCGCGGTCATTGGACCTAATCATGACCTCGCCTCCATTCGGTCTCGTCCGAAAGAAGGATTACGGCAACGTCGAAAGCCATGAATACATCGATTGGTTCAAGCCGTTCGGTAAGGAGTTCGCGCGAGTATTAAAGCCTTCCGGCTCTCTCGTCATTGACATCGGCGGCGCATGGATTCCCGGTCAGCCGACCCGATCCCTTTACCACTTTGAGCTTGCCATCATGCTCTGCCGAGATCTCGGATTGTATTTGGCGCAAGAGTTCTTCTGGTGGAACCCGTCGAAACTGCCTAGCCCCGCTGAGTGGGTAACAGTTCGCCGCATCCGGGTGAAGGATGCGGTCAATGTAGTTTGGTGGTTCTCGCTCACGCCGTGGCCGAAGGCAAGTAATAGACGGGTTCTCGCTCCGTACAGTGATGCAATGAGGGGTCTGCTGAAGAACGGCTATCGGGCGAAGCTGCGACCCAGCGGTCACGATATTAGTGACAAGTTCTCAAGAGACAACGGTGCCGCAATTCCTCCAAACTTACTTGCCGTTCCAAATACGGAGAGCAACTCTTATTATCTACGGTACTGTGAAAAGCACGGCATCAAGCCCCATCCTGCGCGTTTCCCAGCCGCAGTGCCGGAATTCTTCATCCGAATGCTGACAGACGAGGGAGACGCTGTCGTGGACCCGTTCGCGGGGAGCTGCGTCACCGGCGAGGTCTGCGAGAGGATACGACGCAAATGGACCTGCATTGAGCTTCGCGAGGACTACCTGCGAGCTGCCCTTGGCAGGTTCGAACGTGCGCCCAAACCTGAGCAGGAATCAATGTTCGATGAAACAGGCAGAGCCATTTCATACAAACTGCATCACCCAGCCGCCCTCTGGAACGGTCACGAAGAACCGCTCGAAGAGGACGGAGGAAAGACACGCCGGATAAATGCCCGCCATCGCTCCTGAGCTCCTTGTTGCCGCGATTACGAACGCGATCAGCGATTCCGGCTCCGCGGGGAACCTCATCTCTGCGATCCGACGCCACCCACGGCGGTTCCTCGTGGCGGGGCCGAACGTCAACTTCACACTTAGTGTCTACGCTTGGACTCTGACCTTCGGTGGACGGCCCGCTCTGGCAAATGAGTATCGGATCCAAATGACGTCAGTAGAATCGCCTCTCGAAATGGGAACCGACGGCCCAACGGTGCTCATAGGGTATGAGCCCGACCTGAACCTGTTTGCGGGATTTGACATCCGACGCCACAGTAAGTTCACGAGTGGCTCGCCTTCCGTACAGATTGACCGCCAGGCGCTGCGGCAAGCCGAGACCGACGGGCTGAGTTTCCATCGTAAGAGTAACGACGAGATAGCCATTGGAATCCGGCCGGACATGTTCCTAGCCTATGCGATGAACGCTGAAGTGCTTCATCGATACGGCAGCGAAGCGAACGTTTTGAAGTTGCTCAATAAGGCCGTTCACCAGGAACCGCTCGGCGCGAAGGAGATGGGAGTTCTAACGCAAGAACGTTTACGCGTGGTGAGCGAAGTCAGTCGATGGAGCAGAGATGCAGGATTCAAGCAAAAGGTCTTGTTCGCTTACGGGAATCGTTGCGCGGTCACGCGGCTACAGCTTCGTCTGGTCGATGCCGCTCATATTTTTCCCGTAGGGGCCCTAGGAAGCGTCGACCAGGTGCAGAACGGCATCGCACTTTCTCCAACCTACCATCGTGCGTTTGATGCGGGACTGATCTATCTGGATGAGCAGTATCGAATGCAGATGAACGAAGGCCAGTTGAAAGTGCTGCACAAATTGAATCTGACTGGAGGTGTGGAAACTTTTAGACAACCACTAGGTCAACAGGTTTTTCTGGCGCCAGATGCCAATCAGCGTCCGCTCGTTGATTTCATCCGCAAAGCAAATACGCTCCGGCAAATATCAATGTAACGACATTTTTGTCCGGCTCGCGGACCGAGCGGAAATCCTTTGCCGCCTTCGAATGCCCAGGAATGGATCTTTCGCAAGAAATCGTGACGGGCGGTCGCGGTCGGCCGCCGGTTGGGACGCAGCCACACAGGGCCGCCCTCACGAAACTCCTTACGAAACGATTGACGAACTAGTGTGTACCGGTGGTTTTCGCTCGCGACTCGCCTTCATCATGAATGGCGTGGCGAGCCTTCGAGAGAACGTCGGGAGTAACTTCTTTCATGTTGTGCGTAGCCTTCGCATGTTCGGCGGCCTTCTTCAGTACGTCATCTTCGGTGTTGCCGTGCGCCTCGAATTTGCATCCGGGATGTAAATCTCCGCACTTTAGAACCTTAGCCATGTGGCATCTCCTTGGTGGATGGGGAGGGCTGAGTTTACATTAGGCTCCTTCCAATCGCGCCGTCAATTGCAATCCCAGCCGCCTTGGTTTTACGGGAGGGTGCCCCATGCCTTGCGGTTTTCGCAAAGCGTGGGGTCTTTTGTCAACGATTCCGCGGACTAGCATCTTCGAATCACAGCAGCCGCATCCGTAGTAGACTGGCTATTCGTTTTTCACAACACCTGCCAGGAGCAGCGCACATGTCCGAACCAAGCAAAGAAGAATTGATGGCGCGTATCGCCGAATTGGAGAAGCAGGCTGGATCGAGAAGGAAAGGAAGCCTGGAATTCAGGGTAGGCGAGAAAGGCGGCGTCAGCGTCTACGGGCTCGGACGCTTCCCCGTCACACTCTATTACGAGCAGTGGATTCGACTGCTCGATTCAGCCGACGGCCTCCGCGCCTTCCTCGAAGAAAACAAGAGCAGCCTGAAGCTAAAGCCCAAAGACTAGCTTGCGCCGCTATCGCTCGGCGGGTCGCATCATTTTCGCCGCCATTTTGGTCACAAAGCGGCGCGGCGCAATCCGTTCCGCTTCGGTCATTATTCGATTCTTAGCGCCGGATATCACGCAACTCTTTCCGCTTGCCAGTCCTTCGAGGCCCACCCGCGCGACTTTCTCCGCCGTCTCTGCATACCGGAACGCGCGATCCGGCTGGTGCGCGACGTCCTTGAACTCCGTGTTCGTCGAGCCGGGGCACAACGCACACACCCGCACCCCAAACGGGCGTACCTCCTCGGCTACTCCTTCGGCAAACAGTAAGTCGAACGCCTTCGTCGCTGCGTAAGCCGAAATGAACGGCACCGCCTGAAACGACGCCACGGACGCCACAATCAAGACGCCGCCATGCCTCCGCGCCACCATCGCAGGAAGAAAGAGCCGCGTCAAATGCACCACGGCCGAGCAGTTCACCTGAACCATTTCCAGCATTCGTTCAACCGGCAACTCGTGGGCGTAGCCGAACGCGCCAAACCCTGCATTGTTCACCAGCAACTCCACTTCGATTCCCTTCTCTGTGGTAAAGGCATGAATCTCGCCGGGCGCTTCCCTGCGGGCCAAGTCAGCCCCGAAAATCTCGGCCTTCATACCGTGTTTCGCTGACAGGTCGGCCGCCAGTTTCTGCAGCCGGTCCGTTCGTCGCGCCGTCAGCACCAGATGCGCGCCGCCCGCCGCCAACTGCTCCGCCAGCGCCCCGCCGATCCCGGCGCTTGCGCCAGTGATGAGAGCCCACTTGTTTGCCCACAGCTTGTGCGCGTCAGCCACAGATTTCTCCTGTCGGCTAGCAGGCTGCCAAAAAAGTGGCGCCGTCCTTCAGGGCGGCATGCCGCGGATTGCGGAATGCCTATCACTCAAGCAATTCCCGCGAGTCTGCTAGTAGTCAAGAAGCATGAAACCACAGTCGCGAAGGGTTCAGAAACAGGAAATTCCGGGGTTGCTTCAGGTTCAGGAAGCGCGATGGCCAAAAAAAGTGTCGCGGATGTGCATTCCGCCGTCTTTCAGGCGTCCAAGCAGGGTTTTCGCCCACACGAATTCGGCCGCAAGCACGCCTAGCGCAATGACAATCGTCAGCACGCCGGGAGCCGGCAGTGCAATCATCACAATCCCCGCCGCGAGCAGCGTGAATCCGAGGAGAATCTTGAAGAACCGTTTGGTCTGTCGCAGCGTATTGAACAGCATTTTCGTCTCACCGGGCCTGCATTCGGCCGTTAATTCTTAGATGCAAATTTCGCATCGAACGCTTCACGGATTCTTCAGCACGCGGGATTCCATTCGATGGACGATACACAGAGAGACTTGCTAGCCCCGCCCACGCTGCCGATAATGGACTTCCGCCAAAACGGCCCGACCGGAGGAGCGAATCATGGCCCTCGCAAAGCCGAATTGCCCGGAACGAGAGGTGCGAGATGGAACTTCTTACCGTGCGCATGGAAATCCCGGAGGATGCGAACCTCGTCCTCGGCCAATCGCACTTCATCAAGACTGCCGAGGACCTTTACGAGGTGATGGTGAATTCAGTTCCCGGCGCGAAGTTTGCCGTGGCCTTCAACGAAGCCTCCGGGCCATGCCTGATCCGCGTTGAGGCGAATGACCAAGAGTTACGCCGCGCAGCGATAGCAAACGCCCAAGCCATCGCCGCCGGACATGTGTTCGTTCTGTTGATGCGCCAGGCCTACCCTGTCAATGTTCTTACCCGGCTGAAGGATTGCTTCGAGGTGTGCGCGATTTACTGCGCGACCGCCAATCCCGTGGAAGTGGTGATTGCTCAGACCGAACAAGGACGCGGAGTGCTGGGCGTCATTGACGGCGCTTCGCCCAAGGGCATCGAAGGGCCGCAAGATGCCAAGGCTCGGCACGAATTCGTGCGCAAGATCGGTTACAAGCTGGGATTCCAGTAGCGCCGTCCTCTTTCACTATCTGGAGGCTTGCCCTGAGCATCCGCGGAAGGCTTAGGCCCGCATGCTTCCTAGAACTTGTAAACGAGGCCAACAGAGATCTTCGGGCTGTACTGGTACGTACTGAAAAATCGCGAACCCACCATATCGGCCGAAATGCGATAAGCAAACCGCCGGTTATGGGCGTTGATGTCCACGCCCCCGCCAAACATATAGGCGAAGGCGCTTGTGCTACCAAATACCGTCTGCGGTGTCTCGTGCGCGTATCCCACTAGGACGTGAGCCCAAATTTCGGTATCCCGCGGCCCCGATCGCCGGACTCGCGGCCCGGCTCCCCCAAACTCAAAGCTCTTCTCGGGAGAGCCCAAAGACCCGAACGCAGCGAATGCTTCGCCGTCCGCCGCAAGCCAATCGCGCCAGTAGTACTGGACGGAACCGTTCAAACCGCTCATCGTCACGCTGGTGTTGGGCACTTCAAAGAATCTAAAGAACGTATAGCCGGCGTAAGCTTCCATCTTGAAGTTCTGAAACACGCCGTATACGCCCTGCGGAGGCGGTTCGCCTGGAAACAGCGCAGTCGCGGTGGCGGGCGATGGCGAAGCCGCTAGCGGGGTCAGAATCGCTCCTGATTCGGTTGCCACCTCGCCGGACGTGCGTGCCACCCCCAGGCTGGCGAGCAGCTCTGCCGTAATCGGAACCGGTGCCGGTTCCGCGGCAACAGCGAACGGAGAGGCGGCAAGTTGGATGCTTGAAAAATGGTCCTGCGCCCTCGCCTGCAACGTGAAGAGCAGGATAACGCCAAGGAGCACCCCTGAATATCGCATCGCCTACCCTCCGGTACCCCGCCCTGCGGGCACTATTCTAATTTGACCGTGTAAGACAGGGCGTGTCCATAACATTTCTCCTGTAGGATACGAGGAATACACTTCCCCGCCGGTCAAGCGATCCGGCGCCGACATTTTTCGCGCCGCGCTTTTCATCCTAGACATGCTTCCTGCCTCCGCGTCTTTCAATTCGCTCTTGACTCCGAAAATGCTTGTGTTAATGTTTTCTCGCTGCTTCATGGCAGCGCTTATCCAGAGTGGCCGAGGGTACAGGCCCGACGACGCCACAGCAACCTGGTGCAATCGCCAAGGTGCTAATTCCTGCCTGGTAGGGGAGAGATAAGATCCTCGCTAGACCGGGACCCCGGTCCTTCGAAGATTCAACTCCCAAACTTGTTGTAGAACGCAGCGCGAAGCCTTCGCTTTTTTCGCGGAAGGCTTTGTCGCCAAGCCGCAGCGCATTCCGCGCTCGCATTGGCATTGCCGTACCGGCAAGCCGCGCGAGAGCCAAATGCCGTTCCGGCGGAGCCTATTCGGCCAAAGAGAGGTTTTGATGCAGGAGCGTTCACCAACCAGCCAGCCCGTTGCCGTAATCAAAATCGGAGGCTCGGTTCTGACGAAAGGCAGCTCCTACCGGCGCGCAGCCAGGTTCGTGTGGAATCGACGACTCGCGACGCCTGAAGAACGGCTCGTCGTGGTTGTTTCCGCGCAGGAGGGCACGACGGATTCGCTCGAGCGCGCCGCGCGAAAGATCGCTGGCGACCCCAATCCGGCTTCGCTCGATCTTTTATGGTCCACGGGCGAAGTCCGTTCCGCCGCGCTTCTCGCGCTGCATTTGCAGGCGCTGGGAGTTTCCGCTATCGCATTGAACACCCACGAAACGGGGCTGACGGTTCCGGCCAACGGGCGCGGTGCCACGCACGTGCGTTTGAATCTGAAGCGGATGCTGGGCGCGTTATCGGAATTCCCGGTGGTGGTAGCTCCGGGATTTTTGGCTACTGACACCTCGAATGCAATCGTATCGCTCGGCCGCGGAGGCACGGACCTCACCGCGATCCTTCTAGCCGAAGGCCTAAACGCCTGTCGCTGCGAGCTTATCAAGGACGTACCTGGCTATTTCACTGCCGACCCTCATCGAAATCCCGCCGCGCGGCCAATTCCCTTTCTGACGTTCGAACATGCGCTCGAACTGGCTCGCAATGGCTGCGATCTCGTCCAGAAGAAAGCGATTGAAGAAGCAGCGCGCTGCGGCCTCGCTCTGGTCGTTCGCGGTATCAAGAACGCGGGACCGGTTAGCCGCATTGGCGGCGCGCCGGTGGCGGCCGAGGCTTGGAACGAAAGCGCGACGCCGGAAGCAGTCGCAAGTTGACCGGCGCATTTTATCGCGACGATATTTGGCGGTTTATTGAAAACTTCGTAATGATTGAAGACGGGCTGTCCAAGTGTTCCGCGGTTTTTTCGACAAGCTGTTAGGAGATTTACAACACGAAGTATCAAACGAAAGGAGCATTGAAATGAAATTTGCCACAAAGACAATCCATGCAGGGCAGCCTTCGGAGCCGGAAACCGGCTCGCTGATCGCGCCGATTTTTCAAACTTCCACCTACGAACAGGATTCGCCAGGCCACGATAGGGGCTTCAACTATTCGCGCACGAACAATCCCACGCGCGCCCGTCTTGAGGAAGTGCTGGCGGAACTCGAAAACGTGAAGCACGCCGCGCTGTTTGCATCGGGGCTAGCCGCGGAAAACGCGGTGCTGCAAGCCTACCTGCGCCCCGGCGATGAAGTCATCATTCCAATAGACGTTTACGGCGGCACGTACCGCATTCTAAACCGCGTTTTTCAGCCGATTGGCGTCGTCATTCATCAGATCGACACCGGCAATCGCGCCGCGCTCGAAGCCGCGCTTTCAACGCGTACGCGGCTGGTGTGGATTGAAACGCCGACCAACCCGCGCCTGCTCGTCTATGACATCGCCGAAATCACCCGGCTGGCGCATGCCAAAGGCGCGCTCGTGGTCGTGGACAACACGTTTGCAACCCCTTACTTCCAGCAACCGTTCGACCTGGGCGCGGATATCGTCGTGCACAGCGTAACCAAATATCTTGGAGGCCACTCCGATACGATTCAAGGCGCGGTCCTCGCGAAAGATCCCGCCGTCTTCGAGCCGATCAAGTTTCTGCAAAACGCCACCGGCGCGGTTCCTTCGCCATTCGATTGCTGGCTCACGCTGCGCGGATTGAAGACCCTCGAGCTGCGCATGGAGCGCCACGCGGAAAACGCCGCGGCTATCGCGGATGCGCTGCACGGCCACCCGCTCGTCCGCCGCGTTTATTTCCCTGGATTGCCCGATCATCCCGGCCACGAAATTGCCAAGAAACAGATGACTGGTTTCGGCGGTATGGTGTCCTTCGAACTCGATGGCACCATCGAAGAAGTAGTGTCGTTCGTTTCTTCGCGCCGCTATTTCACGCTCGGCGAAAGCCTTGGCGGAGTGAAAGCCCTGCTGTGCCATCCCGCAACCATGACGCACGCTTCGATTCCCGCCGAAGCCCGCGCCGAACTGGGATTGTCGGACAGCCTGATTCGTCTTTCGCCAGGCTGCGAAAATGCCGCTGACCTGGTCGAAGATTTGCTCGAGGGGCTCGCGCAGGTGGAAGCAGTGCGTACCAACCGGAAGGCGGCAAGTGTTAGTGCAGGATAGCGCCTTCGCGCGGCGGGAAGAACGGCATTCCTCTCGTCCGAGAATTGATGTCGGCATCCTCGGAGCGACTGGCGCCGTTGGCCAGCAATTCGTCGCGCTGCTCGCCGGCCATCCCTGGTTCCGCTTGGCCTCGCTCGCAGCCAGCGAACGCTCCGCCGGAAAGACATACGGCGAGCTTCCCTGGCGGCTTTCATCAGCCCTGCCCGAAGAAGCCGCGAACCTGAAGGTCGATCCGCTCAAGGCGGGCGCGGGGCCGCAACTCGTATTTTCCGCGCTCGATTCATCCATAGCAGGCGAAGCCGAGCAAGAGTACGCAGCGGCGGGACATTGGGTAGTCAGCAACGCCGGGAATCATCGGATGGATCCGCTGGTGCCTCTGCTGATTCCCGAAGTCAACGCCGAACATTTGCAGTTGCTGCCGCTGCAAAAGGAAAAGAAAGGCTGGCGCGGAGCGATTGTCACCGACCCAAACTGCTCGACAATCGTTCTAGCGTTGGCGCTTGCGGCTTTGCGTCAATTCGAGCTGAAGCGAGTGCTGGTGACAACTCTACAGGCGTTATCCGGCGCCGGCTATCCGGGCGTTGCATCGCTCGACGCAACCGCCAACGTGATCCCGCACATCGACGGCGAGGAAGCAAAAATCGAGAATGAAACGCGGAAAATTCTCGGACGGTTTAATCTCGGCGCGGTCGAACCTCACCCTGTAAAAATCAGCGCAACCACCACGCGCGTGCCGGTCGTCAACGGCCACACCGAATCGGTTTCGATCGAGCTTGGCCAGAATGTCCCGCACCACGAAATGCTTTCAGCCTTCCGCGATTTTTCAGGTCCGCCGCAAGAACTCGCGTTGCCGAGCGCGCCAACGAAGCCAGTCGTGTATCTCGATCGGCCGGACCGCCCGCAGCCGCGCCTCGACGTCGAGCGCGACGGCGGCATGTCGATTCAGGTCGGACGGCTGCGCTCATGCCCGGTGTTGGGATACAAATTCATCTTGCTCGGCCACAACACCATTCGCGGCGCCGCCGGTGCCGCAATCCTAAATGCCGAACTCATGGCTGCGAACCGCCTTCTCGACTGACGCCGCAGCTTCGTACGAGAATCACGACCGCGTCAGGTTCGGTTCTTGGTTGTCCCTTGAACGCATTTCACAGCCATCCGTCACGCTATGCGGAAGCGATCGTTACCGAGCAATCCAGCGTCGCGGCCATGGCGAGCCTCTTGAACTCCACCAATTGTGCTTCGCTCATTGCGGTTTTCGGCAAGAAAATGAAATCCTCGCCTCCCTCCTCCAGCACAACTACACGGCGAGATTCATAAATTCTCGTGAACTCCACCCATAAATGAGCTTTTTGGCCGCCTCCGTCTGTTAAAGTCACGCTCTTGTGATCTACATTCGCGGTGGAATTGACGTACGCGGAAAATTTACGTTGGAATCGCCTGTGCAATCGCCAGCGAGCCCCCAGCCAAGGCACCAATGAAAAGAAGAACGAGGATGACAAGATTAAGGGCCCGGTGCCGATCGAGTCCATCGGTGGCAATAACGACTATTGCCATCGTCAGGATACTCGCAGCAAATATCAGCTGCCGTCCGAGCTTTCGAAGTATTTCCCACGGATGATGCAACAGACGTGAAAATTGCGCACTCACATAATCCGATTCAGTCCAACAAAACTGTATCGTCATTGCGGCAGGAAAGTACTATGGAGCTTGGCACTTTTCAAGAATAATGCAGAAGATGGAACGATTACGGTGCTGCGTGCTGCGCTGCGGGGGCCCACTCGATCACTTCCTTGATCGTGTCCGGCTGATGGTGGGTGAGCGAATTCGCAAAATCGCTCGACGGATGATGCTGCGTGATCAGGCCCGCGATGTGCGCTCCCCAGCGCAAATGCGCCTGCGCCAGATCGTCCGCCGCCATTTGAAAATGCCCGCGAGCGGCGTTCACGCTTCCAAGCATCAGTTGATTATCGAGGACTAGTTGCCGGATCAATTCCGCGCCAGCGATCTGCAGCGGGCGATCGCCGCCGGGAATTCCCGTGAGAACGTAAACACCGTTCAACGCGAGCGCATCGAGAAGGTTGAACTCAAGCGAAGCAATCCCGCTGGCATCGAGAATCAAGTCCATCGATCCGACTTTGCTCCCGACCTTATCCGCCGGTACCTGGCGCCCATCCACGTAATGCCCGCCGATCCCCGCGAGCCATTTCGGGCGCGCGGTCGTGGAGTCGACCACGTCCAACCCATAGACTTCCGCGCCTCGCAAACTCAAAACCATGGCCGCGAGCAATCCCACCGGTCCCAGCCCCGCCACCAGGCAGCACCGACCATGAATCCAATCGGGCGTGGTAGCCGCCTCGGGCGAGCGCACGACCTGCAAACGAATTGCCTCATCGACGGCCTTTTCAACAATGGAAAGTGGTTCCATCAACACGCCAATGTCCGCGAGTTCTGGAGGAACGCGTACGATGTATTCTTCCTTGTCGACCACGTACTCGGTTTGGTAGCCATCCAGTCCGCGGATTCCCCGCTCGCGATACTTTCCGGTCTGGCACATGTCCGACCGGCCGACTCTACACGAAAGGCAATGGCCGCACCCGCGCCTCACCGTGAACACGGCGTAGTCTCCCTTCTTCACGCGCGTCACGGAGGAACCCGCGTCCACCACGCGCCCGAACATTTCGTGTCCGATCACCAATTCTTTCTGGCCGTCGGGCGCTTGAGCGCGTCCTCCAGACACTTCCTCGCGGTCGGTGCCGCAGATGCCGACGCGGATCACCTGAACTTTGATCTCGTCCGGCTGCGTGGCGGAGGGCTCGGGCCGGTCAACGATCCGCGAACCCGCCGTGCCTGGTACGATCGCAATCGCTTTCATCAATATTCTCCGCGCAAACCGTGAATGATTGCCGTTGTACCGCCAGGCTTCAGCCTGGCATGCCGACGTGACCCCGCGGAATCCTCAGGGCAAGAGGGCGAGGCGATGTGTCTTCGTGACTCACGTAGAACGTCGGCACCCGAGCCACGCGCCACACGCGAGCGCAGCCAGACCGAAGCCCGCCAGGGAAACCCATCCGCGGTGCGTCGTTTCCCAGAACTGCTCGCTGTGCTCGTGCGCCCGGCTGTCGAAAATACCATGTGCGCCGTGATCGCCCGGCACAGGCTCGAAAAGATTGTCGGGACGATTTGGTTTCACCGGTTCGTTTGTCTGCTGGCCGTTGTAGCAAGTTCGCGCGAGATAACGGTCCAGCAGTCCCGGGACGACCTTGTTAGCCTCGATCGCTTCCATCGTCGGCAATCCGACGCGAACCTCTCGACGTCTGTGATGACCCGCCCAAACGATAGCCTCGGCGGCAACTTCCGGTTGAAAAATCGGCGGAACGGGTTGAGGATGGCGCGGCAGTCGAGTCTTGCACCAACTGAATTGCGGCGTGTTGAGGGCCGGCATCTGCACCATCGTGAGATGAATGTTGCTGTGGTCGTGCAAAAGTTCCGACCGCAAGGAGTCCGTAAAGCCCTTGATGGCGTGCTTTGCTCCGCAATACGGGGCTTGCAACGGAATCGAGCGATAGGCGAGCGCCGAGCCGACCTGCACGATGCAGCCGCGATTGCGCGCGATCATCCGCTTCAACGCTGCCATCGTCCCGTACACGGCTCCCAGATACGTAACTTCTGTCGCCCTCTTGAACTCTTCAGGAGTGATTTCTTTGAAAGGCGAGAACACCGTGGTCATCGCGTTATTGATCCAGATATCGATCGGCCCGAGTTCCCTTTCGACTTTTTCGGCAGCCGCTTCGACCTCTTCGCTTTTCGCGACGTCCGTCGGACACACCACGGCCCTCGCGCCGGCTGCTTCGACGTCCGCCCGCGCGCCTTCGAGTCCATCATGGCCGCGTGCCAAAAGGCCGATGCTGGCCCCGCGACGGGCAAACGCTTGCGCCGTGGCTCGGCCAACTCCCGCCGACGCGCCGGTTATAACGACAACTTCTGGATTGCTAGGAGAACGGAGGGAAGACATTCGTTCAAAACCTTCCTCAACCAGCCTGTTGAAAAGCTTATGCGATCAAGCCACGCGTCCTAGTCAAACTGTTCGCGGAATCACATCGTCATTCGTTCCGAGCAAACTGTTACAAGCATCATGCGCGCGTTGCTGCAGAACCGTACTGACACTTTCCGTCACACCCCTGCGGGATGTGTCGATTAGTTGCCCGAGTTCGCGTTCTTGTCTCCTCTGGCGTACCTGGCGATTTCCCGCTCCAGTGGCCGCGCCGAACTCGGAGTTGCGATTTTGCCTTCCAGAATTTGCTGCCGAGTCACGTTACCCCCATACATTGCTTGATCGCCGCTATGATCGGCTTGCACCTCGGCGCCATCCAGGCTAACTCCGGCAAAGACGCCCTTTGTACGGGAATACGACAATATTTCGGCATTCAGCTTGGCGTCGGTGTTCGCTGACGCGTGCCGTCCGACGGGACCGGCTGCTACCGAGGCATCCGCGCCGATCTTGAATTTGTCGCTCAGCAGGCTCTGCAAAGCGTGGTCGTTCATAAACAGCATCACGAGGTCCGTGGAAGATCCCCCGATCTGGTATCCAACGCTCCCGCCTCCGACCGCCAAAAACAGCGGAGCGCTCCAACCGCGCGCGGTGCGGCAAACGGCAAGCCCCTTGCCGTAGTTGCCCCCGAATATGAACGCGAATTTCTTGTCCCCCGGAATGATCGCGATGCACTTCGCCGACTCCAACAGCTCCTGCGGGATGCCTTGGTCTGGAGTGTTCATAATTTCCTGGAAGACTTGCGCGGATTTCTGAATGCGAGCGGTGTCATCGGCGCGATCCGACGTTGACGCGGTGGTAACCGCGGGAAGCGATGCGAATAGAGCCAGAATTGAAATCACAAGAAAGCATTTTGACATAATCTTCATTCCTCTGAACCTGCAGTGGTTTCCGCAAGAAGTTGCAGCGATTCCTCACCTATCGAGATCGTCGTATTCCTGGTCCAGTTTTCTGTCGGGACGCAACGTGTGTGAAACACATTCGCGACCATCGATGGACTCCGATCGTAGATAGCAAAAACTAAGCATAGCTCCCGCTTGGGAGCACGCTCAATCCGGTAAAGACCGTATTCGCCGCGCGGAACGCACGTACTTCAAAATCGAGCTATTGCCGTCACCGAGTGTGACTCCCGAGCATCGAACTTACGAGATGGTCCCTTCAGCCACCAGCAGCCATGCCCCGATTGCTGAGTTTAAACGGAAGAGTTCACGACGACGCCCACCCGCGATGCAGCTCGGCATGGCCGATGCGGTGGTGCTGAAAGATGAAGACATTTTTTTCCTGACCGCCCGCGACGGAAGCGTTCCGCTTGGAGGGAAGCACGGACTTGGCCTTTACTATCACGACTGCCGTTTTCTGGAAGGTTACGAACTAGCGATCGCCGGCCAGGCGCCTCAGGGTCTGGTGGCAACCGCAGCGTCATCCTACATGGCCGCTTACGAGCTGACAAACTTGGAGATCGCGAGCCCGGACGGACGCACCATCAAGAAACAGCGCATCGGAATCAAATGGGAACGCATCATCGAGTGCGGCAAGCTGACGTTATTGGACCGGATTACCTTCCGTAATTTCGACGTACAACCCATCGAGTTTCCGATTTTACTGACTTTCCAGGCTGGATTTCAGGACACCTTTATCGTTCGAGGGGCAAAAAATAAAAAAACAGGAAAACCTCGTGCGCCCGCTTGGGATGGCAAGGTACTTCGCTTCTTTTACAAAGGTGTCGACAAAATTTATCGCGGATTGGCGATCCATTTCACGCCGGACACCCACGCGTCTGGAGACTCCGCCGCGACCCTGGCGATGAGCCTGCGACCCGGAGAGAGCAAGCAGGTGAACATCTCGCTGGTAATTGCAGAGTCGGCTGACGAGACATCCGCCCAGCCGCACGGCTTTGCGCAATCGGATTTTGGCGGCGTCGAAAACGCTTTGCGGCGTGCGGCGAAAGAGTGGTCGGAAAAGCACGCGACTGTGGAAAGCGACAGCCGGATGCTCAACAAGGTGATGGCGCGTTCATTGTCCGATCATCTCGTGCTGAGGAGCACGCTGAGCGAGGACCACTACTTCGCCGGAGGACTGCCATGGTTTGGCGCTTTATTCGGCAGAGACAGCCTGATCGCTTCGCTCCAGATGCTAGCGTATTCGCCTTCCATTGCGGACCAAACGCTTCGGCTGCTCGCGAAACTGCAGGGGACGCACTTGGATGCATCTCGGGCCGAGGAGCCGGGGAAAATTCTTCACGAACTGCGGTGCGGCGAGCTGGCCAACTCCAGGCAAATTCCGCAGACGCCATATTACGGAACCGTGGATGCGACTCCTCTATTTCTGATTTTGCTCGCACGGCACGCGGCGTGGACGGGCGATCTCACTTTGTTCCATCAATTGAGGGACAACGTGGAAGCGGCGCTCGGGTGGATTTCGAAATATGGCAGCCCTGACGCGGACGGCTATCTTACGTATCGAGGCGCCAAATCCAAGAACGGCCTTGGGAACCAAGGCTGGAAGGATTCCGGCGATGCGATCGTCAACGCGGATGGCAGCCTCGCGGAGCCGCCCATCGCGCTCGTGGAAGTGCAAGGCTACGTTTACCTGGCAAAGACTGGATTGGCGGAACTTTACCGGAGAGCGGACGAACCGGACCGTGCGGACCGGCTTCTCGAAGAGGCGGCAAAGCTGAGATCGCACTTCAATCAGGACTTCTGGCTAGAGGACAAGAATTTTTATGCGCTGGCGCTTCAACAGGGCAACCGGCCGGCGGCTGTGATTTCATCCAACCCGGGCCAGGCGCTGTGGTCTGGGATCGTCGACCCGAACAAAGCCAAGCTGGTGGCCGATCGGCTGATGGCTGAAGATATGTTCAGCGGCTGGGGCGTTCGCACTCTTTCGGAACAGGAACGCCGGTACGACCCCGTCGGGTATCACCTCGGCACTGTCTGGCCTCACGACAATTCGATCATCGCCATGGGGCTTCGGAGGTATGGGTTGGACAGCGCTTTCCAGCGCGTTTTCGACGGGATGCTCGAAATTGCCGGGCAATTCGAGCATCACCGCCTGCCCGAACTTTTCGCGGGATTCGCGCGCAGCGAATTTGGCGTTCCCGTGCCCTATCCAGAAGCGTGCCACCCGCAGGTTTGGGCCGCAGGAGCTATCCCGCTAATGCTGCAAACCGCGCTGGGCCTTATTCCTTTGGGATTTGAACGCCGGCTGCGGATCGTGCGTCCTCTGCTGCCGGATTCCGCGCAGCACCTGGAAATTCACGGGCTCAAGGTTGCCAACGCGAGCGTGGACCTGCAGTTCGAGCGCAATTCCGAAGGCAAAGTGGGTGTGAATATCTTGGACGTAGATGGCGATCTCAATATCAGCATCGAGCCGTAAGGGAACTTGCGGGTGAGGCCGGCGGGGAGAGCTGCAATTTGTATCGTTGGCCGGCCGGCTGTAGTCAAATAAGTCAAAACCGACTTATGGAGGAACTCATGGCTAGCACAAAACTCGTGGAGAGCGGAGAAAAGCCGCTATCCCGCGAACGGCTGGTTGAACTCTTGAACGAAGACCTCGCGCGCGAATACAAGGCCATTATCGCGTATGTGGTTTATTCACAGGTGCTCAAGGGCGCGGAATACATGAACATCGCCGCGCAACTCGAAATACACGCGGCGCAGGAGCTGGAGCACGCGATCACGATCTCGAAACAGATCGACTATCTCGGCGGAATGCCCACCACAGTTCCGCAAACGGTTCCTACATCCGAAAAAGCGAAGGAAATGCTGGGGATGGATTTGGAGAACGAGAAGGAAACCATCCGGAATTATCGCGACCGCGTCCATCAGTGCGAGGATCTGGATGAGTTCGCGCTGGCGGAAGAAATCCGAGACATTCTGATACAGGAACAAGATCACCTGATCGATCTGGCGACAGCTCTCGGAGAGGACGTTCCGGTGATCGGCAAGACGAAAACTCATAAGAGCGGCAAATAAGCAGTCTGTGGTTTTAGGAAATGCCGAGAGAACAACGGGTCCCTCAACTTCGGGGACTTCGGAGGACACACGGGGTCGTTTCGCGGGCGGAGCATTCCGGAGCATTCCTCCACAAGGTTTACAGCCGAGAGCCTTGCAGCCGATTCTCGCTTTGCCCGGCACGGCGGGTAAATGGAGTTTGCGGTGAATAAAAGGGATTTGGCAATACGCGACATATCGGTGGCGGCGTACACGGTGCCCACGGATTTCCCGGAAGCGGACGGAACGTTCGCATGGGACAAGACGACGATCATCATCGTGCATGCGAACGCCGCGGAGGAAGCGGGAATTGGGTACACGTATGCCGACATTGGCACCGCGGAAGTAATTCAACGCACGCTGCTTCCCGCGATTCGCGGAAAAGATGCGATGGATGTGCCGGCCTGCTGGGAAGCCATGAGGCATCAGATTCGCAATCTCGGCCGTCCTGGGATTTGCTCGATGGCAATCGCCGCGGTTGATTCCGCGCTGTGGGATTTGAAAGCGAAACTGCTGAACGTTCCGCTCGTCAGGCTCCTGGGCGCGGCGCAGCCAAGCGTTGAAATTTATGGCAGCGGCGGATTCACTTCGTACTCGATCGCACAGCTTCAGAAGCAGCTTGGCGGTTGGGCGGAGCAAGGAATCAGAGCAGTGAAAATGAAAATTGGCACACATCCGGAGCAAGATTTTGCACGCGTAAAGGCGGCACGCTCGGCGATCGGCGCGAAGGCGGCGCTTTACGTGGATGCCAACGGAGCTTACTCGCGCAAACAGGCGTTACTGATCGCTGAAAAGTTCGCGGAGCTGGACGTAACCTGGTTTGAGGAGCCCGTTACGTCCGACGATCTGGAGGGATTGAGATTGATGCGCGATCGGGCTCCCGCAGGCATGGACATTGCCGCCGGCGAATACGGTTATGACATGGTGTATTTCAAACGAATGTTGGATGCGGGCGCTGTGGACGTGCAGCAGGCGGACGCCTCGCGCTGCGCGGGCATCAGCGAGTTTTTGCGGGTCGGGGCGTTGTGCGACGCTGCGAATATGCCGATGTCGGCGCACACTTCGCCGTCGCTTCATCTTCACCCCTGCTGCGCTCTCGCGCGTCTGCGGAATATCGAATACTTCCACGATCACGTCCGCATCGAGAACATGTTCTTCGAGGGAGCGATTCAACCCGTTGACGGAAAACTTCACCCCGACCTTTCGCGGCCAGGCATGGGATTGGAGTTCAAGCGCCGGGACGCGAAACGCTACGCGGCTTGATTGCAAACTATGGACCCCGAGCGAACATCTCGCATTCAGGAAGCCCTCCACAGCGTCGGGTGGACCGCAGTGATTTGCGCGCTGCCTTCAAACGTTCTTCTGCTCACCGGATACTGGCCAATTGTTGGCAATAGCATCGCGATATGCGTTCGCGAGGGACCAACGGTCTTGCTCGTTCCCGAAGACGAAGGCGAGATGGCCAAAAACAGTTTCGGCGGTTCAATCGAGACGTTTCGTCCCGGCTCGCTATATGAGATGACCAGCGTTCTCGACGCGGTGCGGCCTCGACTGTTAGAGATTCTTCGTCCACTGAGAATTCAGAGCGGCTCGATCGGCATTGAAAATGGTCCGGTGTCCGAACCGGCTTCGTACCTTGCGATGTATCTCTACGGCGCCCATCTTGCAGCTATGCTGAGCGAACTGCTGCCCGATTCGAAGCTGGCACCCAATGGCGAGTGGCTGCGAAAACTCGAATCCATCAAGACTTCCTTCGAATTGGAACGAATCCGCACGGCCTGCAGCATCGCGCGACAGGCATATGAAATTGGCGCGCCTCGGCTACGCGCCGGCACGGACGAGCCCGAGTCCGCAGCACTGTTTCGCCCGCACCTAAGCAGCGCCCAGGATCCGGCTTCGAGGATTAGCCGACATGATGGGTTCGTCTTCTGCATGTCGGGCCCAAACTCAGCGAAGGCCTTCGCGGCGTACGCGCGAACTCGCGAGCGCACTTTGGAAGCGGCGGATCTCGTGATGATCCATTGCAACTCGTACGTCGACGGCTTCTGGACCGACATCACGCGCACATTTGTTTTGCAGCCTCCCGAAGCGCGGCAGCGAAAGATGTTTGACGCGGTTTTCGATGCACGAAAGGCTGCGCTGTCCGTGATAAAGCCCGGAATGCAAGCGGCAGAAGTGGATTCGGCAGCGAGGCAGGTGATGCAGGATTTTGGATTTGCAAAGGAGTTCAAGCACGGCACCGGCCACGGTGTGGGGTTTTCACCGATGAGCGCCTACAGCATCCCCCGCGTTCACGAGGAATCGCCGGATGTTTTGCAAGAAGGCATGGTCTGCAACATCGAGCCGGCGGTTTATATCGATGGCTACGGAGGCGTGCGCCACTGCGACATGGTGGCTGTCACGAATCGCGGATGCGAACTGCTGACGGACTTTTGCGCGGACATCGAAAGCCTCACGATTCAGGAGAGCCAAGAATTTCAGCGCATGGGGTCTTCGCGATCCAGCGTGGCTTCGTGAGTCGCTCGAAGGCACTGGCAGGTCGCGGAAAAATGGCTGCCAAGCCAACACGAGATTCGCGGCTTCAGTGGCTAAAGCCACGCTAAACCGCTGGCATTAACGGCGGGGATGAAACCCGCCCTGCCAAAGGAGCATAGAGATGGCTAAGACGGTGGCGGATCTATTGATAGAGCGTCTGATTAGCTGGGACGTTGACACCATATTTGGTTTCCCGGGAGACGGGATCAACGGCATTTTCGAAGCGTTGCGCACTCATCAGAAAGAAATGAGATTCATTCAGGTGCGGCACGAGGAAGCGGCGGCATTCGCGGCCTGCGGTTATGCCAAATATACAGGCAGGCTTGGAGTGTGCCTGGCGACTTCGGGGCCCGGCGGCATTCATCTGCTCAACGGGCTCTACGACGCGAAATGTGACAGCCAGCCGGTGCTCGCGATCACGGGCCATACGTTCCACGATTTGATAGGTACTCACTACCAGCAGGATGTGGATCTCGATAAGCTTTACATGGACGTGGCCGAGTTCAACCAGCGGGTCATGGGGCCGGCCCACGTAAACAACATCGTGGATGAAGCAATCAAGACGGCGTTGTCCAGGCGCACGGTAAGCCATATCACGATTCCAAAAGACATCCAGGAATGGACCACCGGAGACGAAGAGCGATCCGGGGCGAACGTCCCCAAGCATAGCTCCGATTTATTCACCGTCTCGCATCCACTTCCGCCTCACGAGGCGCTGGATGACGCTGCAAAACTAATCAACCGCGGCTCCAGGGTTGCGATCCTGGCGGGGAGCGGATGCTTGAACTGCCGCGACGAAGTGCTCGAACTAGCGCAAACAGTTGCCGGACCGATCATCAAGCCTCTTCTTGGGAAAGCAGTCGTGCCGGATGACAGTCCCTACACGACGGGCGGAATCGGCTTGCTGGGTACCGCGCCTTCACAAGACGCTTTGCAAGAGTGCGACACGCTGATCATTGCGGGCAGCGGGTTTCCGTACATGGAGTTTTATCCCAAGATCGGCAAAGCGAAAACCGTCCAGATCGATATCGATCCCGCTCGCATTGGGCTTCGCCATCCGGCCGATGTCGGTTTGGTTGGCGACTGCGGCAGCGTGCTGCGCGCGTTGCTTCCGCTGATACAAAGGAAAAAAGATCAGGGCTTCTTGAAAAGAGCCCAGAAGAATATGAAGAGCTGGAGCCGGCTCATGGAAGAACGCGGCACTCGCAAAGATATACCGATGAAACCGCAAGTCGTCACCTGGAACCTGAACCGGCTGCTGGATGATGATGCAATCGTCTCCTCCGATAGCGGCACGATTGCAACCTGGAGCGCACGCTACATCGAAATGCGCGGCGACATGAAATTTTCCTTATCCGGTTCGCTGGCAACGATGGCCAACGGGCTGCCCTACAGCATCGGCGCGGCCGTCGCCTATCCCGGACGGCAGGTAGTCTGCATCGTCGGCGACGGAGGCTTGACCATGCTGATGGGGGAAATTGCCACGCTGGTCAAATACAAACTGCCGGTGAAAGTGATCGTCATCAAGAACAATGTGTTGGGAGAGATCAAATGGGAACAGATGGTGATGGACGGCAATCCGCAATTTGGCGTCGAGTTGCAGCCCATCGATTTTGCCGGCTTCGCGGTGAACTGCGGCGCTGCCGGTTACACGATCGAGGATCCCGCGCAGGCGGAGTCCATCTTGCGCAAGGCGCTGACTCACAAAGGACCTGCGATCGTTCAGGCAGTAGTGGATCCGAACGAGCCTCCCCTGCCGGGAAAAATTACTTCGGAGCAAACGGTGCATTTTATCGAAGCTCTCGCTCGCGGCGAAAAGAAAGGCTGGGACATCATCAAGACCGTGTTGAAAGACAAGGTTCGCGAAGTCGTTTGAACTGGGTACCGGAGCTGTCGGCCGGTTACATGCGGGAGGTATGTTGGTGAATTTCAATCAAGGAAGCTCAGCGGAACGAACCGGTCTGGCGCGAGTGGAACATGAAGGCGAGCGCTTCGATCGCGAAATCGCTCATCACATTCGCGAGGGGCGGTTCCAGCGAAGCCTCGCCCTAATCGCTGGACTCTCGAGCGCATTGAGCGGCCTTGAAGTGACCTACGAACATTACCGCGGGAGTTACAGCCAGCGGATCATGTACACGCCCGTCATCCTGAGCCAGGCGCTTTTGGCCGCGGGCGTTGCAGGCGCGGTGAACCGGCGCGCGGCTCGCACCATACTGCCCGTCGTCTCGGCTGTCACTTTGGCCGACTGCCTGGTTGGTTTTGGTTTCCACATTCGCGGAATAAAACGCAAGCCGGGCGGATGGCGTATTCCTGTTTTCAACGTGATCATGGGCCCGCCGCTTTTCGCTCCTCTGCTGTTTGGGATGAGCGCGTATCTCGGCTTAATCGCGTCGTTCTTGCGACGGGAAGATGATCCCCATCGGCCTGGCCCCCGTCGCGTTCCGCTCCCCTCGTTGTCGAAATTGCTGCCGCGGAAATTGCGGGAAGATGAAGTTACGGAGTTGCAGGAAGTGCGCGAAGGCCGGTTCCAAAAACACCTCGCGCTATCAACCGCGGTCGCCGCGTTCTTCAGCGGGTTCGAAGCGTTGTATTCCCATTACAAAAATAATTTCAAATATAGAGCTCAGTGGAGTCCGATTGTAATTGCAGGCCTCCTGGTGGGCGCTGCATTGGGCGCGGTCTGGAAACCAAAAGTCGCGAAGCGTCTTCTGCCGGCGGCTTCGGCGCTGGCCATCGCGGACGGTACCTTGGGCTTTTACTACCACGCGCGGGGCGTCGGGCGGCGTTCCGGAGGTTCGAAACACCTTCTATACAACATCATGTACGGCCCTCCAGTCCTCGCACCGCTTCTGTTCGCCGCTTGCGGTTTTCTGGGATTGCTGGCCAGCACATTTCGGAGGGAGCGCTGATGTCCGCGTCGAACGATGATAGGCGGCCGGTCGATCCAAAAACCGGACGGCCGCTCGCGACACGCGCACAGCCCGGCTACTATCCCGGCTATCGCACGCTGAGCCAGAAAGCATTTTGGGACGAAGCCACGCGGAAAGTGGTGCTCGACAGAGTCGAGACAATTCCGGCTATTCGATTCTTCACGCCCGGTGAAACTCTGTTAATGAAAGCTGTCTGCGATCGCATTTTGCCGCAGGATGACCGCGACGAACAGCACAAGATTCCAGTTGTGAATTTTATCGACGCGCGCCTGTACGAAAACCGGCTCGACGGCTATCGATTCGAACACATGCCCACTGACCAAGAAGCTCACAGGCTGGGTCTGCAAGCAATCACGGAAGTCGCTCGGCACATGTACGACAAATCGTTTACCGATCTTTCCGCTCTTGAACAGGATTTGGTGCTGAAAACATTGCACGACGGCGACCCGCCCGCCGGTCATGCGATCTGGAAACGAATGCCCATCGAACGTTACTGGCTCCTGCTCGTTCAGGACGCCGCTGGCGCGTATTACTGCCATCCCTATTCGTGGGACGAAATCGGTTTTGGCGGGCCGGCTTATCCGCGAGGCTACATGCGCCTCGAAAACGGAGAGCCGGAACCGTGGGAAGTGGACGAGCAGCGTTATGAATGGGCCGCGCCTCCCAATTCCCTGTCGGCCGAATTCAGTCCCGTCGGAGGCGTGGAGGAACACAAGGGGAGCCCCGGACAGGGAGGAACGCATTGAAGAAACCGTTCTTTGGCGCTTTCGGCGCTCCCAAGCACGAACACATGCTCGGGGCCAACCAGCGAATCAACGTGCCGATGCGCCGGTTTCGGAACACGGAAGAAGTGGATTACTGCATTGTGGGAGTTGGCTCAGGCGGTGGTGTTTTATTGCAACGCCTTGCTCGCGCCGGATTCCAAGTCGTGGGGATTGAAGCGGGCCCATTCTGGGATACCGAGCGCGATTGGGTCAGCGATGAAGCCGGGTCATACAACCTGTACTGGAATGAGCTGCGGATTACGGGCGGCGCCGATCCTCTCGCACTGGGAGCGAACAACAGCGGTCGAGGCGTGGGTGGCGGCTCGGTTCACTGGGCCGGTTTCACGCCGCGATTGCACCCTTCGGATTTCCGCATCCACAGCGAAGACGGCGTCGGCGTGGATTGGCCGATTTCCTACGCGGAGATAAAACCTTATTACGAACTGATCGAGAAAGAGATGCCGGTCTCCGGTCCTGCTTATTTTCCTTGGGGCGAGCCGCACGGATATCCCTACGGACCTCATCCGATGGGCGCGTGCGGCGACATCATGATCAAGGGATGCACGAAGCTGGGCGTTCGCGTGAGCATTGGAGGACCCGTCGCCATTCTCGCAGGCTCGCACGGCGACCGGCCGCATTGCATTTACCGCGGCTTCTGCATTCAGGGATGCAAAGTGGGAGCGAAACAGAGCACGCTGATTTCGCACGTTCCGGACGCGCTCGAAAATGGCGCCGAGATTCGCGACAACTGTATGGTGTCTCGAGTCAACATGGGAAAGGATGGCCGCGTCACGGGCGTCACGTATTTCGATCTGGATGGCAGCGAGATGGAGCAGAAAGCGAAAGCCGTCATCGTATGCGGCTACGCGATCGAGACTCCTCGCCTGCTACTCAATTCGGCTTGCGCCGGTTTCGAAAACGGCTTGGCCAACTCCAGCGGAACCGTTGGACGCTATCTGATGGCGCAGGCGGGCAATGTGGTCCTCGGCCGCTTTCACGAACTCGTTCGAATGTACAAAGCGCCGCCTGCCCATGCGATGACCGAGGAATTTTACGAAACGGATCCCCAGCGCGGGTTTGCGCGCGGTTTCGCCGTGCAGACCGTGGGCCCGCTGCCAATATCATTCGCGCGGCAAATGATGGTTGCGAAGGGCGCGTGGGGCTGGGGCTTGCGCCAAGTAATGATGGATTACAACCACTGGGGAGCCATTGCGCTGCTGGGCGAGATTCTGCCGTGGGCGGACAACCGAGTTGAACTGGCGGAGGAAAAGGACAAGCACGGGATACCGGTGGCGAAAGTCACGTTCAATCTTCACGATAACGACAAGAAAATGATCGAGTTCGGCAAGAACAAGGTGATGGAAATTATGCGCGCGGCAGGGGCCGAGGAAGTCGTGCAGGAAGCGCGTTACGCGCACCTGGTGGGCGCGGCTCGAATGGGCAGCGATCCACACACGTCGGTGGTTGATAAATTCGGCCGGACGCACGACATTCCAAATCTCTTCGTGTGCGATGGAAGCGTGATGCCGACGCAAGGTTCGGCGAATCCCGGGCTGACCATACAGGCGCTCGCCGCGCGCACCGCCGACTATTTGATCTCGCAAGGAGATGCGATTTTTGCGTCTTCGAAGCGCTGCATGGACGACCCTCCCATTCGATACACTCTTTCCCCGCCCGACACTTGGGGAAAGGGCGTTCCTCGCTTGACGTGAATAGCGAAGCGGCTAAGATCATCTCAGGCGGACTTGCGATTCGGCGACCTATTTCGGGTTGGCAGGGTGGTACATGCGGTCCGCGACCAGCAACGTGCTGATCCAAATCGCCGCGGCGATGTAGCCGGCGATAACGTCCGTCGCGTAGTGAACTCCCAGATAAATTCGCGAAAATCCAATAGCAATGACAAGCGCGGCGCACGCAGTCCAAATCAAAACGCGAACCGGCCGGTTGCGAATGCGCGCGGTCAACAACCCGGCAACGACCCCGTAAAAACAAAACGAACCGAGCGCGTGGCCGCTAGGAAAACTGTAGCTATGCGGCCCAAGCCCGAAGAAAGGCACCGGGCGCGCGCGGTGAAACGCTTGCTTGAGCGTGAAATCCAGCGCGAACGCGCCCCCCATAGCAATGGCCAGCCATGCCGCCGGGCGGCGGCGTTTGATGAAAATGCAAATCACCAGAACGGTCGCGAACAGCACCGAAAGGACCGTGGGCGACCCGAGAAGCGTCACGCGCTGCATGGCCGCTGTGAGGGAAGGGGAAGCGAATTGATGGGCAAATTGGCGGCTGCGCAAATCGAATTGTTGCGATCCGCCTTCGAGCACTTCCCTGGCAATCCATGCAAATAGAATCAAGAATGAAATCGCACAAGCCAGCGTGGCCGCTAGCGGCAAAGCCATTTGTTCGACCGGCCTGACGTCGCGGTCATTCTTCAATCTCTGTTGCCTCGGTTTCATGTCTTCATCGGAAAGAACGGAATCTGCCGAAGCAGGAAGCGCAGTGGAGGATGATTATCGTATCAAAAGCCGTCAGCGCCTATTGTGGAATAGTGAGAACGAGTAGCGGCGCGATTCGGGCGTTAGTTCAACTGCAGTCATCTTCAAAAAAATACCCGGAAGCTCGCGGCATAGCAAGCTCCCGGGAGGGATTCGGTGAAGTCGCCGCTACTTGATCAGAACGATGACCAGCGCGTACAACGTAAGCGACTCGATCAGCGCCACGCCGATGATGAACGCAATTCGAATCGGACCGCCGGCTCCAGGATTACGCGCAATCCCTTCGCACGCCGCTGCTGTCGCAATGCCCTGACCGATGCCGCACGCCCCAGCCGCGATGCCGAGAGCAATCGCAGCAGCCACGCCCACCCAGCTAGCTCCGCCAGCCAAAGCCGCTCCCGGTGTTTGCGCAAACGTCACCGGCGCCGCCATCAGTAGAACGACAACAGCCAAAACGAACCATGCTGCTTTCCTGGTCATACTTTCTCCTTCGCTATGAGATTGCCGCCAGTGGGTGGTTCCCGACTGCCTTGGGAGGCTGCCAGTCTCACGCTGCAACGGCCATGATGCCCGATTAGTGCTCTTCCGCAACCGCCATGCCCAGATACACGATCGCCAAAATTGTGAATATGAATGCTTGCAGGATTGCTTCAAAAATATGGAAAACGATCAACGCAAACGGAACGCCCACAGGGACCACCGCGGAAATATATCCTGCCGGATTCAGGTGTCCCATGTAAGCGAACAACGCTATCGAAAGGCCTAGAAATGTGACGTAGAGCATCTCGCCGACCAGCATGTTGGCCCAAAGCCGAACCGTAAGAGAAAGCAAACGAGCGAAATGGCTGATTGTCTCGATTACGACCATCAGCGGAGAGATAAGTAATATCGGCCCCATCAGAGTCTTCACGTAGGAAATCGGCCCATGTTTCGCTATGCCGATCCAGTTGTAATAGAGAAACACGATCACGGCGCAGCCCAATGGAACGGTTTTTTCTGCCGTCGGCGACATGAATCCCGGCACAACGGCGGCCAAATTGGACAGCAATATGAAAACGCCGATGGTCCCCATAATCGGAATGTGACGCTCCGCTCCGTGGCCAACGATGTCGTCGATCAAATCCTTCACCCCGACGCCCATTGGATTCGTCACCAGAAATTCCGCGCACTGCTGCGTGGCGCCCGGCCTGTCCGCGGATATGCGCGCCTTAAGCCACAAAAAGAAAATAATCGCGAACAGAAAAACGACAAGCTCCATGGCGAGAAAATTCGGAATCGGATAGGCCGCATCGGCGGGCGGGATGTGCAAAAGCGCCAGCAAGGCCAGCACGGGCTTCGCCAGCAGCCAGTTCACCAGCTTTGTTACGCCGAGGACGTGCTCTTTGCCCATGGTTCTCCCAGAAGAAAACAACCGGGTATTTGTTTATCGTCTATGTATCGCCAGAATTACGGCGCGTTCCACCGATGCTGCCCGCGCGCAATTTCGTACCCAAGTTCCGCCACAATCGCCGGCAACACCGCCGTGAAACCGCACAGGAATGCGACAGGAGGCAGGTGCAGCCAAGCGAGAATAGCATAGACCACGAATATCAACAACACGATGCGTCCAAAGAACTTAGCGTGAATCGTCCGAGGCACTCTCACCACGTCAGCACCCGCCTGCGCCGCGCCTAATCGGATCAATTCCGTTGCGCCGCGCCCCAGCCATAGGAAATTTAGCCAGCACACAGCCGCTCCCGCCGCCGCGCCTTCGGCGGCTCGAACGCCCCAGCCCGCTCCAGCGACAATCACGATCGCGACGCCGATTCCCACGATGAAATATTGAATGCGGCGTTCGATCGCCTCGGGATCGAAATCGTTCACGACTTACTTTTCTCCCGCGCTCGCGATTTTCAAGGCGTCTCGAATCCCGATCGCTACGCCCAGGATTCCAAGCACGATCATCAAAATCGGTCTGGTATGCAGCCAGCGATCGAGAAAATAGCCGACGAGACCGCCCAGAAATACCGGCCCGACGATCATGAATGGCAATTCCAAAGCGATCGCAACTTGTTTCATTGGTCCGCCGGGATCTTTGTCCGGCGGTGAGTTTGTAGGAGTCATTTTGGGAATCATTCTAATGCATGAAAGGGATCGGTACCGAGGATTGTGCGAAGCGCACGAACTGCTCCGGGAAAATCCCAGCCGCGAGCGTTGCCGCCGCCATCGCTCCCAGCGCGAGCTTCTGCGTCCAGGCCATTGCAGGATTCATCGCGTCGGCCGGCTCGCGCGCCCACATCGCCGCTATCATCCGGAAGTAAAAATACACAGCCGGAAGCATATATGACACGGCGACGATCGCGAGAGCGGTATGTTGCGCGTCAACGAGCGCCGAGATGACCATCAACTTCCCCACGAAACCAGCCGTCAGAGGAACTCCAGCAAGCGAAAGCAAAAAGATAAGCATCAGAATCGCAGCTACGGGGCTGCGGCGCATCAGCCCGTTCAGGTCGTCGAGTTCGTCCGCAGCCATTCCTTTACGGCGCAATAGTTCGACGACGCCGAAAGCGCCGGTCGTGAAAAACGCATACATCAGCAGATAGTAGCCCGCGGCGCGCAAGCCGTGCGTGTTGAGCGTGCCGTCTTTGTTGACCGCGGCAACCAGACCCAGCAGGACGTAGCCCATCTGCGCGATTGATGAATAGGCCAGCAGCCGTTTGATGTTCGACTGCGTGATGGCGGCGAACGTTCCGATAGTCAGCGAAAGCACCGCAACCGCCGCAACCGTCCAGATCCACGCAGTCGCGAGCGGCCAGAAAACGCCCAGCAACAGGCGCAGCAAAACCGCGAAACCAGCCGTCGCGGAGCCGATGCTGACAAATGCGGCGCATCCAGCCGGGGCCCCCTCAAGAGCGTCCGGCGCCCACTGATGGAAAGGCGCTGCCGCGATCTTGAACAAAATTGCGGCAGCGATGGCGGCAAAAGCAACGTAGGCCAGCGAGTCCGCAGGCCATTGCGAATGGCGTTCCACAATTCTCCGCGCGATTACTGTGAGATTTGTCGATCCCGCAAGCCCGTAAAGAATGGAAAAACCGTAGGCCAGGATGGCAGAGCTGAAAACGCCCGTCACGACAAATTTCAGAGCGCCTTCATTCGAGCGGCGATCGTCCCGGAGAAACCCCGAGAGAACGTAAAAGCTCGCCGCCATTGTTTCCAGCGCAACGAAAAGAAGGATCAGATCGTTCCCGCACGCCGCGAACAACATGCCCGTCGTCGCAAAAAGCATCAGCGCGAATTGCAAACCCTGCTGCTCGCCTTCCGTCTCGCTGGTGCGCACCGACAGCAAGATTACCAGCGCGGTCAAAACCAGGAAGATTAGACCGAAGAAAAGAAAGAATGGATCCACGAGGATTGAATTGTCGAATGTGGCGGCCTGTACGCCGCTCATCAGCCAGAGCGCGGCGGCGCTGAACGCCACGCCGAACATCGCCGTCAGCGCGTTCCACGATTTCTGGCGCGCGTTCAGCGAACCGTCGGTGAAAAGGATCGCCAGCCCGAAAACCGCCAGCATCACTTCCGGCACGATCGTCGGAAAATCGCGACGCACCTGCTCGAACACGTTCTGCCACGAAACCAACTGATCCATTTACTTCGCTCCTGCGGGGGGCGCGGCAACGGGCTGCTGCGCGGGAGATGGCGGCGCAGCAAGCGTACGCATCGTAACGCCCGCCGGAGCGGTCTCTTGTGAATAGGCAGGATTGACGGTTGCCACAATTCGCTTCACGGGCGCGTCCAGCACGCGGAACAAGGGGCCCGGATATAGCCCAATCCAAAACGCGAGAAGCACCATCGGAATCAGGCAGGCAAGCTCGGCCCGATTCATATCCGCTGCTCCTCCTGTCTCCGATTGCATCGCCCCGCTCGCACCGGCGAACATCACGCGCTGGTAGAGCCACAGCAGCGATGCAGCTGTAACAACCACGCCGATTAAGGCGCAGGCGGCCCACGCCCAATGGACCTGGATGATGCCGCGCAGGACCGTAAACTCACCTGTGAAGCCGCACAGCAGCGGCATGCCGAGCGCTGCCAGCGTCATAACGATATAGATCGCCGCGAATTTCGGCATCACGGACGCAAGCCCGCCCAGTTCCGCGATTGTGGTTGTGCGTCTCCGCTCGTAAACGATGCCCGCGAGCAGGAAGAGCGCCGCCATCGAAATGCCGCAGCTAATCTGCTGAATCACCCCGCCTTCGAGGCCCAGCGGCGTGAGCGCAAATATTCCGAGCGTGCAAAATCCCATCTGGCTGAACGACGAATATGCGATCAGGCGTTTCATGTCCTTCTGCATAAGGGATGCCAGGGCGCCGTAAACGATCGCGATAAGTGAAAGCACGATCATGAAGCTGCGATATTTATTCGCGGCGTCGGGAAGCATCGGCACCGAAATTCGCAGAAATCCGTAGGCACCGGCGTTCAGCAATAGCCCGGCAAGAATCGCTGAAACCGCGGCCGGGGCTTCCCTGTGAACGTCGGGCATCCAGGTGTGAAACGGAAACATCGGTACGACGATTGCAAACGCAAAGAAGAACCCCCAGAAAACCCACTTTTCCAAATGCCATTGCGCAATGGGATGCACAAGGATTTCGCGGATGTCGAATGTCCCTCTCGCGTGCCCAATCGCCAGAATCGCCAGCAGCATCACAACGGACCCGGTTAGCGTATAGAGAAGAAATTTGAGGGCTGTGTACGCCCGCCGCTCGCCGCCCCAAATGGCAATTAGAAAATACATCGCCACCAGCGTCAATTCCCAGAAGACGTAAAAGAGAACCAAATCAAGAGAAAGAAAAATGCCGAGAAGGCCTGTTTGAAGCAGCAACATCAGCGCGTAATAGTGGCTGCCGCGCTGCCGAATGGACCGCCAAGTCGAAGCAATCGCGATTGCGCCAAGCACCGTCGTCAGCATCACCATCACCAGGCTGATTCCATCGAGCCCCAGCGTAAAGCGAATGCCCAGCGATGGAATCCACGCGTGATCGCTGACGAATTGGAAGCGCGACACGTCGCCCGCGGTGTGAAAGCGCCAAAGCAGCGTCAGCGATGCCAGCACATCGAGCGCGGCGAATCCGTTCGCCACGCGGAGATGCAAATCCGCGCGCACGCTGGGAAGGAACAGTAGCACGACCGCGCCCACAAGAGGCGTCAACAGAATCGTCGCTAAGATTTCTCCGCTGGAGAAAATCATTCCACGTCTCCGCTTAGTGTGCTGCGAGTATCGCCGCGTGATGCGCCACGTACAGACACCCGCCCAGAATCCCAATCAAACCCGCAACGATCCAGAGCATGTATCGCTGCACGAATCCACTTTGCAGAAGCCGCGCGGGAATGCTGGCAAACTCGATCGCCCGCGCGATGAAGCTCACGAACCCATCGACAACCCATGCGTCACACCAAATCGCTGCGCGCGACGCAGCGCGCGCAGTACCCCCGGCGCCGGCAACAGCGAAGCGCTCGATGCCGTTTCGGTCAAACTCCCCAAACGCGATGCTCGCAGCCTTCACTAAGCGCACAATTTCGTCTTCGAACGTTCCGCCACCCTGCCGGTAAAACGGAAAGTAAAGCCGCTCGAACCACGCTGCCAGGCGTTCTGGCAATCGGGATTTCGTTGCGTAAAGAAAGCGCGCCAAGGCGATTCCCGCTAGAGGCGCCGCGATGGCCGCGAGTGTTAAGGTTCCGATCACCATTTCAGGAGGTCCAGTTCGTCGGCGAGCGCCGTTTTCCGGCTCCGAAATACCACTAGAACGATTCCAACAGCCGCCACTGCTTCCGCCGCGCCGCACGCGATGATAAACAGAGCGAAAACCTGTCCATTCACGTTTCCCCACATCCGCGAAAACGCCGCCAGATTGATATTCACCGCGGTCAAAATCAGATCGATCGACATTAGCGTCACAAGCAGATTCCGCCGCACAAGCGCCCCCGCCACGCCGATGACAAAGAGCGCCAGGCTCAGAACCAAATAATGATCGATGGAGATCACGCCGTTCTCCGGTTTGCGGACGCGATCCCGCCAATCAGCGCCACAAGAAGCAGCAGCGATACCATTTCCAGCGGAAGCAGGTAATGCGCGAAAAGCGCGTCGCCCAGCGCTTCCGTATTTCTCGCTGGCAAATTCGCCGTTGCGGGCATGTGCAGCGATTTGCTTCCAGCCCAGATTGCGACTAGCACTTCACCGGCAAGGACCATCGCAAAAACGATCGCGATAGTCTTGTATCGGCTGAATCGAAGCGCGGTTCTTGAACTCTTCTGATTCGTCAGTGCGGCCGCAAAAAAAAACAGAACTACCACTCCGGCCGCGCTCACCAACAATTGCACCGCGAAAAGAAAGTCGGCCTGAAGCTGCAGAAAAATTCCGCTCGTCGCGACCAACGCCACCACAAGGAATATGACGCTGTGAGAGGCGCTCCGCCGAGTCACGGTCAATATCGCTGACGCAACAGCGATCGCCGCAAAAAGATAAAAGAAGATGGAATTGAGGAGCATTTACCGGGCGTCCGCCGGAGTCGCGGGCGCGACGGGTTCGCGATGGCCCCCATTGGCGCTCCAAAGCCAGATCGCAAAGCCCAGCGTGGCAAGCGTTGCTACAAACGATGAAACGCCCGGGCCGAAATCCCATAGCTGGGTCATGGAGATCGCGCACGCCGCGAGAATCAGGTTGGCCGCAGCCAGGGGGACCAGCACGCGCCACGCAACCTGCACTCCGCGCTCGAATGTATAGCTCGGCACCGTCGCGCGAAGCCAAAGAAATCCATAGAGCAAGCCCGCCATCTTTGCGCAGAACCAGAAAGCCCCATGAACCGCCTCCATCGTTTCCGGCGACGCAAACAAAGCCGCGAACATTCCGACGGCAAGCGCTGCGCAAAGTCCGCCGGCAATCCGGATGGAGCGCTCCTGGAGCTTGGGCCGATCGCTATAAGCCAGCCAGAAACACCAGCCTGCGAACGCGAGGAACAGCAACGCCGGAAAAGCGTCAACAAGTTCTATTTGCGTGCCGAAAAAGCAATCGTGGTAGCGAGCGAACGGCCGCAGCCAGCCTCCAAAGAAAACCGTGGCCGCAATTCCGGCAACAACAATCACGTTCAGATATTCAGCCAGGCATGAAAGCGCTTTTCGCAGTCCTCGGCCTTGAATTCTGGCCGTTCCAATCGCTCGCGCCGGATGGTCCGGTGTTTCCGACGACCGCCGCTCCGCGCTCATCACGGACGCCGCGAAATAAATCACAAAGCCGACCGGCGCGTAAAAAATAAACCAGGCTCCCTGATCGGACTGCGCCTGGACGATTACCTTCAGCGAAAACGAACCTGCAAAAATCACAATCGAAATCAAACCGAGGATCGCGACAACCTGAAATGAGATCCATCGTGCGCCGTCCTGCAACGTCGCTTCCGCCGCTTTCCCATTTCGCGGCTCGCTGCCCAGCAAAAATCCAAATATCCCAAGCGAGCTGACGGCAACGATAAAAAACAGACCGATGTTCAAGTCCGCGATCCCAATCGCCGGGCCAAATAAAAGCGCGGCGCACGCGACAACCGCGATCACCACTCCCAGATAAGCTGCGAACCAGGAAACCCCGCTTTCGTTTCTCGGGTCAAAGGCTTCTGCAATGGCCAGTTTCCAAACCTCAAGACCAAGCTCCCGCGAACGGCCCGCGTCATCACGCAGCGGCTCATTCTCTCCATCGGCGGCTGGCGTGATCTTGCGTTCGATCAGGATCAGATAGATGACGAAGAGCCCTGTCAGCGCAAAGATTGCCGCGCCGTAGGCGAACGGCAGCGCATAGTTTTGAATGTGTGAAACGATCGAACCCGCCTCCGCGGGCGCATGAAGCACCGCCGCCGTCACGAAGAACTCCTATCGGAGGAATCGTTCACCGCCGGCTCGATGTCGCGCGAGTCGTCGGCGAGCAGGCCCCGCTGCCATATCCAAACGTAACCACCAGATAAGATTCCGAGAAAGATGATACTTGCCAGCAAACCGTACGCGCCGAGGTGACTGAACTCGATCGCCCACACCAGTACAAAAATTATGGCGGCATCAAAAATGACGAAGAGACTCGTTGCGGTTTGCATCCGTTTCGAATTCAGCTCGGGCGCACCCAGCACAGACTCGAAATCCTCAGGTCTCTCGGCGATTTCTGCCGATGGCGAGCCATCGTTCCGTCTTCGTCCGCGCCTGAGCAAAAGGAAAACCGCAATCGGAGTTGATCCGACCACGATTGCGAAAATGAAGAGAGGTATGTATTGACTGGGCATCGGGGAGCCTGAGAAGCGAGCGTAGCACGCGCTGCGCACCGCGGGCACAACGCCGTTTGGCACTGCATCGAATGAATAAAGACCGAGAAGTGTATGTATTTACAGAGGTTAGTGGCGGGCACCGTGCAAAACGTCGATGGCGTGCGGAAGCAGAGCGGCAAGCGCGTCCAGCGATTCCACCGCGCCACGCGGACTGCCCGGCAAATTCACAATCATGGTCTCGCCGCGTATTCCGGCCGAGCCGCGGGACAAAATTGCCCGGTCTGTTTTTTTCCTGCCCTCGGCGCGCATGTGCTCCGCAAATCCTGGAATCATTCTCTCGGCAATCGCCATCGTGGCTTCCGGAGTAACGTCTCGCGGTCCCACGCCGGTTCCGCCCGTGGTAAGAACTAAGTCCGCTTCGCGTGTGTCGGCGATCTTTGCAAGCAACGCTTCGATCGACGGGCGATCATCGGGGAGAACTGTGGAAGAACCTACCGTCCAGCCGAGCTCTTTGCAACGCGTCACGACCGCGGGCCCTGAGCGGTCTTCGGATTTGCCGCTCGAAACGGAATCGCTGATTGTGATTACAACAACGCGCATGGTTTGGTGTGAACTAGAACGACAAACTCGAGTGAAACCTTCAGGTCTCGGCAGGCTCGGCTTCGGCACCCGCCGCTTCGCGTTGCTCTTCGTCCATCAATCGCAGCGCTTCCATCAGCAAGCCGGTGGTCGTACGGGAGATCGTTGTGCGCGAAGGAGCCGCGTTGAAGTCGATCTCGAATTGTCCATCCCGCCATTTCACGGCTTCATACACGGCCGCTTCGCTTTCGATCGAACCCACGCGAGCGTCCAGGCACTGCCCGCCCGAAAAAAAAAGCTGTCCGCTTTCCGCCCCGCGACGAATTGTAAGCGCGCACGATTTCTGTCCCATTTCGAGCGACTGCATCAAGTCCATGATGCTCATTTCTTCCAGGCGCCCCTGAATCACGCCGGGACGCACGGCGCGCCTCTGCAGCTTCTCAAGCTGCAAGCGATCCACCACTTTTTTCGTGCGGCGGACGACGTCCTTCAGAAAAAATGGCTTGGGAATAAATTCCTCGACGCCCTCGACGATCAGCTTCAACTTTTCCTCGATGTCGCCGCGACTCGCGAGAAAAATAAACGGGATACCTTTCGTCTGCTGTCGACCACGAAGTTTTTCGAAGAGTTGGCGCCCGTCGAGGCCCGGCATCCTGTAATCGCATACAACCAGATCCGGCGGATCGTCGACTATCTTCAAAAGCGCGTCTGCGCCGTCCGCCGCGGCGTGCGCGTCGCAATGCGGCATCAATCCCTTCATGAGCAGATCGAGGACCAATGCGTTGTCATCCACGACCAGCACTTTCACGTCTTTTAGCGGCGTCATTTCCTTGCCCGCTTCCTGTTCCTTACGTAAGTTCCGCTCTGGCCGCCCGATTTCTTCATCAGATGAACTTCGGTAATTTCCATGCCTCGCTCGAGCGCCTTACACATGTCGTAAACCGTAAGCGCCGCAACCGACGCGGCCACCAACGCTTCCATTTCGACGCCTGTTGGGCCGGTTGCCGTCGCTTCCGCTGCGATTTCGATTCCATTGTGGCATAGCTTCGCGCTCACATCCACGTGCGTCAGCGCCAGCGGATGACAAAGTGGAATCAGTTCAGCCGTGCGCTTGGCGGCCGAAATCCCCGCAATTCGCGCGATTTCCAGCGGATTCCCTTTCGGCGATTTCAGCCGCCGCACGCTCTGCACGGTTCCCCGCCGCATTCGCACAAACGCATGCGCCACGGCTGTGCGCGACGTCCGCGGCTTTGCAGTGACGTCAATCATCCGCACGCGTCCTTTTTTGTCGTAATGCGATAGTTGTTTCACGCGTTTCCAATTGCGATTGTACCAGAGGCAACTTTCGAGGGCGGCAATTCACGGCAACGCGGTTCGATAACGAAAGCTATAACATTCCTCGCCGAGGCAGAATATCCACCCATTCGCCTGCATCCACTTTCAATTTTGATTCATACACCACGAGAAAGCAGTTTCCCTGTGCCAACGTGAAAATGTCGCCCGAGCCTTGCCAGACAAGCGCCTCCACCACCGCCTCACCCGCCGGCCAGCTTACGCGCGCCGGAAGAAAATGCATCAGCTTGGCCTTTTGTTCGACGGCCGCACGCAAACGCGCTTTCATCAGCGGCAGCGCCTGCGCCGCGGCTCCTCCGAACAATTCGATCGCGGGCACAACCAGCAGCTCGAACGTAACCATCGTTGAAACCGGATTGCCCGGAAGACCAAACACAGGCTTGCCCCCGCAAACGCTGAACACCGCCGGCTTGCCCGGTCGAATGGCAATCGCGTCGAAAAAGAATTCCGCGTCGAGTTCGCGCAGCACCGGCTCGACAAGATCGTACTTCCCCACCGAAACACCGCCGCTGAGAACCAGAATGTCGTGCGCAAGGCCACGCTCGATTTGCGCGCGCAATTGCCCGATATCATCGGGCGCGTTGCCGAGCATCACTGGCTCCCCTCCGGCAAGCGCCACCTGAGCCGCAAGTGAAACGCTGTTGCTGTTGCGTATCTGAAATGGACCGGGCGTCGCCTCCACGCCGACGACTTCGTCGCCGGTGGAAAGAATCGCCACGCGCGGTTTGCGATTCACTGCGAGTCGTGTACATCCAACCTGCGCCGCAATGGCAAGTTCCGCATAGCCCAGGCGCATGCCCTTTGAAAGCGCGAGCGAGCCGAGCCGCATCTCCGTCCCTTTGCGAATGATGTTTTGTTCTGCTTGGGCAACTTGTTCGAAGATCACGGAATAGCCGTCCGTCCGGGTCTGCTCTTGCATCACGATGGCATCCGCGCCTTCAGGAACCGGCGCGCCCGTCATGATCCGCACGCACGAGTCGTCTTCGAATCTTCCTGTAAACGGAAATCCAGCGCGGCTCTCGCCGATCACGCGCAGCCGTGCGCCCGGTTTGGCGGCATCCACGGCGCGAATCGCGTAACCATCCCGGGCGGAACGATCGAACGGCGGGTAATTCCGGTCGGCGTTGATACTTTCGGCGAGGATGCGCCCGAGCGCCCTCGGTGGATCCACGGCAACATCGATGCGTTCTGCTGTGGAAAGGTGCTTGCTGTCCGCCGCGTCGGGACCGCGGGACGCGGCCGCATCCGCGATCGCGCGGACTACTTCGATCACTTTTGCGCGCGCTACTTCGTAGGAAAGCATGGCAGTTACAACCAGCCGGCGAGTTTCGTTCCGCGCGGGACAATCGTGGCATCGCGCTCCGGGCCCGTTGAGATCATTCCGATTTCAATTTCGAGTTGATCGGAAATAAAATTGAGATAATCGCGCGCCGCGCCGGGCAAGTCCTTCACGTCGCGGATTCCCGGCGTCGGCTTCCGCCATCCCGGCAGCGTTTTATATTCGGGTTCGATTTGCGTGAGAGTTTCCGCGTCGGGCGGCATTTCCGTCAGCGCGTTGCCTTTGTAACGATACCCCGTGCAGACTTTGATTTCCGGTTGCGCGTCAAACACGTCGAGCTTGGTCACCACCAGCGAATCGATTCCGCTGAGCATCTTCGCGTAGCGCAACACCACCAGGTCAAGCCACCCGCAGCGGCGCGGGCGTCCCGTGACGGCGCCGAATTCGTTGCCGCGTTCGCGCACCGCCTGCGCGTCGAGGTCGGGCATTTCGGTCGGAAATGGACCGCTGCCGACGCGAGTCGTGTACGCCTTCGTTACGCCAACCACGCCGGCCAGCCGCGTCGGTGCAATGCCGAGTCCGGTAGACGCACCGCCAGAAGTTGCGCTCGATGAGGTGACGTAAGGATATGTGCCGTGATCGATGTCCAGCATGGTTCCCTGCGCGCCTTCGACCAACACGGATTCTCCGTTGTCCAGTGCATGATTCAGCAGAGCCGCCGTGTCCACCACCAGGCCGCGAATGTGCGCGGCAAGCTCCAGGTAATTTTCGAGAAGCCCCAGCGTTTCGAGTTCGTGTCCGTAGGTCGCGCGACTGATCGCATTTTTTTCGGCGATCACGCAATCCAGTTTCTTGGGTAACCGTTCCGCATCCAGTAGATCGCAGACCCGAATGCCCCGTCGCGCCATCTTGTCTTCATACGCCGGACCTATGCCGCGCGACGTGGTACCGATTTTACCCGCGCCGCGCGCCGCTTCCGCGGCTTTGTCCATTTCGCGGTGATAGGGAAAAATCACGTGAGCGCGATTGCTCAGAAACAAGCGCCCGCGCACATCTATTCCGGACTTCTTGAGGTTTTCGATCTCGGCAACCAGCGCCACGGGATCGACCACGGTGCCCGCACCGATAACTGCTTTTTTTCCCTCGCGCAAAATCCCGCTCGGAATCAGTTGCAGCACGAAGCGACGTCCGTCGAAGATCACAGTGTGGCCGGCGTTGTGGCCTCCGGCGTAGCGCGCCGTGTAGTCAAACGAGGACGCGAGGTAGTCCACGACCTTGCCCTTGCCCTCGTCTCCCCACTGCGCGCCGACAACCGCGATCGCCTTCGCCTTGGCTCTATCCATCGTCTCCGTCACCCCGCAACAGCGCAGCCCACACCGCTTCCCGACGATACCTCAGAACGTGATGCGTTACAGGAAGGTCCGCGCAGCAAACACCAATTCGCAATCCTACGCCGCGCGCGCCGTTCGTGCAAGCACGGCGCTAACGTGGGCCTTCCGCAGCTTGTTTTGCCGGTCTTGTCCGACGCTGTTAGCAGATTCGTTTGCAACGGAAGCAATCGCGGGAGTGGTCGTTGACCATGCCGGTGGCTTGCATGAACGCGTAACAGATCGTTGAGCCGACGAAGCGAAAACCGCGCCGCTTGAGGTCCTTGCTCATGGCGTCGGACTCGGTCGTCTTTGCCGGCGCATGCCAGGAGGGCTTCGATGAATTTGTCTTCGGCTTGCTGCCAACGAACCGCCAAATGTAACGATCGAAGCTCCCGAATTCCTTACGAACCGCGAGAAACGCCTTCGCATTCGAAATCGTCGCGGCGATTTTCAGGCGGTTGCGCACGATTCCGGCGTTGGCCATCAATTCTTGGGTCTTGCGTGCATCGTATCGCGCGATTCTGGCCGCGTCGAAACGATCGAACGCACGGCGATAATTCTCGCGCTTGTTGAGGATTGTTTCCCAACTCAACCCTGCCTGCGCGCCTTCGAGAATCAAAAACTCAAACAGCTTGCGGTCGTCGTGCAGCGGAACGCCCCACTCCTCGTCGTGATACGCGCACATCGGCGGCGATTTCGCCCAATGGCAGCGACGCGGCGATTCACTCGTCTTCTTTTTCATTTGGATTTTTCGCAGCCGTCGCTGCTAGGCACCCTGGGCAAAGGCAATCCGCATAACACGCGCGGAAATCAGCCAGTTCGGCGCTCGTGAGGTTCACGCCTTCGCACCAACAATCGCCGAGCGAAGCACTGCACGCGATTTTCTCGCCGCAAGCCCCGCAAACCTTCTGCAGCGGGGCGCGATTCGCGCCATGCGCTTGCGGATCGCTCGCATTCACCGTGGGAAGCCTCACTGTCGCGGAATCGCACCTGAGACTAAGAAATGTGGCGCTCGAGGACCTTTACGATTTGGTCTTTCGGGACGGCACCGACGATCTGATCGGCCACCTGACCGCCCTTGAAGACCAGAAGTGTGGGGATGCCGCGAATGTTGAACTTGCCCGCGGCCTGGATGTTTTCATCGACGTTGAGCTTGACGACTTTCAGTTTCCCGGCATGTTCCTTGGCGATTTCTTCCACGGTCGGCGACAGCATATGGCACGGGCGGCACCAGTCCGCCCAGAAATCCACCAGCACCGTCTGCGTCTTGCTGGCCTCAATTACGTCCTTGTCGAAACTCGCATCGCTCACTGCTTGAATGTTATCTGCCATGTTGTCCCTTGTCGCAGGCTCCGGCTTGCTGGGCCGGCCCGCCGCGTATCAGTTTTTAGATGTTCCAGCCGCCCGGGGGATTCGCGCGCGTCTAGCTGCTTCGTATAGTGTGACATACGCCGCCGCTGAAGCCTTCCATGAAAAATCCTTGGCCATGCCGTTGGCCTGCACGGCGTGCCACGCTTTCGGATCGCGATACGTCTTCAAGGCCGCGCGGGTGCAAGCCAGCAGAGCCTCGCCTTCGTATGCATCGAACTTGAAACCGGTTCCCTGCTGCGTCTTGGGATCGAAGTTCTGAATCGTATCATCCAGGCCTCCGGTTGCCCGAACAATCGGTACAGTCCCGTAGCGCAAGCTATAAATTTGATTGAGGCCGCAAGGCTCGTAGCGCGACGGCATGAGAAACATGTCCGAACCAGCTTCGATTTTGTGCGCCAGAACGTTGTCGAAACCAATCTTCACGCCGACTCGCGCTGGATTTTTCTCCGCCAGCGCCTGAAAGAGCTTTTCATAGTCCGGCGAGCCCGTGCCCAACGCAACGATGGCCAAATTCTCCTTCATCAGATCCGCAGCCACTTCCGCGATCAGGTCGAAGCCCTTCTGATTGGCAAAACGCGACACGATCCCGATCACGGGCCGTTCGAGATTTTCCACCGGCAGGCGGAAAACGTCGAGCAAATCCTTCTTGCAGGCTATTTTCCCTCCAAGGTTGTGAACCGAATAATTCTGCGCGATAAATTTGTCCGCCTCTGGACTCCAGATCGCGTAATCCACGCCATTGAGGATCCCAACCAGCCGGTCAGCGCGGTTGCGAATCACGCCTTCCAGTCCGGCGCCGTAGTCCGGAGTTTGAATTTCCTTGGCGTAGCGCCGGCTGACGGTTGAAATATAATCCGCGAAAATCAGCCCACCCTTCAGAAAATTTACCTTTCCGTAGTATTCCAAGGCGTCCATCGTAACGAGCCGCTGGGGAAGCCCGATTTCCTGCATCGCCGTTTGCGGAAATAAGCCCGGATACCCGAGATTGTGAATCGTGAAGACCACGGGCAGCGAACGTACCACGGGATCCTTGCGGTGCTGCGTTCGCAGAAAAACGGGAACCAACGCCGACTGCCAGTCGTGGCAATGGATCACGTCCGGCAGCCAGACGCGCTTGGTGAACTCAATCGCGACGCGCGAAAACTCCGCAAACCGTTGCGCGTTGTCGGAGTAATCCCCGGACTTATCTCCGTATAGTCCGTCCCGGTCAAAAAACTCCGGATCGTCCGCGAAAAAGTAGCGCACGCCATCCACGGCCTTCCCTTCCGCGATTCCTGGAAACCGCAGCGTTTCGCCCAGAGCAACCGTCAGGCTCGATACAAGCGTCGAAACGATTTTGTTGCCGCGGTATCGCGGGAGGAGAACGGCCACTTCGTGGCCCATTTCTACCAGCGCTTTCGGCAGCGACTCCACGACGTCCGCAAGACCGCCAGTCTTCGAGTAGGGCAGCCCTTCCGAGGATACGAAAAGAATTTTCATAGGCATCTGTGCGGCACGAAAAACGGTATCGGAACGCGCAGAATTCGTCAAGCTGCCCTTGGTCCGATTTCACTCGCTGGCGATAAAAGTGGCTCGTCAGCCGAACACATCCGATGTCATTTGGCGCGCGAGTCTCCGATTGTTACACTCGGCATCACCATGGCGCGGCAGCGATTGGGACAGCACTTCCTCGGCAATACAGCATGGCGCAATCGTATCCTCGGCACGCTTCCGCGCAATTCGGCTGATGCCTGGATCGAAATCGGCGCGGGCCATGGCGAAATGACGGAATTGCTCGCGACCCGGGCGCGGCGAGTGATTGCCATCGAAACGGACGAACGCCTTCTGCCTCGCCTCCGCGCACGAGCCCACGCTGAATGGAACAACGTTGAGATCGTTGCGGGAGATGTTCTCACGCTCGATTTTGCAAGTCTCGCGAGCGGCACATTCCGCGTTTACGGAAACTTGCCCTATTACATTACCTCACCGATTCTGCATCGTCTTTTCGCTTACGCCGCGCAAATCGCTTCCATCCACATTGTGATTCAGCTCGAAGTGGCGGAGCGAATCGCGGCGCGGCCCGAGCGTCGCGACTACGGCTATCTCTCGGTTCTTTGCCAGTATTATTCGAAGCCGGAGATCGTGCTGCGAATCCCGCCGGGCGCGTTTCGCCCGCCGCCGCGCGTGAAGTCCGCGCTGGTCAAACTGACTTTACCCGGCGCGCGCGTTTCCCTGGGTCTCAGCGACGACAAGAAATTCCTTGAATTCGTGCAGGAGTGCTTCAGCCACAAGCGCAAAACCTTGCGGAATAATTTATTGGCTCTCGCCACCGATGAACGCATTCATCGGGTGCTGTCGGCCTGCGGCTTTCGATCCGACGCACGCGCCGAGCAGCTCACGCTCGCTCAATTCGCCGCGTTATATCGGGAAATCGTTTCGCCTGGGGCGTGAACCAAGTTTCGCCGCGACTCGTTTTGCCTGGCGCCTGAATTAATTTTCGTCGCGCTCGGACCCCAGATCCTCGGCCGTGGCGCGTAGCCGATCGGGAAAATTCGTCATGACGCCGTCGACGTTGGCTTCGATCGCGCGGCGCATTTCCGCCGCATCGTCGACAGTCCAGGTGGCTACGCGCAGGTCCGCGCGGTGGGCCTGGTCGACGAGTTCAGCGGTTATCGCGGTCGATCGCGGACACAATTGTCGCGCGCCTATTTCGGTGGCGGCGCGCACGCAATCACTTTGGCAGTCATCGATTAACAGTCCCGTCATCATGCCCGGGTCCGCGCGGCGCACGTTTTCGATTTGCGCTGGATCGAACGAAATCACGATCGTCCGGGCGGCGTTTTCGGCCTCCCGTAGTGCAGCAACGAGCGCATGATCCATGCCCCAGGCAGCGTCGCATTTCAGCTCAAGATAAAAAATCACGTCGTGGACCCGCGCAAATTGCAGGATTTCCTCGAGCGTGGGGATACGCTGTCCCATGTAGCTGCGGTCAAACCATTGCCCCGCGTCGAGTTTTCTAAGCTCGGCCAGGGTCATATCTCGAACCGGACCACGACCGTTGGTGGTGCGGTCAAGCGTGGCATCGTGGATCGCGACGAAACGGGCATCTCGCGTCAGGTGCAGGTCGGTCTCGATAAAGCCGGCGCCAAGCTGAACGGCGCGCTCAAACGCCGCCAGAGTGTTTTCCGGCGCGTGGCCGGAAGCGCCGCGATGTGCGATGACCCACGGTAAGCGCATTGCGTCGTATCCTAGCAGAGAATGGCAGCGACCCCTCCCACGCTAAGAGTCGTCGTTGCGCGATTCGCAACTACCGGCCTTTCGGGCTCGATGTGCGCGCTCCCGATATGCAAAAGATTGCCCAAGTGTGACAAAAGAAAGGCCTTCGGCAGCCCCGGCTGAAGGTTGCCGTCGGAGGTTCGACAGTTCTTCGTGGTACGACCGGATTGCCACGCCGCAACCCATTGATTTAATGTATTTTATTTCTGCATCGAAGTTGCACCGCTACTACGATCTTTGGTCGCTCGATTGCCGGATAATTAATGCTCACGTGGGACGCCGCCAGTCCGTGGACCCGACGCCGTCATTCGAGTGAACCACTTCTGCTTCAAGAGGCAGCAAACGATATGACAATTGGGCAGGGCGCAACCGCGCTACAGCAAGACCCCGTTCAAGCCATGAATTCGGCGCCTGCCGGGTTCGATCCTCTGCGCGAGCTTCCTCTTGGCTTCATGGAATTCCTGCTTCCGTTGCACCGCGAATTTACGCCTAGGCAGCGCGCGCTGGTTGAAAAGCGGGCGGTGGCTCTCGCCGCATCTCACCAGGGACGTTTGCCGGACTATCTTCCCCCTTCCGCCGCCACGCAAACTGACTGGCGAGTCGAGCTGCCCGCCTGGTGCCAGGATCAGCGCAACCAGATGACCGGGCCAGCGGACGATGCCGAACTCGTCGTGAAGATGCTCAATTCCGGCGCGCCCGGCGTGATGCTCGACCTCGAAGATTCGATGGCCAACAAATGGCCTCATCTGATGCTGGGAGTGGCGAACATTCTGGCGGCGCTTCGCGGCGAGCTAAGCTATTTTGATCGCAAGCGCGACCGCACCGTCCCGATCGTGCCGAGCAAGACCGTGATTTGGACACGCCCGCGCGGTCTGCATTTGCACCAGGCGGGCGTCCTCCATACCGAAATCCTTCCGGCATCCCTGTTCGACGTAGCCTTGATCGCGTATCAAGTAAACCCGGCGGAGCTGAAACATCCTCTTTCGTTCTACATTCCAAAATCCGAGTCTGCTGAGGAAGCTCTTTGGTGGCGCGACCTCTTTCAAGCCATCGCGACGGCGAAGGGCTGGCCGAAGGATTCGATCAAGTGCATGGCGCTGGTGGAATCGCACCCGCTGGCCTATCAGATGGAAGAGTTCGCCTACAATCTTCGCGAACATATTCTGGGATTGAACCTTGGCCGCTGGGATTACATGGCGAGCCTGATTCACTTTCACTTGCACGATCCGAATTGGGTTCTGCCGGACCGAAATACGATTCCGCACGACGTCGCTTTCTTTCAGAATTTGCGCAATCGCATGCCCGAAATTTGCCACAAGCACGGAATCCTTGCGATCGGAGGAATGACCGCGCTCTATCCCAGCCGCGAAGATCACGAATTGAATTCGCGCGCGCTATCCGTTCTGGCGCAAGACAAGAAGAATGAAGCGATGTGCCTGATGGACGGCGCGTGGACCGGCCATCCGGATCAGAACGAAATCGCCGTCAAGCAGTTCCCTTTTACGAACCAGTTGGCTTCGCGCCCGGAAAAACCGGAAGCGCGCCCCGATCTGCGCCCAAAGCCGGAGGGCGTCGGCAAGCGTACCCTGGCAGGAACGCGCGCGGCGGTGCGCACCGTGATCCGCTACCGCTGCGGCGTGCTGGCTGGCCGCGGCGCAAGCCTGCTGGACGGTTACATGGAAGATCTCGCGACGGATCGCATCTACCGGCTGATCATCGCCCAGCGAATGCTCCATCACAATGAAATCAGCGTCCTGGACGACGATGGCAATCCCATTCCGCATAATCCGGAACTCATCATGCGTCTTTTCGATGAAGAGTTGAAACGAATTATCCGCGATTTGCCGGGACAGTCCGCTCCGGAGACGGTCGAGCAATTTACGCAGGCACGCGTCCTGAGCGAACGCATGATCTTGACAGGCGAATTCAGTCCGGTGTAAAAGTCCGCTGTCGCTGGTAATGAACGAGCGATTGCGGCCGAAAAGTTCGGTGGAGGAAGAGCAGTATGCCGGGAAGGCCGGCGGGCGGTCGAACAGCACAGTCGCTGGGGAAAAAGCGGCTGTGTACTGAGGGTCTCATTCGACGGCACAATCCTCGCGTGGGGAGGGTGACGTGGCGCTGTTCGTTCTAATTGTTGTGGGCGTGGTGGTCGCGCAAACGTGGATCGATTTTCGCGACACCAGTAAAAATCGAGGGCTTCCAGACTGGGCGAAGGGCACGGCTCTCGCAGGCGTGGTCGCCGTCTCGCTGACAGCGGTATCCTCGTTTGCGTCGTACTGGCTTCAAAGCGCGGGCGATTCAGGTTCGCAAACCTTCGTGCCGCGCCAATTCTGGCCGGAAGCTGTCTTCCTCGTGTGCGTGATGGGAATTATCGTCTTCACCATGCGGAAGAAACGCCTGCGCCTCATGTTGCTCCTGACCGCGCTCGCCACCGCCGGCTTCATCTGCTCCATGTGGCTCACCTAGGAGCCTTTCGCCGTTTTATGCTGATTCCATGAGAACGCTCGTTTACAAACGAACCCACAAGGGCGACCCAGATCGAACAGGTTGCTTTGGAATAAAGGACTGCATGGGGACGGTCAGGAGTCGTGACTTCGATGCGTGCATTGGCGTTGGTGGAATTGGCAGCGAGCCAATATCTCAGGGCATCAGTGGCAAGGTGAATTGGATTGGCCTTGGCGCGCGAAAAGAGCGACATCGCGGGCGCGGACCGTTGATTAGGTTCGCTCATTTCGTTCTGTTTGACGAGAGAGGCCAAGGTTTTCGAAAAATTGCCCCCAATCTCGCGGAGCACATCTATTCAAGAGGTGTTCGAGTCTTGGTTAACTTCAGCAAAGTCGAGCAAGAAGAGATAGATTGCCTCTTGAAAATAGCCCAAACTGCGCCTCCTTCCGCCGGAACGCCGCTCTCACGGATCACTCGTCGTTGTCCAAAGTGTTGTCATGGATCAAGTTAGTTGGCATTTCGTCGCGCATTACCATCCTTTAGCAGTTTGCGGAAAAACACATATAGCGCCGTCGTTCAGGGCGGGATGCCGGGCTAAAGCCCGGCGCTACAACGGCAAGAAATTCGTGACTTTCGAGAAAATTTTATTCGAGCTTTTTTCCGCAGGCTGCTTAGACACTGGTGCCTTGAAAAAGAGCGCACGATCCCCCCGTCACAAAATACCGCTTCTCACCCCCCACTAAGGCTTGCTTCGTGTAGCCCAGTGGAGCCGCGCCCATTGGCGATAGGCTGGACCTGCCCAGCGCAGGTTTCGAAAACGCTATTCGCCGGTAACTAGCCGCCATTCGCCGAAAAGAGCGCGACGCGCAGGGTGGCTGCGCTTATTCTGTCGCCATGAACGGCATTCACATCACAGCGGGAGAACAAAACATGATGGCCACGAACGAGCGCAATTCAATTTCAATCCCTGCACCCGGAGGCGTTGCGATTTTCGCCTGTGCGGCTCTTCTGATCGTCCTCGGAATCGTGCTGCAATCCGCAGAGCTTGGTTACGGCCACCTGCGGCCTGATAATCTATGGCTCGTTTCCGTGATTGGAACCGGCATTTGGAATATGCTGGCCGCTCATTCAGGTGTGCCGGGATTTTTCGAATTGTTGCAATTCTGGCCGCTGCTTCTGGTGACGCTCGGGCTGGGAATCTTTTTAGTGAAGCGATAGGACGCGGATCGTTCCACGACCCGGGAAGGAGAAATCATGACAAACACTTCGCGTCAATCGACCAGAGGCCTTTTCATCGCCTTGTTTATCATCGGGCTTGGCGTGGTGCTGCTGCTGGACCAGCAGGGAGTCATTTCGGCCAACTGGGATCTCGTGTGGCCGGCTGCGTTCATTTTTTTTGGCCTCGAGAATATCGCGTGTCGAAACAGCCGCAGAGGGCCATGGGGCTGGATTTTGCTGCTCGTCGGAGTAGTCCTTCTGATCGATGACCTGGGTCTGCTTCGTTTTCGCATTGGAATAAACGATTTTTGGGCGCTCCTTTTGATCGCGATTGGCGTGCTAATGCTCGTCGGACGCATCAAAGACCCGATCCACTTCCATTGGTTCGAGAACTGGTCCGATCGGATGTCGCATTTCCGAAATACCGGCGCCGGCGATGCCCAGTTCGATCACTTCATTCTCTTCAGCAACGTAAAGCGGCGAATCGCAGTGTCGAATTTCGGCGGCGGAAAACTTCTAGCCATTTTCGGGGGGTTTAACCTGGACTTGTCGAGGGCGGAAATCGAGGGTGACGCAGCCGTAATTCATATCGACGCCATTTTCGGGGGCGGCGAGATCCGCGTGCCGGACAGTTGGGCAGTCGACATCCAAGCCAACGCGGTGCTCGGAGCGTACACGGATGAAACGCATCAGATCGCTTCTACCGCGGCTCCGGCAAAGCGCCTCATCATCCGTGGCGCGGCGGTCTTCGGAGGAGTAGCGATCAAGAACTAATTGCAGCCATGCATCCGATCTTCTCTCATTCGCGGCGGCTTCTCTTTTACGTCCTGCTTTGGATCCCCATCGCCGGACTCGTCAGCTATTTGCTGGTCGTCCCCGGCGCGATCTCCTGGCGTGAATCGTTGCTGCTTGCCGGCGTCCTCTGCATTCTGGCGGCGGATGCCTGCCTCGCCGTGTGGTACGTCTGCCGGGTGATGCCGCTCGAAAAGACAGAATTCGGGCGGTTGGTTCTCACGCATTTGGCCGGCGCCGTGGTTGTCAGCGGGATCATCGTCTATGTCGAGATCCTGCTGGCGCGTCTGATGGCGCGAACCACGCACTGGTTTCCGGGACTGGCCACGCGCCTTAGCCCGGAAGTTCCGCTGATGGTGGGCGTGGCGATCGTGACGTATTTGCTCGCGGCCGCATTTTATTATGTGATATTCGCGCTCGAGGCATCGAAGCAAGCGGAAGCGCGCGTGCTGCAAGCAAGCGTGCTGGCTCGCGATGCGGAATTGAAGGCGCTCAAGGCGCAGGTGAATCCTCATTTTCTGTTCAACAGTCTGAACTCCATCAGCGCGCTCACCAGTTCCGATCCGGTGCGCGCCCGCGAAATGTGCATTTTGCTCGGCGACTTCCTGCGCCGAACGCTCGGCTTGGGCGAAAAATTGGTCATCCCGCTGGAAGAAGAACTTTCGCTCGTGCGCTCATTCCTCGCCGTCGAAAAAGTTCGCTTCGGCGCGCGCATCCAGATGCAGGAAAATATCGAAGAGGATACGATGAGCGTTTTCGTTCCGCCGCTGCTGCTGCAACCACTGGTGGAAAACGCCGTCGTTCACGGAATCGCGAATCTGGTGGAAGGCGGCTCGATCCGGCTCGATGCGAAATGCCAGAACGGCCTGCTATCGATCGGAGTGGAGAATAGTTTCGATCCAGACGCTCCGCCGCGACGCCGAAACGGCGTAGGGCTTGCAAACGTTCGCCAGCGTTTGCTGGCGCGTTATGGAAATGAAGCGAGTTTTGATGCGCGATCCGAGGGCAATCGTTTCCGCGTAGCCATCCGCCTCCCGGCGGAAACAGAGGTTCGCGCATCGTGACTTGGGAAGCCGGGAACAAAATACGCGCCGTCGTCGTGGATGATGAAGAACTCGCGCGCCAGGTGCTGCGCGAATTTATCTCCGCGCATGCGGAAATCGAAATCGTGGCCGAGTGCGCCAACGGCTTTGAAGCCGTGAAAGCTGTCGCCGACCGCAAGCCAGATCTGCTTTTCCTCGACATTCAAATGCCGAAGCTCGATGGATTTGAAGTTCTCGAGCTGATCGGCGGCGGCATGGCGGTGGTTTTCGTCACCGCGTACGACAGCTACGCGATTCGCGCGTTCGAAGTTCACGCCGTGGATTACCTGCTGAAGCCTTTCGGCGCGGAAAGATTCGAAGCTGCGCTGGCGCGCGCGAAAGAACGCCTCGGCGGGAAGATTCCAGCTTCGGCTACGCCGCCCGCCGAGCTTGCTGCCGCCGCGCGGCCTCCCGCGCAATATCTCGACCGCTTGGTGGTGCGCGACGGCACGAGCGTAACAATCATTCCGGTTACAAAAATCGATTACGCCGAAGCGCAGGACGATTACGTCGCGCTTGCCGCCGATGGCAAGAAGCACCTGAAGCAGCAAACCATTTCGAGTCTCGAAGCGGCGCTCGATCCTTCACATTTTCTCCGCATTCATCGCTCCTACATCGTGAATCTTGAACGGGTGGCGAAAATCGAGCCGTATGCAAAAGACAGCCACATCGCCGTGCTTCGCAACGGCACGCAGCTTCCCGTGAGCCGCGCGGGTTACGCACGGCTTCGCGCGTTCCTGGACCGCTGAGTGGCCCCCGTCGCGCCCCGCCGCGCCGAGCCAAAAGCACAAATACGAGCATCCGCATCTCCCGCGTTGCTGTCTGGCGTCCTTCACACTATGATGGTCCCGCTAGTCAGATAACCCACTCGCATGCGCATCCTGATTGCCGAAGACAATGAAGCCAGCCGCGAACTCTTGACCGAACTGCTCGCGATTGTTGGCCATGAAGTTGTGGCTGTGGCGAACGGCCGCGAAGCGCTTGCAGTCCTGAAAAAAAACGTCTTCGATGTGCTGCTGATGGATCAGGAAATGCCGCGCATGAACGGGCTTGCGACCGCTCGCGAAATCCGCGGGAAAGAGCGCAAACCGGGAAAGCGCGTGGCGATTATCGGAGTTTCTGGAAACGCCACTGCCGAGGACGAGCAAGCCTGCCGCGATGCAGGTATGGATGCGTTCCTCGCGAAGCCGTTCGACCGGAATACGCTGTACCGGACCATCGATTCGCTCCCGGCCGGCGGAAGACAGGTTGCTCGGCCGGACACTTCGGCAGCGAGCGATTCGGCCGATACTGCCGGGCAGCTTCGCCGAGTGACAGGCGAAAACAGCAAGCTTCAACAATCGCTGATCCGGACGTTTCGTGCCGATGTTCCGAAGAAAATGGCTCGCATCAAACAGGCCATCGCGCAGCGGGATTCGGAAAAGCTTGCCGGCACGGCCCACTCACTGAAAGGCGCGCTTGGAATTTTCAACGCGAAGGACGCCATCTTGATTGTGAAAAGCCTTGAAGCCATGGGTCGCGCCCGGGATCTTAGCCGCGCGCCCGAAGAATTTCGCTCGTTGCAAGCAGCCTTGAAGGCGCTCGACCACGAATTGCAATCGCTCCAGCAAAAGCCTCGCCCGAACCGGATCAAATCTCGCCAAGAGAAATGAGCGCGCCCTCCGGCGCGGCAGCAAGCAACGCTGCTGACTAACGAGGCACGCGGCTACACGTAGATTTGCCGTCCAGCTTGCAGCGGAACATACTGAAATGTATGAGCGCCTCGGTGGTGCTTCGTTCCGCAATTTCAAGGTTGGCAGCGATCGCTGCGCTAGCGATCTTCTTCCTCTGGCTCGCTCCGAGGATAGCCCGCTCTGACGAACTCAAGTTGAAAGACGGAACGAAGATTACCGGCACGATTGTGGGGTTCGAAGACAACTCGTTCAAAGTGAAAACGAGTTATGGCTTCGCCGTCGTGCAAAAAGACCAAGTAGTTTCAATCACTGTCACTGATCCTGCGCGTAGCGGGCCGTCCGCGGCCGAAGCGAAAAAAAGCCCGCCATCTGCGCGACCGGCGGGCGCGGAATCCGCGAACAAATCAGCCAGCGCGCCAGCTCCGCCAACCGCAACCGGCAAACCGGCGCGGCCCGAACTCGCCGCAAGCGATCCTGCCCCTCGAACGACGAATGCAGCTGCAGCTTCGCGGGCCATCGCTCCACCGTCCGTCGCCGCAACACCGCCGACGGTGAAACCCGTCGCATCCGAACCGATGCGTGAAGAAGTCAGCGGCAATACTTACACCAACTTGACGTACGGATTTCGCATGTACAAGCCTCCTGACTGGCAAGTAATCGAAGGCGCGCGCGCAACGCTGCCGGGAACCATCACGGCGATGGGCACGGAAGATCAAACGACGTACTTGCTCATCGGGCAAAATATCGCCGGGAAATCTCTCGCGAGCGATATCGACGCAACCGAACGCCGCTTACGCGAAATCATGGACAACTACCGCCCCCTGGGCGACAGCCGCATCGCGATCGCAGGCGCTCCGGCAATCGAGCGGCGCTTCCGCGGCAGCGTTGACAATCACGATTGGTCCGGAGTCGTGGTGTTCGTGCCACGTTCGACACACCTCTACACGATTTTCGGCATGACGATTGCCGATACCGACCTGGTGCAAATTCAGGAAAACGTGATCGCTCGCACGATTTCGAGTCTGCAGTTCACAAAATAGCGCCGAATCTCCGAGAACTTGCAACCCGAACGTTAATCTGCGTAACTAATTCTCTGTGCTGAAAAAGCCGGCAGTATCAATCGCGTTACTTCTGTCAGGAACCATTGCCTGGTCGCTGCATTCGAGCGCGGCGCGAGCACCCTCTGGCACGTTGAACGCACAATCGCGGCCGGCCAACTCTCCGACGCCCACGTTTTATCGCGACATGCTTCCGATTCTGCAGCAGCACTGCCAGAGCTGTCACCGGCCGGGCGAAATCGGCCCCATGCCGCTGCTGACTTACGCGCAAGCGCGCGCGAATGCGGCACAAATTGCCGATTCCGTGAACGACCGAAAAATGCCGCCATGGTTTGCCGATCCGCGCGTCGGCCACTTTTCGGACGATCCTTCGCTCACCCCGCGGGAAATTGCGATTGTCGACGCGTGGGCCAAATCGAACGCGCCCGCCGGCAATCCGGAAGACGCTCCCGCACCGCGCCACTGGACCGACGGTTGGAACATTCCGCAACCCAATGCCGTTTTCGAAATGCCGAAGGCGGTTGCGCTGCCTGCGCGGGGCGACGTGGACTACACCTACGAGATCGTGCCCACTCATTTTACGGAAGGAAAATGGGTGCAGATGTCGGAGGTTCGTCCGTCGAGCCGCGCGAACGTGCATCACGCGGTGGTTTACGTCCGGCCGCCCGATTCGAAATGGCTGCGGCACGCGCCCGTTGGCGTTCCCTTCACCGCCGAAGACATGACGGACGAGCAGGATCGCCGCGATACACATTGGACCGACAGCGAAATCCTTCTGGTCTATGCCCCCGGAAGTTCGCCCGATCGCTGGCCCGCAGGCATGGCGAAATTCGTGGCCGCCCGGTCCGATCTCGTGTTTCAAATGCATTACACGACGAACGGCCACGCGACGGCCGATCGCACGAAAGTCGGAATCGTGTTTGCAAAGCAAGCGCCCAAGCAGCGCGTGCTCACTCTGCAACTAACGAATGACAAATTCGTGATTCCGCCGGGCGTGCCCGATTATCGCGTCGAAGTCCACGGAACGCTTCCAAACGACGCCACTCTGCTCAGCTTTTTCCCGCACATGCACCTCCGCGGGAAGCGTTTCGAATACAACATCGTGCATCCCGGCGGCCGCATTGAGCCGTTGCTGCGCGTGAACTGGGATTTTTATTGGCAGTTGAGCTACCGCCTGGCGACGCCGCGGCCGCTCGTCGCCGGAACGGAATTGCAAGCCGTGGCATGGTTCGATAACTCGCGCAACAACCCGCACAATCCCGACCCGGACGCATCGGTGCGCTGGGGCGATCAAACTTCCGACGAAATGATGGTGGGATTTTTCGACGTTGCCGTGCCCGCCGCCCTCGATAAGTGGCATTACTTCATAAGGCAGAGCGGCTCAGCCGCAACCTCGCGGCCAGCCAACTAGAATTTCGTGACTTCGCTGAAGTGGAAGTTGCGGACTTTCATTGCCGGGACGATCATCTCGAAGGATTCTTCTCCGGCGGCGCGCACGGCTGGCCCCAGCATCTCGACGTTTGCCAGCATTTCCAGCACGCTCTGATTGAAGCGGAAATTGCGAATGCCGCCGGCGATGCGGCCTTTTTCAACGAGAAACGTGCCGTCGCGAGTCATGCCAGTGAGAACTTTTTCGTAGGGATCGACTTCGCGGATATACCACAGCCGCGTGACCAGAATTCCACGCTCGGTGGAACGAACCATATCGTCCACGGATTTGTCGCCGCTCGCAAAGACAAGGTTCATGGGCGCTTCGCCGTATTCGTTCGGCAGAGAAAAGCCGTGGCCCGTGGGCTTCGTTTTCATCTTCTTGGCGGTCGCGCGCGAGTAAACCAGATTCTTCGGCACGCCGCGATCCACGAGCAGCACCTTCCGCCGGGGGAACCCTTCGCCATCATAGGGCGCCCCGAGTTGCAAAGGATGATAGGCGTCGTCCCAAATCGTGATGTTCTCGCCGAAGATTTTCTTTCCAAGACGGCCGGTGAGGCATGAACGCTTGTCGCGCATGGCGGTGCCGGCAAAATCGTAGAAGAGAAAACCAACCAGATCGAGTACCGCCGGCGGTTCGAGGATTACGGTGTAGTGCCCGGCGGGCAGTTCGCGCGGCTTGCGGGATTCGGTGCACTTGCGGCTTGCCGCGGCAGCGAGGGCATCGGGATCGATTTCGCGAATATCTCCCGAATTCGACTTGGCCCAGCCCGAGGAATCATCTTCCAGAACCGTCACCGAGAATTCCGCGCGCGTATGCTCGTAATGCGCGAACAACCCTTTCGAATTGGCGAGCACCTGCTGCATCGCGCCACTCGAAAAAATCCCGGCAGCCGTCTGCTTGTTCTTCTCCGCCAACTTGCAGACGCGAGTGACGGCGCGAGCGCGATCCTGCGGCGTGGCTCTTGCGGTGCCCTCGTGAAAGCGCGATACCTTTTGATATTTCCGCGGACGGAGCATCGGGAGCAAATCGAGGTTGCGAGGTTCGTTTCGCGCAAGACTCATCGCGCTCGCAATCACGCGGCGAAGCGATTCGTCGTCAATCTTGTTAGTGGTAGCGCGAGCGGTGCGGCCGTCCACCATGGTGCGCACGGAAATGGCCAGCGTTTGCTCGGCTACGTTTTGGTGAATGGTGTTGTTTGCAAAGCGGGTTAGCGCGTCTTTCGTGAAATCGATTTCGACTTCGGTCTCTTCGGCCTCGCTGAATTTCAAGACACGTTCAGCGATGCGCTTCAAATCCGTTGACGAAACATCTGCCCCGCCGCGAACGCCGGAGAGAGAGCCCCCCGATGGTCTTTTCCTCGGACGTGAAATCGCGGAAGCCATTATTTCGCGAAAGCCACTCCGGTCTTGATGTTGCGAAAGCGCGCGGGTGATGCCCCGTGGCCCGTTCCCATGGTCTGCATCGGCTGGCCCTTTCCGCAGTTCGGCGTGCCCCAAAGCGTCCAATGATCGCGAGAACAAATCGCGTCGCAACTGTTCCAGAATTCCGTGGTGATCCCGCTGTAGCTGGGATGCTTCAGCATGCGTCCTTTTTTTCCGCCTTTGATTTCCCAGCCGATTTCGGTGGAAAACTGGAAATGGTAGCGGCGGTCATCGATGGACCACGACCGATTCGTTTCCATAAGGATCGCGTCGTCGGAATCGGCGATCAGATCCTCGTAGCGCCACGTTCCGGGATTGATGCTGATGTTCGTCATGCGAATGATCGGCAGGCGATTCCAGCTTTCGGTGCGCATCGTGCCGTTCGAGCGCGTTTCGCCGATGGCGGAAGCCGTCTCGCGGTTGCTGAGGTAGCCGGTGAACAGGCCGCTCGTGATGATGGGCGTGCACTGCGCCGGAACACCTTCGTCATCGTATGCAAACGTGCCAAGCCCCGGCCCGTGTTCGAGGCGCGCATCGGCGACCACGTTCACAATGTCGGAACCGTATTTTAATTTGCGAAGCTTGTCCACGGTGAGAAAACTCATGCCGGCGAAATTTGCTTCCATGCCGAGAACGCGGTCGAGCTCGATGGGATGGCCGATCGATTCGTGAATCTGCAATCCGAGCTGCGAGCTATCGAGAATGATAGTGCGAGTTCCTTCCGGGCACTGCGCGGCTGAATGCAGCGCAACGGATTCTTCCGCCACGCGAGGCGCGTTGCCAACAAGGTCGAGCGCTTCGATCAATTCATAGCCCTGCAGCGCGTGCTGCCCGCCGAAGCTATTCGGATACGAGCGCTTCTGAATTTCCGTTCCCGCGAAGCTGGTCGCCACGATTCCCGCGCCCGATTGCATCTTCACCTGATGAATCGAAGAGCCGATGCTCGACACGAAAAGCTGGTCGATGCGGCGAAACGACATCGAACCTTCCGCGATAGTGACGCCCTTCACTTTGCGCGTTTCCTTGTCCGCCGCGAGCAGCAAACCGATTTGCCGCTCGACGGGAATGCGGAAGGGATCCTTGAGAAACGGATTCTGCCAGGTGTCCACGTAAGCTTTTTCAGGAGCGAGCGCCACGTTGCCGCGCTTCGCGAGCGCCGACGCTTTGGCAATCGCCACCGCTTCCGCGGCGCAGGCTTGCACGCCTTCGCGCGTGAGGCGGTCGGTCGAGGCGAAGCCCCATGCACCAGACGCGATCACGCGGAGGCCGATGCCGAGCGATTCGCTTTCGCTGAGCGTGCCGACTTCACCGTTTTTCGTCGAGATTTCGCGCGAGCGAATGTTCATCACGCGCGCGTCGACGTACGTCGCGCCGCGGCGCTTGGCAGTTTCAATCGCGTTGTTGGCCAGCTCTTGCATGGGCTTGCGAATCGTAGCAGGAACAGCGCGCGGCTCTCAACCACATCCCGAGTGTTTGATCGCGAGAAAATGGAAACAGCGAGACCGCGCCGGGAAAACGATTTACAGCCAGCAAACAAAAAGAGGCTCGGGAGTTAATTCACCGAGCCCCGGGGTTCTTACACGCCGGCCTGGTCTTGGCGGGTTACGTGCCTTCGTCCCAGGAGGCGAGATACTGTTCCTGGTCCGGCGTGAGCTTATCGATTTGCACGCCCATGGAATCGAGCTTCAGCTTGGCGATCTGCCGGTCGATCGGCTCGGGAACCGGATAAACCTGTTTCTCGAGCTGCGCCGCATTCTTCACCAAATATTCGGCCGAGAGCGCCTGATTGGCGAAGCTCATATCCATCACGGCGGCGGGGTGTCCTTCGGCGGCGGCAAGATTGATGAGCCGGCCTTCGCCGAGCAGATAGAGCTTACGGCCGTCCTTCATCGAGTATTCCTTGACGAAAGCGCGGGTGTCGCGTTTGGAACTCGACAGGCGCTCGAGCGCGGGAATATCGATTTCGACGTTGAAGTGGCCGGAATTGCAGACCACCGCACCGTCCTGCATTTTTTCGAAATGCTCTTGCGTGATCACCGACTTGTTGCCGGTGACGGTGACGAAAATATCGCCGATCTTGGCCGCCTCGTGCATGGGCATTACGCGGAACCCGTCCATCACAGCTTCGATGGCGCGCGTGGGATTGATTTCGGTGACGATCACGTCCGCGCCAAGCCCTTTGGCGCGCATGGCGACGCCGCGCCCGCACCAGCCGTAGCCCGCAATCACCACGCGCAAGCCGGCGATCAGCAGGTTCGTCGCGCGAATGATGCCGTCAATGGTTGACTGGCCCGTGCCGTAGCGATTGTCAAAGAAATGTTTGGTGAGCGCGTCGTTGACGGCGACGATCGGAAATTGCAGCGTGCCATCCTTGGCCATGGCGCGAAGGCGAATCACGCCAGTGGTGGTCTCTTCCGTGCCGGCGATAACGTTCTTCAGCAGATCGGTACGCTTGGTGAGAAGCGTGGTCACCAGGTCAGCGCCATCGTCCATGGTAATTTGGGGCTTGTGGTCGAGCGCCGCGGCGATGTGCGAATAGTAACTCGCGTTGTCCTCGCCCTTAATCGCGAACGTCGGGATGTTGTAGTCCTTTACGAGGCACGCAGCAACGTCATCCTGCGTCGAAAGCGGATTCGACGCGCACAACACGGCGTCCGCGCCGCCATCGCGCAGCGTGATCATCAGGTTGGCCGTCTCGCTCGTGACGTGAAGGCAGGCTGAAACGCGCACGCCCTTCAGCGGCTGCTCCTTGATGAATCGCTTGCGAATCAATTGCAGCACGGGCATGTGCTGATTGGCCCATTCGATTCTGCGCTTGCCTTTCTCCGCGAGTGCGATGTCTTTTACGTCGCCAGTCAGCTTGGGTGCCGTTGTTTCCACTGAGAGACTCCTTCGGAAGTTGGATAAAGAAGCCGGCGAGACGCCGGCGCTACAAAGACGGGCACGGCATGCCGTGTCCCTGCGATGCGAAACTTCGACGGCGGTTCTAGCTTCGAGAAACCGCGACCACGCCTTGCACGCCCGCTTCCTTGCGAATCGCGTCGGCCTTATCCGTACGCTCCCAGGTGAAGCCGGGGCCGGAGCGGCCGAAGTGACCATAGGACGCGGTCGCGCGATAGATCGGGCGGCGCAGATCGAGCGCGTCGATAATGCCCTTTGGCGTCAACTTGAAATAGGAGCGAATCAGCTCGGTCATTTGCCCGTCGGGAATCACGCCGGTGCCGAACGTGTCCGCCATCACGGAAACTGGCTCGGCCACGCCGATCGCGTACGCAAGCTGCACTTCGACTTTGCTGGCGAGACCCGCGGCAACCAGATTCTTCGCGACGTAACGCGCCATGTAGCAGGCCGAGCGGTCCACCTTCGTTGGATCTTTCCCGGAAAGCGCGCCGCCGCCGTGACGGCTGTAGCCGCCGTAGGTGTCCACAATGATTTTGCGGCCCGTGACTCCCGCATCACCCATCGGTCCGCCGACCACAAAGCGACCGGTCGGATTGATGTGGATCTTGGTTTTCTTGTCGAACATGTTCTGGGGGATGACGGGCCGGATGACTTCATTCAAAACAGTGTCCCGAAGATCGGCGTTTGAAACTTTCTCGCTGTGCTGCGTCGAGATAACCACGCAATCCACGCGCGCCGGGCGGCCATCGACGTATTCAATTGTGACCTGGGATTTTCCGTCGGGGCGGAGGAAGTCAACCGTGCCCTTCTTGCGAACTTCGGCGAGCTTGTGGGTGAGGCGGTGCGCGAGATGGATCGGCATGGGCATTAGCTCGGGCGTCTCGTCGCAAGCGTAGCCGAACATCAAGCCCTGGTCGCCGGCTCCGCCGGTATCAACGCCCATCGCGATGTCGCCCGACTGCTTCTTGATGGCGCAGATAACGCCGCACGTTTCGGCGTCAAAACCGTATTTCGCGCGGGTGTAGCCAACGTCGCGGATCACTTCGCGCGCCAAGTCGGCAAAATCAACGTAGGTGCTCGTCGTGATTTCGCCAGCCACGACCACCAGACCCGTGGTCACCAGCGTCTCGCAGGCCACGCGGCCCATGGGATCGTCCTTCAGGACGGCGTCGAGGACGGCGTCGGAAATCTGGTCGGCAATTTTATCGGGGTGGCCTTCGGTTACCGATTCCGAGGTAAACAGGAACTTATCGTCGTCATGCGCCAAGACAGTGTCCTCCGGAGGAGTGAAAGGCAACGGGGGCAGATTGCGCTTTCGTGAGTTAACTGAAACATTGACGCTAGCATACGCCGTTTCTCAGTGTCAATCCGATGCAGCGAAAGGCAGTAAAGCGCCATTAAACGGGCGCTTCGTCAGGTTGGGATGCGCCCCGAACTACGCGGCCTCGCGGCGATAGAGCAGATAAGCGCGAATGAAGGGGTCGATATCGCCGTCGAGCACCTTCTGGACGTCGCCGCGTTCCAGTTTGGTGCGGTGGTCCTTGATAAGCTGGTAGGGCTGCATCACGTAAGACCGAATCTGGCTGCCGAAGCTGATTTCGGGTTTCGAGGCGTCGAGCTTGCGCATTTCGGCGCGGCGCTTCTCGATTTCCTGCTCGTAGAGCTGCGATTTCAACACCTTCATCGCGATGTCGCGGTTCTTGTGCTGGCTGCGCTCGTTTTGGCATTGCACGACGATGCCGCTCGGAAGATGCGTGATGCGAACGGCTGACTCGACCTTGTTGACGTTCTGGCCGCCGTGGCCGCCGGCGCGGAACGTGTCGATGCGAAGATCTTCCGGCCGCACCACGATTTCGATGCGATCGTCAATTTCGGGAATCACGAACGCCGATGCAAACGACGTGTGGCGCCGCGCCGCCTGATCGAACGGCGAAATCCGCACCAGGCGATGCACGCCGCTTTCGCCCGCCAGCATACCGTAAGCGTTCTCACCTTCGATCTGCACCGTGGCGGACTTGATTCCTGCCTCTTCGCCGGGCGTCGAATCGATCACCGTGGCGCGAAAACCCTTCTGCTCGGCCCAACGCAAATACATTCGCAGAAGCATCTCGGCCCAGTCCTGCGATTCCGTGCCACCCGCGCCGGGCTTGATCGTCAGAATCGCGTTGAGCTTGTCGCTTTCGCCCGCAAGCAGCGTTTTCGTTTCAAGCTCGGAAATGTACGCGTCCGCCGAAGCCAGCTCCTGCGTGATGTCGTTCAGGATCGAATCGCGCTGATCGCCATGGGCTTCTTCCTCGGCAAGGTGAAAATACGTGTCGACGTCGCTCATCTTGCCATCGAGCGATTTCTCGGCGTTCACGCGCTCTTCAAGCTGCTTGCGCTCCTGCAACAACGCCTGGGCCTTTTCCTGGTCCTGCCAGAAATTCGGATCGCTGATTTTTTCTTCGAGAGTTGCTAGTTGTTTGCGGGCGGCGGCGGCGTCAAAGATAGCTCCGCACGAGATCGATGCGCTTCTTCAGGTCGGTGTAACGCTGCTGCAGGTCTCCAATGTGTTCAGCCATTCTATCTTCCTCGAATTCTCGAATAATGTAGCCCGCCTCTTCAAAGACGGGGCTTTTGCCGTTGTCCGTAAGCGCGGTCCGAACTGCCTCGGGTCTAAAACACCCTGTGTGATTACGCCAGTTATTCGTCAGGGCACGGCGTCAGCCGTGCCGCAAGTGTCGCAAATACAACGCGGCTTCAGCCGCTGAGGGCCGGTCGAACGACTTCTCACACACCACAGACTCTAAAGACCCCGGCTACATCCTTGTCCGGGGCCGCATGGCGGAAACCGCAATGAGCAAGATAATCGACGCAATCACGCAGAGCCACGCGAACCAATCGCCGAAGCGCGCGTACAGCGTCAGCCCGCTACGAAAATCGTATGGCGCATCCAGCTCGCCGCGAATGTCCGTCGCAAGCTCCGCGACAATGCGGCCGTACGGATCGACGGAAACCGTGTAGCCATTATTCGTATCGCGCAGCAGCCAGCGGCGATTTTCCACCGCGCGGACCCGCGCCATCATCAAATGCTGCGCGGCCGCCGACGAGCGCCCAAACCAGCCGTCGTTCGAAATGTTGATGAACAGGTCGGCGCCATTCTTCGCGAAGCGGCGGATTTCATTCGGGAAAATCGCTTCGTAGCAGATGAATACGCCAAAGCGTCCTCCCGGCAGATTTCCCACGCTGTATTCATTGCCCGGCGTGAAATCGGAAATATCCGCCGTAAGGCGTCCCGCAAACGTCAGCCAGCGGCGTAGCGGCACGTATTCGCCGAACGGAACCAGGTGCATCTTATCATACGTAAACAGCCGCTCCCCGGCGGGCCCGAGCAGCACGGCGCTGTTCGAGGCGATCCATTTTTGCTTCGAGTTCAGCTTCCAATCCACCACGCCTACCAGGAAATCGCCGCCCGAATCCCGAGCGATGCGATGCGCTCTCTGCGCGAATGGAGGGTCCTGCAAACTGAATGGCGCCGGGACTTCCGGCCACGCGATCAAGCCGGGCGATCTGCGCGCCGCGTCCACGCTGATTCGTTCGAGCTGGTCGAGCTCGCCTGCGTGAACCTGCAGCCAGTTGGACGGGTATTGCTCGGACTGCGGAAAATTCGTTTGTACGAGATGTGCGATGTGGTGTGAGGTGGCGCGCGGAACCAGGTGCTTCCCGCCGGCGGCGACCAGCATCAGTACAGCGGCGCATGCGACCGAGGCCTTCCATACGTTCTGGCGTCGCATCAGGAAGGCGTAAGCCAGCAGCGAACCGAATGCGGCAATCACAAATGAAAGACCGTAAATTCCGGTGATAGTCGTCAGTTGCACGAACGCCAGGCTTCGGCTCGCCGCATAGCCGGTGAGATTCCACGGAAAGCCAATGATTGGGAGATGCGTGCGGGCAAATTCCAGCGTTACCCACAGAAACGGCGCCAGAATACATGCCACTGCGCCGCTCTTTCGCGAAGCCAGCGCCACGCCCCAGGAAAAAACGGCGCAGATGATGCCCCCGGCGATGGCCATCAGCCCAAGAATCCCCGCCGCGCTCCAGGGGTCCACGTTGCCGTATTGCCGCATCACCGTGTCGATCCACGGAACGCATACGGGGTAAAACACCAGTCCGTGCAGAAAGCCGTAAAGAGGAGCTTCCCTCAAGCGCGCGCCGCACGATGCCAGTACGAGCATCCCGATGGCGATCCACGCGAGAAGCGAAAGATTATAGTTCGGAAAAGAAAGCGCGAGGGCGAGGCCACTCCCGATGGCGAGCAACGCTCGCGTATGCCGGGGAAAATTCATTCAGCGTTTGATTATAGCCTTGAAGCCGGCTTGTTCGAGCGCATGCTGCGCGGTGGTGGCGGCTTTCTCGTCGCGATAGGGACCCACCTGCACGCGATAAAGGCCGTCCGACGCCGGAGCGATCACAAACGAAGGAAATCTTTTCTGCTGCACGGCGTCGGCCAGGGCCAGAGCATCGCTTTCGCGCCGCAGCGCGGCAAGCTGAAGAACGATTGCGTTCCTTGACATCCGGGGCGCCTGGAAACGCGCGGGAGGCTTCGTCGCGGAAACGGCTTTCGTCCGGGCTGTAGGCATCGTGCCATTCGCATCGCTGGCGTTCGCGGACGATGGCGAGGCCGAAGATGGCTTCGCCGCGGGTTCGATGTGGTTGTCATCTTTCTTGGAATAAAAATCCCATTCGCTCGAAGGCGCGGGAGGCGGCGCTGCATTTTTTGCTTTGGCGCTCAGTGACAATGCGGAAGACGAATTGCGCGATGGTGAATCGGCGGCCTGCACGGAACCTGTGTATTGCGTGCGGCCCATGACGTAGCCCAGCGTAAAAAACACCGCGCATAGGAGCACCACGCCGAGAAACAGTCCCACCAGATGCCGGCTTTCGAGTATCCGGTCGCCGCCCCCGCGTTTTCCGCCTCCCGCCATTTCGCCCTACTTCTTATTCCCGAGCGATTCCACCCACTGCGAAACGATGTCGATCGGCAGCGGGAAAATAATTGTGGTGTTCTTTTCCACGCCGATTTCCGTCAGCGTCTGCAAATACCGAAGCTGAATCGATGCAGGCTGCTTCTCAAGGACTTCCGCCGCTTCGGCCAGCTTGGTCGAAGCCTCGAGTTCTCCGGCCGCGTGAATGATCTTCGCTCGGCGCTCGCGCTCGGCTTCGGCCTGCCGCGCGATGGCGCGCTGCATGTTGTCCGGAATATCGACTTGCTTGACTTCAACCTTCGTTACCTTGATACCCCAGGGCTCGGTATCCTGGTCAAGGATTAGTTGCAGCTTCGCGTTTACCTTTTCGCGGTCGGAGAGAATTTCGTCCAGTTCGAACTGGCCAACCACGCTGCGCAGGTTGGTTTGCGCGAGCTGCGAAGTGGCGTAGAGGTAGTTCTGCACCTGCGAGAGCGCCCGATTCGCGTCCACCACGCGGAAATAGCAGACCGCGTTCACTTTCGCCGAAACGTTGTCGCGCGTAATCACGTCCTGCGGCGGAACGTCCAGCGTTTCCACGCGCAGCGACATTTTGGTTAGCTTGTCGATCGGCCATACGACAAGCTGCAAGCCCGCCGGCTTGGCCTGCGGCAGCATGCGTCCCAGGCGCAGCACCACGCCGCGCTCCCATTCCTTGATGACGAACACCGAATTAAAGAACCAGATCAAAAATATGAAAATCGCAACCGCCACCGCCACTACGAACGGATCCATCAGATCCTCCTCTGCTGTTGCTCTGCCGTTGCTCTGCTTCCTTACATCGCGTAACGCCGCTTGAGATCTACCGTTGCGTTTCCACCGGCTCGACTTCCAGCGTCAATCCTGTGACTTTCTTGACGCGCACCCGCGCGCCCTTGGGAATCGCTGCGCCATCCCGCGCCACAGCTCGCCACAGTTCGCCGTGAACGAACACCATCCCGACGCTCCCGGCGACTCCGACCGGCTCCATGACGTCGCCATTCTCGCCGATCAATTCTTCTTCGCCGGTGCTCTGCTTCCACTTGAACGAACGCAGCACCAGCCGCATCAGGATGATGACGATGATCGCGAACGGAATCGCCACGCCCAGCGCCGTGCTGAGGCTCACGCCCATCCCCGTCATCGGCGAGCGAATCAGAAACAGCGCGCCCAGCACCATGGAAATCACGCCTCCCACGCCAAGCACTCCGTGAGTGGGAAACTTGGCTTCCAGTATAAAAAGTGCGAATGCCAGAACGATCAGCAGCAGCCCCGCCAGCGAAACGGGAAGCAAGTGCATCGCAAAAAGCGCGAGCACCAGGCAAATTCCGCCGAAGACCCCTGGCGCGAACATCCCCGGATGCGTGAATTCGGTGTACAGCCCGAGAACTCCCAGAATCAGCAGGATGAAAAATGCGTCCGGCTGCACGATTCGCGACAGGAATTTCTCGCGCGAAGTCATTTCCTGAGCGACGATCACGGGATTCGCCAGCGCCAGTTGCATCGTCGAACCATCGAGACGCGTGATCGTGCGGCCGTTGAGCTTGGTGAGAAGTTCCTCGGGCGACGAAGCGACGAGATCGATCAGCTTCCCGCTGAGCGCTTCGCTGTCGCTGAAAGCTTTCGCGTCGGTGACGGCTGTCGAAGCCAGCTCCACGTTCCGCCCGCGCTTCGAGACGTAGCTGCGTAGATACGCGGTCGCGTCGTTCATGATTTTCTTTCGCAGCGTGTCGTCGATTTTCATCGGCTCGCCGCCAAGTTCCATGATCGGGGATGCCGCGCCCGTCTCCGTCCCCGGCGACATCGCGTCCACGTCCGCCGAAAGCAGGATGAAAAACCCCGCCGATGCCGCGCGCCCGCCCGTGGGCGATACGTATGTGACCACCGGCACGCGCGACGTGAGAATCGCGTGGATGATCGAGCGCATCGACGTGTCGAGCCCGCCCGGAGTGTTCATCGTAATCAGAATCAGGGAAGCGTGGTTGTTGTTGGCCTGCTCGATTCCGTTGACGAGATATTCGGCAAGGATCGGCTCGATTTCGCCGTCAATGCGAAGCTCCACAACCGTCGAAGTACCTGCGCTCGAAGCAACCGCGGGCGGCGCCGGCCGGACCGCAGCGCAAACGCCGACCGTTGCCAGCGCGGCCACGCAGACGCTCAGTAAAATGTATCGGGACAAACGGGGCGCCATCTCGGCGCGTATTATAGCAAGAGAATTCGACGACGGACGGAACAGTTCTCGCGGAGGGCCGTGCGCCCTTGGAAATTCCTGAAATATCGTTCCGTCTCGCTCAGATGGAACGCGGCTGCTTTCGGCCGCTCGCGTACGACGCCGGAACCACCAGCACATCTTTCACGCGCGGATCCGCGATCACCTTCGCGAAGGCCGGGTCGGTTTTCGCGTTGATAAATTCCTTGTAGCCGTCGTCTCGCGCCAGCTTCAGATAATGCGCGGCGTGTTCGGCGTCCCCGGACAACGCGTAAGTCTTCGCCACAAAGTAATAAAAGAGCCCCGGGTCGGTGGCCGTGCGCTGCTGAATGATGGTGCCGTTCTCACTCTTGCGGGTAAACACATCCGGGTCGAGCGCCAGGGCCTGCTCGAACGAACTCATCGCCCGGGGATATTTTTTGTCGGCGAAATACGCGTAGCCCAGGTTGCTGTAGACGATCGACAAATCCTGCCCCAGCGGGACAGCGCGGCTATAAAGCTTGATCGCCTTTCCGTAATGATGCTCTTCGTATTCCACCGTGCCCAGATTATTCACGGCGCTGGCGTACTTCTTATCAGCCTTCATGGATTTCTTGTAACAGTGCCCCGCGGTTTTCAAATAATCGAGCTGCTGAAAAGCGATGCCCATCTTATTCAGCACTTCCGCATTTTTCGGGTGTTCACTCAGAATTTGCTCGTAAGCGCGGATGGCCTCGCGGAATTCTTTCCGCGCCATCAGAATATCCCCGCGCATCACGGCAATCTGCAGAGGAGTCATCGGCGCGGTGGCGCTCGGGGGACCGGACGCCGTTTGTGAGGATGCGGTGGATGCAGCCGGCTTTTGCTGCGCGCGGATCGCAGTCACCAAGAGGAGAGTCAACGGGATGGCAAAGAGGGCTGCTGGTTTCATCGCCCTGCTCCTTTAATCCCTGTGCGTAGTTCCTGGCGCATTCGCGCCCGTTTCACTACTTGTCCTGCGGCGGAGTTTCAGATTTCGGTTTCGACTGTTCCGCAGGCTTCTTGCTGCCTCCAAAGATACCAAAAACCTTGTCCAGAAACCCTTTTTTCTTTTCTTGCTCGGCAGGCTGCTTCGGCTGGCCTTCGCCCGGCGGCGCGGGCGGATTCATTCCAGAAGGGGGAGGCGGCGAAGAGTTTGCGGATTTGCCAAACAGATGCGAAAGCCAGGATCCCGGCCCGCCCTGCGCGGTGTGCCCGTGCAGATCGCAAATCTGCGTGGGCTCGCTTCCGGCCACAAAAAATTCCTGCGCGGTCTGTGGACAATTCGGCGATGCAAGCTGCCCGGTCTCTGGATCGATTGCGACTTCCACAACGCCCTGCGGCGGCTCAAACGGTTCGGTCTTATGATATTCCGGCAGCGCGACCGCGCGCTTCATGAACTCGGCCCATATCGGCGCTGCTGACTGGCTGCCGGACAAATTCAAGTCGCGATTATCGTCGAAACCCACCCACACCACGCAAAGCAGGTTCGAAGTGAATCCCGCAAACCAGCCGTCGCGGGAAGTTCCCGTCTTCCCTGCCGCCGGCGCGTCGAATCCCATCGAGCGCACCGTGACGCCCGTTCCCCGGTTGATGACGCCTTCCATCAAGTTTGTCACCAGGTACGCGACTCGCGGGTCGAGCACCGCGCGAGTCTTTGGCGCCGCCGATTCTTCCACGCTGCCGTCGGACGTCAGGACGCTGCGAATGAAGAGCGGCTCCGACCGATTGCCCCCGTTGGCGAAGGCCGTGTAGCCTGCCGCCACGTCAATCGGCGTCATTTCATACGCGCCAAGCGCGACGGCCGGCGTCGGCTGAATGTTCCCGCCGAGGCCCATTTGCCGCGCCACCTGCACCACGCGCGAATATCCGATCATTTCCGCGACCTTCACCGTCGCCACGTTCAGCGAATGAATCAGCGCGTCGCGGACGCTGACCGTGCCGTAGAATTCCTCGCCATAATTATTGGGCGTGTATTCCTTGCCGTCGAATTCAAATGTGGTCGGCACGTCATCCACCGTCGTCACCGGCGTCACCACCGGCTGCAGACCCTCCACCGCGTTGTCGAACGCCGCCGCGTACACGAACGGCTTGAAGACAGACCCCGGCTGCCGGTGCGCGAGAGCGTGGTTGAGCTGGCTTTCGCCATAGTCGCGTCCGCCGACCAGCGCGCGAATCTCCCCCGTGTCTGGGTCCATCGCCACCAGCGCGACCTGCACGTGCGGCACCGCCTGCCCTTTCTTCTTCCACAGCGCGTACCGCCGCGCCAGCAGCTTGTCCACTTGTTTCCCGCCCTGTTCCACCGCGTCTCCCGCCGAGCGCTGCAATTCGGGATCGAGCGTCGTGTAAATCCGGAAGCTTTGCGTCTCGAGATCGTTTTCGGTGAATTTCTCGAGCAGGTGGTCCTTCACCATGTCCACGAAATATGGCGCCGCGCTGGTCTCGATCCCTCCGTTGACGAAGTGCAGGGTCGCCTTCTTCGCATCCGCGCCGGCCGCCGCTGGAACGTAGCCGTCGTCCACCATTTGCGTCAGCACCCGGTCGCGCGCCTCGACCGCGCGGTCGGGATGCCTTTCCGCCGTCGAGTAGTGGTTTGGCGCGCGAATAATTCCCGCCAGAAACGCGCACTCGCCCAGGCTCAGCTCGCGCACGTCCTTGCCGAAATAGGCCTGCGCCGCCTCGCCGAATCCGCGAATCGCGAAACTGCCGCGGTTGCCGAGATACACTTCGTTGGCGTACAGGTTGAAGACCTGCTGCTTCGTAAATCGCTGGTCGATTTCGAAAGCCATCAGGATTTCCTTCGCTTTGCGCCGCCATTCCCGCTTGGTCGTGAAAAAAAAGCTGCGCGCCACCTGCATGTCGATCGTGCTGGCGCCTTGCGCTTTCTGTCCGCTGCGCACGTCGTAGAAAGCCGCGCCGAACACCCGAATGAAATCCAGCGCGCCGTGATCGAGAAACCGTTTGTCTTCCGCCGCCAGCACCGCATCCACAAGGTTCTTCGGAAGATCGTCGAATCGCACCACCCGCCGCTTCTCGCGTGCGCTGTCAAACAGATTGGTGATCAGTTCCGGCTCGATCTCCGCCGAGTCCACTTCCTGCCCGTCGGAAAGCCGCGCGATCTGCGAAATCGAGGACGCCGAAAAATTCACGCGCAACGCGTTGCCGCCGTGGAAATACGAGCTAGCCGACGGGCGAATTTCGATCTTCGACCCTTTCGCCTTGAATTCACCCGGTGAACCTTCGAAATTTTCGGACTGGTAACCCGCGCGCAGTAAATAATCGACCAGTTCCTTGGGCCGCATCTTCTCGCCAACGGCGATGTGCCCTGCTCCCGAATACACGCGCGAGGTCGTTTGGAAAATTTGACCGGTGAGGTGCTGGTTGATCAGATGGCCAAATTCAATGTAGTAGTAAGCGAATACGGAAGTGCCGGCGATGAGAACGAGAAGCGCCGCGCCCAGCAGCGCGATGCCAAAGCGCGATGTCCAAAAACCACGGGCGATGCGAATCCGCAATCAGTTTCTCCGCTGAAAGTCCGTGCGAGTCGCCATTTGTTAGACAACCTGCGAGGAAATAATGTAGCGCCGCCCTTTAGGGCGGCATGCCGAATTACAACGCGAAGCAATTTGTTGGCGGTAGCTCACATTTCAGCGCGGACCGTAAAACCGCCGGCTGGGTCCGGCACGGACGGCGCTCCCATTCCGAGCCTGGAATTTGTAGGGGCACGGCATGCCGTGCCCGGCCATCTCGGTAAGAGGCTATTCTAAATCGACTTGTTGTCCGCGTGGGGATGAAAATCCAGATTGAATTGATAAACGCGCAGATCGATCGGCACCGAGTAATCGATCGATATCTCCCAAATCCCGCCGTTCCCTGTCACGTGGATGTCATCGATCTTCGCCGGCACTCCGAGGGATTGCACTTTTCGCCAGATATCGTCGCGGATTTCGTCCGTGTCTTTTCTCGGGTAACTGTTAGCAAAACGAGCTTCGCTTTCCATCGAGTCTTGAAGCTGGTAATTGGCAAAGTATGCCGGCATGATCTCGATGCCGGCGAAAATCATCGACCCCAGCACGGCCAGCGTAAGGATGAGATTCATTCGCGAGCCGCCTCGCTCTCGATTTGAATGTCTGCCGTGTAAGGACATAACGATCGCGCCTCCGAAGGCGAATTGAAAACCGTCGGCAGTATCATGTTAACATCGCCGCCAGTTGCCGAGGACGCCCGCACAAGCCGTTGTTCGCGATGAGTAAACGGGGTGGCGCGTCCCAGCGCCCGCCGATCACCCGCCGATCGGTCGCCGGCGGCGCGGTGAGCTTTCAAATCGTTATCCCTGAGGGCGCCCTTTGACCCGCTTGCCGAAATAATTGTCCACATACTCCCATTGAGATTTCGCTGCCCCTGCCGTGCTACCCTGCTGCCGCGATGACACAGGGCAACGACAGCCTGCAAGAAGTTAACAACGAGGGCGTCTAAAAGCGCCAAAAACGAGGGCATTTCTAATCGGCACAACAGGGATTAGAAAGCGAGCTAACTTATTGAAAACAAAGAGCGGCGCGTTTTCTAATCGACAAAAAATCGGGCCTTCAGAGCCTGTGTGATTACGCCAGTTATTCGTCAGGGCACGGCTTCAGCCGTGCCGCAAGTGTCGCAAATACAACGCGGCTTCAGCCGCTGAGGGTCG
>JBOGNE010000053.1:0-25655 GCA_050747005.1 Candidatus Acidiferrales bacterium
GACGGTACGGCAGCGTGCCCCATGCCGGGTTTGGGCTGGGACTCGAGCGTACTGTCGCCTGGATTTGCGGAACTGAGCACATTCGCGAGGTCATCCCCTTCCCTCGGATGCTCTATCGCGTTTATCCTTGAAGTTCCCGCCTTCGTTCCGGGGTTGCGAAGAGAAGGTCACATGCCTGAGAAAATCCGCATTATCGGTGTGCCGATGGACCTGGGGCAGAGCCGCCGGGGCGTGGACATGGGCCCGTCCGCTTTGCGCGTCGCTGGATTGCAGGCGCGGCTGAAGCAGCTCGGCCGGCAGGTCGAGGATTCTGGCAACGTGCCGGTGCGCCAGCCCGAGGAACAGCATTACGGCGACAAGAGCGCGAAATATCTCGAGGAAATCTCGGAAGCCTGCAAGGGCCTGGCCGAGGTTGTGAAGAAAACGTTGGATGAAGATCTCGTGCCGCTCGTTCTCGGCGGCGACCATTCGATTGCCGTGGGAACCACGGCTGGCGCCGCGGCGCATTTCCAGAAGAAGTCCAAACGCATCGGGATGATCTGGCTTGACGCCCACGGAGACATGAACACGCCGGAATCATCGCCTTCAGGTAACGTCCACGGCATGCCGCTCGCATCCATCATGGGCTACGGGCCACCCGAGCTGATTGATCTCGGGGGCATTAAGCCGATGGTCGAACCGCACAACGTGGTCCTGGTCGGCATACGCGACCTCGATTCCAAGGAGCGGAAGCTCGTGAAGGATTCTGGCGTCCACGTTTTCACGATGCGCGATGTGGACGAGCGCGGCATGCGCGAAGTGATGGCGGAAGCGCTCCGTTTTGCCGGAGACGACACCGCTGGAATCACGGTCAGCCTCGATATGGACTTCGTCGATCCGACCGATGCGCCGGGAGTCGGCACGCCTGTGCGCGGCGGCGCCACGTATCGCGAAGCGCACCTGGCTCTTGAAATGATTGCGGACAGCAAGAGCATGGTTTCGTTCGAGCTTGTCGAGATCAATCCCGTGATCGACGTTCACAACACGACCGCCTCCCTGGGCGTCGAGTTGATCCTCTCCGGCCTTGGAAAGAAAATCCTGTGATGGACGGAGAGCCCGTTAGCCAGACGATGACAAATTCTATCGCTCGAGGCTTTGTAGCGTCGCCCTTTAGGGCGGCATCTTCGGTTTTGTCGCAACTAACACGAAAGAAAGATGTTGGGCTTAAGCCTGGCGCGACAACGACCGTCATTCCGGCGATGCGCCATGTGGCCGCAGCGGGCGCTCGATGAGCGTAAAGAAGCGGCTGCGCGTCGGGGTGCTTTTCGGAGGGCGTTCGGGCGAGCACGAAGTTTCGCTCGCGTCGGCTGCATCCGTGATTCGCGCGCTCGATCCCGAAAAATATGAGGTGGTGCCAATCGGCGTCTCGAAGGACGGGCGCTGGCTCATCGGCTCCGGCGGGCAAAAGATGCTGCCGGATATTCTAAAATCGGGCCAACGCGTCTCGCTTCCGCCCGATCCGACGTCCGCCTCGCTTGTTCCTCTCTCATCCGCGGGCGGGCGCCCCAGCATCAACGTGGACGTTGTCTTCCCGGTGCTCCACGGCACGTTCGGCGAGGACGGCACGATGCAAGGCCTTCTCGAACTTGCCGGGCTTCCCTACGTGGGCGCGGGCGTGCTCGCATCCGCCGTGGGAATGGACAAGGACGTTCAAAAGCGCCTATTCGAGCAGCAGGGACTGCCGGTCGTGCCGTTTCTCGCGTTTCGCCGGTCCGAATGGGAAAGCGACCGTGCCCGACTGATTCGCGAAGTGGAAAAGAAATTCCGTTTCCCGGTGTTCGTCAAGCCGGCCACGCTCGGCTCTTCCGTCGGCATGACGCGCGTGAACGCCGCCGCGCAGCTCGCGGCAGCGATTGGCCTGGCGGCCGAATTCGCGCTGAAAATTATCGTCGAGCGATGCGTTGTTGCGCGCGAGATCGAAGTCTCCGTGCTCGGCAATGACGATCTCCGCGCATCGATCCCCGGGGAAATCGTGCCGCATCGCGAATTCTACGACTACGCCGCGAAATATTTGGAGGAAGGCACGCGGCTGGTGATTCCCGCGAAGCTCGCGAAACGGCAGGTCGCCACGTTCCAGGATTACGCCGTCCGCGCATTTCGCGCCATCGACGGAACGGGAATGGCGCGCTGCGATTTTTTCCTCGACCGCCGCAACGCGAAGATCTATGTCAACGAATTGAACACGATTCCGGGATTCACCTCCATCAGCATGTATCCGAAGCTGTGGGAGGCGTCTGGACTTCCCTATCAGCAATTGATCGACCGGCTCATCGAACTCGCGCTCGAACTTCACCGCGAAAAGGCTCGCACGAAATATTCGATCGACCTGCCTGCGGGCGCGGCGGGCGCGCTCGAATCGTCGTAAAGTACGCCAAGCTTGGTTGTGGAACGCCGGCCGCAAACCACGGCACTTCGTTGTATTGCTACAACGCCAAACAATTCATGGTCATAGCTTCCGAGAAAATTCATTCATTGTCGTTCCTCAGCCCGTAGCTGTGGCACTACTCAAGCGTAGGCGTGGCCACCAAGGGTGTTGATGCTCAACCACGCAGTTAATCGGGCGTGTGTTGTATGTTTACAACACCAAAAGAGTTTAGTTCGCGTCACCTCATCGCAAATACTTGATAACAATGCCTTAAATATAACCGCGTCTGGTCACGCGAGTGCCTATAATTGGTTCTGATGCCTCTCCAGCTCACAATCCAGCGAGCGGTCGAAGTGGAAGGGGTGGGACTTCATACAGCGGTCAGCTCCCGGATGCGATTCGTTCCGGCACCCGCCGACACCGGCATCGTCTTTCGTCGCGTTGATCTCGACAATTTTGAGATCGAAGCGCACGTGCGCAACGTCGCTCGCGTGAGCTACGCCACTAGCCTTATGAAGCAGGGCGTGCTGCTCTCGACCACCGAGCACGTCCTCGCCGCGCTGTATTCCTGCGGCGTTGACAACGTCTACGTCGAAATTGACGCGCTCGAGTTGCCGATCCTCGACGGCTCGGCGAAGCCCTTCATCGAACTTCTTGAGCGTGCCGGTACCCGCCGACTGCGGCGTCCGCGCCGGTATATCCGCGTTGTAAAGCCGCTGGAATTCGCCGATGGCGACCGGCGGATCGGCATTTATCCCTGCGATGAATTTCTCGTTCATTGCTTCGTCGAGTACAGCCATCCTTCCGTGGGACGGCAGGAAGTGGAAATGGTTGTGGATCGCGAATCCTTCAGTCGCGAGATCGCGCCTGCCCGAACGTTCGGCTTCATTAAGGATTTCGCGGGTCTGCAGGCGATGGGACTGATTCGCGGCGGGTCGATCAAAAACGCCATCGTGCTCGACGATCGCTGTGTCGTAAACGGTCCTTTGCGTTTCCCAGACGAATTCGGCCGCCACAAAGCGCTCGATCTTATCGGCGATCTCGCGCTCGTCGGACGCCCGCTCCAGGCGCGCATCGAAGCTCACAAAGCCGGCCATGCGCTTCACACGCAACTTGTTACCCGCCTCCTCGCGGACACCTCCCTCTGGGTCGAAACGACCGAAGCCTCGCACGCCAGCCCACACGCGATTGCATCTCCCATCGCCGCTCCCGCGCTCACTTAAGTGAATCCACACTCGCAACAAGCATCCCGTTTCGATTGCCAAAGCTTCGTGGGAAAGCGACAATAGCCGCGACATGGCCGCAACGGACACATCCATCGTGATTCTGGCTGCGGGCAAAGGGACGCGCATGCGTTCCGAGCTTGCCAAAGTTCTTCACCGCGCCGGCGGACGTCCGCTCATCGAGCACGTCATTCGCGCCTGCCAGGCGCTCAAGCCGGCGCAGCTTCTCGTCGTGGTCGGGCATCAAGCGGAAGAAGTCAGCGCCCTTGCCGAATCTCTGGACGCGGAAACGATCGTCCAGCAGCCGCAACGCGGCACCGGCCACGCCATGCAGATTGCGCGGCGCGCGATTCGGAAAAGCGCCAAACTCGCCCTCGTCGTTCCCGGCGACGCACCCCTTCTTCGCAAGGAAACTCTGGCAGCGCTGATCGATACGCACCGCCGCGGCGAAGCCGCCGCCACAATTCTCAGCGCCGAGCTTGATGACCCCACCGACTATGGCCGGATCGTTCGCGATTCCGAAGGCCGCGTGCAGGCAATCGTCGAAGAAAAAGCGGCCACGCCCGAGCAGCGCGCGATTCGCGAAGTAAATTCGAGCATCTATTGCTTCACGCTAGCCAGACTCTGGCCGTGCCTTGCCGCGCTGCGCCCCGAAAACGCTCATCGCGAGCTATATCTCACCGACGCCATCGCCATGCTCCGCCGGCGCAACGAACGCGTCCTCGCGCTGGTGGCTGCCGATGCGCGCGAAATTTTAGGCTGCAACACGCGCATGCATCTTGCAGCAGTTGACCGCATTTTCCGGGCTCGCAAAGCCTCGGAGCTGATGGACGCCGGCGTAACAATTTATCTCCCCGAAACCGCCGTGATCGATCCCGAAGTCATCGCCGGGCTCGACACGCTCATCGAGCCGGGCGTTCAGCTTCTTGGCAAAACGCGCATAGGCGCGCGTTGCACGATTCGCACCGGCAGCGTCCTCGAGGACGTTCGCCTCGACGACGATGCCGTCGTTGGCGCGCACTCGGTACTAGCCTCGTGCCGCGTCGGGCCGAAAGCGCAAATCGGGCCATTTTCGCGGCTGCGGCCCGGCACCGATGTCCGCGCGGGCGCGCACGTCGGCAGTTTCGTCGAAACCAAGAAAGCCGTCATTCACGAAGGCGCGAAAGTGCCGCACCTCAGCTACATCGGCGACGCCACCATCGGCCGCGAATCAAACATCGGCGCTGGAACGATCACCTGCAATTACGATGGCGTCGCGAAATATCAAACCACGATAGGCGATCGCGTTTTCATCGGCAGCGATACCGCGCTCGTCGCTCCGGTGCGCGTAGGCAGCGGCGCATATGTCGCCGCGGGTTCCACCATCACTGAAAATATTCCAGCTGACGCTCTCGCCATCGCTCGCGGCCGCCAAGTCAACAAGCGAGGCTGGGCCGCCGCACGCCGCGCTAAACTCAAGCGTGCCGCCCGCGACGCCTCGCGAAAAAAACCTTCCAAGCGCTCGCAATCGGCGAACTCGCGCTCGCAGCGAAGTCGGTCCCGTAGCCGCAACCGTGGTAGCCGCCGTCGTTCGCGCCCCTCATCAAGACGGCCGAGGTCCAGCCGAACTACGCGCCACGCCTCCCAGCGCGCCCCGAGCCACGGCTCCTCTCGCGGCTCCCCGCGCAAATCCCGCCGCCGATAACGCCGCCAATGTAGCTCGCCTCTTTTGAGGCAAGGCTTTGCGTCGGTTCCCGCCCGCCGCCAATATGCTAAAATTCTCCGTGTGAGCTGTAGAAAAAGCCGCGCCTCATTCTGAGGGCCGTTTTGTGGCCCGGAGAGTCTCTCTTTCTCTCGACGTACTCGCAAAGAGAGATTCTTCGCTTCGTTCAGAATGACGATCGCAAAAGTTTTTCAGCAAGCTATCAGGGGCCTCAAGATGAAATTCGGAGTCGTCCAATTTCCCGGATCGAATTGCGACGACGACGCCTATCACGCCATTGGCACCGTCCTCGGACAGCCTGTCGAATTCATCTGGCACCAATCCGAAAATGTTGCCGGCTTCGATGCCATCATTCTTCCGGGCGGCTTCGCCTTTGGCGACTATCTTCGCACCGGCGCGATCGCGCGATTTTCGCCCGTGATGCGCGCGGTGAGCGGCTTCGCTCGCTCCGGCGGTCCTGTCCTGGGAATTTGCAATGGCTTTCAGATTCTTCTCGAAGCGGGACTTCTTCCCGGCGCGATGGTGCGCAATAAAGGCCTGCGCTTTCTCTGCCGCCAGGTTCACGTGCGAGTTGAAAGCACGGACACGCCGTTCACCTGCGCTGCGAGGCAGGCGCAAGTCCTGAAAATTCCCATCGCGCACATGGAAGGAAATTATTTTTGCGACCCGGCCGCGCTCGCCGATCTCGAGCGCAATCGCCAAATTGTTTTTCGCTACGTGAACGCGGATGCAAGCGCGGGTGAGTCGCCCTCGAATGCCTCTGGCGCGGCACGGACGACTCATGCAGCCTCGAATGCGTCGCTTGCCGCTGACGACCGTGACACCAACCCCAACGGTTCGCTCGCCGCAATCGCCGGAATCTGCAATCGCGAACGCAACGTTGTTGGACTGATGCCGCACCCCGAACGCGCCGTCGAAGCAGCCCTCGGCTCTTCTGACGGCCTCGTTATTTTCAGCTCGATGATCGAAAGCCTTTCACGGCGCGCCGCCGAACGCGTCTCTGCTTAAACCAAAGATGGCTGAAGCCTGCCTAAGACCATGGAATTAGAGGTGGATCGCGACATTGGACTCTCGAACCTGTTCGAGCTACAAGACCACGCCCTGGTGCACAATTTTCAGCAGTCAAGTTGGGCGCAGGGCGCGTCTACCATCCTTGCGCGGTCAATCCGGTTGAATCTGTCGATTCTCGGCAGCATGCAGTTTCCTGCAGAGAAACAGACAACAATCCGATGTTTCTCTGTAGATACTCTGTCTCACATCGTTATCGCGGCTCGACTAGGCCTGTGGGGTGCTCTGCCCGAAAGCTTGTCAGTCTTGCGCGGCGGTAAAGAAAGTTGCGCTCAGTTGTTTTATGCCATCGAAGCTCAACGCTACCAAACAGCAATCCTAGAGGGAAAGAAGAGATTCAAACAGCTGGATTTCGAGAAAGTTTGCAGCGAGCTTGGTGACCTTGGTCGCGATCTGAAGAGAGACCACGACGAGATTTCAAATCAGGCGTCGCACTCGACGGCTGCTAGGTTTCGCCAAACGGAGTACCAGAGTGGAGAAGATGTTTACGACCGACTGGGCTTCGCAATCAACCCGCCAAGCGCCGAGGAGGCTTTGTGTCGTTGTATCCTTCCCTCGCTGATGGTCGGTGATTCATTTGAGTGTGCTTATTCCCAGGACGGGCTGCCTTTTAAATGGAAAGAGAATCTCAGGGAAGTAGCGAAGGTCCATTCGGAGTTCATTGAAGAATTCCTCCGCTCGAAGAAGAAACGCGCAGACGAGACGCGTGAGAGCGCACAGGCGAAGCCGGAATGAGAATTATTCTTTCGTTGAAGCAATGCACAGAGCCGGAAAGGCAATAGCCTCTTTCCGCGCGGCGTTGAATCTCCCCGCTTGGATTCGGCAATCACGAGTGACACGCGCAGGAAAATTAGCCGGAGAAGTCAGCGTCGTCGTACGTTTTCTGCCCGCGAAGGATATCGCTGCCATTTCGCACATCGGGCTTGTTTGTCGAGATAACGAAGCTCACCGGACAATCAGCAGTGGGATTGGCAAGGGTCGCGTAGTCGGCGCCGTTGCACGCTTTGTTGCCGGCGGAACACTGGGTGTTTAGGGCTTTGCCGTCGACCTTCAGGGTAAAACTCGAAATGGACTCGGTGTCGGACAGGTCCGTCGTGATGTCCCAGGTCGCCGTTACCTGCGCGTGGTCTTTGCTCACCTTGATGGTGTATTGGAGCGACATGACTCTCCATCGTCTGCTGTTCGCCAACTTGCGGGAGACTGTCCCACCGTATAGTCACCCTAGTTCATAGTCAACGGGTTGTTCCGAACTCCCACCGGGTCGCTTCAAATCTCCTCGGCAAGTGAATATCCACAGCTTCCATCGCTTGCCTCGGCCTCCATTTGCTGCGAAAATTTGCACGCGAGGTTTGCACTCCGAGACTTCGCTGGCGAAGTGACGCCGAAAAAGAGTGGGTTTCTAATCGCAACGGCGGGATTAAACACCATCGTAAGCGATTGAAAATAAACGAGCGGGAAGCAGTCTAATCGCAGCCAAATCAGGCTGCGTCGCCCGGGAACCCTGAGATTCCAGCGGCGCCGCAAAACGACCGAAGGACTTGTCAAAACGCCTTGATCGGCGCCGAAAGATGCATGGCGCAAGTTGAAGAGAGATTCTTCGGGCCAAAGAACGGCCCTCAGAAGACGCGCCGCTTTTTTCAACAAACTCGCATCCCGAGCGGCGCGCCAGACTCAGAACGGCAACGGGGCAGAACGGCTTGAGATGATCGACACCGAAATCAAAATCACGCCGCAAGTCGCGGCTGAACACGGCCTGACGCCGGATGAATACGCTCGCATCCAGAAAATCCTCGGCCGCGATCCCAATTTCACCGAACTCGGAATCTTCAGCGTGATGTGGAGCGAGCATTGCTCCTACAAATCCTCGCGCGTGCATCTGAAGCGCCTTCCGACGCGCGGCACTCGCGTGGTGCAGGGGCCGGGAGAAAATGCCGGCGTGGTGGACATCGGCGACGGCCTGGTCGCCGTCTTCAAAATCGAATCGCACAATCATCCGAGCTTCGTCGAGCCGTTTCAGGGAGCGGCCACCGGCGTCGGCGGAATCTTGCGCGACATTTTCACCATGGGCGCGCGTCCCATCGCGGTCCTCGATTCGCTGCGATTTGGTCCGATCGCTTCGGACGCGGTTCCGCATGGGGAAAATACAGGAGCGGCCCCCAACGATATCGCGCGCAACCGGCGGATTCTCGATGGCGTGGTCCGCGGCATAGCATTCTACGGAAACTGTTTCGGCGTGCCGACCGTGGGCGGCGAAGTTTTCTTCGAACCGTGCTACGCGGCCAATCCTCTCGTCAACGCGCTGGCTTTGGGAATCGCGCGCCGCGAGGATTTATTTTTCGCGCGAGCGCGCGGTGCCGGCAATCCCGTGATTTACGTTGGCGCGAAAACGGGCCGCGACGGCATTCACGGTGCATCGCTGCTCGCCTCGGCTGAGTTCAGCGAGGAATCGCAGCAGAAGCGCCCCAACGTGCAGGTCGGCGACCCGTTCATGGAAAAATTGCTGCTCGAAGCATGCCTCGAAGCCATGCGCACCGGCGCGATCGTTGCGATTCAGGACATGGGCGCGGCGGGCCTCGCAAGCTCGAGTTCGGAAATGGCGTCGCGCGGCGAAATGGGAATTGAACTCGATCTTTCGCGCGTCCCGCAGCGCGAAACCGGCATGACGCCCTACGAAATGATGCTCAGCGAATCGCAGGAGCGCATGCTTTTAGTTGCCGAGCGCAGCCGCGAGCGCGAAGTGTTCGACGTGTTCCACAAGTGGGGACTCGACGCCGTTGAAGTCGGCCGCGTCGCCGACGATGGCATGCTGCGGCTGCTGCATCAAGGGCGCGTGGCCGCCGAGATTCCCGCGCACGCACTCGCCGAGGAAGGCCCGAAATACGAGCGGCCGATCGCGGCACCGGCAGTTGCGTCAGCAGCCGCACGCGAGTCCTCCGCTTCCGGGCTCGTCGAATTTGCTCCTGCCGGCTCGGACTTGACCGAAAACTTTCGCCGCTTGCTGGCTTCGCCCTCGATCGCTTCGAAATACTGGATCACCGAACAATACGACTCCATGGTGCGCACAAATACGCGCGTCGGCCCCGGCTCGGGCGACGCCGCGGTGTTGAGATTGAAAGAAACGAAGCGCGCGCTCGCGCTGGCGACAGATGGCAATGGCCGCTGGTGCTCGCTCGACCCGCGACTGGGCGCGATGCACGCGGTGGCCGAAGCCGCACGCAACGTCGCCTGCACCGGCGCGCAGCCCGTTGCTGCCACGAATTGCCTGAATTTCGGCAATCCCGAAAAGCCGGAAGTAATGTGGCAATTTAGTGAAGCGATTGATGGCATTGCCGACGCTTGCCGCGCGCTCGATACTCCCATCACCGGCGGCAACGTTAGCTTCTACAACGAAACGCTCGGCAATGCGATTTATCCCACGCCGGTCTTGGGAGTTCTCGGCGTGCTCGAAGATGCCGACAACGCACTCGGATCGGATTTCCGAAATGAGGGAGATGCGATCATTTTGCTCGATGCGGGACACGCTCCGGGGTCGATCGGGGGGAATCAAAGAGAATTGTCTTCGTCCGAGTACGCGAAAACGATTCACGGCATCGTCGCCGGAGCGCCACCGGCAATCGATCTCGACGGCGAAAAACGCCTGATTGAATGCCTGGGCGCCCTGGCGAGCGAGCGTATCATTCTTTCGGCGCACGACGTCAGCGATGGCGGCATTGCGGTCACGATTGCCGAATCGTGTTTTGGCGACGGGACGCTCTCGGCGCGCGTCGATCTCCCGCCTTCTTCGGATGGCGAGCCCGCCGAGGGGGCAGTTTTTGGCGAACGCGGCGCGCGCGCCGTCGTTTCGATCTCGCCGACTCTGCTTACCCGAATCGCGGGCGTTGCGGCACAATATAAGATTACCGCGCAACGAATAGGCACGGTCGTCCGCGGAGAATTTCGCATCCAACATAATGGCTCGTCAATCATCCGGGGAGACGTAAGCTCGTTTCGCGGAATCTGGAGCCGGGCTCTCACGCAGGCCATTGAAGGCGCATGACCCTGAAACTTCATACCATCGACGACGATCATTTCCACGACGAATGCGGCGTCTTCGGAATTTTCGGCCACGAAGAGGCCGCGAAGATGGCGTATCTGGGCCTCCACGCGCTCCAGCATCGCGGGCAGGAATCCGCCGGCATCGCTTCCACCGACGGCGTAAATCTTCACGTCCACAAATCGATGGGGCACGTGCAGGAAATTTTCACGCCGCAAGTGATTTCGCGCCTTCCCGGCGCGGCTGCCATCGGCCACACGCGCTATTCGACGGCCGGCGATACCACGCTGATGAACGCGCAGCCCGTGGTGATCGATTGCAACAAAGGGAAACTCGCGCTGGGCCACAACGGCAATCTGACGAACGCGATCGAACTTCGCCGGCGGCTCGAGCATCGCGGCTCGATCTTTCAGACCACCAGCGACACCGAAGTAGTGGTGCATTTGATCGCGCGCAGCGCCGCGCGCAATCTTTCCGGCGCGCTGGCCGACGCGCTGAATCAAGTGGAAGGCGCCTATTCGATTGTGATGCTCACGCGCGATGAGCTGTACGCGATTCGCGACCCGCGCGGCTTCCGCCCGCTGAGCCTTGGACGCATCGATGGCTCGTGGGTGGTGGCGTCGGAGACCTGCGCGTTCGATTTGATCGATGCCGAATACGTCCGCGAAGTGGAACCCGGCGAAATGGTGCGCATCTCGCGGAGCGGAGTGGAATCCATCCGTTTTGCGCCGGACAAGCCACACCAATACTGCATTTTTGAACATGTTTATTTTTCGCGACCCGACAGTCTCGTTTTTGGACGCCCCGTAAATTTGAGCCGGGAACGGCTTGGCAAGCTCCTCGCGCAAGAGAATCCCGTGGTGGCAGACATGGTTGTGCCGGTCCCCGACTCTGGCGTGCCAGCCGCCGTGGGATACGCGGCGGAGTCCGGTATTCCGTTTCGCATGGCGCTGATCCGTAATCATTACGTTGGCCGGACGTTCATCGAGCCCGAGCAGGCCATCCGCGATTTTGGCGTGAAATTGAAGTTGAATCCCGTGCGGCGGATGCTCGAAGGCCAGCGCGTGATCCTGGTGGATGATTCCATCGTCCGCGGAACCACCAGCCGCAAAATCGTTCGCATGGTTCGAGAAGCGGGCGCGACGGAAGTTCACGTTCGCATCAGTTGCCCGCCGACGATTTCGCCGTGTTATTACGGAGTGGATACACCGCGGCGCGATGCGCTGATCGGCGCAAATCACTCCATTGAGGGAATTCGAAATTTTCTGGGCGCCGATTCTCTCGGCTATCTCTCGCTCGAATCCTTGCGCGCGGCTGTGGACGATACGGACGGAAAATTCTGCACCTCCTGCTACACGGGCAGTTACCCGACGGAGCTAGTGCAACTGGAAGTGGAGGCTCATCGTGCGAGCTGACGTGGAAGAATCCGTGGCGGCGGAAAAGGAACGCAAGCGTCCGCACCCGCTTACAACCAACGAACGAATCTGGCGCGAGGTTGTTTCCTGGTTCTGGGTGATCCTGGCATTCGTCATCATCGAAGGTGCGTTCGTACAGGCGCGCGTGATTCCCAGCGGCTCGATGGAAAACACGGTTTTGATCGGCGATCACCTGATCGTCAGCCGTATGGGCTACGACGCGGGAATTCCCTTCACGCGATTTCATGAGCCGCTCTGGCGCAAGCCCAAGCGGCAGCACATCATCGTGTTCCGAGCGCCGCTGCCCGGAAATCCGGATTTCATCAAGCGACTCATTGGCGTGCCGGGCGATCGCATTAAAATCGTCGGCGAACAGGTTTACGTGAACGGAATGCTCCTGAACGAGCCGTACGCGCTTCACGATGCCGACGGCTTGGGACTGGCCGCGTACGATTATCCGCCGACGGCCGATAACAGTTGGTACGACCGGCTGACTCCCGAATGGGCCGAAGAGCTTCCGAAGCACATCGTAAATGGCGAGTTGGTGGTCCCGCCGGGCGAATATTTCATGATGGGCGACAATCGCGACAACTCCTACGACAGCCGTTACTGGGGATTTGTCCCGCGCGCCAACATTATTGGCACGCCCGTGATCATCTATATGTCAATTAACGCGCCAGAAGAAGTTTGGGAGCCGGGCCACATCGGCGAGCGCTTCGAAACTTATTTCGCCGCCCTGATCCATCCGCGCGAAGTGCGATGGAGCCGGTTGTTCCACGTATTTTAGGTTCGCGAAATTATCAGGTCCGCTTCCGGAAACGAGCTCTCACCATGCGTTACGCCGATGCAGGCGTCAATATCTCCGTAGCAGATGAAGCCAAGCGGCGCATCGCCGCGATGGCGGGAAAAACATTTCGGCGCGGCGTGCTTTCACCGATCGGCGGCTTCGGTGCGCTTTTTCAGCTCGACCGCAAACGCTGGCGCGATCCGATTCTCGTCGCGAGCGCCGACGGCGTCGGCACCAAACTAAAAATCGCCTTCGCCACGGGAATCCACTCGACGGTCGGCGCGGACATTCTCAATCATTGCGTCAACGACATTCTCACGCAGGGCGCGGAGCCTCTGTTTTTTCTGGATTATCTCGCGATGGGGAAACTCGACCCGCGCGTCGTCGAACAAGTAATCGAGGGCATGAGCCGCGCGGCCAAGCAAGCGGGCTGCGCTTTGATTGGCGGCGAGACCGCTGAAATGCCCGGTTTCTATGCGGTGGGAGAATACGATCTTGCGGGATTCATCGTCGGCGCCGTGGAGCAAAGAAAACGCCTCGACACCGGAACCGTTCGCGCCGGCGATGCGCTTCTCGCTCTGCCGTCGAGCGGGCTGCATACCAACGGCTATTCTCTTGCGCGCCGCCTGGTGTTTGGCGAAGCAAAGCTCGATCCCGATGCATACGTGGCCGAAGTCGGCAACAAGATCGGCGCGGAATTGTTGAAGCCGCATCGCGCGTATTGGCCGCTATTAAAAACAATCCTGGCGCGCGGGTGGGTGTCGTCCATGGCTCACATCACCGGCGGCGGAATCACGGGAAATTTGCCGCGCTCGCTGCCGAAGAGCGTGCAAGCCGTGATTCAGCTCGGCTCCTGGCCGGTGCCGTCGATTTTTCGTTATCTTGCGCATATCGGGAAAATCGAGCGCGACGAGCTTCTCGCAACTTTCAATATGGGCGCCGGCATGATTCTGGTCGTCCCGGCGAAATATGTTTCCAAAGTGGAAGCGGAGTTGAAGCGCCGGCGCGAAAAATTCTATCTGATCGGCCGCGTGGAACCCGCACAGCGGGGCAAACCCCGCGTGATTTATTCAGGCAAGCTTCCAACCTGAGATCGCGAGCGCCGCTGCTACCACGGAAGGGAGGTTCGCTGCAATGTCGCCCGAAACTCACACACCGCCACGGATCGGCGATATCGCTCCCGACTTCGAACTACCCGATTCCCGGGGCGTCCCGCGAAAGTTGTCCGATCTGGTGGCCGCCGGCCCGCGCATCTTCCTTTTTTACCGCGGGCACTGGTGACCGTTTTGTCTTCGCCAGTTGGCGGAATATCGCGATCTCTACGATGAAATTCAAAAAGCAGGCGCCGCCCTCACAGCGCTTTCCGTTGATCCGCCCGATCGTTCCGAGGCTTTGCGCAGGCAGCTTGATTTGCCTTATATGATTCTGTGCGACGCGCAGCGAGTGGTCGTAAGGGAATGGGGTGTGTTCAACGCGGAAGAAAAGGGCGGGATCGCGAAACCAGCGGTCTTCGTCGTTGCGCCGGACCATCGGGTAAAATTCCGATCCGTCGACCGAACGGCAAGTCGCGTTCCGGCTCAAGCTGTCCTTGATTTTTTGCGAACCGGGATGTCATCGCATCCCGCCGAGCCGATGCGGAAATCATCATTTCTGGGGGTCAGTAATTTCTGGCGAGCGACTCTCAATTCGGTGCGCCGTGGAGTTCGCTCGACCGGCAAATAATTAAAATGCCTTACTGATCGGCATTGTCGATATCGATGGCGGCTTTCCACGATCCGTCCGCCTGTTTCTTCCAGACGACCACGTACTTTCCTTTTTGGTGGGTAACTTTGCTCCTTTTGCCGGCCGTCGCGAAATCGTACGCGCCGTATTCATAGGCCATGTCGCCCGAGCGGGCGACTTCAACAGCTGTCGTTGTGAAACTCAATCCCGGGCCTGGGAGCGCTAGCATTTTTTGCCATCCCTGGCGGAGATTGTCCTTGCCACTCACCAATGGACCTTTGTCCGCAAATTCCATAGCATCGTCGGCATAGAACGACACAGCCTTATCGAGATCCTTGGCCTGCGTGGCTTGGCTCCATGCGGCCGAAGCAGCTCGGATCGCGGCTCCGTCGGCTGCGCGCGTGTCCGGCTCTTGCGCGACTTGCGGATTCGGCGTTCGAGAGCAGGCCGCAGCGAACGTCACCGTCGCGACAACCAATACGAGCATCACACGCGAGCGAATCATGAGTAGCCTCCCGGTAAGCGAAACGTTAGCGCAGAAGATGACGCTCAACGAGGGCTGTGTCAAGTGCAGGTTTGATCTGCTGGTTTGATCTGCAGGTTTTGACGCATCGGAGAACTATGCTAATTTCGCACCGTCATGAAAAAACGTATTGGCGTTCTGCTTTCGGGCCGCGGATCGAATTTCGACGCGCTAGCCGAAGGCGCGGCCTCCGGACTCATACCGAACGCCGAAATTGCCATCGTCATCAGCAATCGCGAAGGCGCGCCGGGAATCGAAAAGGCTCAATTGCGCCGGATCGAGACCTGCGTGATTCCTTCACGTGGCCTTGAGCGCGAGGCGTACGACAAGCTGGTCATCGCGGCGCTGCAAGAAAAGTGCGTGGACCTCGTTTGCCTGGCGGGATACATGCGGTTGCTTTCGCCCGCATTCGTTCGCGCGTTTCCAAATCGCATTTTGAATATTCACCCGTCGCTTCTGCCCGCATTTCCGGGCCTCGAAGCTCAGCGCCAGGCGCTCGAGCACGGCGCGAAGTTTTCCGGATGCACCGTTCATTTTGTGGACGAGAATCTCGACGCGGGCCCGATTATCCTGCAGGCCGCCGTTCCCATCGAAGACAACGATACCCCGGAAACGCTTTCCGCACGCATTTTGCGCGAAGAGCATCGCATCTATGCGGAAGCAGTGAGTATCGTGCTGGCAGGACGCTATCGGATCGAAGGCCGCCGCGTCCTAACGTCCCCGGAGAAGAAATAGTGGCTGCTACGCAATTCAAGCCGGTATCCGAGCAACTGGCGTACCTGAAAAAAGGCGCGGCGGAAATCATCCGCGAAGAAGACCTGAAGGCCAAGCTCGAGCAGTCGGCAAAAACCGGCAAGCCGCTGCGCGTCTACCTTGGCGTGGACCCCACCGCGCCCGACATTCATCTGGGACACACCGTGGTTCTGCGCAAGCTGAAACATTTTCAGGACATGGGCCATACGGCAATTTTTCTGATTGGCGATTTCTCCGCCATGATCGGAGACCCCACTGGCCAATCTGAAACGCGTCCACCACTCACGCGCGAGCAGGTGGATGCCAACGCCAAGACCTATCTCGCGCAGGTGTACAAAATCCTCGACCGCGAAAAGACCGAAGTCCGCCACAACAGCGAATGGCTCGATAAGATGTCGAGCTACGACGTGGTGCGGCTTTGCGGGCATTACAGGCTGGCGCGCATGCTCGAACGCGAGGATTTCCGCTCGCGGCTCGATCAGAATCTGCCGATTTCCGTTCACGAGCTGCTATATCCGCTGCTCACGGCGTACGACGCGGTGTCGCTGCGATCCGACGTGGAACTCGGCGCCACCGAGCAGAAATTCAACCTGCTGGTGCATCGCGACATCCAGCGTGAATACGGTTTGCCGGCGCAGGCGATTCTGACGATGCCGATTCTGGTTGGCCTCGATGGCGGCCGCAAAATGTCGAAGAGCTTGAACAATTACGTCTCCATCACGGAATCGCCCGGCGAAATGTTCGGCAAGCTGATGTCGATTTCGGATGAGCTGATGTGGTCTTACTATGAACTGCTGACGGATTTTGCCCCGCCGGTGATCCTTCGGCTGCGCGAGGAAGTCCGCACCGGCGTTCTGCACCCGATGGACGCAAAGATGCAACTCGCGCACGTAATCATTGCCGGATTTCATGGAGAAGCCGCCGCGAAGAAGGCTGCCGACGAATTCCGGCGCGTTTTTCGCGAGCGCCAGGCGCCAGAAGAAGCTCCGCGCCAAACGCTGCCGCGCGGCGAATCGAAACGGCTTTCCGCGTTGCTTGTGGAATTAAAACTGGCGTCGTCGAAAAGCGAAGGTGAACGGCTAATGAAGCAGGGTGGCGTCGAGATTGACGGCGTACGTTTCGACGACGCCAGGAAGGAAATCGATCTCTCGCAGCCGAAGGAATTCTTGTTGCGCGCCGGCAAGAAGAAATTCCTGCGAATCGTCGTCGAGTAACGTAGCACCGTCTCGCCGGTTGCTTTTAATATCCGCTTTCGGCGCGGGGATCACGCGATTTCGACGAGGACGAGCGAGACGTCGTCGTTCGACGGGCCTTCGCGCCACTCCGCGACGCGGTCGAGGATGGCCTGCTTCATCTCGCTAAACGGTAGCAACGACGTTTCACGCACGAATTTCTGCACGCCTTCCACGCCCAGCATTTCGCCTCGCGCATCAAACACGTCGGTGATTCCATCGGTGTAGAGCACCAGGCGGTCGCCCTGTTCGAGATCGATGTCGAGAGTCGCTTCCATATCGACCGCATCCGGCAGCGCACCGAGCACAAGGCTGCGCGATTCGAGCAATCGAGGCTCCTGCCCGGGGTGCACCAGCATCGCCGGTGGATGCCCCGCGCCCGCATAGATCATGCGCCGGTCACCGCGGTCGATTCGCGCCGCGGCAAGCGTGAAATAGAAAACCGAATTGCCGATGTTCTGCATGACGAAGCGATTCAGATGGCGAAGCATATCGCCGAGTGGAGCGCCACGCCGCAATTGCGTCATCGTCTCGGTGTAAATGCGGTTTGCAACCAGCGCCGAACCGATGCCGTGGCCGGAAACATCGCAGACCAGCAAGTTCAGATGGTCGTCATCCATCGGCGCCACGAGGCCGAAGTCGCCTCCAATCGAACGCACCGGCTGAAAAAACGTTTCGACGCGCACTCCGCCCCACGCCAGCGGTTGCGGCGCAAGGCTCTGCTGCACGCGCGCGGCCAGAACCAGGTCTTCATCAATTTCTTTTTGGCGTTCTTCAAGCTGCTTATTTGCGCCGCGCAGTTCGGCCTCGGCGCGTTTCTGCTCGGAAATATCGGCAAACGTGATGATGCCGAATTGCCGTCCGTCGGGGTCTTCTATGCCACGCGAGCCGATAATCACCGGCAGGCGGCTTCCATCTTTTCGCGGGAGAACGAACTCGAAGCGATTATGTCCCTGTCTCATGCCGCGATCGCGCTGCTCGAAGATCACCGCGGCTTCCTCGGGAGTGTAAAAGTGCGGAACGTCCTTGCCGACCACGTCGCCGCGCACGTTGCCGGTCATCTGTTCGAAACGAGCGTTGACGAACAGAATTTCGGCGCAGTCGTTGACGACAGCTACGCCCTCATTGAGCGTCTCAAAAATCTCCTCAATCTGCTGGAGCCATTCGGGCTGTTCAATTTCCACGAGTATTCCCTTCAGCTTCCGCCGCCGCTCGCCGAGTATCTTACCCAATACACGCTAAAACCGCCAAAGGACGCAGTACAGAGCGGCATCACGAACTGCGCCATTGGATGAAGTACAGTAGGATATTGATTCGCAACTCTCGATAGAAAGCGCAACGAAATGGCGAATACTTCCAGAAATCGTAAGCGTGTTCCGCCGGGGCCGAAAGGCGTGCCGATCGCCGGCGTCGCGTTGGAGTTGTTGCGCGATCCGCTCGGCCTGATGCAGCGGCTGGCGCGCGAATACGGCGACGTGGTGCGCATTCCCGTCGTGCTGCAAAGCCGCATCCTAATCAATCACCCCGATCTCATCCAGCAGGTGTTATTGTTCCAGCAAAGCAAATTTCACAAGAGCATTTTGAGCAAGCAAGCCACGCAGCGCCTTCTGGGCCAGGGACTCTTGATCAGCGAAGGAGACTTCTGGCGGAGACAGCGTCGTCTTGCGCAGCCGGCATTCCACCGGCACAGGGTGAACGAATATTCGCCCGCGATGATCGAGTGCGCGGAAATGCAACTAAGCCATTGGCGCGACGGAGACGTGCGCAACATGGCCGAGCAGATGATGGAACTGACGCTCGAAGCCGCGGTGCGCACGCTTTTTGGCACCACGCTTCCGGGCGAAGCGCAGCGTGTGGGGCACGCGATGACGTTTCTGATGCGTTACTCGCTCGGCCGCGCGCGCTCGCCGCTGAATATTCCACGCTGGGTCCCGACGCCGCGGCGCCTCCGCGCGGACCGCGACTTCGAGTTTCTCGATTCGCTGGTGTACCGCATAATCGCCGAACGCCAGGCGCGGCACCACTCGGAACCTCATGGCGATTTGCTGTCGATGCTGATGGCCGCGATGGACGAAGACGGCTCGCAGATGACGCCAAAACAACTGCGCGACGAGACCATGACTCTCTTCCTCGCCGGGCATGAGACGACCGCGCTGACTCTTGCCTGGACCTGGTACCTGCTCAGCGAAAATCCATCGGCCGAAGCGCGACTGCATGAAGAACTGCGCGACGTGCTCGGCGGCCGCGCTCCAGGAATTTCTGACCTCGAGCGCCTGCCATACCTCCATGCCGTGGTGAACGAAGTGCTGCGGCTTTATCCGCCGGCGTACATTCTGGCGCGCACTTCGATTGCGCCTTCAAGTATCGGCGGGTACGATTTTCCGGCGGGCACAACGATTCTGGTCTCGCAATGGGTGATGCATCGCGACGCGCGCTATTACGACGATCCCAGCGCGTTCCGTCCCGAGCGATGGCTCGATGGCCTCGCCGGCCGTCTTCCGGCGGGCGCGTATTTTCCATTCGGCGATGGTCCGCGGCGATGCATCGGTCAGGGATTCGCTCTGCTCGAATCGGCCCTGGTCATCGCCACGATCGCGCGGAAATTCCGCTTCAAATTGGTTCCCGGCCATCCCGTGGTTCCCGAACCTCTCGTCACGCTGCGCCCAAAACACGGCATTCGGATGACGATTCACGCCCGCGAATAACGCGAGTGCAGGCGCCTCACTTTACGAATTGAGGCTGGCTTCCGGTCACCCACGGATCGTACGTGAGGCAGAATCGAATTCGATTCGGGATCGCTGGATGATCGTAGAAGAAAAAAACGTCCACGGGATTCGGCTTTGGATCGGCCAAGTCTACTTCGCCTAAAACCTGAAAGGCCTGTGCGGCCACTTGCGATGAGTCCGGCGTGAGTCCGTGAGTGACTTCGAGCCCGTATTGGTCGGCCTGATGTTCGATATGGCGGCTGAAGCTATTTCCGATCGGACTGGCGATAAAGACAAAGATCGACAAAAGCAGCAGCAACGCAGGAAGCGATGCCCAATCGTCCAGCCCGCGAATCTGCCATCTCGGTCCCCATTTGGCGAGCAGCCATCCGATGGATCGCGAGCCCAGGTACAGAAGAACGGCCAAAAATACGGCGAAGAACGCGAGGCCCTTGGGTATGTGGTTCAAAACGTAGTGGCCCGTTTCGTGGCCGGCCACGAAAACGATTTCGGGAGTGGTCATTTTTGCGATGGTCGTATCCCACACCACCAGCCGTTTCGATGCGCCGAATCCAGTCACGTAAGCGTTCAGCTCGGTGGTCTTCTCGCCTGCGCCCATCCAATACATCCGCTCCGGCGGAATGTTCTCTCCCGCGCGCTGCACCATCCTCTCGAGCTGGGCCGTAAGCGCGGGATCTTTTTGCGCGAGCGGCTCGAATTTGTGAAACATCGGATCGACGACAATCGGTTGGAGGAAGAAAAGGAACAAACCAATCGGAAGCGCCGCCAGCCAGAAATAAAACCACCAGCGCCGGCGGCTCTTGCGAATCACCGCGTACAGAATCCAGACAAGGATGATTCCGATCGCGATGCTTATCAGCTCGCTTTTCGTCCAATCCCAAAACCACGAGCCCCAATTCTCGATGCTCAGGCCGTATTTTCGCAGCACCCACTCGCGGCCAATATCCGTGGGAATATCCAGGATCGCAACGGTCACAAGAAAGAGTGGCGCAAAGATCACCGCTTGCAGAAAACGCACGGACGAAGCACTTTCCGCCCAGTCGCGATACTTCGGGCCAAGCCTCCACTGAAGGAAAAGCCAGAGGATCCCGAGCGAATAAATGAACGTGACGATCTCTCCCCAGAAACCGATCTTGCTCAGGGCGTGAGCTTTTTTGTAAAGATCGGGCGGCAACGTGTAAGCCGTGATTCGCTTTTCCGACGCTTGCGCAGGAGCCTCCGAAGCCGCGGGCGGCGCGGATTCCGCTTGTGACGCCGGCGGCTGCGTTGGCGATTGCAAAAGCATTGCCCGAGCAGCCCCTGCGGGCCCTCCGCGCAGGAACATGGCGGAGAGGGACCCGCACGCGAGAAGCGCGATTCCGCAAGCTGCGAGCAGCACGTAGAGCTTTCTCATTCTTCCTCACGTCAAACGAAGCTTACAGGCGATGAATCGAAGAAATCGAGGCGGGAGTATGGCGCACCCCGGAAAGGAACGCAAAAAATCGTGTTTAGCTTCTTAGCTGATGCGGTGGAACCCGGCTGCTTTTACGGCAGAGCTGCGTAAAGCTGGAGTCGAGCAGACTGAAAACCTCGAAACTTGTCACGAGAACTGGGAACTCAGACTTAGCTCCGTCTTCGCGTGGAATTATGCTTCTTTCTGGACCGAGAGCTTGACGATCGCTGTGACTTCGCGGTGAAGCTTGACCGGAATTTCGTATTCGCCGACGAGCTTGATCGGATCGGCGAGGACGATCTTGCGCTTGTCGATCTCGTGGCCTTGGGTTGCCAGGGCTTCGGCGATGTCCGACGAAGTGACCGAACCGAAAAGCTGGTCGCTGTCGCCGGCCTTGCGCGTGAGCGTGAGCGACACGCCATTGAGGATCTCGGCGAGCTTCTGCGCCGCTTCTTTCTCGGTGGCCGCCTTCTTTGCGAAATTGACGCGCATTTTTTCGAGGCGCTTCATGTTGCCGGGAGTCGCTTCGAGAGCGAGCTTGCGGGGCAAAAGGAAATTCCGCGCATAGCCTGCCGCCACCTCGAGCACCTGGCCGCGATCCCCCAGCTTTTCGACATCTTCCTGCAAAATGATTTGCATAATGGTTTCCTCAAGTCCTCTCGGTGATGTTGCGTCGCTTAAATCTGCTGCGCCTCCTAAATCTGACGCTTAAATCTTGGACCAACATGCCGGGCTGAAGCCCGGCGCTACAGAATCTTGCGCGCGCGACAACCTTGCTGAACTTGTGTGGTTACGCCAGTCTTGCGTCAGGGCACGGCTTTCAGCAGTGCCGTACGTCTGGCAAATACAATCCGGCTTTAGCCGCTGAGGTCAGACAGTAAGAAGTCTCACGCAGGCTCCCCAGCCCGGCGTCACAACCTGTCCGCGCGACAGCTTCGTCGGGCTACAGCTCGGCCGCGAACGGCAGCAGCGCGATATTCTGCGCGCGCTTGATTGCCACGGTGAGCCAGCGCTGATGCCGCGCGCACGTTCCGGTCATGCGGCGTGGAAGAATTTTGCCGCGCTCCTGAAGGAACGGCGCCAGGATCTCGGCTTTTTTGTAGTCAATAAAGTCGGACTTGTCGACGCAGAACCGGCACACTTTCTTTTTGCGGATGAAGTTTCGCTTCCCGCGTTTTGCGGGTCCGCCGGGCCTGCCGCCGCCACCTGCCGGACGCGGTCCGGAACCGCCCATGGGGCGCGGACCTGACGGCGCTGGCGCCGGTGCTTGAGGCTGCTGCTGAGGTACGTTCTCGTCTGCCATTCGATTCCTCCCTTATTAGGCTGCCGGCGCGGCTTGTTCACCGCTTCCGGCCGGCGCAGGCACCGCAGCCGGCGCGGCCTTGCGCGGGCGGCGAGCGGCGCGGCGCTCGCGGTGATGCTGCAATTTCTTCTGCCGCTTCAGTTCTTCGTCCAGACGCACGGTCAGATACTTGATCACCGCGTCGCTCACTTTTAGCCGGCGCTCGAGTTCCTTGACCACCTCGCCATGGCTCGATTTGAGGACCATGTAGACATAAAATCCTTCGCGCAGCTTCTGCACGCGATAGGCCATGCGCTTGCGGCCCCACTTGTTCACCGACTCGATCTTCGCGCCCTTTTCGGTGGCCGCGTGCTCGATGGTGGCAATCACTTTGTCAACGTCTGCCTCCGGCGTATCTGGCCGGCAGATGAAAATCAAATCGTACTGGCGCTCTTCCATATGTCCTCGATTCCCTTTCTTCGGTACAGCACTTCCTGTCTTTACTGCGAGCTCTCTTCGTCCGGCGGCACGCGGCGATTGAAACGCGACATCGCCTTATTCACGCCGTCCGTTAAAATCGCCTCCACGGCGTCGCCCGCGTCCTTCACCATTTGCGCGGCCACTTCGCGTTCGGCGCGGCCCATGGGGCAGAGAACGTAGTCCCTCAATTCTCCCCAGATTTTCTCGGGCCGTATTCCCAATCGCACGCGTGGGAAATCTTCCGTTCCCAGGGATCGCACCACCGATTTCAAGCCGTTGTGCGTCCCCGCGCTGCCTCGCTCGCGAATTCGCAGCATTCCCCAGGGCAGATCCACGTCGTCCGTCAAGACGATCGTCTCGGCGGCCTGGCATTCGTATCGCTCGATCAGCATCCGCACCGCGATGCCGCTGAGGTTCATCATCGTCTGGGGCTTCGCCAGAACGATTTCATTTCCCGCCAGCTTGCCGAGACCAACGTACGATTTCGATTCCGGGCGCGTTACGCGAATGCCCGCGCGTTCCGCCAGCCCGTCCACCGCCAGGAAGCCCATATTGTGCGGCGTCCGCGTATATTCGTCGCCGGGATTGCCGAGGCCGACAATCAACCTGATCCGCGGGCTGATGAGTGGGCTCATGAGTTAGCTCATCAGAAAACGCATCGAAGGGCGCCAGCCCGCCTTTACTTCTTCTTCTCCGACTTTTCCGCCTTGGGAGCTTCCGCTGCGCCTTCCGCTGCGCCTTCTTCCGTTTCCTTCTTGCCCTTCTTGATGACTTCGGGCTCGGCTGGCGCGGTTTCGGCCGCCACGGCTGCTTCCGGCGCGGGCTCTTCTTCCTTCTTCAGGATTACGACGTGCGCCAGAACGCGTTGCGGGTCCGTGACCAGCTTGACCTTCTCCGGATCGAAGGGAAGATCGGCCGCGCGAAGCTGCTTGCCGATGAGCATTTCGCTCACGTCAATTTTGAATTCTTCCGGAATGTCGCCGGGGAGACATTCGACTTCCACCTCGCGCGTGACCATTTCGAAAATTCCGCCCTGCATCTTCACGCCCTGCGGCTCGCCGAATGTGTGGACCGGGACTCTCACGCGCATGCGAACGTCCATGGCAATCCGCAGCAAGTCCGCATGAAGCAGCTTTCCGCTCACGGGATCCACCTGCCAGTCCTTCAGCATGGCTCTTTCGTGGCTGCCGCCCGCGACTGTAACGTTGAAAATCGTGTTGTGCCCGGTCTCCGAGCGCAGAATCTTCGCGATCTGCTTCGCATTCACGGAAAGCGTGATCGGGTCTTTGCGCCCGCCGTAAAGCGTCGCCGGGACGTTGCCCGTCAGGCGCGTGCGCCGCGCGGCGTTCTTGCCGCGCGTTTCTCGAATCGTTCCTTCTACTGTGAATGTTTCCATGTCCTTCCTCTTGCTTCTTGCGAAATATAGCAGCACCGGGCTCCAGCCCGACATTCCAGAAAGTCCCAACCGCCGCCGTCGTGCAACGCGGCGCTACTCTAAATAAAAAGCTCGCTGATCGAAGTCTCTTCGTGAATCGACTGGATGCCGCGAGCCAGCAGCGGCGCCACGCTGAGCACTTTGATCTTCGGCAACTTCCGTGCCGCTTCGTTGAGCGGCACCGAATCCGTCACGATCACTTCTTCAATCTTCGATTCCGTCAGCCGTTCGACCGCCGGCCCCGAGAGCACCGCGTGCGTGCAGGCCGCGAACACTTTTGTCGCCCCATGCTCGAGCAGAGCTTCCGCGGTTTTTACCAGCGTTCCCGCCGTGTCGATGATGTCATCGATCACCAGCGCCGGGCGCCCCTTCACGTCGCCGATCAGGTTCATCACTTCGCTGACGTTCACGTCGATGCGGCGCTTGTCGACGATAGCCAGCGGCGCGTCGATTTTCTTCGCGAAATAGCGCGCCCGCTCCACGCCGCCCGCATCGGGCGAGACCACCGTCATCGGCCCCAGCTTCTTTTTCTGAAAATATTCCACCATCACCGGCGCGGCGAACAAATGATCCACCGGAATGTTGAAATAGCCCTGAATCTGCGGCGCGTGCAAATCGAGCGAAAGCACGCGGCTCGATCCCGCGGTTTCCAGCAAATCCGCCACCAGCTTCGCCGATATCGCCACTCGCGGGCGGTCCTTGCGATCCTGCCGCGCGTACGGGTAATACGGGATCACCGGCGTGATGCGCCATGCCGAAGCGCGCTTGAACGCGTCCACCATCAGCAGCAACTGCATCAGATGGAAATCCACCGGCGAGCAGCACGGCTGCACCACGAAAACATCCGCGCCGCGAACGTTCTCCAGAATCTGATACCGCGTTTCGCCGTCGCTAAAGCGCCCGTGATCGGCGCGGCCCAGCGGCACGCCCAGAAAATGGCAAATCGAGTCCGCCAAGGCGGGATTCGCGGTCCCGCAGAAAACCTTGAATTTTTCGTCGGCCAAAACGATCCCTCAACCGTTCACTCTCCATCGGAGTGCGCGGCCATAATTTTCCCTGGATAGGGTTTCAACGACGAAAGCCGAATCTTCCGGAAATGCTCGAGCGGCTCGGCGCGCCTGCGCTGGGTTTCGGAATACTCCGAACACCGCCGACCCGCTACCCGCCAGCGCGGCATCTGCGGCTCCTCGCTTGAGCAATCCGTCCCGGACCTCTCCAAGTCGCGGATGGCGGCGGAAGACGGGCGCCTCGAAATCGTTCGAGATGCCTGCCCCCTGCCGGCTCCAGCACAGAGCACAGAACCCCCAAATTCTATTGGGTTTTGAGAGCCTTGTCAATTCGGGAGATAGCCATTCATAGGCTTCCTTCGTGCTCACTCCGATGCTCTTCGGTGAAACCACCAATATCGTCCGCTTCGCCAGATCCGGCAGCGGATAGA